>NZ_JAUZVE010000038.1:0-68685 GCF_031844425.1 Microbacterium sp. ARD31
CGTGGTCGTGGCCCGAGCCGTCGACCTGGATGCGGTCCCAGGCGTGCTCCTCGACCCGGACGTGCGCCCCCTCGGCGGCCGGCGTGGCCTCGAGCAGGCGGCGCCCGAGGGCCATCGCGTAGTCCTCCGGGGAGCTGACGCCGTGCTGCTTGGCGTAGGCGAAGGCGGTGTTCTTCTGGGTGTCGGTCGGCAGCACCTGCGACTGGTCGCCGTCGGTGTGCGCCGCGGCGAAGTCACCGCGGAGCGCGGTCGTGACGTTGAGGTCGCGGATCTCGTGGCGCGGGGTGTCGCGCACGATCCGGACCACGCGCGTCTCCGCCTTGCCGTACTGGTTCGGCCCCAGGACGATCCCCATCGGCTCAGCCTGCCTCTCCCCCGGCGCGGTGCGCCAGTGCCGCCAGGGCCCGCGTGTCGAGCCCGGTCGCCTCGTGGACCTCCGCCACCGCCAGCGCACCGCAGTCGAGGCCGCGCAGCAGGACGTCGGCGAGCGCCCGCGCGGTGGCGGGCTCGTCGAGGACGCCGGAGTCCCGGCGCTCGACGTAGGTGCGCAGCCGCGCGGCGGCGGCCGCCCAGCCCTCGCGGTAGAACGCGAACGTGGCCGCGAAGCGCGTCGGCAGCTGGGCCGGGTGCAGGTCCCAGCCCTGGTAGTAGCCCCGCTCCAGCGAGCGGCGCACGAGCCGGAGGTGGGTGGCCCACGCGGACCTCACCTCGTCGGCGCTGCCGACCGGCAGCACGTTGGTGGAGCCGTCGGAGAGGCGTACGCCGGTGCCCGCTGCGGCCGCCTGCATGACCGCCTTGGCGTGGTCGGCGACCGGGTGCTCGAGGCTCTGCTGCGCAGCGGCGATCCCGCAGTAGGCGCTGTAGTCGTAGGTGCCGTAGTGCAGGCCGGTGCAGCGGCCGTCCGAGGCGTGCACCATCCGCGCGACGAGCGCGGTGCCGTCGGGGCCGAGGATCGACTGCGGGGTCTCCACCTGGATCTCGAACCGCAGCGACCGTTCCGGCAGGCCCAGCGCCGGCTCCAGGCGGCCGGCGGCGTGGACGAGGGCCTCCACCTGCTCGACCGCGGTCACCTTCGGCAGGGTGACCACGAAGCCCCTCGGGAGCGGCCCGTCCTCGGCGAGGCGCTCGAGGACGAGCGCGAGGGTGCGCACCCCGCGGTGCCGGGTCGGCGCCTCGAGGCTTTTGAACCGGATGCCGGTGCCCGCCGGCGCGGTGCCGCTCGCGACCGCGGCCCGCAGCTCGTCGGCGGCCCGGAGGGCGTCGCGGTCCTCCTCGTCGTCGGGGCGGTTGCCGTAGCCGTCCTCGAGGTCGATGCGCAGGTCCTCGACCGGCTCGGTCTCGAGCTTGGCGCGGACCCGGGCGAGGAGGTCGTCCCCCTGCGACGGGCCGAGCAGGTCGAGCAGCGTGCCCTCGTGCTCCTCCGTGGCACGGAGCGCGGTGGCGCCGTGGTCCTCCACGAGGCGGGCGTGGAAGCGGTCCGCCGGGACGTAGACGGTGTGCACCGGCTGGCGGCCCGGGCGGGCGCCCGGGTAGTGGCGGGCGAGGGCGGCGTCGGTCGCGCCGAGCCGCTCGTCGAGCTCGGCGGTGAGCGCGTCGAGGTCGAGGCCGGGCACCGGGCTCTCCATGCGGAGACCCTAGACCCGCGTCAGTGTGCCGGGGGGCGCTTGCGTGTCGGTGCCGGACGCGTCGGGTCGTCGTCGGGCCGGTCCACGTCGGTGGGGACGACGATCGGCCGGAGCCGGGCCCAGCCGATGAAGAGGACCGCGACGACGACGAGGGCGAGGCCGGTCCAGAGGTTGGCGTTCACGTCGCCGGTCTTCTCCAGCTCCGGGTCGCCGAAGACGCCGGCGAGCGCCAGGATCACGCCGTACACGCCCATCAGCGCGCCGATGATGTTGCGGATGTCGAAGGCGCCTGCCTTGTGGGGGGCTGTCGTGCCGGTGCCGGTGTCGGTGTTCTCGGACATGGTTGCTCCTCTCGGGTCAGGCTCAGAAGGCGAAGTTGAGGGCGACGACCAGCGCCAGCGCGATGCCGGCCAGCGGGATCGTGCGCCGGTACCAGGGATAGGACGCCTCGTCCGGGTCGACGAGGTCCTCCTTCGGCGTCTCGGAGTAGACCAGGCCCTTCAGCTCGGACGCCGGCTTGGGCTTCGTCACCAGCGAGACGATGACGCTCAGCACGATGTCGACCACGAACGCCGTCGAGGCGGCCAGGAAGGCAGCCCCCTGACCGGGCAGGTCGATCACGCCCGCCGCCGCGAGCCGGTCGACGGCGATGGCGGACAGCGTGCCGAACACGAGACCCACCCATCCCGCCGTCGGGGTCATCCGCTTCCAGAACATGCCGAGGATGAACGTCGCGAAGAGTGGCGCGTTGAAGAACCCGAACAGCGTCTGGAGGTAGTTCATGACGTTGTCGTAGCCCATGGCGATCTGCGCGGTGAAGATCGCGATCACGGTGGCGGCCACGGTCGCCAGGCGACCGATGCGCAGGTAGTAGTCGTCGGTGTGGTCCTTGCGGATGTAGCGCTGCCAGAGGTCGTAGGAGAAGACGGTGTTGAAGGCCGAGATGTTGGCCGCCATGCCGGCCATGAAGGCGGCCAGCAGGCCGGCGATCGCCAGGCCGAGCAGTCCGTTGGGCAGGACGTCGCGCATCAGCAGGAGCAGGGCGTCGTTGTAGGTGACGTCGCCGGAGGCCCCGCCCGACGGTGTGCCGCCTCCCTTGAGGTCGATCATCTCCTTCACCAGGACGGCCGAGATCATGCCGGGCACGATCACGATGAACGGGATGAACATCTTCGGGAAGGCGCCGATGATCGGCGTCTTGCGCGCCGACGAGATCGAGTTCGACGCCATCGCGCGCTGGACCTCGACGAAGTTGGTCGTCCAGTAGCCGAAAGACAGCACGAAGCCCAGGCCGAACACGATGCCGATCACGGACAGCAGGCCGGAGTCGAAGCCGGCCAGCGCCTGCCCCGGCCAGGAGTTCAGCTGCTGCTCGGCGGACGCGACCTCGGCGCTGGCGGGCGTGCTGCTGGCGGCCTCGGTGATCTTGTCGGTGAGCCCGCCCCAGCCGCCGACCCGGTTGAGCCCGATGAGGGTCAGCGGCGTCAGTGCAGCCACGATGACGAAGAACTGGAGCACCTCGTTGTAGATCGCCGCGCTCAGGCCGCCGAGGGTGATGTAGGACAGCACGATCACGGCGGCGACGATCAGGGCGATCCAGGTCGGCCAGCCGAGGAGTGCGCTCACGATGCCCGCCAGCAGGGCCAGGTTGACCCCCGCGATGAGGAGCTGCGCGACCGCGAAGCTGACCGCGTTGACCAGGTGGGCCCCGGTGCCGAAGCGCCGGAACATGAACTCCGGGACCGAGCGGACCTTGGAGCCGTAGTAGAACGGCATCATCACGACACCGAGGAACAGCATCGCCGGGACCGCGCCCACCCAGAAGTAGTGGACCGTCGGCAGGCCGATCTCCGCACCGTTGGCGGACATGCCCATGATCTCGACCGCGCCGAGGTTGGCGGAGATGAACGCCAGGCCGGTCACCCACGCCGGCAGCGAGCGCCCGGAGAGGAAGAAGTCGATGGAGTCCGAGACCGATCGTCGCGCCATCACACCGATGCCGAGGACGAAGGCGAAGTAGATCGCCACGAGCAGGTAGTCGAGCCAGGATGCGTCGATCAGGGTGTCGGACGACACGCGTACCTCCCGAGAGTCGGGGCGAGATTCAGTTGGGCCACAGTCAACCTAGACCTGCCGGCCGCTCGGCGCGACCACCCCTCCGGGCATCAGTCCCCGACGACGACCTCCACCTCGACGCCCTCGGAGCTCTCCAGGTAGAGCGCGACGTGCTCGTCACCACCGGCGTGCGGGTAGCGGTCGGCGTACATCTCGTGCCAGCCGTGCTCGGTCGACTCGGCACGCATCCGGTCCAGCTCTTCGCGCGTCTCGACGATGATCGCGAGGTGGTTGATGCCCGGCAGCAGCCGGTCGTGCGCGCCGTGCTGGTCGGGCGAGTGCTCCATGAAGAGGTACGTCCCGTCCGGGTGCACCCACGACCGCATCCCCTCCTCGCGCTGCCACCCGCACCGCGCCAGCAACCATCCCCACTCCCCCTCGGCGGTCTCGACGTCGTCGACCCACATGTCGAGGTGGTGCAGCGCTCGGGGCATGGAGTCAACCTAGCCGCGCCGTCGCCGGCCGAGGACTCCTCACCGGTCGCCGAGGAGGGACGGAGTCCCGTCACGAGACCCGTTCGCTCCGCCCCTCTCGGCGGTTGAGGTGCGAGCGAGCCTTCCCTCGGTGGTTGAGGTGCGAGCGCAGCGAGCCTCGAAACCACGCCGTGGCCGGTGGTTGAGGTGCGAGCGCAGCGAGCCTCGAAACCACGCCGTGGCCGGTGGTTGAGGTGCGAGCGCAGCGAGCCTCGGTGGTTGAGGTGCGAGCGACCCGCTCTCGGTGGTTGAGGTGCGAGCGCAGCGAGCCTCGAAACCGCACCCTGGCCGGTGGACGACGAGGGGCGGAGTCGCGTTACCAAGCCCTTTCCACAGCGCGGCCAGATCGCGGCGACTGTCAGTCCCAGCGAATATAATCGAACACATGAGCGAGATGCTGGAACAGGAGATCGGGAGGGTCGCAGACGACCTCTCGGCCCCGGACCTGCTCGCTCTGGCTCGCGATCGCAAGGCCGCCGAGCATCGGGCGGCCGCCGACCTGCTCGTGGTCGCCGCCTCCTGGGCGGACCTGCACCCGCCGGAGTCGATCCACTCGGCGGCGACGTTCGCGGTCGCGGGGTGTGAGCACGAGGAGCCCATTGCGGGAGACGGCGCCCCGTTGGTGGCGGAGTTCTGCGTCGCTGAGCTCGGCGCCGTCCTGGGGATCTCATCGACGGGTGCGAAGAAGCTCATCGGTCACGCCTTGGAGCTGCGGCACCGGCTCCCGCGGCTGTGGGCGCAGGTGCAGGCGGGGGTGGTGCCGGCCTGGCGGGCCCGGTCGGTCGCGGAGGTCACCATCCACACCACACCGGCCCTCACCCCCGAGGCAGCCGCATTCGTGGACGCCCAGGTCGCCGCGGTGGCCGGTCGGGTCGGTCCCGCACAGCTGGACCGGCTGGTCGCGGAGGCGATCAAGCGCTACGACCTCGCCACCGACGACCCGGCCAAGGATCCGGAGAACGGCCACCTGCACGTGGACCCGCAGCACGTGACCATCAACGACGAGGACGTGCACTTCGCCGGCACGATGCGCCTCGAGGCCGAGCTCGACATCGCCGACGCCCTCGACCTGGGAGCCGCGGTCGCTCATGGGGCGGAGGTGCAGAAGGCGCTGGGGTCGACCGAGTCCCTCGATGTCCGCCGGGCCAAGGCCCTCGGCGACCTGGCCCGCACCCAGACCGCCCTCGACCTCGCGACCGACACGACCACCGCCATCGCCACCGAACCGGACACCGCCGACCTGCCGCCGGCGCGCGAGGTCGCGATCCACGCCCACTTCGACGCGTCGACCGTCGGTGAGAGCACGGTGTTCGGACCGACCGGCCGGATCGAGGAAGGCCAGCGCCTCGTGTTGGTGGACCAGGTCAAGGCGTGGTGTGGCGACACCCGCACCCAGGTCACCATCAGACCGGTCATCGACCTCAACACCGAGCTCACCGCGTCGGGCTATGAGATCCCGGACCGGATCCGCGAACAGATCGCTCTGCGCGACCGCACGTGCGTGTTCCCGTGGTGCAGTCGACCCGCCAGACGAGCCGACGTCGACCACATCGTGGAGTACGACCACCACGCCGACGCCGAGGGCCGACCACAAGCAGGGCCAACGGCGACGTCGAATCTGGCCTGCTTGTGCCGGTCCCACCACCGGTTGAAGACCCACACCGCCTGGACCTACCGGGTGGTCGCGGCCGGAGTGTTCGAGTGGACCAGCCCGCACGGCCACCACTACCGGCGCGACCGCACCGGCACCAGCCCGATCGACGAGACCCCGCCACCCGACCGACCATGACCCCGCCCCGCACCCCGCCAGTCCCCACGATGGCGGGGCCACAAGCACGCCCGGCACTCGACGTGACCACCGCCAGACGGGCGCTTGCTGCCATGATCGCGCCCATGAGCGAGGCCTATGCCGGCGACGACTTCTACTGCGACGTCGCGATCCCGCGAGCGCTGCCGCTGGAGGTGGTGCACGAGGACGAGCTGGTGCTGGCCTACCACCACACCCGTCCGTTCTGGGAGGTCCACGTCGTCGCGGTGCCGAAGCGGCACCTCTCCTCGTTCACGACGGTCACTGCCGAGGACGAGGCCGACGTACGAGCGCTGCTGGCGGTCGTCCAGCGCATCGCCCGGCAGGTCGAGCAGCAGCACGGCGCGGCGGCGGTCCTCACGAACCTCGGCCGCTACCAGGACTCCAAGCACCTCCATGTCCACGTGCACTCCGGCCGACAGGTCCAGGGCTGACCCGGCTGTCGGAGGTGGCCGACACACTGGAGTGATGGACGCCGCTGCCCTCCTGACCCGCCTCGCCGAGGTGATCGACGCGCACGAGTGGGACGCCCTGCCCGGGCTCCTGCACCCCGGCTTCGCGTGCCGGCTGGTGCACACCGGTGAGGTGTTCGACCGCGACCAGTGGGTGCGGCTCAACGCCGACTACCCCGGCTTCGAGCGCATGCACGCCGAGGACCTCGTCGCCGACGGCGACCGGGGCGTGCTGCGGGCACGGGTGACCGGCACGGGCGCCGACGGCCGGGCCCTCGAGTTCGCGGTGGCGAGCTTCGCGACCGTGCGCGACGACCTCCTCGCCGAGCTGGTCGAGGTCTGGACCGACGTCGACCAGGTCCCACCGCCGGGCACGCGGCCGGTCTAGCCTGAGCCGGTGCTGCCCGAGCCCACCGCGCGCCTCAGCTTCCGCCGGATGCAGATGTCGGACGTCGACGACATCACCGCGATGCTCGTCGCGTTCGACCCGATGCGCGGCGACCGCCCACCCAGCACCCGCGACGACGCGGTCCGGTGGATCGACTGGCAGGAGCGCAACCACGCCGAGCACGACTTCGGGCTGTGGGTGGTCGAGACGCACGACGGGGACTTCGTCGGCGACTGCGGCCTCACGGTGCAGGACGTCGAGGGCACCCCGCACGTCGAGGTGGGCTACCACCTCCTGCCCGACCAGCGCGGCCACGGCTACGCCACGGAGGCGGCGCGCGCGGTCCGCGACTGCGCTTCGGCCCACGGCGTCGAGCACCTCGTCGCGATCATCCGCCCGGACAACGCGCCGTCCCAGGCAGTGGCCCGGCGGCTCGGCATGGAGGTCGAGCGGACGGCGTACGTCCACGGCACCGACGCGCTGGTGTTCGGGATGCGGTTCGCCCGCTCCTAGGCCCGAGGGGCCACGCGTCAGTCCTCGACGAGCCCGATGCGGAGGTACTCCGCGGCATAGGTGCCGGTGAGCAGCAGCGAGGCGTAGCGCGCCACCTCGGCGTCGGCGTCGGTCTCGACCGTCTCGACGCGCACGCCGTGGCGAGCCGCGGCGGCCTTGAGGTCGCCGGTCTGCTCGCGCACGACGGGGTCGTCGGAGCGGTCGTCGAGGATCAGCAGCAGCGGCCGCAGGTCGCCGCCCTCGTCGGCGAACGGGTCGGCGAACACGTCGTGCTGCTTGGCCGCCTCGATGACCGGCAGCAGGTGCTCGGCGTCGCCGGCGATGGCCGAGCGCCCGGAGGTGCGGCGCAGCGACTCGGCGAGGCGACGTGCAGCCCGGGCGGCGAGCACGGAGCCGCCCCACACGAGGGGGTTGGTGTCGGCCATCGCGATGGCCAGCATCTTGGCGGGGTTCACCGCCAGGTCGCGGTGGGGCGAGCAGTTGGTCGCGACCTCGTCGAGGGAGGCGGCGACGGACTCGGCGTCGGCGTGCGGACCGAGGTGGACGTGGGCGAGGTAGTCGAGCACCACGACCGCGGTGGCGAGCTGGTCACCGGTGACGGTCGGCAGCACGGTGACGTGGCGCCCGGCGGCGTGCTCGGCGACCAGCGACCGCGCGGGGCACGCGACGACGACCTGCGCGCCGCGGCGTACGGCTTCGGCGACCGCGGACGCGGACCCGTGGTCGTTGCCCTCGGGGGCGAGCATCACGACCAGGTCGAGCGAGCCGGCCCAGCCGGGCAGCCCGGGGTTGGGCCACGCCACGAACGGGACCGGGCACCACGGCTCGAGCACGGCGCGCAGCAGGCGCGAGTCCGGTCCCGCGGCGATCACCGCACGCGGCCGGGCCTCGTCACGTCCGCGTGCGATCAGCTCCGCGATCGGCCCCGCGGCCTCGTGCGCCTCGCGGCGCACGCGGGCGCCGCTCTCGGCCAGCGTGCGCAACCGCAGGTCGACGGTCTGCAGCACCCCCGCGTCGTCGAGCCGCGCCTCGTCGAACCAGGTCGCCACGGCGAACTCCCTCCGTCCGGTCAGGCGGGCTTGCGGGCCTCGTCGACCAGCAGCACCGGGATGTCGTCGCGGACGGGGTAGGCGTTGCCGCACCCCTGGCAGACGAGCTCGTCGGCCTGCTCGGCGAGGGTGCCGTGGCAGGCCGGGCAGACGATGATGCTCATGAGCTGCGCGTCGATGTTCACGACCCGAATCCTAGGACAGACCCGACGGACGCGGACGGCGGTCAGTCGGTGGGCGTGAGGACCCGCAGGTGTCCGCGCTTCGCGCCCCGGCTCGGGTCGTCCGTGGAGTGCAGCGGGACCGGCGCCGGTGCCGGGCGGGCCGCCTCGCGCACCGCGTCGGCGAGGGCGAGGAGGTCGTCGCTGCTCGGGCCCTGGGCCTTGGGGTCCTGCGCGAGGCGGAGCACCTCCCAGCCGCGCGGGGCGGACAGGCGCTCGCTGTGCAGCTCGCACAGGTCGTAGGCGTGGGGCTCGGCGTACGTCGCCAGGGGGCCCAGCACGGCGGTCTGGTCGGCGTAGACGTAGGTCAGCGTGTTGACCGCAGGACGGCCACACGCCGTACGCGAACAACGACGGGCAAGGCTCACGGCGCCGACGCTACCCGCCGGACGCACGCCGGGCGCTTAGGCTCGCGGCGTGGATGAAGGCGTGCACCCCGCGACGGGCCAGGAGCCGCGCCGGCGCACCCGCGACCGTCGCGGCCGCGGCATGCGCGGACCCGGCGTGGTGCCGGACTGGCCGGGGACCCCGGCGCTGCGCACGGCGCGGCAGAAGTTCGACCAGCTGGTCCTCGACGTGGTCACCCCGCTCGACGAGAAGTGGCAGCGCCACCTCGGCCTCGTCGAGTACGCCGTCGAGGACGCGCCGATGCTGCCCGACGACTGGGGCGACGAGACCGTGCCCCTGTCCTCGCTGGTGCGCGGCAAGGGGGCGTCGCCGACCCGGCTGGTCATCTTCCGTCGTCCGATCGAGCACCGTGCGACCAACCGCGACGAGCTCGAGGCGATGGTGCACACCGTCGTCGTCGAACAGCTCGCCGAGCTGCTCGGGATCGCGCCGGGACAGGTGGACGAGCGCTACACCGACTGACCCGGCGGGGCGCTCAGCGCTGGGCCGGCCGGACGTCGGCGACCTGGCTGGTCGTCTGCAGCTGCTCGAGCGGCAGGTAGGACAGGCCGTCGTCGCTGGCCTCGACCGACACGACCGCCCCGGTGCGGTCGAGGCGCACGAGCGCGAGCACCGCGTCGTCGGGCAGGTTGACCCGGGCGGCGGTCGCGGGGTCGACCTCGACGCGCCGCTCGCGCACCGCGACCTCGCCGTCCTCGTCCCAGGCCTGCACCGTGACCACGCCGGGCGCCGTCGCGCCGGCGAGCAGGAGGCGCTTGGCACCGGCCGGCAGGGCGACCCCGGTCTCGGAGTCGACGGTGGCGCCCGCGACGGCGAACGCGAGGTCGTTCGAGGTCCGGCTGCGCAGGCTCGCGGTCACCGGTCCCGTCGCCTCGAGCCGCAGGCCCTGGACACCGGCGGCGCGCTTGCCGCGCAGGACGCCGCTCAGGTCGACCTCGCTGACCGAGGCAGGGGTGAGGGTGATCTCCTCGACGCCGGAGGGCGCGAACTCGCTGTCGCCGCTGACGAGCTCGAGCGCGACCCGCACCTCGCTGTCGCCGGGGTTCGCGAGGGTGAGGGTCCGGTCGGCGGGCGCGGCGCCGACCCCGACGACGTACGACGTCGCGGCGGGCGCGGCCTGCGCGGGGAGCCACTCGCGCACGGGCTTCGCGCGCCCGAGCGGGTCGACCAGGTCGACCACGCTCGCAGCCAGGCGGCCCCGCGAGACGGCGACCCGGAGGGCGAGCGCGTCACGGCTGGGGGTCACCTCGGACAGGTCGAAGCTCGCCGAGCCACCGCCGGGCACGCGGACGCCGCGCAGCGCCGGCACGTCGACGACGCCGCTGCCGTCCCACACGGTCACGTCGGCCACGGCCGGTCCCTTGTCCGGGTTGACCAGCGTCAGGGTCGAGGTGTGCTCGGCGGAGGCCCCCACGCCGGTGAACCAGCGCTCCGGGGCGGGCTGGTCGCAGCGCACGGCGGAGCCCGCGCCCGCGCGCGTGACGACCAGGCCGGGCGCCAGGTCGCCGGTGCCGTGGACCACGACCGGGGCGCGCTCGGTGCGGGCCGCGACGCCGGACTCGAGGGCCACGGTGGCGTCCTCGCGCCCGACGCGGAGGGCGAGCTCACCCGAGGCCAGCGCGGTGTTGCCGAGACGGATGTCGTCGGCTCCGGGCAGCCGCGCAGGGCAGACCGCGGTGGTGCGGTCGAGCGGGGCCGCGGTGGGTGGGTGGGTGGTCGCGGCGGGCTCGGCCGGACGAACCAGCGCGAGCGCCGCGACGGTCAGCAGCGGGATGGCGACCGCGAGGAGGCTCAGGGCCGAGGGGCGGCGCCGTGCGTCCTCGGCGACGCGCCGCCGGCCGCCCGGCCGCGGGGTCGAGGTGGGGGTGGGGTCAGCCATCGCGCCTGCTCCTCCCCTGCCGGACCGTCGGTGCCGCGAGCACCAGCGCGACGATGAGTGCCGCTCCCTGCACGACGAGGAGCAGGACCCGCCACCACGAGCCGTCGCCCTCGAGGGCGGAGGCGTCGAGGGGGCGGTCGACGTGCCAGGCGCGGGTGCTGCGGTCCTCTGCACTGGCCTGGTCCAGGCCGGCCGTGGCGTCGAGGAGCGCGGAGATCCGGCCGTCGGCGGGCGAGCTGAGGACGACGTACTCGATCCCGCGCGCGCCGAGCTCGGCCACGACGCCGGGGGTGGGTGCGGAGACGAGCGCCTTGACGTCCGCGGTCAGCTCGCCGTCCTCGTCGGCGAGGGTGAGGATCTCGTCCTCGCCGAGGGTCGTGCCGTCGTCGCGGCGGATCCGGTAGGTGATGCCGTCGTCGACGGAGCCGTCGAGGACGAGCACGCCGTGCTCCTCGCCGAGCAGCGAGCTCTGCTGCATGTAGACCGGGACTGCCTGCTCGGCGTCGCGCGCCATCGCGTTGTCGGGGGTGCCGAGCCACCAGGCGAGGCCGCCGACCGGGACGGCTGCTGCGACGACTGCGAGCCCGATCGCCAGGGCGCGCTGCCACCACGGGTGGTGCACATCGAGGCGGCGGAGGTAGGCGTCGGCGCCCAGCACGACCGCGACGACCGAGGTGCCCTGGAGGATCACCACGAACAGGCCCAGGCTGGGGCGCGTGGTGACGGCGGGCAGGTCGAGGGTGACGTGCGAGAGCGCACCCGACACCAGGGCCGCGGCCAGCGCGACCAACCAGCAGATCACCACCGCGACGCGCGTGCGGCGCGGCACCAGCGCGGCGAACGCCAGCAGGCCCAGCACCACGCCCGGCCACAGGGGCGCGCCGAGGTCGTTGAGCCGGCCGGTGAGCAGGCCGACGAAGGTCACCTGGTCGACGGTGAGCCGCCCCGCCTCCAGCAGCAGGCCCGACGCCGAGCCGGTGGTCAGCAGGGGCAGCAGCCACGGCGCCAGCAGCACCGGTGTCGCCGCCACCGCGACGACCGGCGGGCCCCAGCTGTCGCGCTCCTTCAGCAGGCGCGGGGAGATGATCGCGGCGCCGCCGAGCACCACTGCGGTGGCGAGCAGCGCGAAGAGCCAGAACCCGGGCACGAAGGCGGCGCCGAGCGCCACCAGCAGGGCGGTGCGCCAGGCGGCGCGCCAGCGCCGGTCGCGGTCGGGGTCGACGAAGCCGAGGGCGGCGTGGGCCGCCCAGGGCAGCAGCGCGGCGACCGCGACGGTGCCGAAGCGTCCCTCGCCCCAGGCGCCGGACGTCACCGGGACCAGGGCGTAGGTCAACGCTCCCCACACGACCAGCCAGCGGGGCAGGCCGAGCGGGTCGACGAGGTGGCCCACGACCTTCAGCAGCCGCCACGCGCCCCACGCGGCGACCGGCACGGCCAGCAGCATCAGGCCCGACACCACCGCGCCGGTCTGGCCCAGCAGGACCGACGCCGCGATCGCGAACGGCAGGACGTACGCCGGCGCGGGGACGTCGGTCCCGGTGCCGAGCGGGTGCCACGACGACGTGTGCAGGCGCCACCAGTCGCCCGCGGCCTCCGGTACCGGGGACAGCGCCCCGCCGGTGATGGAGCCGAAGGCCTCCCGGCCGGCGACCAGCGCCAGCACGCCGAACAGGACGAGCACCACGGCGATCGGGTTGGTGAAGAAGCGGGCCACCAGCCCGGTGTCGGTGAGGTAGGCGTCCTCGTCGTCCTCCGCGGCCGCCCGGCGCTGCTCCTGCGCCGGAGCCGCGCCGGGCGCCTTGGCCAGGCGCCGGCGCTCGGCCACGTCCGCCGCCTGGCTCGTGGCGGCCGAGGCCAGGTCGGTGACGAAGTCGAGGCCGTGCCGGTAGGGCAGCCACGCCGGCGCCAGCAGGTGGCGTACGTCGGCGGGCTCGCCCGCGCGTCGCTGCGCCCGCTCGCGGCGAGCGGCGCGCACCTGGCCGGGTCGGCCGTGGACCGACAGGACGGCGGCGAGCTCGTCGAGCGCCTCCCCCACCGATCTCACCGCGAGGTAGCCCACGACCCGCAGCAGCGAGCCGAGGAAGAGCCGGACGTACTGCCACGGCAGCGCCCGCGAGGACACGTTGGCCAGCGAGGTGAAGATCGCCGCGCGACGCTCCTGGTAGTGCGTGTGGCGGCCGGTGATCGGCGTACGACGCACGCCACGGTGCGCCGCCTCGGCGTGGAAGACCACGGCCTGGGGCACCACGAACGTGCGGTGCCCGGCCAGGGCGGCACGCCACCCGAAGTCGATGTCGTTGCCGAAGATCGGCAGCTCCTCGTCCAGACCACCGAGGGCCTCCAGCACCCGGCGTCGGACCAGCATGCCCGCGGTGTTGACCGCGAGCACCTCGCGCACGGCGTCGTGCTGGCCCTGGTCGTACTCGCCGCGCTCCAGACCGGTCTCGCGGTGGCCGGTGCCGGAGATGGTCAGGCCGACCTCGAGCAACCGGCGCAGCGAGGGCCACTCGCGCAGCTTCGGTCCGAGGATCGCGGCCCCGGGGTGCTCGCGGGCTGCCGCGAGGAGCTCGGCGAGCGCGGTCGGTGCGGGGTTGCTGTCGTCGTGCAGCAGCCAGACCCACTCGTCGTCGTCGACGGTGGGGACCAGGTCGAGGCCGTGGCGGACCGCGGCGGGGTAGCTCGTCGAGCCGGGGACCACGTCGACGACCACACGGTCGGACGGTCCGCCCAGCGCCGCGCGCACGAGCTCGACGCTGTCGTCGCGGCTCGTGGTGTCGACGGCCACGACGCGGTCCACCGGGAGGGTCTGCCCGGTCAGACCAGCGAGAACTGCTGGGAGCCAACGCGCCCCGTCATGGCTGACGAGTAGCGCGGTGACAGTCACCGGAGCACCTTAGCGAGGCGCTCCATGCCGCCAAAAACCGCGAAAAACCGCGGTCCTGACGGCGTTGTCGTCAGACGGCGCGCTTCTTCAGCTTGCGGCGCTCGCGCTCGGAGAGGCCGCCCCAGATGCCGAAGCGCTCGTCATTCATCAATGCGTACTCGAGGCAGTCGTCGCGGACCTCGCACGTCAGGCAGACCTTCTTGGCCTCCCTGGTCGAGCCGCCCTTCTCGGGGAAGAACGCCTCGGGGTCCGTCTGCGCGCACAGCGCGCGATCCTGCCAACCGAACTCCTCGCCCTCGGGCTCGAGGAGAAACAGTTCTGCTCTCATGGCTCTACGCCCCTTTTCGACCCTGGGCCCGGTGACCGCGACCCCTTGTTCAGAACTGAACGACACTGTGGGAATTACATGCCTGTCGTACCGTGAAGTCAAGCCCGGATCTGCTATGGGGTGGGATATCGCGATTCTGCTTCAGGCAGGCTGTTCCTATGTCATCATCCGCGGCGATGCCCCCCGCACCTGCCCCCGTCCCGGCCGCCGACCCCACGCCCCTGACCCGCGTCACCGTCTTGTCGGGTGGGGTCGGCGGGGCCCGCTTCCTCCAGGGACTGCTCCACGGCCTGCGGTCCGGCCTGGTGCCCGGGGGCTCGGCCGACACCGAGGTCACCGTCGTCGCGAACACCGCTGACGACTGGTGGATCCACGGGCTCAAGGTGTGCCCCGACCTCGACACCGTCATGTACACCCTCGGGGACGGCATCGACGCCGAGCGCGGGTGGGGGCGGCGCGACGAGACGTGGAGCGCGAAGACCGAGCTCGAGGCGTACGGCGTGGAGCCGACGTGGTTCGGCCTCGGCGACCGCGACATCGCGACCCACCTGGTCCGCACGCAGATGCTGGAGGCCGGCTTCCCCCTCTCCCAGGTGACCGAGGCGCTGTGCCGGCGCTGGCAGCCGGGCGTGCGCCTGCTGCCGATGAGCGACGACCGGGTCGAGACGCACATCGCGATCGCCGACCCGGCGAGCCCGAGCGGCCGGCGCGTGGTGCACTTCCAGGAGTACTGGGTCCGCCTGCGCGCCGAGGTCCCGGCCGAGTCGGTGCTGGTCGTGGGCCAGGAGTCCGCCACCCCCGCGCCCGGCGTGCTCGAGGCGATCACCGAGACCGACCTGGTCGTGCTGCCGCCGTCCAACCCCGTCGTGTCGGTCGGCACGATCCTCGGCGTCCCCGGTGTGCGCGACGCGGTCCGTGCGACGCCCGCACCCGTCGTGGGCCTCTCCCCCATCGTCGGCGGCACCCACGTCCGCGGCATGGCGGCCCAGGTCCTCGCGAGCATCGGCGTGGAGGTCAGCGCTGCCGCGGTCGGCGCCCACTACGGCGCGCGGTCGCGCGGCGGGGTGCTCGACGGCTGGCTGGTGGACGAGCGCGACGCCGACCAGCTCCCCCGGCTCGAGGCGGAGGGCGTGCGCGCGCACGCCGTGCCGCTGATGATGACCGACCACGACGCGACCGCCCGGATGGCGGCCGCCGCCGTGTCGCTGGTCGCGGCCGGCGCGTCGTGAGCGGGAGGATCGAGGTCTGGGCGCCCGACGGCCTGCCCGAGGTCGGCGCCGGCGACGACCTCGCCGGCCTGGTCCTCGCCGCGGTGGGAGCCGACCTCGCGGACGGTGACGTGCTCTGCGTGACGAGCAAGGTCGTGAGCAAGGCGGAGGGACGCACCCGCGCCGGCGACCGCGAGGCGGCCGTCGCGGAGGAGACCGAGCGGGTGGTGGCCCAGCGGGGCGCCACCCGCATCGTGCGCCACCGGCTCGGGCTGACCATGGCGGCGGCCGGCGTGGACGCCTCGAACGTGGCGCCCGGCTCGGTCGTGCTGCTCCCCCTCGACCCCGACCGGAGCGCGCGCGGGCTGCGGCGCGAGGTCGCCGCGCGCGCTGGGACCAACGTGGGGGTGGTCGTCACCGACACCGCCGGCCGCGCCTGGCGGCAGGGGCAGACCGACATCGCGATCGGCGCCGCCGGCCTCGTGGTCGCCGAGGACCACGCGGGGCGAACTGACGCCTACGGCAACCCGCTGGCGGTCACGCTGCCCGCCGTCGCCGACGAGATCGCCGGAGCCGCCGAGCTGGTCCAGGGCAAGCTCACCGGCCGCCCGCTCGCCGTGGTCCGCGGTCGAGCCGACCTGGTGCTGCCGCCCGGCGAGGACGGGACCGGCGCCGTCGCGCTCGTGCGGCCCGAGGGCGGCGACCTGTTCGGGTACGGCGCCCGCGAGGCCGTCGTACGGGCGCTGGGCGGGGACGACGCCGACCGGGCGCCGTTCGGGGAGGCGGTCCCCCTGGCCGAGCTGCAGTCCGCCGTCGGTCGCGTGGTCGGACGCGGACGCGCGATGTCCTCGACCCTGTCGCTCACCTTCGACGGCCAGCCCGACCACGACGAGCTGCGGCTGCCGGAGGGGTCGGACCGCACGGCGGTGGCGGCCGTCTGCTTCGCCCACGGGTGGCGGATCCGCCGCTGGGAGGAGACGGTCGCGGGCGTCGTGTGCGACCTGTCACCCGTGAGTACGTAGACTCTGCCAGCGCAGCCCGCGCAGGGCTCCCTCTGCACACCGACCGAGAGACACCGAGCACCGTGGCCAAGCAGGCAAAGACCGACCGTCAGGCGGTCATCGACTCCATCCGCTCCCAGCAGTCCAGGGCCGAGAACAGGCGCGGCATGGCGATCGTGGTCGTCTGCGTCGTCGTCGCCCTGCTCATCGTGGGTGCAGCGGCCTACAAGCCGCTCAAGGACTGGTGGGACCTGCGCGCCTACGCCTCGGACTCGCTCGGCGAGATCGGCGCCAAGGCCTCCGTGTGCCAGGACGTCACCACGAAGAAGGCCGAGGGCAACCAGGACCACGTCGAGGTGGGCACGCCCATGGAGTACCCCGACGCCCCGCCGGCCTTCGGCTCCCACTGGAACATGTGGGACACCATGGACCGCAAGCTCTACACCACCTCGGACCGCCCCGAGCTCGGCGAGCTCGTGCACAACCTCGAGCACGGCTACACCATCCTCTGGTACGACGAGACGATCGCCGACAGCAGCGAGGCCATGGACGAGCTGCGTGGCATCGCCTCCAAGCTCCAGGGCACGAGCAACCTGCGCGACAAGTTCAAGGCCGTGCCGTGGACCTCCGAGGACGGCAAGGCGTTCCCCAAGGGCCAGCACGTCGCCTTCACCCACTGGTCCGTCGGCGGCGTCGGCGAGACCGACCCGTCCAAGCAGGTCGGCGTGTGGCAGTACTGCTCCGAGCTGAGCGGCAGCGCGCTGGAGACGTTCATGAAGGACTACCCCTACATGGACTCCCCGGAGCCCACGGTCGTCTGACCTGCGGTCGCCGATGACCACGTTCGCCGAGGTCCTGGCCACCCAGCTGCGGCGCGACCCCGGCCGGCCGCTGCTCACCTTCTACGACCACGCGACCGACGAGCGGGTCGAGCTGTCCGTGACGACGTACGCCAACTGGGTCGCGAAGGCGTCCGGGCTGCTGACCGACGTCGCGGACCTCGAGCGCGGGATGTCACTGCGGATCGACCTGCCGCCCCACTGGCTCTCCCCCGTGTTCCTGGGAGCGGCCTGGACCGTCGGCCTGCGGGTCACCGGGTCCGACGAGCCGGACGCCGTGGTCTGCGGCCCCGAGGGCCTCGCCGCGTGGGCACCCCGAGCGGGTGCGATCCCGGTGCTCGCCTGCAGCCTGCGTCCGCTCGGCGTGCGCTTCGCCGACCCGCTGCCCGACGGCGTGCTCGACGTCGGCGTGGAGATCTGGTCGCAGCCCGACGGCTTCACCGCGTGGGACCCGCCGACCGGGATCGACCCCGCGACCGACGACCTGACCCAGGCCGAGCTGTGGCAGAACGACCTGACGGCCGCCGTCGGGAGCTCTCTCACCGACGGCGGCCGTCTTCTGTCGGTGGCCGACCCGGCTTCCCCACCAGGAATGGCCACCTTCACCGAGCCCCTCGGACGAGGCGGCTCGCTGGTCCTTGTCCGCAATCCCGACCCGGCGCGCCTCGACGACGTCTACGACGCCGAGCGGGCGACGGCCCGAGCCTGATCGCGGCTCTCTGCGCGGATCACCCCGCCAGGTCGTAGGCCCCCATCCCCTCGCCCAGCACGCGGGGTGAGGACACGCCCGCCTTGCGCCCGCCGTACACGTAGGCCAGCCCGCTCGTCCGGTCGCGGACGATGAAGTCGCCGTGGCCCTTGAGCGTCATCGGCTGCACCTCCAGCACCCAGTCGAAGCCGGACAGGTCGCTCGGCAGGCCGGCACGGGTCGGCACGCCGCCCTTCACCGGGACGGCCCCGTTGAAGCCCGAGCCGTTGCCCGCCCACACGGACAGGGTGCCGTTGTAGGTGCCGATCAGGTCGGGGTTGCCGTCGCCGGTCACGTCGCCGACCGCGCTGACGTCGGAGACCGCACCCCAGCCGCTGCCGATCGAGGTGGGCGTGGCGAGCGCACCGGTGCCGTTGCCGGCATAGAGCCACATCGTCCCGGCGTCGTCGCGGGCCAGCACGTCGCCGAAGCCGTCCTTGTTCACGTCACCCGCGTTGAGCAGCAGGTTCTTGCCGGCGAAGGACACCCCGGTGTCGATCGGCGAGCCGAGCTCGTAGGTGTCGCGGTTCGCGACGACCACCAGCTGCTTGCCGGAGACGCCGATCAGGTCGGCGCCCGAGCCGCCCACCAGGTTGGTCCCGGTGATCCAGCGCATCGACTTGAGGTTCGTCGCCGGGCCGAGGGCGGCGCCGTACGTCCCGTTCCCACGACCCGGGAGCATCAGCACCTTGCCGGAGCTCGAGCGCGCCACCAGGTCCGGCACGCCGTCGCGGTTGAAGTCGCCGGCGACGAGGCGGTTGAAGCCGCTCCACGAGCCCGCCACCCGGGTGGGCGCGGCGAACGAGCCGGTGCCGTAGCCGGTCTGCAGGAAGACGCGGTTCTTGGTGCGCAGCAGCAGGTCCATGCGGCCGTCGCGGTTGACGTCGCCGGCGCCGACGATCTGCCGGTAGTTGCCGTAGCCCTTGCGCGTGGTCTTGCGGGCGAAGCCGCCCTTGGAGGTCGCGAGGAGGGTGGTGAGGCGTCCCTTGAACCGGGCCACGAGGTCGTTGCGACCGTCGCCGTTGATGTCGCCGACGGCGGTGATCAGCGAGTAGCCCTTGAGGCTGAGCTTCTTCGCCGTGGCGCCGAACTTGCCGTTGCCCTTGCCGGTGCGGATCCGCACGACGCCCGACCGGTCGACCGTCACCAGGTCGGCCCTGCCGTCCCCGGTGAGGTCCGGGGACACCAGCACGTCGGCGCGTTGGTCCCAGCCCGACTTGCCGACCACGATGCGCTGCTGGAAGGACGTCATGCCACCCGTGGGGATGACGAGGCCGCGCCCGTCGGCGGCACGCCGGACGACGAGGTCGGGGTACGGCGACGCGTCGAGGTTGTTCTGCGGGTTCGGCTCGGACACCGCGATCGGCACCACGGTCGGCGTCGTCGGGGTCGGCGGCACGGCCGAGGTGGCGTACTGCCGGATGAGCGGGATCTGGGCGTAGAGGTACCGGCCGGGGCAGGCCGTGGAGCCCGCGTCGCGGTGCCCGTTGATCGCCGCGAACGTCTTGCTGCCGATGCGCTGCGACGTCGAGGCCGGGTTCACGCCGTGGAGCGAGAGCTTCCAGGCGAAGATCTGGCCGTAGGCCCGCAGCATCACGTCGCTGGGCTGCGCGGTGTCGAAGTTGCCGATCGCCGACATCGCGAAGGAGTACTGGTTGTAGTTGAGCGTGTGGGCGCCGACCACGGGCTTGTCGATGCCGCCGTAGCGCCCCTCCCAGATGCGACCGAACCGGTCGACCAGGAAGTTGTAGCCGATGTCGCTCCAGCCGCGGGACTTCACGTGGTAGGCGTAGATGCTGCGGATGATCGCCGGCACCTGGGCCTCGGAGTAGTCGTTGGCGTTGACCGTGTGGTGGACGAACCCGCCGTTGATCGTGCCGTAGCGCAGCGAGCCCTTGTTGCGGATGCTCTCGTCGGCACCCCACTGGGCGCGCGAGTAGATCGTGGGCTGGGCGACGGCGCGCTTCGCCTGCACGTTGGCCTGCAGTGTGAGGCCGTCCTCGGCCCCACCCGACCCTGCACTGGACCCTGCGCCGGACTCCAGGGACCCCATGTCCTCGTAGTCCTGCTCGTACGTCGCCGTGCCCGCGTCGGGCTGCTCCGCCGGGGCCTCGGCCTCGCTGGCCTTCGCCGAGCCCGGGTCCACCAGGGCCAGCGACAGGTCGTCGGGCAGCGCGACGCCGTCGGTCGTGGTGCGGACCTGCACGTCGTCGACCTCGCCGACGAAGGTCGGCTCGGTGCCCGGACGGGCGTTGGCGGCCTCCGCGCTGGCGGGGTCCGGGCCGTGCTCGTCGTGGTACTCCAGGTCCTGCCAGTCGCTCCACGTGTCGCCGGTGCGGGTGCGCACCTGCACCGTGATCTGGTCCTCCTCGAGGTCCTCGCCGTGCTTCCACGTCACGCCGATGGCGGCGAAGCCGGCGACGTCCTGCGGCTTGCTCACCACGCGGGCGTCGGTGGCGCCGGCGACGGTGCGGCCCTGGAGGCCGAACGTCCCGCCGGCCGCGTCCGTCAGCGGCACCTCGGTCACCGTCGGCGTCACCGCGCGGGTCGGCACCGTGGCCGACATCAGCGCCGCGGGCGCCTGCGCACCGGTCGGACCGGCGGGGCGGGCGGGGTGGTCCCCGACGATGTCGAGGGACACCACGCCCGAGGCGGGCGTGAGGACGACGAGCACGACACCCAGCGCCAGCACCTGCTGGCAGAGGGTGACGAGACGAGCCTGGAGAGGACGCATGGAAAAACCCTGTTCCTGTGTGGGGGAAGGTCACACAAGGCAGAAGTTCACACCAGTCACACCAGTCACGGAAGAGTTTCTGAGTAACTACAACGGTGTAATTTCCAGTCGACACGCCGTTACATCGGTGTCATTCTCGCTGATCTTGCAGGATTTCGGGCTTTCGACGCGCCGTGAGGCAGGTTCAGGGCTCGGCCCTCGCCGCGACGCCCGGCCGAGGGTGGCGGCACATCGCACGCCCGAAGGCCCAACACATGTCGTCTGCCGCCACCTTCGGCTGACCCACGACCACCATGGCGGCACACGACACCCCGAAGGCCCGAACACATGTCGTCTGCCGCCACCTCCGGGCGAGGAGCTCCGACTGGTCTCACCTCCCACGAGGGGTTCCGACGCGCTCGTGTCCCTTCGCAGGCTCAGGGACGTCGCTTGCCCAACCTGGCCGAGCCCACGCCGGTCACTCGCTGCGCTCGTGACCGGCTGCTCGTCTCATCAGATGTCGTTGGCGAGCGCGTCGTCGCGCTCGTCCTCCGAGCTCTCCTCGGAGTCCGGCTCCTCGTCGTCGCCGTCGTAGTGGAGGAACTTGATGGCCCCCTCGACGTCGCCGTCGAAGCCGAGGCGGCCCTTCTCCAGCACGATGGCGCGGTCGCACATGCGCTTGACGGAGCCGGCGGAGTGGCTGACGTAGAACATGGTGATCCCGGACTCGCGGATCTCCTTCATGCGCCTGAGGCACTTGCGCTTGAAGGGCCGGTCCCCCACCGCGAGGACCTCGTCGGCGATGAAGATGTCGCAGTCGACGTGGACCGCCACGGAGAAGCCGAGGCGGGCGAACATGCCGGAGGAGTAGTTGCCGACGGGGGTGTCGAGGAAGCGGCCGACGTCGGCGAAGGCGGCGATGTCGTCGAACTTCGCGTCGGTCTCCTCCTTCGTCATGCCGAGCATGGCGGCGTTCATGTAGATGTTGTCGCGCCCGGTGAGCTCGTTGTGGAAGCCGGCGCCGGTGGCGATCAGGCCGGAGATGCGCCCCCGCGTCAGCACCTGGCCCGCGTCGGGGCGCATGACACCGCTGACGAGCTTGAGGAGGGTCGACTTGCCCGAGCCGTTGAGGCCCATCAGGCCGATGGACTCCCCCTGCTGGACCTCGAAGGAGACGCCGTCGAGCGCCTTGAAGGTCTCGCTCGTCTGCTGCCCGCGCAGCTTGCCCTGGATGACCTTCTTGAGCGTCGGGTGGGCCTGGTAGCGGAAGGTCTTGGAGACGTTGTCGACGACGATCGAGGTGGTGGTCGACGTCGTGGCGGGACCAGTCATCAGAGGCGCTCCGGGACGGTCTTCTCCAGGCGGGAGAAGACGAACTGGCCGAGGGCGAGCACCGCGAGGCCGATGGCGAGCATGACGAACCCGCGCGGGAACAGGTCGCTCACGAACTCCGGCAGGGGTGCACCGGTGCCGGGGTCGACGGCGCACGCCGGCTCGCAGGTGGGGTACCAGAAGCCGCGCTGGATGAGCATGACCGCCTCGGCGACCGGGTTCGCGACGTAGAGATCGTGGTACTTGAGCGGGATCCGCTCGCCGTCGGCGATGAGGTGGTAGGGGTACATCATCGGGACGGTGAACGGCAGGACGTTGATGAAGGTCTGCACGATCCGCTGGAAGTCGCGGAAGATCACGTTGACGCAGGAGAACATGAGACCGAACGCCGTGCCCCAGACCATGATGATGAGGAAGCCGAGCAGCGCGGCCCCCATCCCGACCGCGTCGGGCACCCACATCGGACCGTCGCCCCACCAGCCGGAGACCACGCACGCGACGACGAGGATGATCAGCTGCGGGATCGCGTGCCAGAGCGAGACCAGCATCGACGCCACGGGGAACATCTCGCGTGGCATCGCCATCTTGCCGATGACGCCCTTGTTGGACAGCAGCGACCGGGTGCCGGCGGTGACCGACTCGGTGAAGTAGTTGACCAGCACCATGCCGGCGAACAGGTGGATCGCGAAGTTCTCCAGGCCCAGGCCGCGACCGAGCAGCAGCCCGAAGACGAAGTAGAACGTCAGGAACCGCGTGAACGGGTTGATGTAGGACCAGGCGAGCCCGAAGGCGGTGCCGGCGTAGCGGGCCCGGATCTCGCGCCGCACCATCAGGCGCAGGAGGTAGCGACGCCGGAACACCTCGAACACGCCCGAGGTGCGCGACGGCGGGGCGAGCGGGACGTGCGCCAGGTCGTGCCTCAGCTCGACCGAGCCGGGCTCCGGCGCCGCCTCAGGGCTGGACGTGCTCACGCATCGCCGTCCGGGGACTCGTCGCCCATCCAGGGCGCGAAGGTCTTCTCCCACGCCTCCGGCGAGGTGATCTCGCCGAGGGCGGCACGGTACTGCTGGGCGAGCTGCGGCCACTCACGGTGGAAGCGGCGGTGGATCTCGATGGTGCGCTTGAGCAGGTCGCGGTAGTGGGCCGGGTCGCGCTTGTAGAGGGCCACCGACGTGCCGTCGTTCATCGAGACGACTGCCGAGTCGTACTTCACGAGGTTCCACCACTTGGCGTCCATCGCGCTGAGCTCGGCCTCGGGGTACTCGTCCGCCATCTCCCGCACCGGGCGCAGCTGGCGCAGCGGCGCGAGGGCCGCGGCGACGAGGGTCGCCTTGCGGCCGGGGATCTCGATGTCGGACTTGCCCTTCTTCGGCGGCTTCTTGCGCTGGACCGGGGGGAGCTCGTCGCGGTCGAGGTGCAGCTGGGCGTCCGACCACTGCTTGCGGAAGGCGTTGATCTCGGGCAGCTTCGTGGCGAGCTCGCCGTGCAGGGCGTGCGGGCCCCGCAGGACGTCCTCCATCGCGAGGTGGCGCAGCTCCGCGGTGGAGTACTGCAGCGACGCGAGGTGCTTGATCTGGTGGTTGAGGCTCTCGCGCACCATCCGTCCGCCGCGCTCGTAGGGCGAGTGCAGCAGCGCCGCGATGATGCGGTTGCGGTGGTGGAAGTACGACTGCCAGTCGAGGCCGTCGTTCTTGTCGGTCCACGGCACGTGCCACACCGCGGCGCCCGGGAAGGACACCGTGGGGTAGCCGGCCTGCTTGGCGCGCAGGCCGAACTCGGAGTCGTCCCACTTGATGAAGACCGGGAGCGACAGCCCGACCTCCTCGAGGACGACCCGCGGGATCAGGCACATGAACCAGCCGTTGAAGTCCACGTCGGCGCGCTTGTGCAGCCAGCGCGAGGAGCGCAGGTTGCGGGCGCCGAAGTCCCACTGGGAGTAGCCGTCGAGCCGGGTCTGCCACCAGAACCGCCACGGCTGGACGATCTCGCCGAAGGAGTGCAGCTCGGAGCGGCTGTAGAGGTTGAACATGTGGCCGCCGACGATCGTCGGGCGCTTGGCCAGGTCGCCGAAGGTGACCGCGCGGATGATGCCCTCGGGCTCGCAGACGACGTCGTCGTCCATCATCATCGCGTAGGTGGCGGTGCCCTTGCGGACGCTCTCGAGCTGCCCGCGGGCGTAGCCGCCCGAGCCGCCGAGGTTGCCCTGCACGATGACGCGCAGCTTGTCGCCGAGGCCCGCCTTCGCGGCCGGGAAGTGCTCGCTGTCGGTGACCTTGTCCTTGCCCTGGTCCATCACCAGCACAGTGTCGAGGTAGGGCTCGAGCTCCTCCGACGAGCCGAGCTGGCCGAGCAGCTGGGCGCTCATGTCGGGGAGCATCGTGGTGATGCAGACGTCCACGGTGCCGTGCTCGGCACGGTCGGCGGGGACCTCCGCGGTCCACCGGGCGCTCTCGACCGTCGCGCCGTTGTCGCCGGCGACGACGTCGTACCAGTACCAGCCGCCGTCGACGAACGGCTTGAGGGTGAGGTCGAAGGTGAACGAGCCGGACTCGCCCTCGACGGTCGCGGCGTCGACGCGCTGGGAGTGCCCGCGTGCCATCGACTTGTAGACGGTGACCATGGAACCGGCGCCGCTCACGTCGACGGTCAGCCGGACCTGGTCGACGATCGTGTGCCGACGCCAGTACGACGCCGGGAAGGCGTTGAAGTAGGTGCCGAACGACAGCAGCTGCGAGGGCTCGAGCCGCAGCGCGGTGCGCGAGCGGATCTGGTCGGGGTGCAGCTTGCGGCCGGTCGAGGTCGACTGGCGGATCGCCGCGTTGTTGAGGTCCTTGGCCGCCTTGTCGCCACCCACCGCGTCGCGGTCGGTGTCGAGCTTGGCCTCCTCGAGGTCGACGTAGAGCGGGAACACGTCGGTGTCGCGGTCGATCGGGAGGATCTGGCGCTGCAGGAGTCGGGTCACGGTGCTCATGCGTCGATGCCTCCGCTGGTCAGCTCGGCGCCCTCGGTGAAGTGCGGCTTGAGCTTGTTGTCGTACATGGACAGCGCCGAGCCGATCGCCATGTGCATGTCGAGGTACTTGTAGGTGCCCAGGCGACCGCCGAAGAGCACCATCGGCTCGGCCTTGGCGAGCTCGCGGTACTTGAGGAGCTTGGCGCGGTCGTCGGCGGTGTTCACGGGGTAGTAGGGCTCGTCGCCCTCCTCCGCGAAGCGGCTGTACTCGTGCACGATCACGCTCTTGCCGGGCAGGTGGGTCTTCTCCCGCTCCGGGTGGAAGTGCTTGAACTCGATGATGCGGGTGTAGGGGACCTCTTGGTCGTTGTAGTTGATGACGCCGGTGCCCTGGAAGTCGTCGGTGTCCACGACGCTCTCCTCCAGGTCGACGGTGCGCCACGACAGGCGGCCCTCGGAGTTGCCGAAGTACTCGTCGACCGGGCCGGTGTAGACGATGGGCACCTTGCCCTTGTAGTCGTCGGCGACCTCGAAGAAGTCGGTTTCGAGGCGCACCTCGATGTTGGGGTGGTCGGCCATCTTGGTCAGCCACGCGGTGTAGCCCTCGACCGGCAGGCCCTCGTAGGTGTCGCTGAACCAGCCGTTCTGGAAGGTGTAGCGCACCGGCAGGCGGGTGATGATGTCCGCGCTGAGCTCGGTCGGGTCGGTCTGCCACTGCTTGGCGGTGTAGCCCTTGATGAACGCCTCGTAGAGCGGGCGGCCGATCAGGCTGATCGCCTTCTCCTCGAGGTTGGTGGCGTCCTCGGTGGCGATCTCGCTGGACTGCTCGGCGATGAGGGCGCGCGCCTCGTCGGGGGTGTGGGACTTGCCGAAGAACTGGTTGATCAGCGCCAGGTTCATCGGCAGGGAGTAGACCTGCCCCTGGTACTTGCCGAAGACCCGGTGGCGGTAGTCGGTGAACGCCGTGAAGCGGTTGACGTACTCCCAGACCCGCTCGTTGGAGGTGTGGAACAGATGCGCGCCGTACTTGTGCACCTCGACGTTGGTCTCGGGGTCGCGCTCCGAGTACGCGTTGCCGCCGAGGTGGTGGCGGCGCTCGAGGATGAGCACACGCAGGCCCAGCTCCTCGGCGCAGCGCTCGGCGATGGTGAGTCCGAACAGGCCGGCTCCGACGATGACGAGGTCGGGCAGCTGGTCGGTGTCGGCGGGTGAGCCCTGGGACAAGGGAGCAACTCCTGTAGTGGGGACGCGCCTGATGGTGAGGGGTGGTGAGAGGCGCTGACTGAGTCTAACGAGGGGGTCGTGCTGTTGCGGTCAGGCGGCGCATGCCCCGCGCCGAGGCCATGGCGCGGATCACGTTGCGTGCCTCGGCCCGACCACCGCGCAGCGGGCTGAGGACCACCACGGCGAGGGTGATCAGCCAGGGCTTGAGCCGCACGAGCAGGTTCTCCCCGTGGCGCAGGTGCACCACGAAGAGGTTGCGGTACATGTAGAAGCCCTTCCAGCCCGAGAGGTCGTGCTGCTGGTTGAAGTCGAGCTGGCGGACCAGGACGGCGTCGCGGACGCCCATGATCCGGTGGCCGGCGCGGCGGGCGCGCACGGCGTACTCGGCGTCGTCGTAGAAGATGAAGAAGGCCGGGTCGGGGAAGCCGATCTCCTCGACCACCGAGCGGCGCGCCATGAAGCCCTCGAAGGCGACGTTCTGCACCTCGACCAGGGGCGGCATCGACGCCCGGTCGGGGTAGACCGCGTCGACGGTGGCGCGCTTGGGGTGGATCGCCAGCGGGTTGCGGAGGTCGAACTCGACCGCGGCCTTCTCCACCAGCGCGCCCGTGAGGTCCTCGCGCACGGCGATGAGGCAGTCCTCGTCGACGGACATCAGCGCCTCCAGGCAGCCGGGCGCCGGCAGCACGTCGTCGTCCACGAGCCAGACCCGGTCCCACCCGGCGTCGTACGCCGCGCGCACGCCGGCGTGGAAGCCGCCCGCGCCGCCCAGGTTGTCCTGGGTGATCACCTGCAGCGGGAGGTCACTGCGCGAGGCGAGCAGCGCTGCGGTGCCGTCGGTGCTCGCGTTGTCGACCACGACGACGGCGTCCGGGCGGCGCGTCTGCGCCGCCAGCCCGTCGAGCAGGCGGTCGAGCAGCTCGGCGCGGTTGTGGGTCACCACGACGACCGCGACCGTCTCTGCCGTCACGACAGGAACCTCCGGTGCCCGTCGAAGTCACCGGCGATGCCGGCGCGCATCGCGCTGAGGCTCAGCCGCAGCCGCGACAGGCTGGGGCGGGTGAAGGTGTAGAACCACGCGGTCTTCACCACGAAGGCCATCGCGTGCGCCGGCCCGCGGTAGTCGCGGAGGTTGACCAGGTTGTTGCGCGCCATGCAGTAGTGCTTGAGGTCGCTGGGCGAGTCGTTGTAGGTCGTGCGGCCGAACATCATCGGCGTCCCGAGGTTGCCGACGCTCGGGTGGCGCACGGTCGCGGTGACCACGGTGGCGACGCGGGCGCCGGCCTCCTCCGCGCGCAGGCGGTACTCGTGGTCGTCGCCCCAGATGAAGAACTCCTCGCGCGGCAGGCCGATCCGGTCGACGAGCTCCTTGGTCACCAGCACGCCGTTGAAGGGGATGACGATCCCGTCGATGCGGTCGTCCTTCGCCGCACGTCGTACGTCGTCCACGGAGTGCAGGACGCGGGTGCCGCCGGGGAGCCGGATCGGGAACACGAGCCGGTCGGGGTCGGCCTCGTCGACGACGAGCGGGCCCCAGAAGTCGAGGTTCTCGGTCTCCGCCAGCAGGTGGTCGAGGCAGTCGACGTCGGGCAGGCCGTCGTCGTCCATCAGCCAGACCAGGTCCGCGCCGCGGTCGATCGCCCAGGCCAGCCCGTCGTGGAAGCCCCCGGCGCCGCCGCGGTTGGTGGGCAGGGTCCGGCCCAGCAGCCCGATCTCGCCGGTGTGGGAGCGGCCGGCGAGCCACTCCCCCGTGCCGTCGGAGGACGCGTTGTCGACGACCAGGACCTCCGCGAGACCCTCGATCTCGCCGAGCCGCGCGACCAGCTTCTCGAGCAGGCCGAGCCGGTTGAAGGTGACCACGACCGCGACGATGCGAGGCAGGGGTCCGTAGGTCACGGCCTACACCCTAGGGGCCGGGTGGACCCCGTCAGCAAACCGCGCCGAGGTCCTCCGCCTCGTTGGCCGCGTAGCCCTCCGAGAGCGAGCCGAGCGAACCGCCGGTGACCGACGGCGCGGCCGGGGGCGTCGTGGACGGGCTGGTCGGCGCGGGCGTGGAGCCCTTGCCCTTCCCGGTCGTCGCAGCACCGGACGACTCCGTGCCGGCGTCGGTGTCCGTCCCCGCCGCCTCGGCCGTCCCGGTCCCGGGCTCCTGGCCCTCGGCCTTGGCGATCGCGTCGGCGACCTTCTGCTGCACGAGGGCGATGTCGGGGTTCGCGGTGTTGATCATCGGCGGGACCAGGGACAGCGTCGCGATCTTCTGGCTCTTCGCCTTCAGGGCGAGGTCGACGAATCGGTCGACCTCGCTGCGCGGGATGTCGGTGGAGACCATCGCCGAGCTGGCCTTGGCGATCTTCTGGAAGTTCGTCACGGCGGTCTGCGGGCTGACCTGCTCGAGCATCGCGCTCATCACGCACTTCTGACGCGCCATGCGGGAGTAGTCGTCCGAGTCGTGGCGCGCCCGGGCGAACCAGAGCGTGTCCATGCCGTTGAGGGTGCGCTTGCCCGGCTCGATGTAGCGGAAGAAGGAGTCGTGCGGCAGCCCGACCGGGATCCGCTGGCGGACGTTGAGCTCGACGCCGCCCACGGCGTCGACGAGGTCCTTGAAGCCCTCGAGGTTGACCATCGCCCAGTAGTTCATCTTCAGGCCCGTGATCCCCTCGACGCCCTCGATGGTGGCGTCGACGCCGGGGTTCTTCGAGCCCTTGAAGAGGGAGGAGTGGTCGAGCGCCCACGTCGCGAGGCCGTTGAGGTACATCCCCTCCTCGTCGAAGCCGTTCGGGAACTGCTCGTGCATCACCGACCCCTCGGGGAACGGGAAGTTCTGCATGTTGCGCGGCAGCGAGATGAGCACCGTCTTGCCGGTCTCCGCGTCGATGCTCGCGACTGTCATCGAGTCCGGACGCAGGCCCCAGCGGCCCGCTCCGGAGTCGCCGCCCATCAGCAGCACGTTGTAGCGGCCCTGGTGGGCGCCGACGGCCGAGCCGTCACCGAACATCGAGATCATGAAGTCGCGCTGCACGCCGACCACGTGCGCGCCGAACAGCAGCGCGCCGGCGACGCTGAAGCAGAGGAAGCCGTTCACGCCCACGACAGCCAGGCGGTGCTGGCGCTGCAGGGTCAGCGGCTGCCCCAGGCGCCAGGCGTCGAT
Organism: Microbacterium sp. ARD31; assembly: GCF_031844425.1. Lineage (NCBI taxonomy): Bacteria > Bacillati > Actinomycetota > Actinomycetes > Micrococcales > Microbacteriaceae > Microbacterium > Microbacterium sp. ARD31. The sequence continues at coordinate 29,308 of NZ_JAUZVE010000038.1, forward strand.
GAAGAGGTACGCCCAGCCCACCGCCAGTGCCATCAGCGCGAGCCGCAGGCCCTGGAGCAGCATGGTGTTCGTGCCCGCCCAGAAGGCGACGCCGTGCCAGAAGTACGAGGCGACCACCGCGACGAGGCCGAGCACCAGCACCGCGAGCCACGTCCGCAGCGCGATGCGCCCGACCCGGCGGTTGCCGTAGACCAGCTGGGCCGACCCTGGCAGCACGAAGGTCATCAGCATCAGGCTCACCGCACGTCGGAACCGGACGCGCTGCGCGCGGTCGAGCGTGGTGAACCTCGTCTGGTGCGACCCGGAGGGCGGGACGGGCGGCATCGGGGAAGCCTCTCTGCTGGGGGAAGTCAGCCCGCCCAGTATCACCAGTCACACCCGTCACATCCGGTCGCGACTCGCCGTGGCGACCGGGTCAGCCGGCCACGAGGTGCCGCGCGGGCATCCCCGCAGCCTCCAGGCTCCGGACGAGCGCGTCGTCGGGCGCCCGGTCGAGGAACACCAGCCGTACGGCGTCGGGGTCGGGGTTCCCCTCGTCGGGCCCCCGCCAGACGAGGCGGAGGCCCAGCTTCTCGGCGGTCCGCCGCGAGCCGTGGTTGTGCTCGAGCAGGTAGGCCAGCACCGGCCGGTCGGGCGCGACGTCGTGGGCGGCCGCGATCGCCGCCTCCCCCATCTCCGTCGCGTAGCCGCGGCCCACCACGCGCTGGTCGAAGCGGTAGTAGAGGTTCCACCACGGGCCGTCGTCGGGTCCCATGCACCCGCCCCGGCCGACGACAGGTCCGCCCTCCTGGTCGCGCACGGACCAGTAGGCCAGCCCGTCGCGCGCGAAGCGGGCCGTGCTGGCCGAGACCATCACCGCGCCGGCAGCCGGGTCGGTCACCCGGCCCGACGGGAAGTGCACCCATGACGCCGGGTCGCTGTGGATCGAGAACAGCGCCTCGGCGTCGCCGTCCGTTGGCTCGTCCAGCCACAGCCGCTCGGTGCGCACGTGCCGCCAGTCGGTCATCCTTCCCGGCCCTGGTCGATCTCGGCCTTGCGCGCCAGCCGGTGCGCGCGGCGGATCTCGGCCTCGCGCTGACGTCGTACGTCACCGGGCGTCTCGGTCTCCAGCGGCGGCACCGGCCGCGGCTTCCCCTCGTCGTCGATGGCCACGAACACGAAATAGGCGCTCGCGACGTGCACCGGCTCGTCGCCGGCATTGCCCCACGGCTGCGCCTCGACCCGCACCCCGATCTCCATCGAGGACGTGCCGGCCCAGTTGACCTGCGCGTAGGTCTTGATGATGTCGCCCACGTGGACCGGCGCCAGGAAGGTCATCTCGTCCATCGCCGCCGTCACGGCGGGCCCACCGCTGTGCCGGTGCGCCACGGCGCCGGCGGTCGAGTCGGCGAGCTTCATGATCTCGCCACCGTGCACGTTGCCGAGCAGGTTGGCCTCGCTCGAGTGCGCCATGATGCCGAGGCTCACGCGGCTGTACGACGTGGGTCGCGCTGCGCTCTCCGTCATGCCCGGCACGGTAGCGTCCCGTCTCATGGCTGATCGTCCGCAGGGCTCCGGGATGCCCGAGAAGGGAACGCCCGAGTACGACTGGCTCTACGGGAGCCAGTCGCAGTCCCCGTCGAGCGACGCCACCCGGCAGGTGCCCGCCCAGGGCGCCGACCGCCCCGACGAGACGCGCGTGATGCCGGTCGCCCGGCGCGAGGCTCGCGGTGCCGGCGGCTCGGGCGGGCAGCCACCGCGCGGCACGCGCCCGGCGGCCACGGCTCCGCCGCCGCGGCCGAAGAAGCGCCGTTGGCGTCCGCGCTTGCGCCTCGGGCTGATCCCGCTGGTGCTCCTGCTGATCGTCGTCTACCTCGCCGGCGTGCCCCTCTGGTTCTGGACGAAGATCGACAAGGTCGACGCCGAGCCCGGCGGCGACCGCCCGGCGGACCAGCCCGGCACCAACTACCTGATCGTCGGCTCCGACAAGGCCGACGACCTCTCCGACGAGCAGCGCAAGGCGCTGCAGACCGGACCCCGCGGCGGCACGAACACCGACACCATCATCGTGCTGCACACCGGCTCGGGCGGGCGCACGATGATGTCGATCCCGCGCGACACCCTCACCGAGGTGCCCGGCCACGGCACCCAGATGATCAACGCGGCCTTCGCCATCGACGGCGCTCCCCTGCTCGTCGCGAGCGTGGAGAAGCTCACCGGCATCCACATCGACCACTACGTCGAGCTCGGCTTCGGCAGCGTGATCAACACCGTGGACGCCTTCGGCGGGGTGGAGATCTGCCCCAAGCAGGACATGGTGGACCCGATGGCCCGCCTCGACATCAAGAAGGGGTGCCAGGAGGTCGACGGGCTCACCGCGCTGGCGTACTCCCGCTCGCGCCACGTGACCGCCCTCAGCGACCTCGACCGCGTCGCCCGCCAGCGGGAGGTCATCAGCGCGCTCGGCAGTGAGGCCAAGACGCCGTGGACCTTCCTCAACCCGGTGCGCTACTGGAAGATCAACGAGGCCGCCTCCGGCGCCATCCGCGTCGACCAGGGCATGAACCCGTTCGACCTCGGCCGGTTCGCGTTGGCGATGACGGGCGAGAGCCAGACCTGCACGATGCCGAACCTGTCGGCGCCCAGCGACCCCAACCGGATCATCGCCGACCCCGACCGGGCCCCCGCCCTCTTCGAGGCGATCATCGCCGACGAGACCGTGCCCAAGGCCGCCTGCACGCCGACGGGGCGCGCGCGCAGCTGATCGGTGCCGCGCTGCGCGGCGCTGTGCCCAGCCGAACCGCGAGTTTGCTATTGAAGCCAATCGCGACAATCGCCACCGCGATCTGAAGGATCGGGCTCTCCCGTTCGCAAGTGATCTCGAGCGTTCCCATCAGCAGGCCCCAGACGGCAAGTGGAGATAGCCAACCGCCGGGGCACCTCGATATGATTTTGGGGCAACGGGACCCTCACGCAAAGACCTCGTCTTCAACCCCCAGAGCCCGAGAGCGCGACAGTGAACGTCGATCTCCAGACGTAAACCATTCAGGCTCAGGAGAAGGCGACACACCACTTCGACGCGACGTGATCAGATTGCGTCAGACAGGGGGTCAGAAATGCCGGACGCTGGAATTGATTTTTACGTTGCGTGCATGTCAGTGGATGCCGTGCTGCTTCTTGTCTTCGCGTTCGATCAATCGATCAAAGCGGCGCCCGTTGCAACCAAGGACCGGACCACACGTCCCACTCTGTTTGTACTGTCACAAGCATCACTCTTCTCCATCATGGCGGCTCTGCTTGCCCTTGCAGTCGGCCACAGTGCAGTCACCTTCTGGGTTACGGCGGTCGGCACGGGACTGGCCGCGCAGGGATTGAGTCTCATATTGTCCGACCTCGCGTTCAGCGAGTGGGCTCCTCCTGAGTGGTTGGGTTTTTGGATCCCACTGGTGTGTACAGCGATCTTGATAGGCACCGCGGTCTCGCTTGCGCCCTGACGCTCTTGGATGTGGATTGCATCTCGGTGGTACGCGTTGACCAATTGCGTCCCAGACGATTCAGGAGCGCTTCACGCAGTGCCGGTCATAGCGCGACTGTTTGCGGCCTGCGCGTTCATCCGCCGCGATTCCGTCCTCACCACCGAGGTCGCTTGTCCGATCGAACACTTGTTCGATAGGATCAGGCATGCCAATCGCCCACACGCTCCTCCAGTCGCCACCAGCGGCTGACGAGCCGACGGCGAGCGAGATCCTGACCCGCGCCACCGACGCTCTCCGCGCGCGGCGGCTGGCGGAGGTCGCGGAGCTCCGGCTGGCGATCCAGTGGGCTGTCGTGCAGGGCCATCCGCGTGACGAGCGTGACCCGATGCTCACCCCGGGCGGCGACGGCACGCCCGAAATTCGCGAGCACGCGATCCCCGAGCTGGCCATGGCACGCGAGACCCATCCCGCCACCACGCGTGCGCTCATCGCGGACGGGCTCGACCTGGTCCACCGTCTGCCGCTGACCTGGGCGGTCGTCGAGGCCGGCGACTGCGAGCCCTGGGTGGCCCGCAAGATCGCCGTCCTCACCCGCTCACTGCTCGCCGATCAGGTCGAGCGGGTCGACCGGGCGGTCGGCCAGGCCATCGCCGGGCACGCACCCTCCACGGTCCTCGAGATCGCTCGCGCGAAGGTGATCGAGGCCGATCCCGAGACCCACCGCGCCGAGCGCGAGCGCTCGCGCCACCAGCGCTACGTGTCGCTCTCGCGCTCCGACGAGTTCGGCTACCGTCACCTCATCGCCCGTGTCACCGCGGGTGACGCCGCCTGGCTCGACGCCATGGTCGACCGGGTCGCCGACATCCTTGCCACGACGATGGGCCACGACCACAACCGTGACGAGCTCCGCTCCCTCGCCCTGGGCTGGCTCGCCCGACCCGCCGACCTGTTGAAACTCCTTCTGGACCACACGGAAGACGGCGACACCGGGGAGCAGCCGGCCTGGGCTCCGGACCACCTCGCCGACACCTCGACAAACTCACCGCGATACCCGACAAGCGCCTGGCCGCGCTGCGCGGCCGCGGACGCCTCTTCGTGCACCTCACCGACGAGGCCCTCCGCACCCGCACCGGCGTCGCCCGCATCGAAGGCGTCGGCCCCATCGACGTACGCCAGCTCCACGAGGTCCTCGGCCACGCCGACGTCACCGTCACCCCGGTCCTCGACCTGCGCATGCGCCGCCGCGTCGACGCCTACGAGCACCCCGAGATCATCAAGGACCACACCTGGACCCAGACCGGAGGCGACTGCTTCCCCTACACACCGCGCACCGCCACCCGCGACACCGTCGACTACGACCACGCCATCCCCTACGACGACACCGGCCCACCCGGCCAGACCGGCCCCCACAACTCCGGCCCCCTACGCCGACGCCACCACCGCACCAAGACCCACGGCGGCTACACCACCCGCGTCGTCGGACCCGGCCGCCACCTCTGGCGCACCCCACACGGCCAGACCCTCCTCGTCGACCACACCGGCACCCACCGAATCAGCCCACACGAAGCATCCGCCATGGCAGACGCCATCAACGACGGCGCCGAGCTCTACTTCACCTGACCCAGGACCCCAGACGCGCAGCCCCTTGTCCCGCCGCCCAGCGGGGCGTACGCTCGCGATATATCGTGATAGGTCTCCGATACATCAGCGACTGTCACGTACCGCGGGACGACCGACGACACGAGGGAGCACGACATGGGACACCACTGGCCCGGCGCCGACTGGCCCGGCGACGAACGAGACGACCACCGCTCCGGCCACCGCTCGAGCGGCAGCGCCTGGAGCGGCTGGGGGCCGGGCCCCGGGCGGCGCCCAGGAGGTCCGCCCCCGTGGCTCGGCGAGCTCCTCGGTTTCGCGACCGCGCCGGCGCGACCGCAGCAGCGCGGTCCGCGCGTGCGCCGCGGTGACGTGCGCACCGCGATCATCGACGTGCTGCACCGGGCGCGCCGCGCCGACGAGCCGATCAACGGCTACCAGGTCATCCAGGAGATCGCGGAGCTGAGCCACGGCGAGTGGCGCCCCTCCCCCGGCTCGGTCTACCCGACCATCCAGCAGCTGCAGGACGAGGGGCTCGTCGAGTCCGACGACGAGCGCGGCCGCCGCACCATCAGGCTCACCGACCAGGGCGTCTCCTGGGCCGAGGAGCACACCGACGAGCTGGCCGCGGTGTGGGCGCCCTTCGCGCCCACCGAGCAGCAGCCGGTCGACCAGCCCTCCGGACAGGCCGACATCAAGAGCGAGATCGGCCAGGTCGTGAGCGCGGTGTGGCAGCTCGCCACCCAGGGGTCGGAGCAGCAGCGCCGTGCGGCTCTCGACGTGCTGGTCGACACCCGTCGCCGGCTCTACGGCATCCTCGCCGACGGCCGGGACGGGGACGGACGGGACGAGCGATGAGCGCCCCCGACCCGCGGCTGCGCATCTCCGACAGCGACCGCGAGCGGGCCATGGCCGACCTGGCCATGCACTACGCCGACGGCCGCCTCGACCACGAGGAGTACGACGAGCGGCTCGACGCGATCTGGACCGCGCGCACCCGTGCCGACCTCGCCGTGCTGTTCAGCGACCTGCCCCGACCGCAGGTGTCGTACCCGCCCGCGAAGCCGGCGGCGAAGCGCGGCCGGCAAGGCTTCCGGCTGCCGCTGCTGCCGGTGCTCGCCCTGCTGGTCGCGTTCAGCGTGCTGACGGAGGCGCCGCTGTGGGTGCTGATCTTCCCGCTGATGTTCTTCATGCGTGGACGCCGCGGCGGCTGCGCACCGGCGTACGGGCACGGTGACTACCGGCGGCCACGGAGGCACCACGGCTGGTAGGTGCACCGGCCCTTGACGGGCCGCCGCGGTCCCTCTGACACGATGTGCCGCATGAGGGCCGAGCCGCGGGTGGAGCACGTGCGTGCTCCCCACGCCCTGGCCCGCGCGCTCGCCGCGACCGTGGTGGTCCTCGCCGGCGCCGTCCCTGCCCACACCTGGGCCGGCGGCACGGCCCCGACGGCCCCCGGCCTGGTGCTCATCGCCTCGGTGGTGCTGGGCGGCGGACTCCTCCTCTTCTCGCGCGACGTGTCGCCCCGGCTGCTGCTGCCGATCGTCGCCGCGGCGCAGCTCGGCCTGCACGAGTCCTTCGGGCTGGTCGCCGAGCACGTCCACGCCGCCCACGGCGCCGCGCCCGCCGCGGATCCCGGCTGGACCTGGCAGATGGTCGCCGCCCACCTCTTCGTCACGCTGCTGACCGCGGTGTTGTGGTGGGCCGGGCGGCGCGCCGCCTCCGCGGTCGTGTCCTTCTCCTCGCGCCCCACCCCCCTCGTCGCAGGCCGCCTCCGGTCGCAGCGCACGCGGGTCCGGACGCGTGTCTCGCTGGTGGACCTGCTGGTCTCGCCGAGGCGTGGGCCACCCCTGGCGGTCCGTCACACCTGAGTCCGAGGCGGGCTCGGGTGTGCCCACGCGCGCCCCCAGACCCAGCAAGGACCAGTCCAGGAGAACCATGTCCATCCGTACCCTCGCGCGCCTCGGCGCGCTCCCGGCCGCCACCGCGGCCCTCACCCTCGCGGTCGTCGCCCCCGCCGGCGCCCACGTCGGCGCGACCGTGACCGACGCGTCGGCCGGCGCCTTCACCGTGGCGACGTTCAGCGTCCCCCACGGCTGCGAGGACTCGCCCACCACGAAGATCGAGATCCAGGTGCCGGAGTCCGTGCTCTCGGTGACGCCGACCCGGAACCCGTACTACGACCTCGAGGCCACCATCACCCAGCTCGACGAGCCCACGACCGACGCCCACGGCAACGAGGTCACCGAGCGCACGTCGTCGATCACCTACACCGCGACCACCCCGCTCCCGGACGGCCAGCGCGACACCTTCGAGCTGTCCTTCCAGGTGCCCGACGCCGAAGGCGAGGTGCTCGCCTTCCCGACGATCCAGACCTGCGAGAAGGGCCGCACGGACTGGGTCGAGGTCGCCGCCGAAGGCCAGGACGCCGAGGCGCTCGAGCACCCGGCCCCGTCCTTCGAGATCCTGCCCGCGAGCGGTGACGGCCACGGCGGCCAGGCCGCCGCGGCGGAGCCCGCGGGCGTGGCGGACGACAGCCAGGACGACAGCCAGGAGGACGACGACGGCTCGGCCGCCCTCGGCTGGGCGGGCCTGGCGGCCGGCCTGCTGGGCCTGGTCGCCGGCGGGCTCGCCCTGGCCCGGACGCGCACGGCCTCGTGACGCCCGCGACGCGACCGGCGCGACGGCACCGGCCCCTGGGTCGGCTCGCCGCCGCGCTGGTCGCGCTCGCGCTCGCGCTCCTCGCCGTGGTGGGTGCCGGCTCCCCCGCGTCCGCCCATGCCGAGCTGGTCGGCTCGGACCCGGCCGAGGGCGCCGTCGTCGACACCGCCCCGGAGACGGTGACGCTGACCTTCAACGAGCCCGTCCGGCTCACCTCGCAGGAGATCGCGGTCTACGACGCCGGCGGCGAGGTGGTGCCCTCCAGCGCCGGCGCCAGCGGCGAGGAGGTCCGGGTGACGCTCACCGACGCGGCAGGGCTCGCCGACGGCACGTACGTCGTGTCGTGGAACGTGCTGTCCGGGGACGGCCACCCCATCTCGGGGGCGCTGACCTTCTCCGTCGGGGCGCCCAGCGCCTCGGTGGTCGCGCCACCCGAGGCGGAGACCTCCTCTGCTGCGGTGACCGTGCTCCGCGACGCCCTCACCGCCCTCACCTACATCGGCCTGCTGCTCGCCGCCGGGCTCTCGCTGTTCGTCGTCCTCGTGCTGCCCCGCACCTGGTCCGGGAGCGCGTCCCGCGCGCGGCTGCGCCGGCTGACGACGTACGCCGCCGGGGCGGGTGCGGCCGGCGCGGTGCTTCAGGTCCCCGTGGCCTCGGTCTACGCACAGGGGCTCGAGCTGGGCGACGTGGTCACCGGCTTCGACGCCGGCGTCGTGGTGAACGAGCTCGTCAGCGCGGCGCTGGTCGTGGTGGGCCTCGGTGCCGTCGTCCGCACGCTCACCGACGCCCCACCCGGGCTGCTCGCCGGCCGGGTGGCCGGCACGGGCGCGGTCGTCGCGCTCGCCGGCCCGTCCTTCGCGGGCCACACCCGCGCCTACCCGCCCGCCCCGGTGATGATCCTCTGGGACGTCCTGCACGTGACGGCGGGAGCGATGTGGCTCGGCGGCCTGGTCGGGCTCGTCCTCACCCTGCGCGCGCTGTCGAGCCGCGAGCTCGTCGCAGCCCGGACCCTCGCCCGGTTCTCGACGATCGCGTCCGGCCTGCTGCTGGTGGTGGCCGGCGCCGGAGCGTTCCTCGCCTGGCGGATCGTCGGGTCGTGGTCGCTCCTGGTGGGGACGACGTACGGCTGGTTGCTGCTCGCCAAGGTCGCCATCGCAGCACTGGTCGCCGCCATGGGCGGCTGGAACCGCTGGCGCACCCTGCCCGCCGTGCGCTCGGCCTCCGGGTTCGGCGACCGGGAGCGGGCCGCGCGCCTGGTCGTGCGGACCGTGCGTGTCGAGGCGGCGCTGCTCGTCGTGCTGCTCGGCGTCACCGGCGTGCTGGTGGACACCTCGCCCCGTCCGGCCCCGGTGACCGCGGTCTCCGGCACGACCGGGACGGGCGCCGCCACCGCAGGCGACCTGCGCGTGCTGGCGGTGATGGACCCGCAGCGCGTCGGCAGCAACACGCTGCTCGTGCAGGTCCAGGACGCCGCCGGCGATCCGTACGACCCTCCCGCCAACCCCGTCGTCTCGCTGCGGACCGAGGGCCTCGACGTCGGCGAGGTGACCGTGACCCCGATCGCCGCCGGCACCTACCGCGGTGAGGTCGTGGTGCCCCGGTCCGGCGAGTGGGAGGTGCAGGTGAGCGTCGTGCTCAGCCGCTTCGAGAACCCGGTGACGACCGTCCGGCTCCGCGTCTCAGGCTGACTCGTCGGCAGGACCCACCGTCAGCTCCACCGGCACCGTGTGGAGGAACCCGTCGACTCGGACCTGCACGAACAGCCGGTAGTCACCCGGCTCCTCAATGTCGGCGTGGAAGGTCAGCTCGGAGCCGTCCTCGGTGACGTCCGGCGCCGCGAGCGGGTGGAGGTGCACCATCGCTCCCGTCGTGGTGTCGAAGCCGGTGACGTGCCCGTAGGTGCCGAGGTAGGTGCCGAGCTCCACCGGCTGCTGCTGGGCGTCGCGCACCACGAGCCGGAGCAGCCCGTTCGGGCCGGCGTCCGGCGCCTGCGAGACCGTCACGTCCACGACGCGGTCGCCGGCGACCGTGTCACCGGGGTCGCCCGGCGGCATGGCGAGGGGGCGGCCGAGGACCACGTGGTCGCCGTTGCCGCCCTCGTCCCTGGCGACGAACTCCGCCACGACCCGGTAGCCGCCGGCATCGGGTACGTCGAAGGGTGCCGACCACGTGCCGTCGTCCGCGCGCGTGGGGTGCAGGTGGCGGAAGACGGTCAGCGCGTCGTTGACGAGGTAGAGGTGGAGCTCCTTGGTCTGCTCCTCGACGTAGTCGGTCACCGGCTCGCCGTCATGGCCCTCGATGCGGAAGCGCACCTCACCGGTGCCGCGCGGCTTCTCGCGGACCTGCAGGTCGCTGAGCGTGTAGCCGACCTCCGAGACCCTCGTGCCGTCGCCCACCGCCAGCGAGACGATGCCGCCGCCGCTGTGGGAGTGACCCGCCGCGACCTGGTCCGGGTCGTCGGCCGTGCAGCCGGTCACCGCGAGGACCGCAACGGCCGTCACAGCAGTCAGGCGGCGCAGGGTCACGCGCGAAGCCTACGAGGCGGGCGAGCGGGTGACGTCGGCGAGGATCCGCCGGAGGGCGACCTGCACCGGATCGACCACGTCGGGCAGCCGGTAGCGGGCCGCGTCGAGGATCTCCGGCTGGGCGTGGGCGACCGCGAAGGAGTGGCCGGCCTCGCCGAACATCTCGAGGTCGTTGAGGTGGTCGCCGAACACGACCGTGTCGTCAGGGCCGACGCCGAGGTGAGCCTGGAGGTCGCGGAGCGCCTGGCCCTTGGTGACCCCGAGCGCGGTGGCATCGGCCCAGTGCGCCCCCGACCGCGTCACCTGCGCCCGCGTCGCGAAGGACCGGAGCACGTCGCGATCGACGGCCTCGGTGCTCTCGAGGTCGAGGATGGCGACCTTGATGACCGGGTCCGTCACGTCCTCGAGCCGAGCGACGCGGGTCAGCGTCGGGTGGTAGTTCAGGGCCTCCACCCACAGCTCCCCGTCCACCTCGGCCCAGGCCTGGCCCACGCCGCACACGACGGCGGTCGCCCGCCGCCCGCCGGCGCGGGCGTGCTCGCGGACGCTGGTCACCAGCTCGTGGACGAGCTCCGGGGCAAGGGTGCCGGTGGCCCGCGACTCACCCCGGTGCACCACGACGGCGCCGTTGTCGGCGATGAACGTCTCGATGAACGGCACGTCGACGAACAGCTCGGCCTGCGAGGCGTGCGCCCGACCGCTGGCAGGAACGAACGTGATGCCCGCGTCACGAAGCTCCTCCACGAGCTTCCCCGTGCCGGCCGGGAGGGTCCGATCGGGTGCCAGGAGGGTGCCGTCGAGGTCGGAGACCACCAGTCGGACGCCGGCGAGCGCGCCGGGCACGAGATCGTCGAGGAGGGAGGCGGCCGGGGCAGGTGGCTGGGGCACGGTCACGACCGTACGCAGCGACGGTCGTCACCCCGGCACCGGGCGCGGCGACGTCGTCGTGGACGAGGCGTGGGTCTCACCCCGGGTCAGAGCTCGGACTGGACTCCCGCCAGCAGCTGGCGGGCCATCACGATGCGCTGGACCTGGTTGGTGCCCTCGTAGATCTGGGTGATCTTCGCGTCGCGCATCATCCGCTCGACCGGGTAGTCGCGGGTGTAGCCGTAGCCGCCCAACACCTGCACGGCGTTGACGGTCACCTCCATCGCGACGTCGGACGCGAAGCACTTCGCGGCGGCGCCGAAGAAGGTCAGGTCGTCGTCGCCGCGCTCGGACCGGCCGGCGGCGGCGTACGTCATCTGGCGCGCGGCCTCGACCTTCATGCCCATGTCGGCGAGCAGGAACTGCAGGCCCTGGAAGTCGGCGATCGACCGGCCGAACTGCTGGCGCTCCTTGGCGTACTCGAGCGCGTAGTCGAGCGCGCCCTGCGCGACGCCGACCGCCTGCGCGGCGATCGTGACGCGGGTGTGGTCGAGGGTCTTCATGGCCGTCGCGAACCCGCTGCCCTCCTCGCCGATCATCCGGTCGGCGGGGATGCGCACCTCGTCGAGGTAGACCTCGCGGGTGGGCGAGCCCTTGATGCCGAGCTTCTTCTCGGGCGCGCCGAAGGAGACGCCCTCGTCGGTCTTCTCGACCACGAAGGCCGAGATGCCGCCACGGGTCTTCTTCTCGGGGTCGGTCACGGCCATCACCGTGTAGAACTCCGACTCGCCGGCATTGGTGATCCAGCGCTTGACGCCGTCGAGGACCCACTCGTCCCCGTCGCGCACCGCACGGGTCTTCATGCCACCGGCGTCCGAGCCGGCGTCGGGCTCGGAGAGGCAGTAGGAGAAGCCGCCCTCGCCGCGGGCGAGCGCGCCGAGGTACTTCTGCTTGAGCTCCTCGGAGCCGGAGATCTGGACCGGGAGCGAGCCGAGCTTGTTGACGGCGGGGATGAGCGAGGACGAGACGCACGCGCGGGCGACCTCCTCGATGACCAGCACGGTCGCCAGCGCGTCGGCGCCGGCGCCGCCGTACTGCTCGGGCACGTGCGGGGCGTGGAAGTCCGAGGCGAGCAGCGCGGCCGCGGCCTCGTGGGGGTAGCGAGCCTCCTCGTCCACCGCGGCGGCGAAGGGGGCGATCTTCGCGTCGGCGACCGCTCGTACGGCCTCCCGGACCGCCTGGTGCTCCTCGGACAGGGCGTAGAGGGGGAACTCGCTCATGGCCGGAATTCTAGGACGTCCATGCTTTTTCGAGGAGGCGTCTACGGTGTGGTCATGACCACGTCGCCGCGGGACTGGCAGGACCAGCAGACCATCGACCGGATGCTCGACGAGGCCGGGACCTGGGCGGTCGTCGGGCTCTCGGGCGACCCGGGGCGCACGGCGTACTCGATCGCCGCGCTGCTCCTGGAGCGGGGCAAGCGGATCGTGCCGGTCCACCCGGTGTTCGGCGAGCCCGGGGCCTCGCCCGTGCTCGGCGAGGAGGGGTACGCCACCCTGGCCGACATCCCCTTCCCCGTCGACGTGGTCGACGTCTTCCGCCGTTCGGAGGCTGCCGGCCAGTTCGCCGACGAGGCGGTGGCGATCGGCGCGCGCGGTGTCTGGTTCCAGCTCGGTGTCATCGACGAGGCGGCCTTCGAGCGGACCGTCGCCGCCGGCGTGCCGATGGTGATGGACACCTGCCCGGCCATCGAGTGGCGCAGGCGCGGCCGCTGAGCCGGGCTCACATCTCGAGCGAGCCCTCACCCACCTCGATGCCGAGCTGGGCGAGGCACTCCCCGAGGACCCACTGCACGTCGAGGGTGTCCGCGAGGGGCATGGTCGGGCTCTCGGTGAGGCCCTCGGCCAAGCAGCGCTGGACCTCGACGGCCTGGTGGTAGTAGCCGGTGCCGGTGGCGGGGAGGTCGACCTGCTCGGGCTCGCGCCCGGTGCGTCGTACGACGAACCCCTGCGCGTTGTGGAACGGCGGGACCAGCTCGATCGAGCCCTCGGAGCCCACGACCACCGCCCGGCCCGGCGTCTGCGCGGCGAGCGTGCAGGTGAGCGCCGCTGCCCGCCCGTCGTCGTGGGCGAGGTGGATCGCCGCGGACCGGTCGGCGCCGTTGGGGTAGGTCGTCCCGGTCACGGTGACCCGGTCGGGCCGACCGAGGACGTGCTGGGCCAGGGAGATCGGGTACACCCCGAGGTCGAGGACCGACCCGCCACCGAGGGCGAGGTCGAACAGGCGGCTCGACGGGTCGTAGACGCGCTCGGCACCGAAGTCGCCCTGCACGAGCAGCGGCTCGCCGATCTCGCCCGCGTCGACCAGCTGCTTGGCACGCACCACGGCCGGCAGGAAGCGGGTCCACATCGCCTCCATGCAGAACAGGTGCGCAGCGCGCGCCGCGTCGACCACATCCTGGGCGCCGGCGAGCGTCGCGGTGAACGCCTTCTCGACCAGGACGGGGATGCCGGCCTCGATCGCGGCGAGGGCGACCGGGTGGTGCTGCGGGTGCGGGGTGGCGACGTAGAGCACGTCGAGGTCGGCGGCGAGCAGGTCGCGGTAGGTGCCCGAGCCGGCGGCCGAGAACCGGCCGGCGAACTCCGCGGCCCGCTCGGGCGAGCGGCTGCCGACGAAGGCGAGCTCGGCGTCGGGGACGAGGGCGAGGTCGGTGGCGAAGGCGGCGGCCATGCCGCCCGTGGCGGCGATGCCCCATCGTGTGGTCATGCCCACACCCTAGGGATCCGCGACGGTCGTCATCACCACGTCTCGTCCGCGACGTGCGCCGCGATCGCCAGACTCGACGTCGCCGCCGGGGACGGGGCGTTGCGGACGAGCGTGACCCCGTCGGCCTGGGTGATGCGGAAGTCGTCGACGAGGCTGCCGTCGCGGTCCACCGCCTGGGCCCGCACGCCGCTGCCCGCACGCACCACGTCGCCGGCGTCGATCGCGGGCACGTAGCGCGAGGCCTTGCGCATGAACGCGCGCGTGGACGCCGAGCCGACGACCTCGTCGATGCCCGTGCGCCAGTGGGCCCGTGCGAGGTGCCAGAAGCCGGGGTAGGTCAGCACGTCGCGCAGGTCGGCCGCCGAGACGTCGCGGCGCCGGTAGCCCTCGCGACGGGTGGCGAGCACCGCGTTGGGGCCGACCTCGAGCTCACCGCTGACGCGGCGGGTGAAGTGGACGCCGAGGAAGGGGTAGCGGGGGTCGGGGACGGGGTAGACCATGCCGCGCACGAGGTCCTGCTTGGCGCGGCTCACCGCGAGGTACTCGCCGCGGAACGGCAGGATGGCCGGGCTCGGCTCCTCCCCGGCCATGCCCGCCAGGCGGTCGGAGTGCAGGCCGGCGGCGACCACGAGGTGGTCCACGACGACGGGTGCTCCGCCGGCGACGTCGACGGCGACCCGTCCGCCACTGCGCCGGATGCCGACGACCGGCGAGGAGAGCCGCACCTCGCCGCCAGCGGCCACGACCTCGTCGGCGATCGCGCGCGTGACGGCGACGTAGTCGGTGATCGCGGTGGCCGGCGAGTGCAGCGCGGCGAGGCCGGCGGCGTGCGGCTCCACCTCGGTGATGTCGGCGGCGGTGAGCCGCCGCAGCCCCGGCACCCCGTTCGCCGTGGCCGTGCGCTCGAGGGCGTCGAAGCGGCCCATCTCGGCCTGGTCGACGGCGACGACGAGCTTGCCGCACTCGTCGTACGGGATCGCGTGCTCGGCGCAGAACTCCCGCAGCAGCAGGCGGCCGCGGGTGCACAGCTCCGCCTTGAGGGTGCCCGGCCGGTAGTAGATGCCGGCGTGCACGACCCCGGAGTTGTGGCCGGTCTGGTGCGCGGCGAGGCGGTCCTCCTTCTCCAGCACCACCACCTCGGTCCCGGGACGGCGCCGCACGACCTCGCGCGCGATCGCCACCCCGAGGATGCCGCCGCCGACGACTCCCACGGTCTGCTCCCCCATGCCGTCAGACGGTGATGGGTCGCGACGGGGGGCGTCAACCCCAGAATGGGGGCATGCGCGACCTCCACGTCCCCGCCGGGCCCGGCCTGCCCGACGGACTGGTCGTGCCCGCCGTCGAGCTGGTGGAGCGCTTCTCCCGGTCGCCGGGGCCGGGCGGGCAGTCGGTCAACACCAGCGACTCGCGCGTCGAGCTGGAGTACGACGTCGCCTCCTCGACGGCGCTCAGCGACGCCCAGCGGCGCCGCGCGCTGCGCCGCTGGCCCTCGGGCCGGGTGACGATCGCGGCGTCCGAGCACCGCTCCCAGCACCGCAACCGGGTCGCCGCCCGCGGGCGACTGGCCGGGCAGCTGCGCGAGGCGCTGGCGCCGCCTCCCCCGCCCCGGCGGCCCACGAAGCCGACGAGGGGCTCGAAGGAGCGGCGGCTGCAGGCGAAGAAGGAGCGCGCCCGCACCAAGGCGCTGCGGGGGCGGGTGCGGGACTAGAAGCCGACGCGGCGGGTGTCGCCCGCCGCCGCACGGCGTACGACGTCGCCCTTGGCGTGGGCGGTCTCGGCGAGCGAGGCCTGGTAGTCGACGAGGCGCTGCTGCAGCTCGGGGTCGCTCGTGCCGAGGATCCGCGCGGCGAGGATGCCGGCGTTCTTGGCGTTGCCGATGGCGACGGTCGCGACCGGGATGCCGCCGGGCATCTGCACGATGGAGAGCAGCGAGTCCATCCCGTCGAGGTACTTCAGCGGGACCGGCACGCCGATCACCGGCAGCGGCGTCAGGCTCGCCAGCATGCCCGGCAGGTGGGCCGCTCCCCCGGCTCCAGCGATGACCACCGACAGGCCACGGGTGTGCGCCTCCTGGCCCCACGCGACCATCTCGGTGGGCATGCGGTGCGCGGAGACGACGTCGGCCTCCCACGGCACGCCGAGCTCCGTCAGGACCTCGCCGGCGGCCTGCATGACCGGCCAGTCGGAGTCCGAGCCCATCACGATGCCGACCCGGGGGGCGGCCTGCTGGTCGTCGCTCATCTCGTCACTCACTCTCGTTGCCCAGGTCGCCGCGGAACCACGCGGCGGCGTGCCTCGCCCGTTCGAGGCAGTCCTCGAGGTCGTCGCCGTAGGCGTTGACGTGCCCGACCTTGCGGCCCGGGCGCAGGTCCTTGCCGTAGAAGTGCACCCGCAGCCGCGGGTCGCGTGCCATCGCGTGCGGCAGGCCGTCGTACAGGTGCCCGGCGTCGCTGGGACCGCCGAGGATGTTGACCATCACCGTCCAGCGCTCGCGCGGGGCCGGCGAGCCCAGCGGGAGGTCCATGACGGCGCGGAGGTGGTTCTCGAACTGCGACGTCACGGCGCCGTCCTGGCTCCAGTGGCCGGTGTTGTGCGGGCGCATGGCCAGCTCGTTGACCAGGATCCTGCCGTCGGTCGTCTCGAAGAGCTCGACGGCGAGGATGCCGGTGACGTCGAGCGCGCCGGCGATGCGCAGCGCGATCTCCTGGGCCTCCCCCGCCAGGGCGGGCGCGAGGTCCGGCGCCGGGGCGATCACCTCGTGACAGATGCCGTCGAGCTGGGTGGAGGCCACGACCGGGTACGCCGCGGCCTGCCCGCTCGGAGAGCGTGCGACCAGCGCCGACAGCTCGCGGCGGAAGTCCACCAGCTCCTCGGCGAGCACCTCCACGCCGGCGGCCGCGGCGGCGTCGAAGGCGGCCTGCGCCTCCTCGGCGGCGCGCACCACCCACACGCCCTTGCCGTCGTAGCCGCCGCGGGTGGTCTTGAGGACGCACGGCAGCCCGAAGGCCTCGACGTCGGACGTCGAGGTGACCACCGCGTTGCGCGGGCAGGGCACGTCGAGCTCGGCAAGCCGGCGCCGCATGACCGCCTTGTCCTGGGCGTGCACGAGCGCGTCGGGGCCGGGGCGGACGGCGACCCCCTCGGCCTCCAGGGCGTGCAGGTGGTCGGTGGGGACGTGCTCGTGGTCGAAGGTGACGACCGTGGTCCCCTCGGTCACCCGGCGCAGGGTCGGCAGGTCGGTGTAGTCACCGACGAGGTGGTCGGGGATGACCTGGGCCGCGGAGACGCCCTCGGCCTCGGCGAGCAGCCGCAGGGGAAGCCCCAGGGCGATCGCCGGCTGGGCCATCATCCGGGCCAGCTGGCCTCCGCCGATGACGGCGAGCGTGGGGGCACGGTGCGATCCGGTCGAGGACACGCCCGGAGCCTATAGAAGGCCCCTGCGTCGCCCGGGCCCGGCTCAGCCGGCGACCGGAGCCGCGGCCTCGAAGCGCAGGCCGCGACCGCGGTGGGTCGTGATCAGCGTGGGGTTGCGCGGGTCGTCGTGGAGCTTGCGGCGCAGCCAGCCGAGGTGCACGTCGATGGTCTTGGAGTTGGTGTAGAACGACGTCTGCCACACGTCCGCCATCAGCTCGGTGCGCGTGACGATGTCACCCGGGCGCGCCATCAACGCATGCAGGAGCTGGAACTCCTTGCGCGACAGCCGGATCTCGCGCTCTCCCCTCCACACCTGACGCGTCGTGGGGTCCAGTCGTACGTCTTGCACAGCCAACACGGGGTGAAGGTAGGGGAGCAGGCGCGTCCCAGGTGACCCTTATGGGTGAATTGTGGAGAACTGGTCTGGTCCACCCGGGCGGCGGCGAGGCGTGGTCAGCGGCGGCGTACGGCGACGGGCTCGACGAGGCCGAACCCGCGCACCGGGCGGGCCGGCAGACGGCGGCTCTCCCACTCCGACTGCGGCAGCAGGTCGGCTGTGTTCTGGTCGACGATGAGCCGGTTGCGGCGCGCCACCTGGGTGAGCCGAGCGGCCATGTTGACCGGTGGTCCGAAGATGTCACCGAGGCGCTGGACGACGGGTCCGCTGGCCAGCCCGAGGCGTACGTCGGGCATCTTGGCGTCGCGACCGATGACGTTGATGATCCCCTCGGCCACCGCGACGGCGTCCTCGGCGGTATTGGTGACGAACAGCACCGAGTCGCCGAGGCTCTTGATGATCCGTCCGCCGTAGCGGGCCACCACGTCCTGGCAGCGGCTCTCGAAGACCTCGACCAGGTCGCCGATCTCGTCGCGGTCCAGCGTGTTGGAGAGGGCGGTGAACGACACCAGGTCGGCGAAGCCGACCGACACGTCGATGGTGTGGAGGTCCTCGTCCTTGGCGCCCATCGCCTCGATCCGGCCGACCGCGGCCGCGAGGTGGCGGCGCCAGGCGTAGACCAGCAGCCGCTCGAAGGGCGGGTTGACCTCGTCGATCAGCCGCAGCGCGGACCCGATGCGCGAGCCGGTGGCGTGCTCGCCGCGCTCCATCTCCTCCACCCGGCTGACCAGGGTCGAGACCTCCCAGTCGGCGAGCCGGGCCATGGTCTGGCCCACGCCACGGGTGAGGTTGACGGCCATGTCGAAGTCCACCGCACCCGCGTCCACGAAGCTCATCAAGGTGGCCACGGCCTCGACGTCGGCGGCGGTGTACGCCTTCTCGCCGACGAACTCGGGGAAGCCCAGGGCACGCCACAGCCGGCGGGTCTGCTCGATGGTCAGGCCCGTGCGCTCGGCCACCTCCAGCGCATTGAGCTCGGGGGCGCTGCGGAGGATCGCGTCGTCGAGCTGCTCCCCCGGCGGCCGGGCCGGGGTCTCGTGGCGTGGACGACGGCCGGAGCCGCGGTCAGGTGACATCAGGTGCCGTCGTCGCGGCGGTCACCGCCGGCGAGGCGGTGCAGCTCGTGGGACACCTGGAGCTGGACCTGCTCGACGTGCGGGATGTCGTTGAGCGCGACGCTGCCGTCGGTGCTGGCATCGGAGACGACGAGGGTCCCGCACCCGAAGATCCGGTCGATCACGCCGATCTCGAAGTCGACGCCGCTGATCCGGTTGAGCGGGATGGTGCGACCTTCCTTGGCGATGAAGCCGGAGCGCTTGATGAAGCGGCGGTTGGTGAAGGTGTAGGTCGTCGTCAGCCACCGCAGGAACGGACCCACGAGGAACCACACGAGCACGGCCAGCACGAGCACCCACACCACCAGGCGCGCCACCCCGTTGTCGACGACGCCGGTCAGCAGGAGCGCCGCGACGAGCGCGACCACGACGACCAGCCCGGGCAGGATCAGCGCCTTGACGTGCGTCCGGGTGGAGACGACGACGTGTTCGCCCTCGTTGAGGAGCTTGGTCGGGAAAGCCACGCGCCGATCATGACATCAGGCGGGCCGCACGTGCACCACGTCGCCGGCCGCGACGGTGAAGGCGCCGTCGTCGGTCCCGACCACCAGCGCCCCGGTCGCGTCGATGTCGAGGGCCTCCCCGCGGCGTACGGTCCCGTCGGGCAGGTGGACGTCGACGGTGCGACCGAGCGTCACGCACACGTCGGCGTACGCCCGGCGCAGCGACTCGGTGTCGTCGAGCAGGCCCTGCAGGCCGTGCAGCGAGCCGAGCACCTGCCCCAGCAGGCCGGTCCGCTCGACCGGCTCCCCGGTCTCGAGCGAGACCGACGTGGCCAGCGCGATCGGCAGCTCGTCGAGGGTCTGGTCGACGTTGATGCCGATGCCGATGACGGCCACCGGCCCGCCGTCGGTCTCGACCCGTTCGACGAGGATCCCGGCGACCTTGCGCCCGGCACCGGACTCACCGCCGTCGACGAGCACGTCGTTGGGCCACTTCAGCGCGATGTCGGGGAGGCGGTCGGCGAGCGCCGCCTGGACGGCGTACCCGGTGAGCAGCGGGATCCACGACCACGCCTGTGGCGCCACGTCGGGTCGCAGCAGGACCGAGAACGTCAGCGAGGACCGCGCCGGCGTCTCCCAGACGCGGTCGAGGCGGCCCCGCCCTGCGGTCTGGTGCTCGGTGACCAGGACGAGCCCGGGCTGCTCGCCCGCCCGGGCCCGCGCGGCGACGGCGGCGTTGGTGGACGCGGTGGCGTCCTCCACCTCGACCCGCCACCCCGTGGGCGCGACCAGCCGGTCGAGGTCGATGGGTGGGCGAGGTGCAGGAGCGTCCGTCATGGGCACTAGATTGCCCCAGAGCGACCAGTCACGGACCAGTCACACTCCAGGAGGAGAGCGCGTGAGTGCACAGCCGGGCGAGGGAACCGAGGTTCCCGACGACATCGATCTCCACACGACCGCCGGCAAGCTCGCCGACCTCGAGCGCCGCCTCGACGAGGCTGTCCACGCGGGGTCGAACAAGGCGATCGAGAAGCAGCACGCCAAGGGCCGTCGCACGGCTCGCGAGCGCATCGAGATGCTCTTCGACGAGGGCACCTTCGTCGAGCTCGACGAGCTGGCCCGCCACCGCTCGACCGCGTTCGGGCTGGAGAAGAACCGCCCCTACGGCGACGGCGTCGTGACCGGCTACGGCGAGGTCAACGGCCGCATGGTCTGCGTGTTCAGCCAAGACTTCACCGTCTTCGGCGGCTCGCTGGGCGAGGTCTACGGCGAGAAGATCACCAAGGTCATGGACCTCGCGATCAAGACCGGCTGCCCGATCATCGGGATCAACGAGGGCGCCGGCGCCCGCATCCAGGAGGGCGTGGTCTCCCTCGGGCTCTACGGCGAGATCTTCCGCCGCAACGTCCACGCCTCCGGCGTGATCCCGCAGATCAGCCTGATCATGGGCAACTGCGCCGGCGGCCACGTCTACTCCCCCGCCGTCACCGACTTCACCGTCATGGTCGACCAGACGTCGGCGATGTTCATCACCGGGCCCGACGTCATCAAGACCGTCACCGGCGAGGACGTCACGATGGAGGACCTCGGCGGCGCCCGGACCCACAACACCAAGTCCGGCAACGCCCACTACATGGCCTCCGACGAGGAGGACGCCATCGAGTACGTCAAGGCGATGCTGTCCTACCTCCCGCAGAACAACCTCGATCCCGCGCCCACCTTCGACGAGGCGCCCGACATGGAGGTCACCGACCTCGACCGGGCGCTCGACACGATCATCCCCGACGGGGCGAACCAGCCCTACGACATGCACGACGTGATCACCGCCGTGCTCGACGACGAGGAGTTCCTCGAGGTCCAGGAGCTCTTCGCGCCCAACATCCTCATCGGCTTCGGCCGCGTGGAGGGCCAGTCGGTCGGCGTCGTGGCCAACCAGCCGATGCAGTTCGCCGGCACCCTCGACATCGACGCCTCGGAGAAGGCCGCCCGCTTCGTGCGGTTCTGCGACGCCTTCAACATCCCGGTCCTGACCTTCGTCGACGTCCCCGGCTTCCTGCCCGGCACCGACCAGGAGTGGGACGGCATCATCCGCCGTGGCGCGAAGCTGATCTACGCCTACGCCGAGGCCACCGTGCCGCTCATCACCGTGATCACCCGCAAGGCCTACGGCGGCGCCTACGACGTCATGGGCTCCAAGCACCTCGGCGCCGACATCAACGTCGCCTGGCCCACCGCGCAGATCGCGGTCATGGGTGCCCAAGGTGCGGCGAACATCCTCCACCGCAAGACCCTCAAGAAGGTCGGCGAGGAGGGCGGCGACGTCGAGGCGCGGCGCGCCGAGCTCATCGAGGAGTACGAGACCACGCTCGCCAACCCCTACATCGCCGCCGAGCGGGGCTACGTCGACGCGGTCATCGCCCCCCACGAGACCCGCATCGAGGTGGTCCGGGCGCTGCGCCTGCTCCGCACCAAGCGCGAGACCCTGCCCCCCAAGAAGCACGGGAACATCCCGCTGTGATCAAGCGACTCGGGTACCGCGACGAAGGAGCGGGCCCCGAACGGAGACGAGGTTGAGCAAGCGTCCCCGGCTGAGCTTGCGAAGCCGGGCACGCGCGTCGAAACCCACGAGGTGAGCATGAGATCAGACACGGAGAACGCCGAGCAACCACTACTGCGCGTCATCAACCCCGACGCCACGCCCGAGGAGGTCGCCGCCCTGGTGGCGGTCTTCTCGGCGCTCGGCTCCGCGGGCGGCGAGCCTCCGCGCAAGCCGCGCCCGTCCTGGAACCTCCCGGCGCGCGGCGTACGCACCACCCACCGGCACGGCGAGGGCGCCTGGCGCGCGAGCGGCCTGCCCCGCTGACCGGTGTCGCCGGACGGGTCTAGGGTCGCCCCCGTGACCGAGACCCACGCAGCGACCCGCACCATCGACGCCCTCTGCGACGCCTACGTCGAGGACTTCTGCGCCCTCGACCCGCTGACCGCCACCTCGATCGGGGTCGCGGGCCACGAGCACGAGATGACCGACTTCTCCCCCGCCGGGTTCGACGCCCGCGAGGCGCTCAACCGGGCCGTCGTCGCGGCCGTGGAGGCCGCCACCCCGGTCGACGACCGGGAGGCCGCGGCCCGCGACGCGTTCCTCGAGCGCACCCGGCTGGAGATCGAGCTCGAGGACGCCGGCGTCAACCGCTCCCGCATGTCGGTCCTGTGGAGCCCGCTCCACGAGATCCGCGGCGTCTTCGACCTCATGCCGACCGAGGGCGAGGAGGCGGTCGCCGCCATCGCGTCCCGGCTCGCCGCCGTGCCGGCCGCCCTCGACGGCCTGCGCGTGACGCTGTCCGACGAGGCGCGCAAGGGCAACGTCGTGGCCGCGCGCCAGTACGCCGAGGTGGCCGAGCAGGTGCGTCGCTGGACCGGCCGGACCGGTGACGCGGGCGACTTCTACCTCGGCCTGGTCGAGCGGCTCGAGGGCGGCGACCCGGCCGAGCTGCGCCGGCTGGCGGAGGCGGCGAGCGCGGCCACCGCGTCGTTCGGGCTGTTCCTGAGTGACGAGCTCGAGCCGCAGGGGACAGAGAAGGAAGGGGTCGGCCGCGAGGTGTACGCCCTGGCCTCGCGCTACTTCCTCGGCGCCGAGGTCGACCTCGACGAGACCTACGCGTGGGGGTGGGCCGAGCTGCAGCGGCTGTCCGACCTGATGGCCGCCACCGCCGACCGGATCCTCCCCGGCGCCGACGTCGACGCCGCCGTGGCCCACCTCGACGCCGACCCCGACCGGGTGGTGCACGGGCGCGAGGCCTTCCGCGACTGGATGCAGGCGCTGGCCGACCGCACCATCGCGGAGATGGCCGACGTGCACTTCGACATCCCCGAGCCGATCCGGCGCATCGAGTGCATGCTCGCCCCGACCAACGACGGCGGCATCTACTACACCGGCCCGTCGGAGGACTTCGCGCGACCGGGCCGGATGTGGTGGTCGGTGCCCGACGGGATCGACGACTTCCACCCGTGGCGCGAGGTCACCACGGTCTTCCACGAGGGCGTGCCCGGCCACCACCTGCAGGTCGCCCAGACGGCCTACCGCAGCGACACCCTCAACCGGTGGCAGCGCCTGATGTGCTGGTGCAGCGGGCACGGCGAGGGCTGGGCCCTCTACGCCGAGCGGCTGATGGAGGAGCTCGGATTCCTCGACGACCCCGCCGACCTCCTCGGGATGCTCGACGGCCAGTCGCTGCGGGCGACGCGGGTGATCGTCGACATCGGCATGCACCTCGAGCTGACCATCCCCGAGGACAACCGCCTCGGCCCCGGCGGCACCGCCTTCCACCCGGGCGAGACCTGGACGCCGGAGCTCGGCCTGGAGTTCATGCGGCTGCACTGCCGGATGGACGACGAGTTCATCCAGTTCGAGGTCAAGCGCTACCTCGGCCTCCCCGGCCAGGCGCCGTCCTACAAGGTCGGCGAGCGGATCTGGCTGGAGGCGCGGGCGCAGGTCGCCGAGCGCCAGGGCGACGCCTTCGACCTCAAGGCCTTCCACCGTGCCGCGCTCGACCTCGGCTCGCTCGGCCTCGACCCGTTGCGTACGGCGCTGGAGCGGCTGTGACGACACCTCTCGTCCTCGCCTCCGCGTCGCCCGCCCGGCTCGCCACGCTCCGCACCGCGGGGATCGAGCCGCTCGTCATCGTGAGCGGCGTCGACGAGTCCCGGCTCGACGGCCTGCCCCCGGCCGAGCTGGCGCTCCAGCTCGCCGAGCTCAAGTGCGCTGCCGTCGCCGACCGCGACGACGTACCTCCCCAGGGGCTCGTGCTGGGCTGCGACTCGGTCCTCGAGCTCGACGGCCAGGCGCTCGGCAAGCCCCACGAGCCCGACGAGGCCCGCACGCGGTGGCGCGCGATGCGCGGCCGGTCCGCCGTGCTGCACAGCGGCCACTGCCTGCGCGACGTGGCGAGCGGTCGCGTCGCGGCGGCCACCGGTTCCACGACCGTCCACTTCGCCGACGTCACCGACGAGGAGGTCGACGCCTACGTCGCCACGGGCGAGCCGCTGCACGTGGCCGGCGCCTTCACCATCGACGGCTTCGGCGGCGCCTTCGTCAGCGGGATCGAGGGCGACCACCACAACGTCGTCGGGGTGAGCCTGCCGCTGCTGCGCGAGCTCGTCATCGAGCTCGGCCACGCGTGGCCCGACCTGTGGTCGTGACCCGCTACGATTCCCCACCGTGGGGAGCGGGGTGCTTGGCACGGTGAAGGCTGAGCCTGTCGCCGACCCCGACGACCGCTACGGCGTCCGCGACGAGCGGCTGCTCACCGGCGCGACCGTGATCACCGCGGTGCGCACGATCGCCTCGGTCGTGCTGGCCGCACTCGCGGCCCACCAGGAAAGCCTGACGCTGCTGGTCGCCGCGCTCGCCGTCTACTGGGTGGGCGACATGCTCGACGGCTTCTACGCCCGGGTGCGCGGCTGCGAGACCCGCATCGGCGCCGTCCTCGACATCATGTGCGACCGGCTCAACGCCGCTGCCTTCTACATCGGCCTGGCCTGGCTGCAGCCCGACCTGTCACCGGCAGTGTTCGTCTACCTCGCCGAGTTCATGGTCGTCGACTGCTTCCTGTCCATCGCCTTCCTCGCGTGGCCGGTGCGCAGCCCCAACTACTTCTTCGTCGTCGACCGGCCGATCTGGCTGTGGAACTGGTCCAAGCCGGCCAAGGCGGTCAACAGCGCGCTCTTCGCGGTGCTGCTGCTGGTGACCGGGTGGATGTGGGTCGGCCTCGCCATCGCGACCGCGCTGCTGGTGCTCAAGTGCGTGTCGCTGCACCGGCTGGTGCGGATCGGGATCCCGGTCCCCGGAGCCGCATGATCTGGGTCTACGCCAGCATCTTCGGGGCCTCCATCGCCTCCGCGCTGCTGCCGTTGATCAACATCGAGGCGATCCTCGCCGTCACCATCTCCCAGCAGCACGACCACGCGATCGCGCTCGTCGTCGCCGCGACCATCGGGCAGATGGTCGGCAAGATCCTCTGGTACTGGGGTGCGGTGGAGGTCGAGCGGGCACCGTGGGTGCGGCGCCAGCTCGAGAAGCCCAAGGCCAAGGCCTCCCTCGAGCGCTGGCACGCCCGCGCCGAGGGACGGCCGTGGTTCACCGCCGGGCTGCTCTTCATCTCCGCGTGCACCGGCTTCCCGCCGTACGCCGTCACCGCCGTGCTCGCCGGGACCCTGCGCGTGAACTTCTGGATCTTCCTCGTCACCGGCCTGGTCGGCCGGGGGCTGCGGTTCTGGGTCGTCGTGGCCGGCGCCAGCACCTTCCTCGGCTGGATCTGACGCCGACCCGGCTCGTCACTCGGCGGCCGACCACGCCTGCCGCAGGCTCACCCGTCCGCCGGTCTGCAGCAGCGCCCGGCGGTAGAGCCGCTCCCCCACCCACACCGTGATCGCGGCGAACACCGCGAGCAGGCCGAGGGCCACGAGCGGCTCCCACCAAGCCACGCCCCCGGCGAGGATGCGCTTGGGCATCACCACTGCCGAGACGGGCGGGACGAACGAGGCGATCACCTGGCCGCGGCCGTCGAGCGAGAGGCCGCCGAAGAACATCACCAGCATCAGCATCGTCAGCGGGGTCGAGGTCGCCTGAAGGTCCTCGGTGCGCGAGGCCAGCGAGCCGGCCACCGCCCAGAGGCAGGCCAGCGCGATGAAGCCGGCGAGGAAGAACCCGATGAACCACGCCGTCGGCCCCGAGAGCGCGGGGACGTAGGACTTGAACGACGTGAACGACAGGCCCACGAGCCCGACCCCGAGGTAGACCAGCAGCTGGATGACCGCCAGCGCGGTGTTGCCGAGGACCTTGCCGGCGAGCAGGTGCCGCAGCGGGATCGCCGCCGCGATGATCTCCACGATCCGGCTCTGCTTCTCCTCGATCACCGACGACGCGAGCTGCATGCCGAAGACCAGGGCGGCGAAGTAGAACAGGAAGACGAACACGAACCCGACGGCCTCGGCCACCCCCGCCTTCTCGGCGTCACCGCGCAGGAAGGCGGTCGACACGGTGCTGCCCGCCTCCAGGTCGTCGACCGACGTGCCGAGCTCGGCGGCGTTGTCGGCGAGCACCTGCTGGCGTACGACGACACGCGCCACGTCGGTGAGCGAGTCCTCCTCGCTCGACTCGGTCGTCAGCTCCCAGCCGCCGTCGACCGGGTGCAGCCACGCGTCGACGTCCTGCTCGCGGACCGCGGTCCTCGCGTCCTGCTCGTCGTCGAGCTCGACGAGCGTCACCTCGACCCGGTCGTCGACCTCGGAGGCGTTGTCGGCGATGGCGGTCGCCATCGCGACGGCATCAGGGGTCGCGCCCAGCGTGACCTCGTCGGTCCGCTCGTCCTGCCAGGCGGTGAAGCCGATGAAGCCCACGATCATCGCGATCATCAGCACGGTGCCGATGAGGAAGGACTTGTCGGTGATGCGGGAGACGATCTCCCGGCGGGTCACCAGCAGCCAGGCCGGCTCGCGGTTCTCCACGCGGTCGGCGCCCACCGGGCCGCCGGTCGTGCCGGTGCGCGGCGTGCTGCTCGGCGCGTCGGTGTTCATCTCGTCGGTGCTCATGCCGTGGCCTCCCGGTAGATCTCGCTGAGCGCCGGGCGGACCCGGACGAACTCGTGGACGTCGCCGCGGCGGGTGGCCTCGGCGACCAGGTGCTGCTCCGCGCCGTCCTGCTGGACCTCGACCAGCGCGGTCGTGCCGTCGAGGTCGAGGACCTCGAGGCCGCCCAGGTCGCGGACCCAGCCGGCGTCGCCGCCGAGGACGAGCCGGAAGCGCGGTACCCCCGCATCGCGCAGCTCCGACACCGTCCCGGCGGCGACCCGACGTCCCTGGGCCAGCACGACCAGCCGGTCGCACAGGCGCTCGACGAGGTCGAGCTGGTGGCTGGAGAACAGCACCGGGACGCCGTCGTGGGTGTACTCGCGCAGCAGGTCGACCATCGAGTCGACGGCCAGCGGGTCCAGCCCGGAGAACGGCTCGTCGAGGATCAGCGCCGCCGGGCGGGGCAGCACCGAGGCGATGATCTGCACGCGCTGCTGGTTGCCCAGCGACAACTTCTCGAGGTGGTCCTTGGCGCGCTCGCCGAGGCCGAAGCGCTCGAGCAGCTCGGCGACGGCGGCGCGGGCCGCGGTCCGCTCCATCCCCTTGAGCTGGGCGACGTACACGAGCTGGTCGATGATCGGCTGCTTGGGGTAGAGCCCCCGCTCCTCCGGCATGTAGCCGAAGGACCGGCGGTCGAGGCGGGTGATGGGGCGGCCCTGCCAGAGGACCTCGCCGCCATCGATGCCGAGCACGCCCATGACCATGCGCATGGTCGTGGTCTTGCCCGCGCCGTTGGCGCCGACGAAGCCGGTCATCTGCCCGGCCGGCACCTCGAAGGACACGCGGTCGACGGCGACGGCCTCGCCGAAGCGCCTGGTCAGCTCCCTGATCTCCAACATGGCTCCGACGCTAGGGGACCGCGGCTCGCGCCGGATCCGTCGCGCGGGGGAACTTCGGGGTGGAGGCGCGACGCCGGGCCTCAGTCCTCCGTCGGGAGGATGAGGCCGGCCTCGTAGGCGTAGATCACTGCCTGCACGCGGTCGCGCAGGTGCAGCTTGGCGAGCACGTTGGACACGTGCGTCTTCACCGTGGCCTCCCCCAGCACCAGCTCCGCGGCGATCTCGCCGTTGGAGAGCCCGCGGCCGAGCAGCACGAGGACCTCGCGCTCGCGTGCGGTCAGGCCGGCGAGGGCCGAGGGCTCTGACCGCTCGGGCGCCGCCTCCCGGCCCGCCATCCGGCCGATCACCCGGCGGGTGACCTCCGGGGCGAGGAGCGCGTGGCCGCGCCCGGCGGCGCGGACGGCGTCGAGGAGCTGCTCCGGGCCGGCGTTCTTCAGCAGGAAGCCGCTGGCGCCGGCCCGGAGGGCGTCGAAGAGGTAGTCGTCGCGGTCGAAGGTCGTCACGATCACCACGTGCCCGAGGTCGTCGGCGACGAGGTGGCGGGTGGCCTCGATGCCGTCCATCCGCGGCATCTGCACGTCCATCAGCACCACGTCGGGGCGCGACTCGCGGGCGCGTTCGATCGCTTGCAGGCCGTCGGCGGCCTCGCCGACCACCTCGATGTCGTCCTCCACGGACAGGACCATCGCGAAGCCGGACCGCACCATGGCGTGGTCGTCGACGAGGAGCACCCGGAGCGGGTCGGTCACGACGCGGCCCCCAGCGGGTAGCGCACGCGCACCCGGTAGCCCCCGGTGACGCGGGGGCCGATGTCCACCTGGCCGTCGTGGGTGGCGGCCCGCTCGCGGATGCCGAGCTGCCCCAGCCCGCTCCCGGAGGTGCCACGCCGGGGCCGGCCGTTGTCGACGACCTCGACCTCGGCGTACGGCGTGGCGTGCGCCTCGTCGACCCGCACCACCACCGAGACGGTGTCGGCGGTGGAGTGCCGACGCACGTTGGTCAGCGCCTCCTGCACGGTGCGGTAGACCGCGAGGCCGACACCGCGAGGCACCCGGCTGGCGGCGTCGGGATGCGTCTCGACGACGTCGAGCGTGACGGCGAGCCCGTCGCGGGACGCGTCGGCGACCAGCCGCGGCAGGTCACCCACGCCGGCCTCGGTGGTCCGGGCCTCCGCAGCCGCCTGCTCGCCCTCGCGCAGGGTGCCGAGCAGCCGGCGCATCTGGGTGACGGCGTCGCGCGAGGCCTCCTCGACGTGGGCCAGTGCGCTCCGCGCGGCGTCGGGGTCGCGGTCGAGCACCCGCCGGGCGGCACCGGCCTGGATGCCCATCGCGGAGACGTGGTGGGCCACGACGTCGTGGAGCTCACGTGCGATCCGGAGCCGCTCGTCCATGACCGCCTGCTCCCGCAGCCGCTCGGCCTGGCGGGCGATGGTGGCGGCCTGGCCGGCGAGGTGGTCGCGCTGGCGCGCCGAGCGCCACGCCACCACGCCTCCCACGACGGCGCCGCCGAAGTAGACGGCGTTGATGAGCATCGTGAGCGCGATGGCGGCCGGGATCGCCGGGAAGAACCCTTCCTGCTCACCCTCGCCGAGGTCGTCGTACCACTCCTGCACGGCCGAGCCGAGCGCGAACTGCCAGCTCAGCCAGGCGAACATGAACAGCAGGATCGCGCCGACCACGATCGTCATCGCCCGGCGGTCGCGCGCCCACGAGACGCCCGAGAGGATCGCGACGAAGTAGACGATCTGGCTGGGCAGCTGGCCCATCACCTCCGGCATGGCGACGCCGGAGACGAACATGTGGGCCGCGGCGAGGATCGCCACGACGAGCGGCCAGCGCCGCCTCCCGACGAGCAGCGCCGCGCCGGACACCACGACCAGCCACTGGCTCCACACCGGGGCGTCGGTGTGCTCCAGCCCGCCGCCGCTGCGCACCAGCTCGAGGCTCAGCAGCCCGAGCGCCGCGATCGAGACGGCCCAGACGACGTCCTGGCGCCCCACGGCGGGGCGCGGACGCTCCCATGGGTCGTCGACGCCGAGGACGTCGAGCACGCGCTGGCTCAGGGTGGACACGAGGTGAGGGTAGTCAGCGCCGCCGTGCGGCGGATCCGTCGTACGACGGAGATGGCGTCACTCGACCGGCAGGCCGAGACCCCGCGCGATCAGCATCCGCTGCACCTCGGAGGTGCCCTCCCCGATCTCGAGCACCTTGGCGTCGCGGTAGAACCGCACGACGGGGTACTCCTCCATGAAGCCGTAGCCGCCGAAGACCTGGGTCGCGATGCGGGTCGCGGTGACGGCCGACTCGGTGGCGTAGAGCTTGGCCACGGCGGCGGCCTGCTTGAACGCGCCCATCGACACCGACGACGAGCCGGCGTCCATCGCGTCCTTCATCGCGGCGGCCTTGTAGGTCAGCAGGCGTGAGGCGTCGAGCATCACCTGCAGGTCGGACACCTGGAAGGCGAGGCCCTGCTTGCGGCCGATCGGGCCGCCGAAGGTCTGGCGCTCGCCGGCGTACTGGAGCGACATGTCCAGGCACGCCTGGATGCAGCCGACGGCGAGGGCGGCGATGGCGACCCGGCCGTCGTCGAGGGTGGCGAGGAACTGGGCGTAGCCGCGGCCGCGCTCGCCGAGCAGGTTGCCCTCGGGGACCCGCGCGTCGGAGAAGGACAGCGGGTGGGTGTCGGAGGCGTGCCAGCCGAGCTTGTCGTAGGCCTTCTCGGCGGTGAAGCCGGGCGTGTCCGAGGGGACGATGATCGTGGAGATCTCCGGGCGCCCGTCGGCACGCTCGCCGGTGCGCGCGGTCACCGTGACCAGCGAGGTGATCGAGGAGCCGGAGTTGGTGATGAACTGCTTCGCGCCGTTGACGACCCACTCGCCGTTCTCCAGCACCGCCTTCGTCTTCGTCGCCCCGGCGTCGGAGCCCGCGCCCGGCTCGGTCAGGCCGAACCCGGCGAGCTGCTCACCAGCGACGAGGGCGGGCAGCCAGGTCTTCTTCTGCTCGTCGGTGCCGAAGGTGAGGATCGGGTTGATGCCGAGCCCGACCGCGGCCTCGAGCGTGATGCCCATCGACTGGTCGACGCGACCGATCTCCTCGATCGCCAGGCACAGCGACGTGAAGCCGCCGTCCTCGCCGGCCATCCCGGCGCCGCCGAACTCCTCGGGGGCGGTGAGCCCCATCAGGCCGAGCGCTCCCATCTTCTGCACGACGTCGGTCGGGAAGTGGTGGTCGCGGTCCCACTGGGCGGCGTGCGGCGCGATCTCGGCCTCGGCGAAGTCGCGGACGCTGCGGCGGAACTGCTCGTGCTCGGGGGACAGCTCGAAGGTCATGCCTGCAGGGTAGCGCCGGAGGTTAGCGTTCGCTAACCCCGAGGGCCGGACGCGATTCCTCGCCGCCGCTCCGGCCGGTCTACAGTTAGGCGAGCCTAAGCAAAGTTCCGGACAAGTGAGGCACCCCCCGTGACGACCTCCCCCCGCCGTGGCGCCGCGCGCGCCGGCGTCGTACTCGCCAGCACCCTCCTCGCCGCATCGACGCTCTCCGCGTGCGGCATCTTCGGGTCCCCCGACCTGGTCGTCTACAACGCCCAGCACGAGCAGCTCCTCGACGAGCTGGTCCCGCTGTTCGAGGAGGAGTCCGGCCTCGACGTCGAGCTGCGCCACGGCAAGGACCTCGAGATGGCCAACCAGATCGTCGAGGAGGGCGCGGACTCCCCCGCCGACGTGTTCCTCACCGAGAACTCGCCGGCGATGAGCATCGTCGACAACGAGGGGCTGTTCGCCGAGCTCCCCGAGGCGGCGACCGCGTCGATCCCGGACCAGTACGTCCCCTCCGCCCGCACGTGGACCGGCTTCCTCGCCCGCTCGACCGTCGCGATGTACAACACCGACTCGATGACCGAGGCCGACATGCCCGCCTCGATCCTCGACTTCGCGGAGCCCGAGTGGAAGGGACGCGTGGCGTTCTCCCCGACGGGCGCCGACTTCCAGGCCATCGTCTCCGCGGTCCTCGCGCTCGAGGGCGAGCAGGCCACCGCCGACTGGCTGGCGGGCCTGAAGGAGAACGGCGTCATCGTGCAGAACAACCTCGTCGTCATGCAGTCCGTCGACTCCGGCGAGGTCGACGCCGGCATCGCCTACCACTACTACTGGTACCGCGACCGCGAGGAGAACGGCACCGACTCCGACAGCTCGGCGCTGCACTTCTTCGGCGACCAGGACCCGGGCGCGTTCCTCAGCATCTCCGGCGCCGGCATCCTCGCCAGCAGCGAGCACCAGGAGGCGGCCGAGGAGTTCGTCACCTGGCTGACCGGCACCGAGGCGCAGCAGGCGATGGCGGAGTCCTACGCCCTCGAGTACCCGCTCAACCCCGACGCCAGCCTCAACCCCGACGTGAAGCCTTTCGACGAGCTGGAGCCGCCGGAGGTCGACGTGGCCGGGCTCAACGGGCCGCAGGTCACCAACCTGATGACCGAGGCCGGTCTCCTCTGACCATGGCATCGACCGGGGCAGGGCGCCGGACGCCGCCCCTGCTGCTCGCGGCGGGGGCGGTCGTCGCCGTCCTGGCGCTGGTGCCGCTGGCCTACGTGGCCGCCTACGTGGTGATCATCGGACCGGTCGACCTCTGGCACCTGCTGGCCCGGCCCCGGATCGGCGAGCTGCTCCGCAACACCGTCACCCTGGCCGCCGCCTGCATGGCCGCCACCGCCGCCCTCGGCGTCGCACTGGCCGTGCTCGTCGAGCGCACCGACCTCCCCGGTCGCCGGCTGTGGCACGGGCTGCTCGTCGCGCCGCTCGCCGTGCCGGCCTTCGTCAACGGCTACGCCTGGGTGTCCCTCGACCGCAGCGTGCACGGCTTCGCCGGCGCGTTCGGCGTGGTCACCCTGTCCTACTACCCCCTGGTCTACCTCCCCGTCGTGGCGATGCTGCGCCGCCTCGACCCCGCCTTGGAGGAGTCGGCCTGGTCGCTCGGCCACTCCCGCGCCCGGACCTTCCGCACGGTCGTGCTGCCGCAGCTGCGACCGGCCCTGCTCGGTGGCGCGCTCCTGGTGGGGCTGCACCTGCTCGCCGAGTTCGGCGCGTTGTCGCTGCTGCGCTTTCCGACCTTCACCACCGCGATCTACGACCAGTACGGCTCGACCTTCAACGGCGCCGCCGCCACCGCGATGGCCGGCGTGCTCGTCCTGCTCTGCCTGCTCCTCCTGCTCGCCGAGCTGCGGCTGCGCGGTGACCGCCGCTACGCCCGCCTCGGCCGCGGCGCCGCCCGCGCGTCCGTCCCGCTCGAGCTCGGTCGCTGGAGGGTCCCGATGCTGGCGGCCGTCGGCGGCGTCGTCGTGCTCGCGCTCGGTGTGCCGGCCCTGTCGCTCGTGCGCTGGCTGGTGGTCGGCACCTCGACCGAGTTCCCGATGGCCGAGCTGACCGAGGCCCTCGTCGCGACCGTCGTGCTCGCCGTCGCCGGCGCCGTCGTCACCACGCTCGCCGCCGTCCCGGTCGTGTGGCTGGCGGTGCGCCACCGCGGGCTTGCCAGCACGGTCATCGAGCGCAGCACCTACGTCGCCAACGCCCTGCCCGGCATCGTCGTCGGCCTCGCGCTGGTCGTGGCGTCACTGCGGCTGGTGCCGGTCGTCTACCAGACCGCGGCGCTGCTGGTGGCGGCGTACGCCATCCTCTTCCTGCCGAGGGCCGTGGTGACCGTGCGTGCCGGGCTGGAGCAGGCGCCCGCCGTGCTCGACGACGTCTCGCACAGCCTCGGCGTCGGCCCGCTGGCCACGGCCCGCCGGGTGACCCTGCCGCTGATCGCGCCGAGCCTCGGCGCCGGCGCGGCCCTGGTCTTCCTCGCCATCTCCACCGAGCTCACCGCCACGCTCATGCTCTCCCCGATCGGCACCCGCACCCTCGCCACCGAGTTCTGGTCGGCCTCCTCCGAGCTGCGCTACGGCGCCGCCGCGCCCTACGCGCTGCTGCTCGTGCTGGTGTCGATCCCCGCCACGGTGCTGCTGATGCGCTCCGACTCGCCAGCCACCCAGACGGAAAGTGTCCCAGCATGAGCTCGCTGACCATCACCGGCGTCACCAAGTCGTTCGGTGCGACCCGCGCGGTGGACGACGTCACCCTCGCCGTCCCGCACGGCTCCTTCACGACCGTCCTCGGCCCCTCCGGCTGCGGCAAGACCACCCTGCTGCGGCTCATCGCCGGCTTCCTCGTGCCGGAGTCCGGCACCATCGCGTTCGGCGACACCGTGGTCGCCGGCGACGGCGTCCGGTCGACGCCGCCGCAGGCGCGCCGGGTCGGCTACGTCCCGCAGGAGGGCGCGCTCTTCCCGCACCTCGACGTCGCCGCCAACATCGCCTTCGGCCTGCCCAAGCAGGCGCGCGCGACGACCGGCGGCGACCGGGTGGCCGAGATGCTGGACCTCGTCGAGCTCCCCGCCGACTTCCGCCACCGCCGCCCCGACGAGCTCTCCGGCGGCCAGCAGCAGCGCGTGGCCCTGGCCCGCTCGCTCGCGCCCCAGCCTGCTGTCGTGCTGCTCGACGAGCCGTTCTCCTCCCTCGACGCCAGCCTGCGCGGCAGCACGTCGCGCGCCGTACGACGGGCGCTGGAGGCCACCAACACCACCGCCCTGCTCGTCACGCACGACCAGAACGAGGCCCTCTCCCTCGCTGACCAGGTCGCGGTGATGCGCGCCGGGCGGCTCGTCCAGTCGGCCCCGCCCAGCGAGGTCTACCTCTCCCCCAGCGACCCGCAGGTCGCCGAGTTCGTCGGTCGCGCCGTCGTGCTGCCCGGCACCGCGACGGAGGCTCACGCCACGTGCGCCCTGGGCGAGGTCGTGCTGACCGAGCCGGCCACCGGTCCCGTGTCGCTGATGATCCGGCCTGAGCAGGTCTACGTCGACCTCGCGCGCGAAGAGGGCGTCCGCGGCGAGGTCGAGGAGGTCAGCTACTACGGCCACGACTGCGCGGTGCAGGTCCGCCTCGGCGACGGCACCCCGGTCCTCGCCCGGATGGCCGGCGTCCTCCACCCCGCGCCCGGCGACACCGTGCACCTCCGGGTGACCGGACTGGTCCGGGCCTACCGTCCCGGCGGCTCGCCGTGACGCTCATCCCCACCCGCCCGGCCCCCACCCGCCCTGTCCTCGAGCACGCGGGCTTCGGCGACGCCACCGCCGTCGTGGCCGACGGCACCGAGGTCTCCCACGCCGACCTCGCCCGCCGGGTCGCCGACCGCGCGGCAGCCTGGGGTCCGGCGCGCCGGCTCGTGCTCGTCGAGGGCGGCAACACCCTCGACTCGCTGGTGGCCTACCTCGCCGCCCTGCAGCACGGGCACGTCGCGCTCGTCGTGCCCGACGGCAGGGAGGCCCAGCGCGCGTCCATGGTGGCCGCCTACGACCCCGACATCGTGTGCACGACCGGGGCGGACGACGACGTGCGGCGCGACGCGACCACCCATGACCTCCACCCCGACCTGGCGCTGCTGCTCAGCACCTCCGGCACCACGGGCTCGCCCAAGCTGGTCCGGCTGTCCCGCGACAACGTGGCGAGCAACGCCGCCGCCATCGCGACCTACCTCGACCTGACGCCGGCCGACCGTGCGATCACCACGCTGCCGCTGCACTACTGCTACGGCCTGTCGGTGCTCCACTCGCACCTGGTCGCCGGCGCGAGCGTCGTGCTGACCGGACTGAGCGTCGTCGACGAGTGCTTCTGGGACCTGTTCGCCCGCACCGGCGCGACCAGCTTCGCGGGCGTCCCCCACACCTTCGACCTGCTCGCCACCAGCGGCTTCGAGGCGCGCGACCTGCCGACGCTGCGCCAGGTGACCCAGGCGGGCGGCCGCCTCGACCCCGACGCCGTACGCCGCTGGAGCCGGTTCGGCCGCAGTCGCGGGTGGGACCTCGTGGTGATGTACGGCGCCACCGAGGCCACCGCGCGGATGGCCTGGCTGCCTCCCGCGCTCGCCGAGGACCACCCGGCGGCGATCGGCCGCGCGATCCCCGGCGGCCACCTGCGGCTCGACGAGACCGCCGACGACCGGCCCGGTGTCGGCGAGCTCGTCTACTCCGGCCCGAACGTCATGCTCGGCTACGCCGAGCGGCCGGCCGACCTCGCGCTCGGCGCGCAGACACCGGAGCTGCGCACCGGTGACCTCGCCCGCTGCGTCGACGGGCTGTTCGAGGTGGTCGGGCGACGCAACCGCTACGGCAAGGTGTTCGGGCTGCGCATCGACCTCGACGCGGTCGAGCACACCCTCCGCGCCACCGTCGACCGCCATGCCCGCGTCGTCGCCACCGACCGCGCCGTGCACGTGTTCCTCACCCACGGTCGCGGCGGCGCCGCAGCTCGCGGGCTCGCGACCAGCCACTGCGGCGTACCGGCCCACGCGGTCCGGGTCACCGTCGTCGCCCAGCCGCCCGTCACCGCCACCGGCAAGCCCGACTACGTCGCGCTCGGCGCGCTGGCCGAGCTCGCCGAGCTGGAGGAGGGCACCCGCGACGGGGCCGCCGCGACCGGCTCCGTGCGCGCGGACTTCGTGCGGGTGCTCGGGCGACCCGACGCGGGCGACGACGACTCGTTCGTCGACCTCGGCGGCGACTCGCTGTCCTACGTCGAGCTCGCCACCCGGCTCGCGGACCACTTCCCCGCCGGCCTGCCGACCGGCTGGCACACCCGCACGGTCGGCGAGCTCGAGCACCTCCGCGCGGGCGCAGCGGCCGTCGAGGTCCCCCCGCGACGCCGACGGGCGCGGCTGGACACGACGGTGGCGCTGCGCGCCCTGGCGATCCTCTTCGTCGTCGCCAGCCACGTCGACCTAGTGGGCCTCGAGGGCGGGGCCCACCTGCTCCTCGCCCTCGCCGGCTTCAACTTCGCCCGCTTCCAGCTCTCGGCGGCCGGTGACGCCCGCACCCGCCTGCGGCACGGCCTGTCCGGGCTCGCACAGCTGGTCGTGCCGTCCGTGCTGTGGGTCGGCGGCGTCGCGCTCCTCCTCGGCAGCTACGACCTCACCACGGCGTTGTTCGTCCGCGAGCTGGTCAACGGCACGGAGTGGGACGACCAGTGGCAGCTGTGGTTCCTGGAGTCGCTGGTGTGGATCACCGCCGCCGCGCTGGCGCTCACCTGCCTGCCGGCGCTCCACCGGCTCGAGCGGCGTACGCCGTTCCGCTTCGCGCTCGCCGTCCTCGCCGTGGCCGCCCTCGCGCGCTTCGCCGAGGTGGGCCTGCGCGCCGGCCCCACTCAGCGCTACACCACGCTGGTCGTCGCGTTCTTCTTCGTCCTCGGCTGGGCCGGGGCCCGGGCCACCACCACCCGGCGGCGGCTGCTGGTCACCGGGCTGGCCGCCGCGCTGACCATCGGCTACTTCGGGCAGGTGCACCGCGAGGCGATCGTGCTGGGCGGGTTCCTGCTGATGCTGTGGGTGCCGCACGTCCGGCTGCCACAGTGGCTCGCCCGTGCCGCAGGCGTCCTCGCCGGGGCCAGCCTCTACGTCTACCTGACGCACTGGCAGGTCTACCCCGCTCTCGAGGACGCCGGCCACCAGTGGCTCGCGCTCGTGGCGTCCGTCACAGTCGGCATCGCCTACGGGCGCGTCGTACGTCCGTTGCATCAGGCTGTCGGTCGCGCCATCCTCCGCTCGCGGTAGCCTGCCGAGCGGTACGCACATCGGTCCGTCCGGCCCCCCGCCCAGTGTCACCGCCCAGGAGTCCAGCGTGAGCTTGAAGAAGGTCCTGATCGCCAACCGCGGCGAGATCGCCGTCCGCGTCATCCGCGCCTGCAAGGACGCCGGCATCGGCTCCGTCGCGGTCTACGCCGACCCCGACCGTGACGCGCTGTTCGTCCGCCTCGCGGACGAGGCGCACTCCCTCGGGGGCGCGACCCCGGCCGAGTCGTACCTCGACATCGCCAAGATCATCAAGATCGCGACCGACACGGGTGCCGACTCCGTCCACCCCGGCTACGGCTTCCTCGCCGAGAACGCCGACTTCGCCCAGGCCGTCATCGACGCCGGGCTGATCTGGATCGGCCCGCCGCCCGCCGCGATCGAGGCCCTGGGCGACAAGGCCAAGGCCAAGCACATCGCCGACAAGGCCAAGGCGCCGCTGGCGCCCGGCACCAAGGACCCCGTCAAGGACGCCGACGAGGTCGTCGAGTTCGCCAAGGCCAACGGGCTGCCGGTGGCCATCAAGGCGGTCTTCGGCGGCGGCGGGCGTGGCCTCAAGGTCGCCCGCACGCTCGAGGAGATCCCCGACGCCTACGAGTCGGCGGTCCGCGAGGCCGTCACCGCTTTCGGTCGGGGCGAGTGCCTGGTCGAGAAGTTCCTCGACAAGCCGCGCCACGTCGAGACCCAGTGCCTGGCCGACCAGCACGGCAACGTCGTGGTCGTCTCGACGCGCGACTGCTCGCTGCAGCGCCGCAACCAGAAGCTCGTCGAGGAGGCCCCCGCGCCGTTCCTGAGCCAGGAGCAGCTCGACGAGCTCTACGAGTCCTCCAAGCGCATCCTCAAGGAGGCCGGCTACTACGGCGCCGGGACCTGCGAGTTCCTCGTCGCCCAGGACGGCACGATCTCCTTCCTCGAGGTGAACACCCGCCTCCAGGTCGAGCACTGCGTCTCCGAGGAGGTCACCGGCATCGACCTGGTCCGGGAGATGTTCCGCATCGCGGCCGGCGAGGAGCTCGGCTACGACGACCCCGAGATCCGCGGCCACTCCATCGAGTACCGCATCAACGCCGAGGACGGCGGCCGCAACTTCATGCCCGCTCCCGGCACCCTCACGAAGTGGCACCCGCCGGCCGGGCCCGGCGTGCGCCTCGACGGCGGCTACGACCAGGGCGAGACCATCCCGGGCTCGTTCGACTCCCTCATCGCCAAGCTCATCGTCACCGGCCGCGACCGCACCCAGGCGCTCGAGCGCTCGCGCCGCGCGCTCGACGAGTTCGTCGTCGACGGCATGCCGACCGTCATCCCGTTCCACCGCGCGGTCGTCTCCGACCCGGCGTACGTCGGTGCGTCGACGCCGTCCGGCGAGGGCGAGTTCACCGTCTACACGCAGTGGATCGAGACCGAGTTCGACAACCGGATCGAGCCCTACTCCGGCGACTCGGCCGAGGCCGACGAGGCCGGCGAGCGGCAGACGGTCACCGTCGAGGTCGGCGGCCGCCGGCTCGAGGTCGTCCTCCCGGCCGGTCTCGGCGGGCTCGCGGTCGCCGGCGGCGCTGCCGCGGGTGGCGCGAAGAAGGCGAAGCGCTCGGCGAAGAAGGCCGGCGCCGCTGCCTCCGGCGACTCGGTCACCTCGCCGATGCAGGGCACGATCGTCAAGGTCGTCGTCGAGGAGGGCCAGGAGGTCGCCGAGGGCGACACCATCGTCGTCATGGAGGCGATGAAGATGGAGCAGCCGCTCAAGGCCCACAAGGCCGGCACCGTCAGCGGCCTGACCGCCGAGGTCGGCGCCACCGTCACCAATGGCGCGGTCATCTGCGAAATCAAGGACTGATCCAACTTAGATAGCGAGCGCTCACTTTTTATGGCACACTCCGGGGTGTGACCTCCACCCCGCGGCGTACCCAGGCGCAGCGACGCGAGGGCACGATCGGCGCCCTCCTCGACGCGACGGTCACGTGCCTGGCGCACCGCGGGTACGCCGGGACCTCGACCGCCGCGGTCTGCGCCGAGGCCGGAGTGAGCCAGGGC
>NZ_JAUZVE010000039.1:0-67523 GCF_031844425.1 Microbacterium sp. ARD31
GGTGCCGGCGAACACACGGTTCGCGGCGGGCAGGGTGTCGACGGTGCGCATCGCCCGCTCCGGGTCGGCCACCGGCTCCTTCTCCACCGGAATCGACTCCCCGGTGACCGCGGACTGATCCACCGCGGACACCCCGGAGATCACGAACCCGTCTGAGGGAATGCGGGAGTTCGGGCGGATGACGACGATGTCCCCGACGACGATCTCCTCCACCGGCACCTCCACCGGCTCGTCCCCGCCGCGGCGCACCAGGGCGCTGCGGGGAGCGAGCTCGGCGAGCGATTCGATGGACTTGCTGGCACGGCTGAGGGCGTACTCCTCGAGCGCGTGGCCGAGGCTGAACAGGAACAGCAGCACCGCCCCCTCCGCCCACCGGCCGATGAGGGCGGCGCCGATCGCGGCCACCAGCATGAGGAAGTCGACCTCGAACTTCCCTCGCATCGTCGAAGCGATCGCGGTGCGGAACGTGAAGAACCCACCGAAGAAGTAGGTGGCGAGGAAGAACACCAACGGCCACCCGACCATCGGCAGCCCCAACGCGAACTCGGCGATCATCCCCCCGGCGTAGGTCACACCCGCGGCGATCGCGAACCACAGCTCCCACCGGGCCGAACCGTGGGAATGGTCGTGCGTCTCCGCAGCGGGCGCGGTAGTCGTCGGGGAAGAAGCAGTCATGCGACCAGGATACATCACAAGATCATGATATGTTGTAGTTGTGAATGATTATCGTGATCGGAGGGCACAATGGTGAGCATGGTCGGTACTGAGACGCGTCGGGAAGCAGGCTCCCTGTCCGTGGCGGATGCTGAGCGTCTCGCCGAGATCATGCAGGCGCTGGCGTCACCTGTGCGGCTGCGCATTCTGAGCGCGCTGAGTGTTCAGCCGAGCACCGTGACCGACCTCAGCGAACAGCTGCACATCGGACAGACGACCACATCGAACCATCTGCGGCTACTGCGGCATCTGAGCCTAGTCATCGGCACGCGCGACGGCCGGCACATCCACTACTCACTCTTCGACGACCACGTCTCCGAACTGCTCGAGGAAGCCATCGGGCACCTCGAGCATCTGCCCGGCGGAGGATGACGCGCGCTGTGCGCGATGCACCCGTCGATCGCGATCCTCTGCTACGCATCCCGCTCTCGCATTGATACAGCGGAGAATGTATAGTCAGCGTGTGCTGACTCTTACTTCTCGCCTCGATGTGATGAACCGACTGGGTCGGGCGATGGCCGACCCGACCCGTTCCCGAATCCTCCTCACCCTGCTGGATGCTCCGGGTTACCCGGCCGAGCTCGCACGAGATCTCGAGCTGACGCGGACGAACGTCTCGAACCATCTGACGTGCCTACGTGGCTGCGGGCTGATCGTCGCGACTCCGGAGGGGCGGCGCACTCGATATGAGATCGCCGACCCGCATCTAACCCAGGGGATGCGACAGCTGCTCGAGGCTGTTGTCGCCGTCGACGAGGGCGCCCCGTGCATGGATGATCAGTGCGAGTGCTGCGCATGAGCCTCGTCGACCGTGACCTGTTGCCGGTGGCCTGCACGCTGACGCCCGGCGCTGGCGCTGCACAGCTGGCCGCGTGGCAGGAGTTCAATGACGACTACCTCCTGGACCTCGACAAGACGGCTGGCCAGATCACCGTCCACTACCCGAAGATCGACGACGCGACCGCCCGGCTGACGGAGCTGGTCCGCACCGAGCAGACCTGCTGCACGTTCGTGACCTGGTCGATCGACACGACCCACCCCGACCTGCGCCTGACCGTGACCGGCACCGATGACGCACTGGCCGCGCTCACGTTCCTCGAGCAGACGCCCACCCCCGCAACGAAGGAGAGCGAGCAGTGAGTGAAGAGTGCTGCGGCCCCGACGAGCCGCGCAAGCCCGGCACGGTCCGGCGCATCGAACTGTCCCGGCCTCTCGCGACCGGTGACGCCTGCTGCGCCCCAGAACCCTCCTCCAAGACCACGACGCGAAGCGCGGCACACGAGGCGGGCGATGCCTGCTGCGGACCCGACCTCGCCACCACCGACGCCGAGGCAGCCGAGGAGCCGGAGGTCCGCCCGCCCTGGTGGCGCGACCTCGCCCTGCTCCCCTCCGCACTGTCAGGGCTGTTCCTCCTCGCCGGATACACGTTCGAGTGGACTGGTCTGTACATCCCGGCGCTGGTGCTGCAGTGGGCGGCGCTGCTCGCCGGCGCCTACACATTCGTCCCCGGCGCGATCCGCCGCCTGATCCGGGGCAGGCTCGGCGTCGGGCTGCTGATGACGATCGCCGCCATCGGCGCCGTGCTCCTCGGACACGTCGGGGAGGCCGCGACGCTGGCATTCCTGTTCTCCCTCGCCGAAGCGCTCGAGGACCGGGCGATGGACCGCGCCAAGGAAGGCTTGCGCGCCCTGCTGTCCCTCATCCCCGACACCGTCCGCGTCTCCCGCCTCACCGGCGACATCACGATCCCTGCCGCGGACGTGCGGGAGCTGGACATCCTCGTCGTCGGCGCCGGCGACCGCATCGCGACAGACGGCGTGGTCGTCGAAGGACGGTCCAGCCTGGACACGTCGGCGATCACCGGAGAATCCATCCCCGTCGAGGTCGGCCCCGGCGATGCGGTCGCCGCCGGCTCGGTGAACGGCTCCGCGACCCTGCGGATCGAGGCGACCGCGGACGGCCGCGACAACTCCCTCACACAGATCGTCGCCCTGGTGGAGCAGGCCCACGCCCGTAAGGGCGAGAGGGCACGCCTGGCCGACCGGATCGCTCGCCCCCTCGTCCCTGCTGTCCTGATTGCCGCGGCCCTTGTCGCGCTGTTCGGGCTGCTGGTCGGCGACCCGTGGACCTGGATCGAACGTGCCCTCGTCGTGCTCGTCGCGGCGTCCCCGTGCGCGCTGGCGATCGCTGTCCCGGTGACGGTGATCAGCGCGATCGGCGCGGCGTCGAAGTTCGGCGTCGTGATCAAGTCGGGTGAGGCGTTCGAGCAGCTCGGCACGATCCGCGCCGTCGCCCTCGACAAGACCGGCACCCTCACCCGCAACGAGCCCACCGTCGTTGATGTGCAACCCGCATCGGGCGTCAACCGCGACGACCTGCTCGCGTGGGCTGCGGCGGTGGAAGCGACCAGCACACACCCTCTTGCCGCCGCGATCACCAAGGCGGCGTCCGGCGTGCGTCCCGCCAGCGATGTGGTCGAGGACGCCGGGCACGGCATCACCGGAACCATTGACGGACGGTCGATCCGGGTCGGAAACGTCCGCTGGCTCGATCCCGGTGCCCAGCGGACTACCGCGGAGTCGATGGCCGAGCAGGGGATGACGGTCGTCGTGGTCGAGGCGGACCGGAAGATCGCCGGGCTGATCGGGGTGCGCGACGAGCTGCGCCCGGAATCGGCTGAGACCGTGCGGATGCTGCAAGCGCAGGGCATCGAGACGATCATGCTCACAGGCGACAACACCCGCACCGCCCACGCCATCGCCCAAGAGGCCGGCATCACCGATGTCCGTGCCGAACAACTCCCCGCCGACAAGGCCGCTGCGATCGAGGCGCTCGTTACGCAGCGGCCGACCGCGATGGTGGGCGATGGGATCAACGACGCCCCCGCTCTGGCGACCGCGACGGTCGGGATCGCGATGGGCGTGAAGGGATCCGCGGCGGCGATCGAGTCCGCCGACGTCGCCTTCACCGGCCACGACCTCCGCCTCATCCCCGGCGCCCTCGCCCACGCCCGCCGCGGCCGGCGGATCATGACCGCCAACATCGGTCTGGCGCTGGCGATCATCGTCGTGCTGTTCCCGCTCGCGCTGTTCGGCGTGCTCGGGCTCGCCGGCGTGGTCCTGGTGCACGAGATCGCCGAGGTTGTCGTCATCCTCAACGGCGTCCGCGCCGCCCGTCGCCCCGCTGCACTCCGGCAATTGGCCGCGATACCCGCTCGCGAGCCCGAACACGCCCATGCCTGACTGCGATGCGCGTGTGCCACGCGAGCGAATGGAGCCGATGATGAGACGCCCGAACTCCTGATCCTCGGTCGGAGCCTGACCCATTGCGCGGACGATATTCCGGGTGAACCGGCCCAAGACCGGCCCAACCTGGCGAACGTGTGGTCTTCGACTGGGTATGTCGTGGTAGCGATTCGGGTTCGCAAACAGATTGAGGCCGCTCGAAACGCGCCCTGACCGGGGGATACAAGAAACCCCCGTGCGTAGAAGCCACACGAGGGTCCCAGTGGCTCCGACGGGCGTCGATCCCGTGACCTCACGATTTTCAGTCGTGCGCTCTACCAACTGAGCTACAGAGCCGCGCAACATCCGCGGATGCCGCGTCCTAAACGAAAAGCCCTCCGAGAAGGGCTTGTCGCTCGGAGCGACCCTGACGGGACTTGAACCCGCGACC
This sequence comes from Microbacterium sp. ARD31, assembly GCF_031844425.1. Lineage (NCBI taxonomy): Bacteria > Bacillati > Actinomycetota > Actinomycetes > Micrococcales > Microbacteriaceae > Microbacterium > Microbacterium sp. ARD31. The sequence continues at coordinate 4,390 of NZ_JAUZVE010000039.1, forward strand.
TCCGCCGTGACAGGGCGGCACGCTAACCAACTGCGCTACAGGGCCATGCATATTCAGTTGTGTCCGGCAAGAGTGACCCCAACGGGATTCGAACCCGTGCTACCGCCGTGAAAGGGCGGCGTCCTAGGCCGCTAAACGATGGGGCCGAGATGAACCCGGTGGGCTCTCGCTTGCCGACGCTCAAGCATACGAGATCATTCCGCGATTCGCCAATCGAGAACGCGTCCCCCTGGCGCGCAGGGGGGCATCGCGGTAACGTGCCCACACGCGGAGAGCGTCTGGGGCGCCTTCGTATGCGCGCCGCAGGGTTGCGGATGTGACTCGTGTTGCTAGTGTGAAACACGTTGTCGCGCGGAAGGAGGGGTCTGTGAGCTCACGGCACGACCTCGACGACTGCGGCTGCGCGCCCGCCGACGGCCCCCAGCGGCTCAGATTGCCGACCATGTCCCGGCGCAGCGCGCTCGGTCTCGGGATCCTCGGCGCCGCCGTCATCGGCGCCATCGCGACGCCCCTGCTCCCGGCCGCGTTCGCGGCGGACTACCCCACGTGGGACGACGTCCAGCGGGCGCGGAACAACGAGGCGGCCAAGGCCGGCGAGATCTCGAGGATCCAGGGTCTCATCGAGTCCCTCAAGGCGGACGTCGCGGCCAAGCAGGCGGCGGCGAAGAAGGCCGCCGACGAGTTCTACGTGGCTCAGCAGGAGTTCTTCGACGCCTCGTATCGCGCCGACCAGCTGCAGGTGCAGGCCGATGACCAGGCCGCCCTGGCCCTGGAGTCGGCCAACAAGGCCGGCCGTGTCGCGGCGCAGCTGTACCGCAACGGCGGCGACGACACATCGCTCGAGCTCTTCTTCGCGGGTTCCGCGGCCTCGGCCGACGACCTGCTCGCGCGCCTGGGCACGATGGACCGACTCATCGCCCGCAACAACGACATCTACGCAGAGGCGGTCACCGCCCGCGACACCGCCCAGAGCCTCACCGATCAGGCCGTCGTCGCGCGGGACGAGCGCGACCGCCTGCAGCAGATCGCCGAAGAGAAGATGGCCGCCGCGCGGAAGGCCGCCGAAGAGGCCGAGGCCGCGCTCGAGCGCCAGACCCAGTTCCTCTCCACCCTCGACGCGCAGCTCGCCGCGCTGAAGGACACCACGTCGAAGACCATCGCGGACTACCAGGAGGGTGTCCGCGTGCGCGAAGAGGCGGCCCGTCGCGCTCGCGAAGAAGCCGCGCGTCGCGCTCGGGAAGAAGCCGAGCGCCTCGCCCGCGAACGTGCCGCCGCAGCGGCTGCCGCGGCTGCCGCCGGCGGTGGCGGTGGCGGGGGCGGCTCGTCCAGTGGTGGCGGCGGTGGCGGTTCCAGCGGCGGCAACGGCGGTTCCGTCGCCGGCTCCGGCTGGGCGCGGCCCTCGTCCGGCTACTTCTCTTCCGGGTACGGCCCCCGCTCGGGCCAGTGCACGTCGAATTACTGCTCCAGCACGTGGCACCTCGGTGTCGACCTCGCCGCCGGCTGCGGCGCGGGCATCTACGCCGCCGCGGGCGGCACCGTCGTGTACGCCGGCTACAACGGCGGCTACGGCAACTACATCAAGATCGACCACGGCAACGGGATGGCGACCGGCTACGCCCACATACGTGACGGCGGCATCTTCGTCGGATACGGCCAGCGCGTCGGCGCCGGCCAGCTGATCGCCAGCGAGGGCCGCACGGGCAATTCCTTCGGATGCCACGTGCACTTCGAGGTGTACGAGTGGGGCCGGCCCATCAACCCGTCGCCGTTCATGTCGGCCCGGGGCGTCAGCCTCTAGAGCGTCGCTTCGAACGCCATGCGCGCGCTCTCCGCGTCGCGCGCGAACCTCGCCCGCTCGTGCTCGTCGTAGTCCGCGTCGGCGACCGACCGCTCCAGCCGCTCGAGCTGACTGCGAAGCACCGCGCGATGCTCGGGATGACGCACCCGCCACGCCACGTCCTCGATGACGCCGAACAGACGACGCACGACGTCCGGATCCCCGGCTCCGTAGCGACGGACCTGCTGCACCCCGATCTCGACCAGAGCGCCGAAGTCGTCCGCCGCCGGGATGAGTCGCACCACACCGCGCTCATCCGCGTAGCCGAGCGCAGGACGCTCGCCGTCGGCGAGGTCGCCGAGCAGCGAGGCGATGTGGCCGAGCGCGTGCACGGCGGTGGTCGGGTCGTTCACGCCGGGCGAGAGCGCCTTCGCGGCGATGTCGGCGAGCTGGCGCAGACCGAAGCCGACGTCCTGGTTCGCGGTCCGCTCGTACGCCGCGGCGAAGGCTGCCGTGACGCGCTCGTCGATCCCGTCTCGATCCGCCGAGGCGTCCGAAACCGGCCACCACTCCACCAGCGGCGTGCCCTCGACCACGGCGCTGCCGATCGTGCGCAGCTCGCGCACCACGATGTCCGCTTCAGCGGCCAGGCGCACCAGCTCGGCGCGGTCCACCCCGGTCAGGAATCCGGATGCCGGCGCCATCACCCGCCGCGCGTCTGCCGGTCGTGCCGGTATCGACGCGGCTCCCGCCGCTGACGCCGGAACGGCGATGCCCGGTTCGTCGTCGGCCTGGAGTGTGATCGTCCGGGACGCCTCGCGGTGGACGTCGCGCATCATCGTCTCGACCCGCAGCTGCCGGGCGAGATGCGCGAGGAAGAACGTGAGCACCACCACGCTCGCGAGCGTCAGCAGCGAGGCCGCCGTCACCGCCAGGCGGGGGACGAACTTGTCGGCATCGTCGGTGGCGTCCTCGACGGTGCGGAGGACCGTCAGCGCGTACGCGAAGGTTCCGAGGAACAGCGCGAGCGTGGCGTGGACCATCCCGTCGGACGAGAACATCCGCAACAGCCGCGGCGACGCCTGACTGCTGGCGAGCTGCAGTGTGACGACGGTGAGCGAGAAGGTGAGCGACGCCGCCGTGATGAGCGAGCCCGCGATCGCCGACAGGACGGCGCGTGCAGCATCCACCCCGCCGGAGAAGACGAGGTTCGCCACCGACGCCGGAAGGTCATCGTCGACGGCGCGGTCCACGAGGGGGAGCGCGATGCCGAGGATGACGGCCAGGACGACAGCGGCCAGCGGCACCGGCCACAGCCGAGAGGCGACGGCCTCGCGCGCCGAGGCCAGTCGCCGACGTACCGCCCCCTGCCGGGTCATGGTCGGAGGCTACAGCGTGTTGGGCGCTTCGCCCTCGCCCTGCGTGCGCGTCTCGCCCTCGTGCTGCTCGAAGCGCTCGAACGCCTCGGTCACAAGACGCTCCGCCTCGTCCGCGCCGGCCCACTCGTCGACCTTGACCCACTTGCCGGGCTCGAGGTCCTTGTAGTGCTCGAAGAAGTGGTTGATCTCGTTCTTGGTGAAGTCCGAGAGATCGGTGACGTCCTGGATGTGCGCCCAGCGCGGGTCCTTCGCCAGCACCGCGACGACCTTGTCGTCGCCGCCGGCCTCGTCGGTCATCTTCAGCACGCCGACGGGGCGGACCTTCGCCAGGATGCCGGGCGCGAGGTCGTGGTCGAGGAGCACGAGCACGTCGAGCGGGTCGCCGTCCTCGCCGAGGGTGTTCTCGAAGAAGCCGTAGTTGCTCGGGTAGCCCATCGGCGTGTAGAGGATGCGGTCGAGGAAGACGCGGCCGGTACCGTGATCGACCTCGTACTTGATGCGGCTGCCGCGGGGGATCTCGATGACGGCGTCGTACGCGCCCATACTGGTGCTCCTTCGAAGACGGTGGGGTGCCGCGACAAGCCTAGTGCGGGCGCATAACTCCTGCAGTTCGCGCGGGCCTGCCGTCGCCCGCCGCGGAATCACGCGGAAGAACGCCGCGCGCCCGCGCCGGGTGCAGGAGTTGTGATCCGCCCGGCGACCCGCCGCACCCCCCCGGCGACCCGCCCGCGCCGCCGGTACCGTGGCAGTGTGACCGACCACCGCCCGGGCCTGCACCCCGCCGTCGCCGAGGTGCGCCGGGCCGTCCGCGCCGCGCTGCAGCCCCTCGAGCCCGGCGGCCGCATCCTCGTCGCGCTGTCGGGCGGGCCCGACTCGCTCGCGCTCGCCGCGGCCGTCGCGTTCGAAGCTCCCAAGCGGCAGCTCGCCGCCGTCGCGGTGACGGTCGACCACGGCCTGCAGTCCGGCTCGGCCGAGGTCGCCGCCACGGCTGCCGCCCAGGCCCGCGCCCTCGGGCTCGATGGCCGTGTCGTCCGCGTCGACGTCGGTTCGGCCGGGGGCCCCGAGGCCGCCGCCCGCACCGCCCGCTACGCCGCGCTCGCCGCCGCGGCGCACGACCTCGACGCGGCCGCGATCCTCACCGGCCACACCCTCGACGACCAGGCCGAGACCGTGCTGCTGGGCCTCGCCCGGGGCTCGGGTGCGGCGAGCCTGCAGGGCATGGCGCCCCGCTCCGACCTCGACGGCATCCCGCTGCTTCGTCCGCTGCTCGAGGTCCGCCGCACCACGACCCGAGCCGCCTGCGCGGCCGAGGGGCTCGACCTCTGGGACGACCCCCACAACCTCGACCCCGCCTTCGCCCGGGTGCGCGCCCGCCGCACCGTGCTGCCCGTCCTCGAGGACGAGCTCGGCCCCGGGGTCGCGGAGGCCCTGGCCCGCACGGCCGCGCAGCTGCGCGAAGACGCCGAGGCCTTCGACGAGATGATCGACGAGACGATCGAGGACATCGTCGAGCACGCCGAGGCGGGCATCTCGGTGTCTGCGGCGGCTCTCGCGGCCAACCCGGCGGCGCTGCGCCACCGCATCATCCGCCACGTCGTCGCCAGCGAGTTCCACCAGTCCCTCTCGCGCACCCAGACCCTCGAGGTCGCTCGCCTGGTCACGGACTGGTCGGGGCAGGGGCCGATCGACCTGCCCGGATGCCGCGCCCGGCGCATCGGCGGACGCATCGAGTTCGCCGCCGCCGACTCCTAGACTCGAAGCCATGCGCGCGACCGACATCGAAAGCGACCTGAACGACGTCCTCGTGACCGAGGAGCAGATCCTGGCGAAGCTCGACGAGATCGCCGCGCGGGTGGCGGCGGACTACGAGGGCAAGGACCTGCTGCTGGTCGGGGTCCTCAAGGGCGCCGTCATGGTGATGGCCGATTTCGCGCGGGCCCTCCCGACCCTCGTGCCCATGGACTGGATGGCGGTTTCGTCGTACGGGGCGGGAACGAAGTCCAGCGGCGTCGTCCAGATCCGCAAGGACCTCGACACCGACCTCACCGGCAAGCACGTCCTCATCGTCGAGGACATCATCGACTCCGGCCTCACCCTCAGCTGGCTGCTCGACAACTTCGCCTCGCGCGGCGCCGCGTCGATCGAGGTCTTCGCGCTGCTGCGCAAGCCCGAGGCGGCCAAGGTGCACGTGGAGTGCAAGTACGTCGGTTTCGACATCCCCACCGACTTCGTCGTCGGCTACGGCCTCGACTACGACGAGCGGTACCGCAATCTGCGCGATGTCGCCGTGCTCGCCCCGCACGTCTATTCGTGAGCGGATGCCGCGGTGTACGCCGTCGGCGAATGCACAGATGACCCCTAGGTGACCCGCGATACCCTGAAACCCACTGTCGCCGGGGCATCCCGCCCGCGACGGCTGTCGACGAAGGGATCGGGCATCGCCCGCACCATGGACTTCAAGAAGATCACGCGCAATCCGCTTCTCTACGTGCTGCTGATCGCGGTGTTCCTGATCGTGGGCTTCACGCTCATCTCGAGCCTCAACGGGGCCAAGCAGATCTCCACGCAGCAGGGTCTCGAGCTGCTCGATCGCGGTGCGGTGACCGAGGTCCTCACCACCGACGGAGACCAGCGCGTCGACATGACGCTCGCCGAGCCCTTCGAGGGCTCCACCGAGGTGCAGTTCTACTACGTGACCGCGCGCGCCGACGAGGTCGTCGAGGCGATCAACGCCGCCGATCCCGAGGACGGCTTCAACGACGCCGTGCCGCGCGCGACGTGGTTCGACGGCTTCCTGTCGCTGATGATCCCGATCCTGCTGCTCGGTCTGCTCTTCTGGTTCCTGCTCTCGAACGTGCAGGGCGGCGGTTCGAAGGTCATGCAGTTCGGCAAGTCGCGGGCCAAGCTCGTGACGAAGGAGATGCCGCAGGTCACCTTCCAGGACGTGGCCGGCTCGGACGAGGCGATCGAAGAGCTCGAAGAGATCAAGGACTTCCTGAAGGACCCGTCGAAGTTCCAGGCCGTCGGCGCCCGCATCCCCAAGGGCGTGCTGCTGTACGGCCCTCCCGGAACGGGCAAGACCCTCCTCGCGCGCGCCGTCGCCGGCGAGGCCGGCGTGCCGTTCTACTCGATCTCGGGTTCGGACTTCGTGGAGATGTTCGTCGGCGTCGGCGCGAGCCGCGTCCGCGACCTGTTCAACCAGGCCAAAGAGAGCTCGCCCGCCATCATCTTCATCGACGAGATCGACGCCGTCGGCCGCCACCGCGGCGCCGGCATGGGCGGCGGCCACGACGAGCGCGAGCAGACCCTCAACCAGATGCTCGTCGAGATGGACGGGTTCGACCCCAAGGTCAACGTGATCGTGATCGCGGCGACCAACCGCCCCGACATCCTCGACCCGGCTCTGCTGCGTCCGGGCCGCTTCGACCGCCAGATCGGGGTGGACGCGCCCGACCTGAAGGGCCGCAAGAAGATCCTCGAGGTGCACGGCCGAGGCAAGCCCCTCGCGGACGGGGTCGACCTCGAGGTCGTCGCACGGAAGACCCCCGGGTTCACCGGAGCCGACCTCGCCAACGTCCTGAACGAGGCCGCCCTGCTGACGGCGCGCTCGAACGCCCAGCTGATCGACAACCGCGCGCTCGACGAGGCGATCGACCGCGTGCTGGCGGGTCCCCAGCGCCGCACGCGGGTGATGAAGGACAAAGAGAAGCTCATCACGGCCTACCACGAGGGCGGACACGCCCTGGCGGCCGCGGCGATGAACCACACCGACCCGGTGACGAAGGTGACGATCCTCCCGCGCGGCAAGGCCCTCGGCTACACGATGGTGCTGCCTCTGGACGACAAGTACTCCGTCACCCGCAACGAGCTGCAGGACCAGCTCGCGTATGCGATGGGCGGCCGGGTGGCCGAGGAGATCGTCTTCCACGACCCCACCACCGGTGCCTCCAACGACATCGAGAAGGCCACCGGCATCGCCCGGAAGATGGTCACCGAGTACGGCATGACCACCGACGTCGGGCCGGTCAAGCTCGGGCAGTCCTCGGGCGAGGTCTTCATGGGCCGCGACATGGGCCACGGCCGCGACTTCTCGGAGCGCGTCGCGGAGCAGGTCGACTCGCAGGTGCGCGCGCTCATCGAGCAGGCCCACGACGAGGCGTACGAGGTCATCAACGCCAACCGCGAGGTCCTCGACCGCCTCGCGCTGAACCTCCTCGAGAAGGAGACCCTCGATCACCTCGAGCTCGCCGAGATCTTCCGCGACGTGAAGAAGCTCCCGCCGCGCCCGCAGTGGCTCTCGAGCGACGAGCGTCCGGTCTCGACGCTGCCGCCGGTCGATGTGCCGCGCCGTGTCGAGGAGGCCGCGGGGGTCGCGGCATCCGTCGAAGCGGAGCAGCCCGCCGCGCAGCGCGCGACCCAGCGCCGCACGAGCGGTCAGGCGCGCCCCGCGACCGCGTAGGCTCGGCCCGTGGCCGTAGACCGACAGCGCGTCGCCGCGCTCGTGCGAGAGCTGCTCGAGGCGATCGGCGAGGACCCGGATCGTCCGGGCCTGCGGCTGACCCCCGACCGGGTCGCCGACACGTACGCCGATTTCTTCGGCGGTGTCGGTGAGGATCCGGGAGCGCCGCTGGCCAGCACGATCTCGGTGACGCGGGGACCCGCCCCCGAGACGCTCCCGTCGGGAGCGGTGATGCTCCGCGGCATCCGCTTCCGCTCGGTGTGCGAGCACCACCTGCTGCCGTTCCGCGGCACCGCCCACCTGGCCTACCTGCCGGGCGAGCAGGTCGTCGGCCTTGGAGCCCTGCCGAAGGTCGTCGACATCCTCGCCTCGCGCCCGCAGGTGCAGGAGCGCCTGGGCGAGCAGATCGCCGACGCGATCGCGAGCGCCCTCGACACACGCGGTGTGCTCGTCGTGCTCGAGGCGTCGCACGAGTGCGTCACCATGCGCGGCGACCGCCAGTCCGACGCCTCGACCGTGACCATCGCCGCACGGGGCGAACTGGCCGAACCGTCCGCCCGCGCCGAACTCATCGCCCTGCTGGGAGCACCCCGACCATGACCCTTCTCATGGGGATCGTCAACGTGACCCCCGACTCGTTCAGCGACGGGGGGCGCTTCCTCGACCACGAGGCCGCCGTCTCCCACGGTCTCGCCCTGTGCCGCGCGGGCGCCCACATCCTCGACATCGGCGGCGAATCGACCCGCCCGGGCGCCGAGCGGGTCGAGCCCGCCGTCGAGCAGGAGCGGATCCTCCCGGTGGTGCGCGCGCTCGCCGAGGCGGGCGCCGTCGTGAGCGTCGACACCATGAACGCCTCGACCGCTCGGGCTGCCGTCGACGCGGGTGCCCGCATCGTCAACGACGTCTCGGGCGGGCTCGCCGACCCCGAGATGCTGTCCGTCGTCGCGGCCGCCGGCGCCGATGTCGTCCTCGGGCACTGGCGGGGGCATTCCGCCGACATGTACGCGGCGGCCGAGTACGCCGACGTCGTGGGCGAGGTGGTCGGCGAGCTGGCGTCGCGCATCGACGCGGCGGCAGCCGCCGGCATCCCGCCCGCCCGTGTGATCGTCGACCCCGGCATCGGCTTCGGCAAACGCGGCGAGCAGAACTGGGCGGTGCTGCGCGCCACCGAGCGCATCGCTCGCCTCGGGCCCCGCGTGCTCGTCGGGACGAGCCGCAAGAAGTTCCTGGCCGAGACGCTCGATCCGTCCGACCCCGCATCGGTCGACGAGGATCGCCGCGACCTCGCCACCGCCGTCACCACGGTCCTGGCCGCACAGGCCGGGGCATGGGGCCTGCGCGTCCATGACATCAGCGCATCGCGCGACGCGCTGGCGGTCCGCCGCGCATGGGAGGGGGAGAGCCGATGGGCATCGACCAGATCACGCTGACGGGGCTGACCGTCGTCGGCCACCATGGGGTCTACGACCACGAGCGCCGGGACGGGCAGGAGTTCGTCGTCGACCTCGTGCTCGATCTCGACACGACGCCGGCTGCGGCATCCGACGACGTCGCCGACACGGTCCACTACGGCGAGCTCGCCGAGCAGGTCGCAGCCGTGGTCGCCGGCGAACCGGTGAACCTCCTCGAGACGCTCGCCGCCCGCATCGCAGGAGTCGTGCTCGAGCATCCCCCGGTGGACGCGGTACAGGTGAGCGTCCACAAGCCGCAGGCGCCCATCCCCGTCGCGTTCGGCGACGTCGCCGTCACGATCCGCCGCGAGCGAGGTGCGCGATGAGCCGCCGGCTCGCGCACGGCATCGACCGCGACGGTACGGTGCACGGGCTTCCGGCCGGGCACGCCGTCGTCGCGCTCGGGGCGAACCTGGGCGACCGCCGCGCGACCATCACCGCCGCCGTGCAGGACCTCGCGCGCATGCCGCTGACCACCGAGGTCGTCGCCGCCGAGCCCATCGAATCGGTGGCGATGAAGCCCGACGGGCCGGATGCCGGGGCTCCGGCATACCTGAATTCCGTCGCCCTGCTCACCACCCGCCTCGCACCGTCCGTGCTGCTCGGGTTCCTGCACGCGATCGAGGACCGTCATGGGCGCGAGCGCGCGGAGCGCTGGGGCGACCGCACGCTCGATCTCGACCTGATCGCCTTCGGCGATGCACGCAGCTCGGGACCCGGGCTCATCCTGCCGCACCCGCGGGCCGCGGAGCGGGCGTTCGTGCTCGTGCCGTGGCTGGCCGTCGACCCCGACGCGGTCCTCCCCGGCGCGGGCCGCGTCGACGAGCTGCTCGCGCGGCTCGAGGGGCGCTCGTGACGCGCACGGGCGCCGGCGTGCTGCTCGTTGCCGCGGTCATCGGCACCGCGGTGGGGTTCGCGCTCGACCAGATGCTGACCGCGTCGGGGCGGCCGACCTTCACCCCCGCCGTGACGCTGCCGATCCTGCTGATCGCGCTCGGCGGCGCGGTCGTGGCGCTGGCGTATCCGATCCACCGGGCGGCGCGCGGCGATGCCCCCGCGCGGATCGACCCGTTCCGCGCGGTCCGCGTCGCGATGCTGGCGAAGGCGTCGAGCATCGTCGGGGCCTCCGTGGCCGGACTCGCGCTGGGGCTCGCCCTGTTCCTGCTGACCCGCCCCGTGCCGCCCTCGGTAGGCTCGATGGTGGCGATCGTGGGCACGGCCGCGGCCGGCGGCATCCTCGTCGCCGCCGCCCTCTACGCCGAGCACCTCTGCACGATCCGGAAGGACGACGATGACGAACAGCCCGGACGCGCAGCCGGTGGGATCGCCCCCGAGCCCCACGACTGAGCCCGCAGCGCCGGAGGCATCGGCGGCGCCGGAATCCGCGTCGCCGCCTGCGCTCATCGACACCGGCGACGTGCCCGCGGCCTCCCCCTCCGCCGCCCCGGCCCCCGCCGGCGACGCTGCCGCGCCGGCCGGGCTCGACGACGGCACCTTCCCGCGGCTGGTCGAACCGCGCTCGCCCCACCGGCTCGTGCTCGAGAACGGGGTCTGGCACCAGATCTCGCCGAAGTACGTGCGGGTGCAGCTGATCTCGACGGGTTCGTTCCTGCTGCTCGTCGTCGCCGCCATGCTCGTCCTCACCCTGGGGCTGCAGCAGTGGTGGGCATGGATCCCGGGCGGGGTCATGACGGTGATCATGGTCTGGACGCTCGCGATCCTGCCGCGCCAGGCCCGCGCCATCGGATACCAGCTGCGCGACGATGACCTCGTGTTCCGCCGCGGCATCCTGTGGCAGCGGATGGTGGCCGTACCGTACGGACGCATGCAGCTGGTCGACATCACGCACGGCCCGCTCGACCGCGGATTCGGGATCGCGCAGCTGAAGTTCGTCACGGCGGCCGCGTCGACCGGAGTCGTCATTCCCGGGCTCGCGCAGGACGCCGCCGAGACGCTCCGCGACCACCTCGTGGCGGTGGCCGAGAGCCGGCGCACCGGGCTATGACCGACGTCGCCCCGCCTCCCCCCGAATCCGCGCCCGCACCGGCGCCGGCCCCGCCGCCCGCGCTCGTGCGGTCCCCGCTCAGCGACGGGGAGTGGCATCGCCTGCACCCCCTCACACCGCTGCTGCGGGGCGGGCTGACCCTCTTGGTCGTGGCCGGCGTGATCGTCGCGAACCTGCGCGACCGCCTGACGGCGGTGTTCCTGCCGTGGCTGATCCCCGAGTCGGGCGACGAGTTCACCGACTTCAACGGCGACGATCCCATCGACTTCGTCATCGAGAACGACCTCTACATCGTCGCGTTCGTCGCCGTGCTGGTCGTCCTCGCCGTGCTCGTGGGCCTGTTCTACCTCTCGTGGCGGTTTCACTCGTTCCGCATCACCGGTGACGACGTCGAGGTGCGAAGCGGCGTGCTCTTCCGCACCCAGCGGCGCGCGCCGCTCGACCGCGTGCAGGGTGTCAACCTGACCCGGCCGATGATCGCGCGCCTCGTGGGGCTGGCCAAGCTCGAGGTCGTGGGCGCCGGCGCCGACGCGAACGTCAAGCTCGAGTACCTCTCGACCGCGAACGCCGAGACGATCCGCGCCGACATCCTCCGCCTGGCCTCCGGTCGCCGGCTGGGGGCCGCGGGGGTGGATGCCGCGACGGCCAAATCCCGCGGAGTCGCCGCCCTGGGCCACACCGTGAGCCGTGGCATCACCGGTCTCATCGAAGGCGAGGAGGCCCCCGTCGCCGAGCCCGCCTCGGTCGTGCGCATCCCGGTCGGACGCCTCATCGCCTCGCACGTCCTCAGTCCGACCACGCTGTGGCTGCTGGCCGGGCTCGTCGCCGTCGTCATCGGCGTGGCCAACAGCACCCCGTGGCTGCTGTTCGGGTTCATCCCGGCCATCATCGGCGTCGGCGCCTACTGGGTGCGCTCCATCACCCGGTCGCTCCGGTACTCCATCGCACCCACCGAGGACGGTGTGCGCATCACGTTCGGCCTGCTGACCACCGTGACCGAGATCGTGCCACCCGGCCGCATCCACGCCATCGAGGTGTCGCAGTCGATCCTCTGGCGCCCCGCCGGCTGGTGGTCCGTGCGCATCAACCGCCTCTCTGGCCGGAGCGCGTCGGACGGCAGCACCGATCAGTTCACCACCGTGCTGCCGGTCGGCACGACGGCCGATGTCGAGGCGGTGCTGCGTCTGGTCCTGCCGCACGTGCCCGAGACGGAATGGCCGCTCATCGTGCACGAGGGAGTGCGGGGCACCGGCGCCGCCGACTCGTTCACGACCTCGCCCCGACGAGCCTGGCCGATCCGTCCGCTGTCGTGGCGTCGCAACGGCTTCCTCCTCACCGCTGACGCGCTGCTGCTTCGCCGCGGCGCGATCTGGCGCACGCTGACCATCCTGCCGCTCGCCCGCCTGCAGAGCCTCGCCATCCACCAGGGCCCGGTCGATCGGATGCTGCGCGTGGCGTCGCTGCGCGGCAACGTCGTCGCGGGGCCGGTCACCACCGACCTGGCGGCCGTCGATCGCGACGTCGCGCTGGCCGCTTTCGGCGCGGCGGCCGACGGCGCCGTGCGCGCCGCCGGCACCGATCGGACCCACCGATGGTGGGCCACCGAAGAGAGCGCGACATGAACCGCGACGGACGCCTCGGCGTCGGCGTCATCGGCGCCGGCCGGGTGGGGCCGGTGATCGCGGCGGCCCTCGCCGGCGCCGGACATGCCCTGGTCGGCGTCACCGCGGGCTCGGACCCCGAGCGGGTCGAGGCGATCCTCCCGGGCGTGCCGGTGCTCGACGCGGTCGAGGTCGCCCGTCGCAGCGAGCTCGTCATCGTGGCCGTGCCGTCGACGGAGCTCACGGGGCTGATCGCCGGCCTCGCCGACGTGGGCGCGTGGCAGCCCGGACAGCTCGTGCTCCACACCGATGCGGCCCACGGCACCGGCATCCTCGCCCCCGCGGTCGCGCGTGGAGCCATCCCGCTCGCCATCCACCCGGCCATCGCCTTCACCGGGACGTCGATGGATCTGCGCCAGCTGACCAACGCGTTCGCCGCCGTCACGGCACCCGGGCCTGTGCTGCCCATCGCCCAGGCCCTCGCCGTCGAGCTCGGGTGCGAGCCGGTCGTCGTGGCGGAGGCAGACCGTGCGGCGTACGCGGAGGCGATCGCCACCGCCACCGAGTTCTCGCGATCGATCGTCGGGCAGGCCGCGGGGCTCCTCGCCCAGGTCGGGGTTCCGAGCCCCGGCCTGTACCTGTCGGCGCTCGTGCACTCCACGATCGACCACGCGCTGGCCGACCCGCCTTCCGGGCCCGCCGAGCCCCCCGTGGGCCTGGTCTGACGATCCTCGGGAGGATGAGATGCGCATCGCGGTCGCCATGACCACCTGCAACGGTGCGCGTCACCTCGGCCGGCAGCTGGAATCCCTCTCCACCCAGGAGCGCGTGCCCGACGTCCTCGTCGTCAGCGATGATGCCTCCGCAGACGGAACGCTCGACATCCTCGAGCGTTCCACCGGCGACGCGCCCTTCCCGGTGGAGGTCATCGTCAACACGACCCGGCAGGGGTTCGCCCGGAACGTGAGTGCCGCTCTCGCGCGGGCGGCGACGCTCGCCGAGGTCGTCGCCCCGTGCGACCACGACGACGTGTGGCCGGCCGGAAAGCTCGTGGCGATCGAAGACGCCTTCCGGGCCCGTCCGGCGGCTGCGCTGTGGTTCTCGGACGCGGAGCTCATGGACGAGAACGAGCTCGACACGGGCGTGCTGCTGTCCGAGCTCGTGTCGCTCGACGCCGCCGCGCTCGCGCACCTGGAGTCGGGCGGAGGAGTCCGCCGGCTGCTCCACGGCGGCACGATCAGCAACGGCACGATGGCGGTGCGCTCGGAGGTCATCGGGTTCGCCCTCCCCGTTCCGGAGGATCGTGAGGGCGCGTATCCGTACTTCTTCGCCGACGCCTGGCTGGCGATCATCGCGACCCTTCGGGGCGAGATCGCGACGGATCACCGCCCCCTGCTCCGGTACCGGAGACACGCCGCGTACGCCCGCTTCGCGGGCGGAATGCGCACCTTCGCGAGCGACCTGCTCCCATCAAGGGTGACGAGCCCGCGCCGGTAGACTTGCCCGGACTTTTCGAGGAGCTCACCCCATGACCGATTCCGCCGCGCCCGCCGACACCGAACCCACCGAGGAAGAGGTCTTCGAGCAGAAGGCGGTCCGTCTGGCCAAGCGCGAGCGGCTGATCGACGAGCGGGCCGACGCCGCGGGCGGCGCCTACCCGGTGGCGGTGCCGGTCACCGACACCATCCCCGCGCTGCGTCAGCGTTTCGGCGACCTCGAAGCGGGCGCCGAGACCGGCGTGACCGCGGGCGTCGCCGGCCGGATCGTGTTCAGCCGCAACACCGGAAAGCTGTGCTTCGCCACGCTCCAGGCCGGCGACGGCAGCCGTATCCAGGCCATGGTCTCGCTCGCCGCGGTCGGTGAGGACTCGCTGCAGGCGTGGAAGGAGCTCGTGGACCTGGGCGACCACGTGTTCGTGTCGGGCGAGGTCATCTCGAGTCGCCGGGGCGAGCTGTCGATCATGGTGGCCGAGTGGCGGATCGCCGCCAAGGCGATCCTGCCGCTGCCGAACATGTACGCCGAACTCAGCGAGGAGAGCCGGGTGCGCAGCCGCTTCCTCGACCTCATCGTGCGCGACCGGGCTCGCGAGACGGTGCTCGCCCGCTCCGCCGTCAACGCCAGCCTCCGCCGCACCTTCGCAGAGCGCGGGTTCGTCGAGGTCGAGACGCCGATGCTGCAGGTGCAGCACGGCGGGGCCTCCGCGCGGCCGTTCGTCACACGCTCGAACGCCTTCGATGCCGACCTGTACCTCCGGATCGCGCCCGAGCTCTTCCTCAAGCGCGCCGTCGTCGGCGGCATCGACCGTGTCTTCGAGATCAACCGGAACTTCCGCAACGAAGGCGCCGACTCCACCCACAGCCCCGAGTTCGCGATGCTCGAGGCCTATGAGGCCTACAGCGACTACAACGGCATCGCCGACCTCACCCAGCAGCTGATCCAGGATGCCGCGACCGCCGTCGCCGGCTCCACGACCGTCACGTGGGCCGACGGCACGGCGTACGACCTGGGCGGGCAGTGGGACCGCCTGTCGATGTACCCCTCGCTCTCTGAGGCAGCCGGTCGGACGATCACCCCCGAGACGCCCTTCGACGAGCTCGTCGCGCTCGCCGAGTCGGCCGGCGTCGACCTTCCCCCGCACCCCATCCACGGCAAGCTCGTCGAGGAGCTGTGGGAGCACTTCGTCAAGCGCGACCTCGTGCGCCCGACATTCGTCATGGACTTCCCGCTCGACACCAGCCCCCTGGTCCGCGAGCACCGGTCGATCCCCGGCGTGGTCGAGAAGTGGGATCTCTACGTGCGCGGCTTCGAGCTGGCCACCGGGTACTCCGAGCTCGTCGACCCCGTCATCCAGCGCGAGCGCTTCGTCGAGCAGGCGAAGCTCGCCGCCCGCGGGGATGTCGAGGCCATGCGCATCGACGAGGAGTTCCTGCGCGCGCTCGAGCACGGCATGCCTCCGACGGGCGGCATGGGCATGGGCATCGACCGCCTGCTGATGGCCATCACCGGTCTCGGCATCCGCGAGACGATCCTCTTCCCGCTCGTCAAGTAGCGCTCGCCCGTGCCGGGGTGAACGCCCACTCGGGCAGGTGACCGGCGCCGACGAACGAGGCGACGATCTCGGCGAGACCGTGCTCGGGCTCGATCTCGCACGCCCATCCGGCGTAGAGCGCCGCGTGCGTGGACTTGCCGAGCGCCCACGACAACCACCCGCACATCGCCAGCGCGCCCGCTCGTCGTGGCTCGGGGCAGAGCGCCGCGAGGGTGCGGGTCAGCGCGAGCGCCGACTGGAGGCGCCCCGGTTCGGGCCGATCGCCTTCGCCCCACATGACCATGGCCAGGTGCGCGGGGTACTCCGCTCCCTGCTCCCACCTGAGCTGCGCCTCGAGCGCCTCGTCGCCGGCGACGACACCACCGCACCACCCCACCATGGCGATGTCGCGCAGCGACGGGCGCTCGAGACACCAGATCATCGCCGCGGCGTCATAGGGTGCGAGCGCCTCGGCGTCCCAGCCGAGCGCCCGTTCGAAGAGCCGGGGCAGATCCTCGAGCACGCACGCGGTCGCGAGCGCCTGCGGGTCGATGCGGCGATCCGTGCGCGCGCCGGATTCGCACAGGAGGGTGACCGCGTCGCCGAGCGAACGCAGCGCGTCCGCGACGCGTCCGACGGTGTCGTCGTCGATCACGGGCAGTTCCGCGCCGGCGGACTGGTCATCGGCGGGCTCGGGGAGGTCGCCCCAGAACGCGGGGGCGGCATCCCCCAGCTGTGCGAGCGGCCGGGGCTCGCCATGCTCGGTGAGATACGAGCCCCACGCATCGGCGGCGACGCAGAGCGCGTCGACCACGCGCAGCCCGCACGCATCGGCCCGGGTCTCGATCGCCCGCACCAGCCCGGCGTGCGGGATGCCGTCCGCGAACGTCGCTGAGGTGAACGCGACCACCGCGATGCCGTCCGCGTCGGGGATCTTGCACGCGAGGCCGAGGAAGGTCGCCGCGAGTCGTTCGATCTCGTCGCCGTCTCGCGGGAGGTCGAAGCGCATGGCGCCGCACGTGCGTGCGCCGTCGAAGGGGACGAGCACCAGGCTGTCGGTGGGGTGGTAGCCCAGCAGGCGGGGGACGAGTGACAGGAACTCCGCCGCGTTCGCGGCCTTGACGATGGTGGTCATGCGTCGACTGTGGTCGGCGCGAGCACGGCGGATCGAGGGTACGGGCCGGCTGGGGACGATCGGTCGCGCGGCGGCCCTTGGGGAGGGCAGCCTGAGACCCGGACAGTGCACGGCACGTACACTTGGGGGGTGGACGAATACTGGCTCGCGGTGCTGTGGTCGCTTCTGCCGACCGTGGTCGTGAGCGCGCTGTTCTTCTACGTGCTGCGAAGCACCGTGCGGGCCGACCGCAACGAGCGCCGCGCCTACGCCCGCATCGAGGCGCAGGAGCGCGCCAAGCGCGGTCTCCCGCCCGCGCCGGCGGCGGCGGCATCCGAATCGTCCCCGGTCACCGCCGAGAACTGACCCACGCGCACACTACGCTGGGCTCAGCCGGTCCGGCGTCGAGGGGAGGCGCGGTGGAGTTGACGATCACCAGCTGGGCGCTGATCGCGGTCATCGTGTTCGACGTCATCGTGCGCGTCACCGCCGTCATCGTCGTCCCCCGCAACCGCCGCCCGACGGCGGCCATGGCGTGGCTGCTGGCGATCTACTTCATCCCGATCATCGGTGTGTTCCTGTTCCTGCTGATCGGGAACCCGCGGCTGCCGCGCAAGCGCCGGCAGATGCAGGACCGTATCAACGACTACATCCGCGAGACCAGCCGGGGTCTGGACTTCGGCACCCTGCGCCCGGGTGCCCCGACATGGTTCCGCTCCCTGGTGACGCTGAACCGGACGCTGGGCGCGCTGCCGCTGGCCGGCGACAACGCCGCCACCCTCATCCCCGACTACCAGGAGAGCCTCGACACGATGGCCGAGGCCATCCGATCGGCGAGGGCCTACGTCCATGTCGAGTTCTACATCCTGCAGTCGGATGTCTCGACCGACAACTTCTTCCGTGCGATGGAGGAGGCCGCCGAGCGCGGCGTCGTGGTGCGCGTGCTCCTGGACTACTGGGCGAACCGCGGTAAGCCGTTCTACAAGGAGACGACACGGCGCCTCGACCGGATGGGCGCCCACTGGCGGCTGATGCTCCCCGTCCAGCCGCTCAAGGGCAAGTACCAGCGCCCCGACCTGCGCAATCACCGCAAGCTGCTCGTCGTCGACGGCCGCATCGCGTTCACCGGTTCGCAGAATGTCACCGATTCCACGTACAACCTTCGCAAGAACATCAAGCGCGGACTGCACTGGGTCGACCTGATGGTGCGCGTGCAGGGTCCGGTGGTCGCGTCGATCAACGCCGTGTTCCTCTCGGACTGGTACAGCGAGACCGAGGAGATCCTCACCGAAGAGATCAACCTCTTCGACGTCAAGCCGGGCCCGGGCGATCTGGACTGCCAGATCGTGCCGTCCGGTCCCGGGTTCGAGTTCCAGAACAATCTCAAGCTGTTCGCCGGCCTCATCTACGCCGCCCAAGAGCGGATCATCATCGTGAGCCCCTACTTCGTGCCGGATGAGGCGCTGCTGCTGGCTGTCACCACGGCCTGTCAGCGCGGCATCCACGTCGAGCTCTTCGTCTCGGAAGAGGGGGACCAGGCGATGGTCTACCACGCGCAGCGCAGCTATTACGAGGCTCTGCTGCGCGCGGGCGTGAAGATCTGGATGTACCGCAGGCCGTACATCCTCCACTCCAAGTGCATGACCATCGACGACGAGACCGCGATCATCGGCTCGAGCAACATGGACATGCGCTCGTTCGGTCTGAACCTCGAGATCTCGATGCTCGTGCGCGGCGAGGAGTTCGTGCGGCAGATGCGCGACGTGGAGGCCGACTACCGCGCGCTCAGCCGCAACCTCACCCTCGAGGAGTGGGAGAAGCAGCCGCTGCGCTCGACGGTGCTGGACAACCTGGCGCGGCTCACGAGCGCGCTGCAGTAGCTACCCGGTCTCATCGGTTGCTGTCAACGGTCGCGGAGGAACTCGACGACCTGCTCCGTTGCTCGGGCGGAGTCGGTGGCGAAGCGAACGTCCGAGAGGCGGCCTAGGTAATCGCCCACGATCGTCGAAACCTTGTGGTTCCCGTTGTCCCGCGCGACTACCGGAATTCCCATCAGCGCGGCAAGCACCACCGCATGCAGGCGGTCGGTGACGACCACGCTTCCTCTAGACAGGATCCGCTCCGCTGAGCGCAGAACCAGACGGGTGAAGCTGTTGTACGGCGGTGCAATGTCGCGGACGCCGGTCGAAGGGAACTGGCGGAGAACGCGTCGACCGACTGCGCGCGGCGCCCTGAGCGCCGCCCAGCGGAACTGTTCGACGGAGCTGAGTCCCCAGTCCATTTCCTCCGTCGTGATGTCGGGCTGGTGGCTGAACAGCGAACCGGCGGCGACGGACTCGCTGTCGTCGCGTTTCAGTTCCATGACGTCGACAGCTGGTCTTCGCCGTCTTCTCGCGGCCGAGTACCCGAAAGCGAGGTCGGGACAGAACTCCGTATCGATGTCAGGAAACAGCGCCTCTGCTGCGCGGACGCTGCCCGAATCGCGCAACAGCACCGTGAGATTGGGATGCTGGCGGTAAAGGCCACGGACGCGGACCGCGGTCGCCGGTGCCATCTCGATCGTTTGCGGCAGCTGAACGATGTGGCGGTCGGGGAAATCGGAGATCACGCGCTCCCTGAACTCCTGATGCGCCGGCCACCGATCACCGAAGTTGCCGCCACCCTGAAGCAGGATCGGTCCTCGCGGGTGTCTCCTGGTGAGCTCGTCGCGGCTGTAGCGGTCATGCCGTTCCTGGTAGCGGACCTCGACCTGGAGATCGTCGAGATACGCGCGTGTGCCCGCCCAGATGAGCACATCGCCTGCGTTCGGGTAGTACGGGTAGTCCAGAAGCGCAACTGATGAACCGGGCTCGATTCGACGCGCGAGGACCTCGCGGGTACGAACGCGGATGGCGCGCAGCGAGTCGAGCATCATGGCGAAGGCGGATCAGCCAGTCGAACGCTCGGCGCCGGGTAGTTGCGTGGTGACCCTTCGATTCTCCTCAACTCATCGATGAAAGCGATCTTCGCGACGAGCTTCAGATCGCGGTCGGACTGATGTCGTCGCAACCAGGGCAGTGTCGCGATGCGCGTCAGGCGGAAGACGACGGATTTCACGAACAGATGAGGCGCGACTCCGTAAGCCCAGTGGTACCAGATGTATCCGGAGCCACGACCGGCTCTGGCAGCGAGGGCGTGGATCGCCGACCTCTGCAGGCGTGAAGGGTCGAAGTGGTGGACGACAGGATCGCCGGCGACACCGACGATCCGGAAACCACGTTCCCGTGCCTGCACACCGAAGAAGCCGTCTTCGTGTCGCTGATACGGTGCGGCACCGAGCCGTTCATCGAAAGGGATCTCGAGAAGGACCGTCTTCAAAGCACCGAAGTTCGCCCCCACGACACCCGGATCGACGGACTGCTGTTCGGGATAGTGCGCGAAGTTCTGCAGGAGCCAGGGCGACATCCACGTCCGGCGAAGGCTTTCGTCCACGCTGATGCCGCCCACGACGATCTCGGCGGCGCCAGCGATCAGCGGCGCGGAAAGGCGATTGACCCAATCAAGGGGTACTTCGACGTCGTCGTCGGTGAACAAGATCACAGGAGCCTTGGCCGCGCGCACACCCGTGTTTCGAGCAATGGAGATGCCGGGCGCTCCTTCGTGCACGAGCAAGACCGTCGGAAAGCGCCGCGCGACCTCTTTGGTGGTGCCGTCGACCGAGCCGTTGTCGACGACGATGATCTCGGTGTCTCGGCTGGATGCGGACGCCGCGTCGACGATCGACGGGAGGCGGGCGATCAAACTGGAAACCCTGTCTCGTGTGCATACGACGATCGAGACAGCGGGTGTGCATTCCGTCATTCGGGCACATCCGAGATAGGCGCCATTGCGCGAGCAACCGGGCGGGAGTACGGGATGCGACCGGAGAGTACGAGCATCACGCCGACCGTGATGCCTGCAGTGGTGCTCACAGCCTTCGTGAGACCGCGGGCCACTCCACTGGCGATCGACTCAGGACCGAGCAGACGCCGTCGCCCAAGTGCACGCACGGCATATGCGACATCTTGCCGAACCTGCGCCGCTGCGACCCGAAGGTAGCGGGAGAAGCGGCGATCCGCGCGGCCGACAACACGGCCGAGCAGCACGAAGTGATTGCGCTGGGCATAGTACGAATATCGCGCATCGAAGCGGCGACCCTTCGCGTAAGGGCCCGCGACGTGTTCGACGACCGCATCCGGCGCGTACACCAATCGCCAACCCGAGAGACGCGCACGCAACGCGATTTCGCTCTCTTCCCGCAAGCAGGTTCCGGGATAGTAATCCCGGATGCCGCCGAGCTCCTCGATCGCGGCGAGACGAAGCGACATGTTGGCGCCGAGGAGATGATCGACATCGACGTCTGTTTCGGGGTTAGCGGCAAAGTGGCCGCTGAGCGTTCCGTCGAGATGGAACTTACCTATGTCGTCGAGGCCGACGTTCTCTTCGCCGGCCTGGCCGTTGGAGGCACGACCTCCCACGCCGGCCACGTTCGGATCGGTATAGCGGCGAAGGAGCTGCTCCAGCCAGTCCGGTGCCGCGAATGCATCATCGTCGATGAAGGCGATCACGTCGGCATCACCGGCGAGAGCAACTCCGAGCATTCGTGACGTCGCAGTGTGGCCCGGGCCGAGCGGATTGCGAACATACGTGACGCCGTGCTCGCGCGCCACGGCCTCAGAACGTTCATCGGACGAACTGTCCACGACGATGACCGTTGCCGGTGCGACAGTCTGATCCGCCAAGCGCTCCAGGCAGGTCCGCAGGTAGTCCGGTCGGTTGAAGGTCGCAATGAGGACCGCGGTGGCAAGAGGCGGGGGCACGACCACAGGATACCGGCGCATCAATCACCTGCGCGGGGCGGTGTCAGGCAACCGACCGGGCGGGCACTATCTTGTGACCGTGATCCACGTGCGATCGATCCCCACACCGGGTACCCGGATGGCGTCCCTCGAGTTATCGGGCATGCCCGACGGGTCGTGCCAGGCCACCTACTGGGCGGATGTCACGCTGGACGACCGCGGGCACGCCTGGCTGCCCGCCTCGCTTCCGATCCTGATGAGGATCGCCGAGCGGGCGACTTTCGATGATCTCCTCGATCCGGTCGGGCTCGCGGGGTCCGAGCGGGCGCAGGACCTGCTGATCGGCTGGTACCCGGCATTGCATCGCGTGGCCATCAATGCGGAGACGGGCGAGAGTGGAAGCCCGCATCCCGGTGTCGGATGCTTCTTCTCCGGCGGCGTGGACTCCTTCTACTCCGCGATCGTCCGGAGCGCGCAGATCACCCACCTGATCTTCGTACACGGATTGGACGTGGGGTTCGATGACGTTCGCCGGGGGGAGATGGCACTCGCCGCGGCTCGAGCCGCCGCCCACGAGCTCGGCAAGCCTCTGATCAGCGTACGCACCGACATCCGCCGAGTATCCGATCGGTGGTCGCCGTGGGGGGAGGAGTACCACGGTGCTGCGCTGGCATCCGTAGGGTTGCTCCTCTCGGAGCACGTAGGGCATGTGATCGTCCCGGCGACATACCAGACCCCCGACATGAGCCCGTGGGGGTCCCACCCGAAGTTGGACCCCCTGTGGTCCACCAGTCGTGTCACGTTCGAGCACCACGGAGTCGAGTTGACACGAACGGAAAAGATCGCGGCCATCACTCCGAACGATATTGCGATGCGATATCTCAGGGTGTGTTGGGAGGGAGATGGCGAAGCCTACAACTGCGGCCGCTGTTCCAAGTGCCTGCGCACGATGGCCAGCCTGCGGGCGTACCGGGCGCTCGATGCGTGTGCCACCCTTCCTCATCAGGCAGACTGGCGGCTCCTGAGGGATGTGAGGAAGCCGAAGCACTACGAAGTCGTCGACGCGAAGGCGATCCTTGAGGCGCTCGCTGCTCGCGGCGTCCGCGAGCGGGGTCTGCGACGCGAACTGCAGGGCATGGTGCGGCGCGACCGACTGTGGCGGTCTGCACGTCGCCTGCGGGCGGCAGCGCGCACCACGCTGAAACGTGTCCGCGTCCGCGACACAGAATAGAGGCACCCCGAATCATCCTTCACCTACCCGCCCCGAAGCAATCGAAAGACTTGATGTGCTGACCGCCCCCGAGTGTCCCGGAACGACGGGCCCCAGAGCCCGAAGTAGCGCATGGAATGAGTCGGGAAAGAGGGCTGCGAAGGCCGCACCCGCTATTCGGAGACGGAGCTGACGGTGGCTTCGTCGCTCCGCGCCGCCCCGCACGTCGCCGAGCAATGGTCGGGGGCGACTCTCTACCTCGCGCGCCTGCCGGCCGGACCGATCCACGTGCTGGATCCTGTCGGCGGCCTGATTTGGAGCGAAGTGACCACGGGTCACGGGGGCGATCTCTTGAACCGCCTCGCGGCCAGACTCGGCGTCGAACCTCAGGAGATCGCGCCGGCTGTCTTTGCCTTCATCGACGAGCTGGTTGCCCGAGAGCTTCTCGTCCAGGCCCCGATGAGCGACGAGCTGGAATACTGAGGAGATCGGCGCGGAGGGGGAAGCGTGTGAAGTGGAACAGCTCCACGGGTTCGATCTTGCGCTCTCGCGTAGGCGAGTGGTGGGCGAACGCGTGGCGCTGGATAGTGATGGCTGCCGGGACGGCGCTGGTCGTCTTCCTCATACTCGATCGAGCGCGCCCCTACGGCCTCACACTCGCGTTCGCGGTGGCGGTCCTGGTCATAGGCCTTGTTCTGACCGGATCACGCCCGCTGGCCATCGTCCTTCTTTCGATGCCGGCTTTGCTCGTGTCACTGCGCGTGGGCCTCGGCGGCGGCGATCTCACCGTTTCGGACGCTGCACTTGCTGCCGCATTCGCGGTATCGGTGCTCTTCGGATATCGCCCATACAGTCGTTCCCTGAAAGCCCTCCTGTGGCTCAACGCGCTCTACCAGTTCGCTACCCTTTTCACGGTCATCGTTCATCCGTATGTCCAGAATACGGTCGAATGGTTTCACGCCTGGCTGCTGATATCGGGAGCGCTTGTCGTCGGGTGGGCCGCCGGCCGTGCAGGATACGCAGGGCTCGCTTTTGGCGCGCTGCTCGCGGCTGGATGCGTGCTCGCTGTTGGCACGATCATCACGGGGGTTGCTCAGTACGCCCAGGGTGACTTCGGTGCTGTGTATCCCGCAGTTCCCTGGGCGTTGCACAAGAACTTCGTCGGCACCACCCTCGCTTTTCTCGTGCTGGTGGCGTTCATCAATCCCTCGTGGGCGGGTTTGTCGAAGGGATTCGTGCGCGCCGCATTCTGGCTGATGCTCGTCGCGGTCGCGATGTCGCAGTCGCGTCAGGCCTGGATCGGGCTCGCGGTGGCACTCAGCATCGTCATCTTCCGACGCGGCGGCCACCGTGGGCTGGCAGTCATGATCGCCATCCCTGCGGTGTGGGTGGCCATCGTGATGGTCATCGACCAGGTGAACTCGCAAAACCAATTCAACTCTGTCTTCCAGCGGCTCAATTGGTTCCGCGAGGTGGTGCATTACTGGAGAACCGATCCGATTCTCGGACACGGCCTCCGGTTCTGGTACGTCGACCCCGACTTGCCCTATCAGCCCCCGCAGGGCGTCCTCGAAATCCTGGCCTCGGTGGGGCTCGTGGGTTTCGCGGCATTCGTGGTCATGTGCATCGGCATGCTTGTGGTGCTCTGGCGTGTGGATCCCCGGTATGGAACCCTGGCGGTGACAGTGGTACTGAGCCGACTCGTGCAAGGTCAGTTCGATCTGTTCTGGATCTCCGTCGCAGTCTCAGTCCCGTTCGTCATCGCGGGAGTGTGTCTCGGTGCCCTCGCCCGTGACGAGTCGGTCCCTCTGAGCGAACACAGTGAAGAGGTGCGGTCGCGCGACGCGGTCGAACTTCGCCGCTTCGCGGACTCCCCGACGCGATGACACGAACACCGACAGCACCTGCCGTACCCATGGGTGTGCGTCTGCTCTTCGGTCGCGCGGCAGTACAGGTCGCCGCGACGCACGCCGCTGTGGACATCCTGCACATCAAGGGGAACGCGACGGATCCTTCCCTGCGGTCGCGTGACGCGACCGGTACGGATGTGGACATCCTTGTGCGACCTGTCCAGGTGGACGCGCTCGATGAAGCCGTACGTGCGTACGGGTGGGAGCTGTACAGCACATTCGAGGACGGCTCACCATTCGCCCACGCGCAGACCTATCTGCACCCGGAGTGGGGGTTTCTCGATCTGCATCGCCGCTTTCCCGGGATCGGCCTGGCTGACGACACGGCATTCATCAGGCTCTGGGAGAAGCGTCGAACGGTGTCGTTCTGCGGCGTGCCCTGTGAGGTTCCCGATGTGGCCGCGCAGGCTGTCATCCTGTTGTTGAACGCGGCCCGCGCAGGACGCGCCAACGACCTCGACACGCGTCGCGCGTGGCACGAGGCTGCGGCCTGCACCCGCATGGAGGTGGTTGCAGAAGTCGACAACTTAGATGCTCGTCTGGGATTCGACGCCGCGCTCGGCCAGGTCGACCTCCATCGCGGAGAACGCGAGTACTTCCTCTGGCGGGCAGTCTCGCGCGGAGGTGGTCGGTACGAGGAGTGGTGGGGGCGGTTCGTTGCCGCGCCTACACTCCGCGCAAAAGGACGAATCGTCGTCCGGGCGGTTATGGTCAACGTCGAACACCTGGGTCTGCGCCTGGGCCATGTCCCGACGAGAGGCGAGATCCTGAAGGAATTCCTGGCCCGACCCGCGCGAGGCCTGCGCGAGCTGACTCCCTGGTCTCGGCGTCGTCGCTGACGGCTCGCAATATTCATCGAGAACGTGGGCAGGTGGGGTGGCATACGATGGAGCTCGGCCTGATCACGGGCGGAGCGTCAGGAGGGGCTGCACATGGAATTGCGCGACTACCTCCGAGGCTTGCGCCGACATTGGATCGCCGTCGTGCTGATGACCATGGTCGGCGTCGCCACCGCGTTCGGCTGGGTCCTTTTGCAGACGCCGGTGTACGAAGCGACCGCCAACGGCCTGGTGCAGTCCAAGGCGACCGCCGAGCAGGGTGGCGCTGTGTATGGCGACAGTTACGCGGCGACGAAAGTGCCCACATATCTCGAAATGGTCACATGGAAAGTCGTGGCTGAGCGGGCGGGCGAGATACTACAGAGTGATGAGTCTCCCGAGGAGCTGGCGGCACGAGTCAATGTCGTGAATCCGCAGGGAACCTCGATTCTCAAGTTCACGGCCCAGGCGGGTTCTCCCGCAGAGGCTGCCACCCTCGCGCAAGCGTGGATCGACGCACTCGGAGAGACGATCGATCAGGTTCAGAGTACGAGTTCCGATGGGGGGGCGCCTATCGGGATCTATTCTGCTGCCGCAGCCAGCGTCTCTAACGCCCCGGTCTTTCCCGATCAGCGCACCGCGATCCTTGTGGGCGGGGTGCTGGGTCTCGGCGTGGGAATCGCTTTCGCGCTCGTACGTACGGCATCGGATCGTCGTGTACGCCAGGCCGACGATGTTCAGGCGCGCATGGGGGTTCCGGTCGTCGGCACAGTGCCGGCGTCGGCCGCGCTCGCGTCGGATCATCGTCTGATCGATCCGTCGATCACGTCGGAAAAGGGGGGCGGGTTCGCTCTTTCCGAGGCATTCCGCGCCTTGCGCACAAACTTGAAGTTCATGGACGTGGACAACCCGCCGCGGACCATCGTCATCACGAGTCCCCTCGCTGGTGACGGCAAGTCGACGATCGCATGCAATCTGTCCGTCGCGCTCGCGGCGAACGGTGAGCCAGTGGTGCTGGTCGACGGCGACCTTCGGCGTCCAACTGTCGCACGGACCATGGCATTGCCGGGGGACGCAGGTCTCAGCGACGTGCTCGCGGGTCGCGTCGAGTTGGCTGATGTGCTGCAGCGAACCGCCACTCCGAATCTGTTCGTCCTTGCGGCCGGGAGCATTCCCCCGAACCCGAGCGAGCTGCTGGGCTCTGACCGCATGAGGCGCGTTCTGGACGAGCTCGCCACCCATGCCATGGTGATCATTGACGCGCCGCCGTTGCTGCCGGTCACCGACGGTGTGGTCCTCACCCATCAGGCCGACGGTGCACTCGTGACGCTCAGCGTGGGCAAGACCACCTACGACGTGGCGGACAAGGCGATCGATGCGCTGCATAAGGCCCAGGGTCGCGTGCTCGGTGTGGTGCTCAACAAGGCGCCGCTGAAGGGCGTCGATTCGTCGGCGTACTCGTACGAAGTACGAAAGGGCTACGTTCCGGACCCCTCCTCGCCGCCAAGCGCATCGGCGAGTCCTGAGAGTGATGTCCTCGGAACTATTGCCTCCAGCGCGTCGGCTCCGACGTTCGAGGGTCGGCCGCAACGTGAGGCTACGGCGGCCACTGCGGGACCCGACTTCGCTCAGGAGAGCACCTTACTGACTGAAGAGGCCGCGGAGTCGGGCGAGGTCAGGTTCGACGATCTGGTGCTGGACGCGTCTGAAGTGACCCCGAGCGGGCGCAAACGCCGTGCGCGGCGGAACTAGGCGTAAGCAGAGCAGCAGGGACGCAGATGCGTCGTTCCGGGTAGCTCTGGTTTCGTCGTCGTTCGCTCCGCACATCGGCGGAGTCGAGACCCACGTCGCGCGCGTCGCAGCCGGTCTCAAGACTCGTGGTCATGCCGTCGAGGTTTGGACTGTCGATCGGGGCGAGGGTATCGGCGTTCGGAGTGTCGACGGCATAGTGACCCGCGTTATGCCTGCCCCCCTGCCTACGGCATCCTTCCGAGGGCTCTCGCGATTTCTGCGAGTTGTCCCGCGTGCGTGGCGCATGTGGGCGAGCGCGTATTCCTCTTTCGCGCCGACTGTCGTCCATGTTCACTGTTTCGGCCCCAACGGTGCGTACGCACTCGCGTTGAATCGCCGATTCCCGGTGAGGCTGTTTGTCACGTCGCACGGCGAGACGTTCATGGATGACAATCGTCTCTTCGAGACGTCGACCATCATGCGGCGGGCGCTGAGGTCGGCACTCACTCGCGCGGAAGTCGTGACGGGGCCTTCGCGGGTGGTTCTCTCAGACCTCACCGCACGGTTCGGGCTGCAGGGCGGAGTGACGATACCGAACGGAGTCGACCCGAGTATTCGCCCCCGCCACAACAGAACGAAAGGTCGGTACATTCTCGCGGTCGGGCGCCTCGGCGTGACTAAAGGGTTCGATCTCCTTTTGGAGGCGTTCGCTCTGGCGGACCTCCCTGACGATGTGAGCCTGGTGATCGGTGGAGACGGGCCCGAGCGGGGCGGCCTTGACAGGAGAGCGGCGGAACTGGGAATCGCGTCGCGCGTTCGGTTCGTCGGCTGGTTGGACGAACAGGCCATTGCGGACTTGATGGGTGGCTCGACTGCGGTCGTGGTGCCGAGTCGGATCGAGGCGTTCGGCATCGTTGCCTTGGAGGCGTGGCGCGCTGGCGCGCCCCTCCTGATGACACGGCATGGCGGAGCAACGGAGTTCATGCGGGACGGACACGACGCGATCCTGATCGACCCCCACAATGTTCACGCGTCGGCCGAGGCGATTCGCCGAATCTTCTCCGACGCGCGACTGCGCCGAAAAATAGCGAGTGGAGGAGCGGTGAGCGTGCGCGGCTTCACGTGGGAAAGCGTCGTCGACCGCTACGTCTCCTTGTACTCGAGCAGGCCCACGCCGCGGTAGTCGTATCGCCGTGGGGTTCCGCGGAGCGACCGCATCTCTCGATGGAACGCGAGCGCGCGGCGCGCGGCGAGCACGCGCTCGTCGAAGCGATTTCCGCGAGCGCGAACGCGGGCGTAGTGCAGTCGCATCGTTTGTTTGGCAATGCGCATCCGGCTGAGCGAGTACTGCGCATGCAGCCAATGGTGGAAGAAGTACGCATCGCACCGGCCGTAGCCGGCGGCGAGGGCTTCGAGGCGATCGGCGTCAAGGCGTGCGGCGTCGAAATGGTGGGTGACCGCCGCATCACTCACTCCGACTACGCGGTACCCGGCCTCCAACGCCTGCACGTACACAAGGACATCCTCTGCTCCCGGGTATCGTGCTGTGCCGAGCATCGGATCGAACGGGATGAGTGTCCCGATATCGCGCCGGAGCGCCATGTTCGCGCCGACGAGGCCGGGGGCGACAGCGGGCGGTTCCGGGACATGCGCAAAGTAGCGAGCGACGAGGTCGCCCGTCATCCATGGGCGCCAGAGTCCCTCCGCCATCGCTACCCCGCCGGCTACTGCGTCTGCCTCGCCACCCACTATCGGACGCAACATAGCCCTGATCCATTGTTGCGGCACGACGATGTCGTCATCAGTCCAGAGGATGATCGCGCCCGTCGAGTGGCGAACCCCGCACTGTCGAGCGTTACCGATTCCCGGTCGCGGTTCGACCACAAAGCGGATGCGGCGGTCTGATGCTGCCGCTGCCGCCAGCACTGAGGCCGTATCGTCGGTCGAGCCGTTGTCGACGACGAGCAGCTCGCCCGAGAGCTCGGGAGTACAGTCCATCGACACGAGGATGCTCATCAGGCATCGGGCGAGGCGTGATGAGCGGTCACGCGTACATACCACGACCGAATAGTCTCGTGCTATCCCAGAGGGCGATTCGCTCACCACGGACCACGGTACCATCGGCTGACGGGTGGGAGGGGCTCACTGGTAGGCCGAAGGCGGCGGATGTCCGATTCCATCATCCTTATCAACAACAGTCGCGAGACGTTCACCTCTGATCGCAGCGGCGCGATCGCGACGTGTCTGTGGGAGCTCTGTCGGGCGGCGGATCGAGTGGGCGTCCAGCCACACGTCATCAGTCGACGAGGCGAGGGCTTCGCGTACGACTGGCCGGCGCTCACGTGGCTTCCGCCTCTCGTCAGCAGGAGGGGGGTGCGCGAGACTGTGGAACGAATGCAACGACGGGCAACGGGCTGGGCGCGCCACGACCAGCGCGCCTACGCGAAGCAGGTTGCCGCGCATCTCCGGCATGTACAACCGCGGATAGTCGTAGTCAACAACGACCCTGAGGTCGCGGTCTATCTCCGCCGCGCGTTCCCGGAGACCAGGATCGTGCACTGGTTTCACAACTTAGAGGTTGCCGGTGACCGATTCCGCCGTCGAATCGTCCTTGACGGACAGTTGGAGATGGTTGCCGTGAGCGACTATCTGGCGCGGGCCGTCGAGACCGTTTACGGTCTGGCGTCACTTCGAGTCGCTACGGCGCGCAATGGCGTCGATTCGGATCGGATCCGCCCCGGCGACCATCCGTCGCCCGCGCCCGTTATCGGATACCTCGGCAGGTTGGCCGTCGAAAAAGGGGTTGATGTTCTGCTCAGTGCATGTGCGCTCCTTGTTGAGCGTGGGGCGGGTCCTTTCTCGCTGCAGCTGGTCGGCGACACAAACTGGGGTTATTCGGATGGTGGTTCCTATGCCCGCAAGATCGCTTCTGCGATCGACGGGTTGGAAGCCCGTGGTGTCTCCGTCAGCCGCGTAGGTCACGTCGCTCGCGACCAGATTCCGGATGCCCTGAGAGGAGTGGATATCCACGTCGTGCCTTCACGGTGGGACGATCCGATGCCGCTGACGGTTCTTGAGGGTATGGCAGCAGGGTTGGCCGTCGTTGCATCATCCTCGGGCGGAATCCCGGAAGTGCTCTGGGATGTCGGTCGTCTCGTGCCGCGTGATGACGTCGGTGCCCTCGCATCGGTGCTCCACGGGCTTCTCCAGGACGCCACAGAAAGGGAGCGGCTGGGCAGAGCTGCGCGCGCCCGCGCAGAAGAGCTCACGTGGGACGCGACGTGGACAGATCTCACGGGCGCGACTCGCTGATGGGGGATCCGACAGAGGGGGGACGATTCGTCTTCGTCGTCCCTGAAGAGGAGCGTTACGGGCCCGGGCGCGGAGGTGCGATCGCGACGTGCATACGAGAGATGTCGCGGGAGATGCTGGCCACGGGGTCTACAGTCCGGGTGATCTCCCCGAGGTCGGGGGAGGCCCCTTACCGCGAGGGGATGGTGACGACTCTGGCAAGGTCAGGCGATCCCCGCTCGACCTTCGAGCGTGTGATCCGCAGTGCGCTGGGGCGAGTGCTTCCGCGCCATTGGGGACCGCGCGCCCGCTACGTAGCGGGCGTTCGCAACGCCGTCCACTCAGGAGAACGCGTCGTCGTTTCGAACGACCCGGAGCTCGCGGCCCTGCTTGCAGGCGATGGCACTGAGGTCGTTCTCTGGGTGCACAACTATCTCAGCGGAGCCGCGCGCGACGCGCTGGGCCGTCTCCCTCGTAGCGTGGCGATCGCAGCCGTCAGCGATTCGGTACGGGAATGGACGGAGCAGTCCGTAGGGCCCGATGCGAGTCGACCCGTCACCGTCTACAACGGAGTCAATCGAGCGACGTTTCCTCCCGCCGTGCGTACCTCGGATGCCGTGGCCCCGGTTCGGGTGATCATCCCTGGTCGCATCGATCCGAACAAGGGACAGCTGCTGGCAATCAACGCGGTCGCAGAGGCGTATAGACGAGGGATGCGGTCGGTGGAAGTCAGCGTCATGGGGGGAGTGCAGACGTTCGGGCACGCGTACGAAGCGGTCGCGACGTATCAGGACGAGCTCTTGCGAGCGGGGCGGGAAGTCGGAGCGGTTTTCCTCGGTCGTGTCGACACAGATCATGTGGGGTCGATCCTCCGCTCACACGACATCGCGCTGGTGCTGCCACTCGTGCCCGAGCCCTTCGGATTGGCTGCACTCGAGGCGATGGCATCCGGCTGTGCCGTGATCGCCGTGCCTACCGGAGGCTCCACCGAGGTTCTCGGCGACGGGGCGATGCTCGTCGGTCCGGACGTGGGTGAGGTCGCGAGCGCACTCCAACGACTGGTTGAGGACCCAGAACTCCGCCAGCGATTGTCGAAACGCGCGATCGATACATCCATGCGATTCAGCTGGGCGGAGAGCGCCGCCGCGCTACTGGACATCACGGGGAGAGGGCGACGTGCGGCTACAGGTTGAGCGGCGGGGGTCCGGTGCCCAGCGGTGGGAGCTATGGGGGACCGTCGCAGCGTGGGCAATCGCGGCACTGATCACGATGGCGCTGGTCTCGCAGCGCTACCTCGCCGCGATGAGCCAGGTGCAACCCGACCTTGCGGTCTACTTCCTGCCCGCGGCGCGAGCGATCGCCCGTGGGGGCTCGCCGTACGGGGTGGAGGGCTACTTCTATACGCCCCTCCTCGCTGCGGTTCTGGTACCGATGGAGGCTGCGCAGTGGGCTCAGATTGCGTGGACCGCGGCCATGCTTGCCGCGGCCTGCGGGATGGCGTTCTTCGCCGTGCTCGCCTGTACGCCGAACTGGAGTTGGCTGCACCGCGCCTGGGTCTTCGCCGTCGCCATCGTCACGCTGTTGTGGAGTTGGCCCATCACGATGGAGTTCTTCCTCGGGCAGGTGAACCTCTTCGTGGGACTCGCGATCGCTCTCGCGGCGTTTTTCGCATCTCGGGGGTACTTCTTCTCCACCGGTCTGGGGCTCGGGCTGGCAGCGGCCATAAAGACCTGGCCGGTCCTCCTGCTTCTGTGGGTCTTCCGTCGCGGAGGTCGAGAACGGATTCGCACCCTTTCGGCAGTCCTGCTGTGGGGCGCCATCATGATCGCCCTGGCCGTGAGCCTGGGGGGCGTTCCAACTCTGGTCTCGATGATCACGAGTCCTTTCCGGGGGACAAATCAGGACGTGCTCGCCTATTCGGTGTGGGGACTGGGTCGAGCGCTGTTCGAGGGTGTTCAGGACTTTCCGCCGCTCGTCGTCTCTCCGCTCGCCGAGGTCTTGGTGTCCGTCTTGTCGGCTCTCGTAGTCGCGGGGTTGCTCGCACTCGCGCTGCGCGCCCCGGGCACGGACGTCATATCGCTCTACAACGTCGTCTTCGCCGTGATTCTTCTCATTCCGATCTCGCATCAGGTCTACGTCCTCCTCCCCCTTCCGGCGCTCTGGTGGTGGCTCGCCAGAACGGCCCAGGCACCTCGAGAAATCCGGAACTGGTGCGTCACGTCCGTCCTCGTCGGCTGGTGGATCGTCACCTTTCGCCTGGTCGAGTTCGGACTGGACAAGCAGACAGCGGTCTTGACCGTGGTCGGGCTCGTGGTGGCCACTCTCGTGGCTGCAGGCGCGAGCACGATAGGGGCGGCGACGGTCCGGAGCCCTCAGCCCGGCGTGGAACCGTCGGGAGCGGGAATCTCCCGGACAGGTGGGCTCGCCTGACCCGTCACGCGGTCCAACAGAACACGCAGCTGGTGACGGATCGCGCGATACGCCATCGAGAGAAGGTCGCGAAGGGGCCTGTCGCTCCGCCTCGGCGCCAGGAAGCCGGCGACGAGGTTGCGCATCGCCTGCTCCCGCTGGTCGAGGTCATCCAGGAACGCATCCATCTGCGCGGTCGCGTCGGATGTGTCGTAGCCGCGGGTCATGGGATGTTCCACGTGAATCGAGATATCGACGAGAACGTCCCTGCCGGTGGCGAGCGCGAATGCCGCAGCTGCCCAGTCGATGCCCCAACCTACGTTGTTGGCGCGATAGTCGAAAGCGGTGAGCCTTTCACATACCTCCGCGGATAGGGCCCACACGATGCCATCGATGATCGCCACGTGCCTGAGTGGTCCGGCCGCGGTGTTGAGCGTGGTCAGACGGGCGGGCCAGGGGGTGAAGTTCACATCCGGCGCCCACACGGCGACGTTCGCGCTGACGGTGAACGCCCGTCGGGCCGCAGCAACGAGCGCTGCCCAGTCATCGCAGGATGCATCCGCCTGGACCTGCAGCATCACGTCACTCCCGAAGAGCTCGAGTGAACGCTTGAACTTCATGCCGTAGAAGTAGCTGTCGGGCACGATCTCCCACCCCCGAGTTCCCGCGGGAGCGACCCCACTCGGATCGGAGTGGATGACCGTGAGCTCATCGACGTGCTCACTGATCTCGTGGGCGATCTTCATCGCCGCCTCGGCTCGTCCGTTCCACGAGATGATGAAGGCATGGATGCGTACGACGTCCGGCGCTGTCGAAGCTTCGTGTGGCATTCCGTCAACTCCTACTGATGCGTCGAGACTGGGCTTGTGTGGGGAACTCACGCCAGCGCGTTCCAGATGCGCGCATGTTCCAGCGCGCTCCGCTCCCACGTGAAGCCGTCGGCGTGGGCGCGCGCGCGGGTCGCGAGGGTCCGAAGCTCGCTATCCCCCGAGGTCGCAGTCAGCAGTCCCTCGGCGATCTCGGGTCCGGTCGTGCCGGTGAGGATCGCGCACCCCCCTGCTACCTCCGGAAGGCTGCTCGTTGCAGCAGCGACGACGGGCACACCTGCCGCCATCGCCTCGAGTACCGGCAACCCGAAGCCCTCGTAGAGCGAGGGCACCACGACCGCTTCCGCGCCGGCGACGACGGTCGGCATGATCTCGTCGAGGATGCGCCCGGCGAGCATTGTTCCGCGAACGCGTGCGAACAATGCGGTGCGCCGCGGATGCGCCGGCCCTGCCAGGACCAGCGTCAGCGTCGGACGCTCAACCTGCACGCGCGGCCAGGCAGCGGCAAGACCCTCGAGGTTCTTCCGGAGGGCGGCGCCGCCGGCATGCAGCACATAGCGCGCCGGCAATCCGAGAGCCTCACGGGTCATCGCGTCGGGGGGCGCTGCAGTGAAGTAGCGGACGTCCACACCGTTCGGCACGACTCGGACGTCGTGCACGCCGAGGAAGTCCGTCGCCTCTTGCGCGGTGAACTCCGACACGCAGATCACCGCGTCGGCCCGCTGCAATTCGTGGCGGGCAGCGGCGACCGGTGCAGTCTCGTCGGGAAAGCGCCACGCCACGATGTCGTGCAGAGTGACCGCGTCGCCTCGGGGGGCAGGAGGCAGCTCGAGGTTCATGCGGTGCGTCACATCACTGCCGGCGTAGAGAGTGCGGCCGAGCGCGCGTCGAGTGCTCTCCCCCGCAGCGGCGACCGCGCGCAGAGGCAGCCGTCGATTGCCGCCGAGCGATGACCGGAGCGAGCGCACGACGAGCCGTCGCGCATTCCAGCGGCCGACACCGAATTCATCGAGGCATGCCTGTGATCGCCGCCAGACCTGATCTTCGTATGCCTGGGCGCCCATCGGC
Organism: Microbacterium sp. ARD31; assembly: GCF_031844425.1. NCBI lineage: Bacteria > Bacillati > Actinomycetota > Actinomycetes > Micrococcales > Microbacteriaceae > Microbacterium > Microbacterium sp. ARD31. Next base: position 39,285 of record NZ_JAUZVE010000039.1, read on the forward strand.
TCCCCAGCCGCGAGCGAGGCTATCGTCAAGCGTCTCGGCATCCGATTGTCCGCGCTCAATCTAGTTCGCCGAGCTTCACGAGGTGAGCGAAATCCGTGCTGTTCGCGCGGACCTCGGCGAACGAACCCTGCGCCTCGATCTTGCCGTCCTTGAGGAACACGATCGAGTCGGCATTACGCACAGTGGACAGGCGATGAGCCACGATGATGATCGTCATGCTGCCACCGAGCGTCGACAGCGTTTCCGAGATTTCGTGCTCGGTGGCGTTGTCCAGCGCCGACGTCGCCTCGTCCAGTACGAGTACCCGGGGTCGACGGTAGAGCGCTCGAGCGAGTCCGATTCGCTGTCGCTGACCGCCCGACAACCGGACGCCTCGCTCGCCTACCATGGTGTCGACCCCGTCGGGCAGCTCGGCGATCAGTTCGGTCAACTTCGCCATCCTGAGTGCTTGTTGCACTCCTGCGTCATCGACGGCGCTCGGGTCGAGGCCGAAAGCGACGTTCGAACGTATCGTGTCATTGACCAGGAAGACATCTTGGGGTACGACACCCAGCTCCCGGTACCAGCCCGCGAGATCGTCTCCGATGGATCGACCCCCGCAAGTGATGCTCCCCGCTGTCGGCTCGAGCAATCCGAGAATCAGGTCGAGAAGAGTGCTCTTGCCGGCGCCGCTCGATCCTACGAACGCAACGGTCCGGTCGTGCTCGATGGTCAGCGAAAGGTGCTCGAAGATGGGACGGTCGGAGTCCCGGTAGCTGAATGCGACATCGCTCAGCTCGATGTCGCCCGCGTACCGCTCCGATGTGACGGGCTGCTCGCGGAAGGATCCGCCGCGCTCCAAAGTGTCATTGACTTCGAGCAGGATGTCTAGTCCGACTCCTCCGGTGCGAACGATCGCGAAATTGGCGGCCACACGCGTGAGCGTCGGCAGAGCTCGCAGCGACGCCGCGGCGAAGACGCCGAGCACGGTGATGGCAGCTTGCGGCGTGCCGGTGGCGAACAGGTAGTAGGAGACACCGCCGATCGCAATCACGAAACCGATCTCGAGTGCGTAGCGCGGAAGATCGGAGAGGATGCCGAGACTCCGTGCGGCGTTCGCTCCTCGGACCCGCGCGCGGTGGAACCTGTCGATGAACACCGACGCACTCGACGTGAGCCGGGCTTCTCTGAATCCGTCGAGGCTCGGCAGCAAGAACTGCCAGGCCTCGAGATTCGCCGCCGCTACTTCCTCTCCGATGCGTGTCTGTCTGCGGCGCAGAAGTCGTTGGATTCCGGCTACGAGCACGACGAAGATCGCTACGGAGATGAGAGTCACACCCGTAGACGTTGCTGCGAGCACGATCACGATCGCACTCAGCATCAGCACATCGGTGAAGATGCCGATCACCGCGAGCAGCACAGAGGACGCTTGAGCCGTGGCATCGTTGACGTTTCGGTAGGTTTCGCTCAACCGACGGGCCTTGTGGTCGGGGTAAGGGGCGAGAACATATCGGCGGAGCAGTTCGGTTGCGGCGTCCGCCGTCAACCGGCTGGTTCGGCCCAGCAACCACCAGCGGAACCACAGAGCCGCCGCGCTCTTCACCACGAAGAGCGCGGCGATCGCTCCGGCGATGACGGGAATCAACTCAGCCGCCGTGGTCAAGCCGGTGGCATCCGAAATTGCTCCGAGCACTCCGGAATCCGGCTCTGCACCACCGATGAGCTGCGTCAGCGGGATCATCGCCGCGACCCCGACGGTGTCCATCGCCGCCAAGATGACCGACACAGCGACAGTGCTCGCTATCCACCCGGCGGGACGTGCGCCGACGAACGTGAGAAGCCAGCCGAGCTTGGAGAGCAGCGGTCCCTCACGTGTGGTCCGCACAACCGTCCCCTCCGCTGCGCCAAAGGGGCTGACGCATGCTCAGGCGATCCTATCCGCGCTCTCGCGCCACGCGATCCGCGAGGTCCAGATACCGCTGCGCGATCAGCGTCCACGAAAACGCGGTCGCCGACTCGCGCGCACTCTCGCTCCACGGTGCGAGGTCTTCGTCCATGAGTCCTTCCATACGATCACCGATGACATGAGCATCTGCCGGCACGAGGAAACCGGTCTTGCCGTCCGCAATGGTCGCGGCGGCCCCGCCGACGGGTGTGGCGATCACCGGCAGCCCGCATGCGAGAGCCTCGAGGAGCGCGAGGGCGTTCGCCTCATAGGCGCTGGGCAACGCGAAGACGTCCGCGGCATGGAGAAAAGGCAAAACGTCTGGCTGTCGCCCGACGAACAGCACGCGTTCGGCGACACCTGCTCGTTGCGCCTGCCGCCGCGCCGTCTCGATCTGACGACGGTCGCCTCCCACAACGAGCAGGAGCGCGCGCGGTGCGTGCTGCAGAGCTCGCACAAGAAGCGGCAGTCCTTTCCGGTCGAACTCGTGGCCGACGAACGCGAAGACGCGATCCGAGTCCCTCAGCCCGAGGCGCGTGCGCGCGGCGAGGCGCTCCGCTGGGGTCGGCGGTCTGAACCGGTCGAGGTCCACCCCGTTCGGAATGACCACGACAGGCGGGTGCACTCGCCCGAACGCCTTTCGCAGCGCCGCCGCCTCGGTGTCGGCAAGGGCGACGACGACGCGATGCGTGTCGCCGCGATATCGACGGCGGTCGCGAACGTGGGTGAAGATATGCATCGGGTTACGCAGGTAGCGGAAGGCCACCATCCCTCGCGCACGCATCGCGGCGTGCAGCACCCCGTGATTGACGTAGATGTCACCCACCACCGCGTCGTTGTGGCAGATCGACACAGCATCCGGCCGCTCGGCCAGGAATCGCTCGATGAAGCGGGTTCCTTGGATGCTGAAGAGTACGACCCGCTGCATTGTGGCCAGACGCGCCGAGATTGGCCCCCGCGGAGTGATGCTGCGCGGGGGTGAGGTCATCGAGTACGTGATCGTTTCGGTTTCCACACCGAGCTTGCGAAACTCACGGTCGAGATTCCATGCGACCCCCGCGACGCCACTCCCGGGCCCGATGGTTGGCACGATCTGCACGATGCGCACGGGACCTCCTCGAAGTCGTTTCGGCAGAACGCTACGGCACCGACCGGTCTCGCACCTCATTCAAGAGTGCCAGGTACTTCGTCGCGACCGCGCGCCAGTCGTGCCCCGCAACAGTTCGTCGCGCGTCGTCGGCATAGCCGCCCGGATTACGCCGGCCGATCTGCTCCATCCGCCGTCCGAGCTCTTCCGGATCGCGTCCGACCAGGAAGCCGTTGACGCCGTCTTCGATCACCTCCGGCGCACACCCGACCGCAGTGCTGATGACGGGCAGCCCCGACGCAAGCGCCTCCAGGATGACGAGGCCGTAAGGCTCATAGTGACTCGGCAGCACGAGCATGTCCGATGCCGCGAAGAAGAGCTCGAGATCGGTTCGTGGACCCATCAGCAGCACCCTCTGAGCCACGCCGAGTTGCTCAGCCAGGTCGCGCGCCCACGAGATCCACTCGGGGGTTTCGCCGCCGGCGACCAGAAGCAGCACTGTGGGGGCATGGACGAGTGATTCGATCGCGGAATCCAGGCCCTTGCGCCCGAATTCGTGACCCACGAAAAGCGCCACCCGAGCTTCATCGTCCAGCGCGAATGCCGCGCGCGCGGATCGGCGCTCGTCCACCGTCGGAGGCCGGTACACGTCCGGTTCTACGCCGTTGGGGATGACTTCGATCGACGGCTTGATACGGCCGTATGCGCGAAGGAGTGCGACGCGTTCGCTCGGTGAGAGTGCCACGACGACGCGATGTGTGCTGCTGTGGTAGCGGACGAAGTCGCGCATGTACGTGAACGGGTGGGTCGGGTTTTGGATCATGCGAAGCAACCCGTGACCCCGCGAGCGCATGGCTTCGCTGACGACGCCGTGATTGACATAGACGTGTCCGGCGAGCGGCGCACCATGGCAGATGCTGACGCACCGCGGCCGCGCCGCGAGGAAACGGCGGGCCCTCATGGTGCCCACTGTCGAGAACCAGATCGTGCGACGGAACATGGCGAGCGCGCGCAGGTGCCTGTTTCTCGGCCAGGGTCGCTCTCGCCAGCCGGCTGTGCGCAGAGTGAACTGTTCCACCGTGTGCCCCATCGCCCTGAACTGACGTTCCAGGTTGTACGCGACACCTGCGACTCCGCTGCCGGGGCCGATGTGCTGTGCCAACTGGACGACGTGCATGACTCCCAAGGTAGCGATCCGCGGCCGGGGCCGCTGTGAGAGCGGTCGCCGATCGACCCCCGGCTCATGAGGGCATTCGGCTGAGGATGTCGCGCAGATCGGTGGCACGATCCTCCCAGGTGGCCACCCTTGTGTGGGCGCCGACCGGAAATCGAGTCGTCGCCGGAACGACGGAGGCGACCGTTCGAGGAAACTCCGCCCGCGACGCGACACGTACGGGCGGCTCTGCGTCCCGGAAGCCCGCGACGGCGGTAGCGACCACAGGTCGCCCCACCGCGGCGTACTCGTACAGCTTTATCGGGTCGAGACTGTCCGTGAACTCCGTGACGACATGCGGCACGACGAGGGCGTCCGCGTGCTGCAGATAGCCGACGACCTGCTCGTGCGGTCGCCTTCCCAGAAGTGCCACGCCGGCTTCCCGGAGACGTTCGGCGTCCGCGCGGCTCAGAGCGTCGGGTCCGACCAGCACGAGCGTGCCGCGTCCGACAAGCTCGCGCGCAGTCTGCTCGCACAGCTCGATGTCCAGCCGGTCCCGGTGGAGCGTTCCGACGTAAACCGCCGAAACCCGTGGCAAATCATCGGGACGGGCTGCCGGCGTGCGGTACTTGAAGACATCCACGGCGTTGGGGACGAGATGGATCGGGCGCGGTGCCCGTGATGGTGCCTTGCGACGCACGAGTTCGGCCGAGCAGGCGACAACCTCCGCGGCATGCTCGAGCAGCCAGTCTTCTGAGGTGCGAACACGGGCAAGGGAGCTCGGCGTGCGGTCGGCGACCGCCCAGTCGTCCGTGATGTCGTACAGTGTCGGCCAGCGGGAGATGCAGGAGAGGGTTGCTGCGCTCGGATCGTTCGCCCAGAGGAGCGGACGGGTCATCCGGGCTGTCATGGCCGCGTGCATGATCCGGTGAGCCAGACGCTCATCGACGCGAGGGTCGAGTCGCCGCGGCAGGAGCTTCACCGGCCGGTAGCGCAACAGTCGACCATGGAAGCCGGCGACTTCTGAAACCGGGACGCCCCGACCGGCGCGACGGCGAGAGATGAGGTCGTGCAATGGATCTGCGGCGGGCTCGACGAACAGCACGCGCAGAGTCGGGTCGTCTCTGAGGAGTCGCGAAACCAAGTGCTGGTTACGTCGCCATACCGTGTCCCAGGCCTCCAGCGATGCCACGACCAGGTCCATCGCGCCAGCATATGGCTGATGGCTACGTCAGCGGCGTCCGGGCAGCGTCATCGAACGACGGTATACCGCCTCCGTCGCCTCTCGCTGGGCGTCGAGGCTGAACGCGCTCTGCTGGCGTCGTCGCTCCGCGTCTCCCAGGCGATGTCGACCGTCAGAATCGCTCACCAGTTCCCGCAGGCGGCGCGCGGCACCGGCGATATCGTCGACGGGGAAGAGGACGCGGGGGTCCAGATTCGAGAGAGTCTCCCGGTGTCCGCCGGCGTCGGAAGCGACCACCGGCAGTCCCGACGCCATCGCCTCGAGCACCGTCAGCCCGAAGTGCTCGAACTCCGCTGTCGCCAGCAGTAGCCCAGCCGCATCCATCAGGTTCGGAACATCAGTTCGGAACCCCAGGAATGTCACGACATCGGTCAGGCCGAGTTCCGCCGCGGTCGTCTCCAGCAGGAGCCGCTCGACGCCCTCCCCGGCGATCATCAAGCGCCATCCGTCGCGGGCGACACCGGACGCGGCGAACACTTCCATCGCCATCCGGGTTCGCTTCTCGGGTTCAAGCCGTTGGGCGACCAGGACGGTCCGATGTCGCGCGGCGTGATCGACTGCGTCGCGCTTGGGCACTCCCGGATGGACGACTGTGCTCGGACCTTCGATCGCTGCGGCCACCGCTTCGCTGATCGCGATCTCTGCGCTTATCCGGCTGGCGACAACTCGGCCGACAGGCAGCGCGGCCAGGCGGCCCCGTCGGCGCGCGAAGTGTCGTGTCGAGACGAGCGGAGGCGCGTCCCGCAGGCCGGCGAGAGCCACGGATGCGGCGACGTCGGCCGCCGTCATGTGCGAGTTCACGATGTCAGCATCCCCGGCGTGTCGGTGAATCGCTTGCGCGACGGCCCAAGCGCGATCGGCGGTCGCTGTGTGCCTGACACCGGCATCAGCAAGAGGGCGCGCCATACGCGCGGGATCGCCTCCGATGACGTGTACAGTGCTGCCCGCGTCTGCCTGGGCGATCGCCAGACGCAGGACGAGCTGTTCGACTCCGGCAAAGCCATCGGAGCGGATCGCGTGCAGAATTCGCACCGTGCTCACCCCCACTTCTTGCCGACCACGATAGCCGGACGTCGTCATGGCTTTTGGGAGTCCATCGTGCCCGTAGTCGCCTACGTCGATAGCATCGCCATATGCCCGAAGCCCTGGCGATCGCTTTCCCGCTGACGCTCGCGGGCGTGCTCATCGCCAGCGGGGTGAGCAAGTTCCGGGCCGCGGACGACCTGGCCGCGTGGGCTGAGCTCGGGGTGCCTGCACCATTGCGCAGGGAATGGCTGCGCAGACTCCACCCTTGGGGGGAAGTGGCGCTCGGGCTCGCGATCGCTGTGGTCGGTGGCGCGCCGGCTCTGGTCGCCGCGCTGGCTGCGGCCGCCCTGATGGCCGCCTACACATGGCTTGTCGTGCGCGCCGTGCGCGAGGAGAAGGATGCGTCGTGCGCGTGCTTCGGAGCGCGGAAGCGCGTCACAAAGGTCACCATCGTCCGCAACGTGTGGCTGACCGCACTCGCCGTCGTGACTTCGGCGAGCAGCTGGACGACACCCCTCATCGGGGGACCGCTGCGCGAGGCCATTGGAGAAGGACCATGGGTATTCGGACTCGTGGTGGCCGCCATCACGACCGCGCTGATCCTGTGGCCGGAGCGTGGGTTCGAAGTGCCGCCTGCCAACCTGAGGGTCTCAGCGGGAGAGGATGGCGAGGACGGCGACTACGTTCGCACCCGAACACCGGCAGTGCCGGTGACGTTCGCGGACGGGCGCGTTGAGAACCTCCGCACTCTCGCCGCGCGCAAACCGATTCTGCTGCTCTCCGTCTCCCCGACATGTGCGCCGTGCGCGCCGGTCATCGAGAAGGTCGGCTTCTGGCGAGATTTGTTGCCGGAGGTCGACGTGCGCCTTCTTCTCGCGGCCGCACCCGAAGACAGTGCGCTGATCGAGACGGCCGAGCCCCAGTCTCTTCACGATCCGGATGGGTACGCGCGCCAGTCTCTGGATATACCGTCAACCCCGACAGCCGTGCTCCTCGGCGCGGACGGACTGCTCGCAGGCGGCCCGGCGGTCGGTGCAGACGATATCGATGATTTCGTCGCCGATATCTATGAGTCGTTGCACGGGGAGCGACCGCAAACCGCGTCGACGGCAGCGGACCACCACAGCTGATCTCGGGGGTACCGATCATGCGCGTGGGGCGATCCGTGCCTCGACTCGTATCGGCCCCAGCCTGTACAGCGCGGCGCGGCGGCGGGCTTCGTCACGCCGCTCACCCCGCAGGAGTGCGGCGCGCACCATCGAGCCCACCCACACCGCGCTCCGAGCGACCTGCCAGCCGCGCGCCCCGAAGTGCTTGCGAAAGTATCGTTCCTGCGACGCGTGGAAGCGGGCTTCGCGCGATCTCGAGTCCGTGCTCGTGGCGCCACCCTCGTGAACGGCCCACACTCCGCTCGCCACCGCATGGCGCCAGCCGAGTCGGCGCGCGCGGTACGCCCAATCCGTCTCTTCCGCGTAGAGGAAGAAATGTTCATCGAAACCGCCGACGTGGGCAAGCGCCTCCGCCCGCAGAAGAAGCACCGAGCCGATGACGAATGAACCGCCGCCCTCGAACCTGCCGAGTCCGACCGCTTCGAGCCACGCGTTCACAGGTGACGGGAACGGCCACTCCACGCGGGCCGCCCTGCCCGCTCGATCCTTCTGCTCGGGGGCGATGCTCGCCAGGCGCGGGTCTGCATGCAGCGCCGCCTGGAGATCGTGAATCTGAGAGGGAGACACGACCGCGTCGGGGTTCAGCAGAAGGACGTCGGCGCCGGGGCGTTGCCGGTGCCTCAGGCCGATGTTCACTCCCGCGGCGAATCCGGCATTCCTGCCCGGGTCGATGTAGACGGCGCCGCGATCTTCGCACAGCGCCCTGATCTCGGCGGAGGACGAATTGTCGACCACCGTGACAGGGAGTGTCTCCACTGCCTCGAGCGCTGCGCGCAACAGGTCCTGCGCGCCGTAGGCGACGACGATGATCTCCACGGGTCTCGACGCGTCAGCCGAATCGACTCGTGCCGCTGACCGATACAGATCGAGGTAGTGCAGAGCGACCGCGTCCCAAGTGCACTCGGCTGCGCGGGCGATACCTCGTTCACGCAACCTCTGCGCGCTTCCCGTCGCTGCGTGCGCGAGCGCGTACGCGAGGGCGGCGGCATCTCCGTGAGGCACGAGCAGGCCCGCGTCGCCGACGACTTCGGGCAGCGCGCCCGCATCGCTCGAAACGACAGGGACACCGCAAGCCATTGCCTCGATGGCGACGCGGCCGAACTGCTCCGTCCAGCCCGCGCGGGGAATCGAGGGGACCGCGAGAACGTCGATCTCACGGTAGAAGGCGACCACTTCAGACGGGTCCAAGGCGCCGACGAGCTCCACGCGCGCCCGCACGCCCCGCCGAACAGCTTCGTCGCGCACGCGATCGGCGAGGGGACCGCCGCCAGCCATGCGGGCATGAAGTCGCTCGTCGAGCGCCAGAGCATGCACAAGCACGAGCACGCCCTTCTCCTCGACCAGTCGTCCGATGTACCCCACGGTGATCGTCGGGCCAGGAGGGCGAGCAGGACTTGGGGTGAATCGACTCGGATCTATGCCGAGAGGGATGACGCGTGCCTGACCGGGGAAGCCCTTTCGTTCCACGATCCGAGCCGCCTCGGAATTGCACGCCGAGATACCGGACGCGTGTCGGAGAGCCCATCTCTCGAGCTGGCGGAACGGAGTCGGGTATCGCTTGTCGAGATTCTGCGCCGTGTAGAGCACATAAGGTGCGCGGCATCCGCTCAGCCATCGCAGCGCGAGCACCTCGGCGGTGGCCAGCGCGAACGGCTCCTCGTGAATGTCGATGACGTCCGGGTTGCGGCGCAGTGCCCGCCACAGCGGCCGCGGGTCGTAGACGAATAATGCCGGGTGCGTGCCGACGGTTCGCACTCCGGTCACACGCTCACCGGGTTGGGCGTGAGGCGTGACCATCGCGCCGCCCTCGGTCCATTTCTGTGCGCACAGCGTTTCGATATCGAGGCCGAGGTGCTGCAGCGCACGCTCACGACCGCGCCATTCGTCGACGCTGGCACTGTGGGAGATCGCGAGTGCACGCATCGTCATCCCTTTCGTGCCGAGCCCGCGACGATCGCCAGCACCCGTTTTGCCGAGTCGTCCCAAGAATATCGGCTCGCATTCATGGAGCCGTTCTTGATCAGCTGCTCCCTCAACTCGGGCGAGCGACTGACGTGCGCGAGCGCGGAGGTGATGGATGCGGCATCTTCCGGATCGCACCAGACGGCGCTGCTTTCTTGGAGGAGATCGGTGAAGGGACGGCGCCGCGAGACGATGACGGGGGTGCCGACGCTCTGAGCCTCCAGCGGGGGGATTCCGAACCCCTCGTACAGCGAGGGGTAGACGAAGGCCATGGCATTCGCGTACAGCCCCGCGAGTTCGTCATCGGTGACCCTGCCGAGCGCGATGACCCCGGGCCGATCGTCTGCGGTCGCGGTGGGACGGAAGCCTTTCGAGTCGCCCCCGACGATGACAAGGGCGGGTGCATCCACCTGTTCGATTCTGAAACGCGCGTACGCATCCAGGAGCATCGCCGTGTTCTTGTGGCGGGCTGCCGAGCCGACCGCGAGAAAGTAGGCCCGCCCGTCGAGTGGTGGCGTGCGGATTCTGGCGGTCGCGGACCCGAGAGTGCTCACGCCGTTCGGCACGACCGTGATCCGGTCCGGGGGGCAACGGAGGGTCCGGATGATCTCGTCGCGGGAGAAGGTGCTGACGGTGGCTACGTGCGCCGCCCGGCGGATCAGGGTGCCTGCGATGACGCGGTACATCAACCGGAACAGCGGACGATAGCTCTCGGGATGCGTGATGAACGCGACGTCGTGCAAGGTGTACAACTGCTTCCGCCAGAGCAACGGCCCGGTGTTGGCCAGGTCGACGAGCGTGGGAGATCCGAGCGAGCGCAGATACCCCGGAAGACTCACCTGTTCCCACAGATGTCCGCGCAGGCGGCCGACCGGCTCGACGGTCTTTCCCCGTACTCGCGTACCGGGCTCGATATCCGGTGGAGCCACCAGCGTGATGTCGGGGACGCTCTCCACGAGGCGCGCCGTGATCTCGTATGCGAATCTCTCGACACCCGTGACGGGGCGGGTGAGAAAGCGGCAGTTGACGACCAGGCCATCCTCGGACACGTCAATGCTCCAATCGTCATCGGCCACCGAACGGCTGCGTGATGGACATCGGAGGTAGGCTCGCTCGTGAGGCGTGCCGCCCTGGGCGGACCGGGGTTTGGGGGACGACCGATGACCGCCGATTTTAGCCTGCTCATCGTGTGCACCGGCAACGTGCACCGTTCGGCTCTCGCCCACGACCTCCTGGCGACCTGGGCGGGATGGTACCTCCCCGCCGCACTGGCCACGCGAGTGCATGTCGTCAGCGCCGGCACGCGCGCTCCGGTCGGCGTTCCGATGGGCGGCGCGACCCGCCGTATCGCCGCTGAACTCGGCGCGGAAGATCGCGGGCATCGGGCGGCACTTCTCACGGCGGATCTTGTTGAGAGCGCAGACCTCATCCTCGCGTCCGCCCGCGAACACCGCGCGGCTGTGCTCGCACTTTCACCCCGCGTCCTGCGACGCACCTTCACGATCCGGGAGGCCGGTCGCATCGCGACGGCAATGCGACCGGCCGCCGTACACGAGGATGGCGCTGCGCTATCGGGTCGCGCCGCGCGCTCGGCGCCGAGCTCGGTCGCGAGTCTGTGCGCGGCCGTCGTGCGACTTGACGAACTGCGCCCCGATTACCTCGATCCGCTGGCCGATGATGTCATCGACCCCGAAGGCCGCGAACCCGCTGCCGTCGAAGAAATGGTGCGTCAAGAAGTTCCCGCGCTCGTCGAGCTCGCCCGGGTTCTGTGGGGGATGCCGCCCGGTGATGTCGATGCGTACCTGCGCGCCGTGGCTCAGAGCTAAGGAGTCAGGGGGCTCACGAGCCGCGCGCCTCTCGCGCAATCGAATTGTCGATGCGTGCGGCATGCGCTACAATCACACCAGTCGTCGATACCTGGGGATACGGCTTGCATGTGGGGTGCGTAGCCGCACAAGGGGAAGGTTTGCGCCATGAGTTCAATCGAAGAGCCCGGCTCGGACGGCGTCAGCCGTCGAACCGTTGCCAAGGCAATGGCGTGGGCCGTTCCGGCCATCGCGGTCGCCGCGACCGTGCCGCAAGCGGCAGCATCGGCTCCGCCGCCGCCGGTGATCGACTTCGGCGGCGCGTGCGGCAACACGGGGGCACTGCAAAAGGGTTGCGGTTCAGACAAGTCGTTGCAGGTGCCGTTGACGTTGACGAACCCGACTGCCCAGCCGATCGTCTTCCAGATCACGAGCATGACAACCGCCAACGGGACCGATCCCGCGGACGTCACGAACGCGGTCACCCTTTACTCGACGACAGCCTTCGACCCGGACAACATCTGCGCTTCGGTTACTTCCTCAACCTGTTCCGGTGGAGTTGCGAGCATCGTCGTCCCGGCCAACACCGTCGTTCCTCTCAAGTTCTGGATCGTATCCGGGTCACTGCAGAACTCGAGCAGCTTCCTGTCCACGATCAACTGGCGACTTCTGGCGAACAACCCTGTCAACTGCACGGTCTTGTCGACCGGTACGGCGCAGACAGCAAACGCCATCTCGCCGGAGAACTGCACCGACAAGTAGCTCGAAGAGAAACGCTCGTCGGCTTTGCATCATCGCCCTACCGAGCGAGGCCAGAATGCTCCGTGAGTTTCTCACGTCTCCATGACGGGCTGGACCTCCCTAGTCCGACGTCGCGTCCGTGACCGCACCGTGACCGTTTTCCCTGGCGAAGCCCAGACGGCATGCGAAAAAATCGGGGAATGACCCTCGCGCCCCGTCTTCTGGCCCTTCCGGCCGTCGTCCTCCTGTCCGCCGGTGTACTCGCCGGCTGTGCGACGCAGGCCGCGACCGCACCGGAGACCGATCCGACCTCCGGGAGTCCTGCGGGTGGTGACGTCACCGAGGTCGAGGTCGACGCCGCGTGGCTCGATGACGGGCGCATCATCGGTCTCGTGACCTCCGGCAGCTCGACGTGCGTGCCGCCGGCGGACGGCGCGACGCTCGAAGCGGACGGTTCGCTGTCGGTGACCCTCATCGAGCCCGATGCCGATCAGCCCTGCACCCGTGACCTGGTTCCGAGGGTCACGCTCGTCGACGTGCCCGAGGGCGTCGACCCTTCCCAGGACCTCGCGATCAGCGTCACGGGAGACGGCTACATCGGCTCGACCGACCTGGAGGGCGCGGAAGGCCTCACCGGCGGCGGGATGACGGACTATCTGCCGAGCGCCGGGTGGACCGACACCGAGGGTCAGTTCGTGCTCCTGTCCTGGGGGTCGTCGACGTGCGTGCCGGTCGTCTCCGAGGCGACGGCATCCGGCCCCGCGGAGGTGACCGTCACGTTCGAGACGCCGCCCGCCGACCAGGCCTGCACGATGGACATGGCGCCGCGCGCCTCGGTGATCGGGGTCGACGGGCTCGAGGAGGACAGCGACGTCGCGCTCGTCCTCGCGGGCACGCCGGAGTTCGACAACGTCCGCATCACGATCAACGGGGAGAACTGACATGCGCGGTCCGCTTACTCGCCTCACCGCCGCCCTCGGCTTCGTCGTCCTCGCGGGCGGGGTACTCGCCGCGTGTGCCACGACCCCCGGCACGACCGGGACGCCGGAGCCGTCCGAGACCGCGATGCCCGAGGTCCTCGAGCTCGATGCCGCCTGGCTGGACGGCGGGCGCATGGTCGGACTCATCACGCAGGGCTCGTCCACGTGCGTGCCGACCGCGGAGGTCGAGGGGTACGCGGACGGCGTGCTGCGCGTCACGTTCGTCGAGGACACCGAGGGCCCGTGCACCGCGGACTTCGCGCCGCGCGTCTCGCTCGCCCCGGTTCCCGACGATGTCGACGCGTCGGAGAACCTCGTGATCGAGGTGAACGGCGAGGGCTACGGTGGCGAGGTCACCCTCCCCGGTGTCGACGGACTCGTCTTCGAGAGCCCGTCGGAGCAGATGCCGAGTGCGGGCTGGTCGACCGGCGCCGGCACGTTCGTCGTGCTGCTCTGGGGCTCGTCGGGCTGCCCGGAGACCATCACCGCGACCGAGGTCACCGGCGACGCTGCGGTGACGGCATCCTTGTCGGGCATCCCGGCCGACAAGGCGTGCACGGCCGACGTCGTGCCGAACCCGGTCATCGCGGGCGTCGAGGGTCTCGAAGGCGTGGCCGACGTCGAGCTCACTCTCGTCTCGCCCACCGGGCAGTCGTACGTGACCCCGATCCTCGGCGTCGACGGCGCTTCGGCGGACTGACCCGGCGCGGAGTTCAGTCGACCCGCACGAGCAGGTCGCCGATCTCGCACTCGAGCGCCCGGCAGATGGCGGACAGGGTGGAGTAGCGGATCGCCTTCGCCCGGTCGTTCTTGAGCACCGAGAGGTTGACGAGCGAGACTCCGACGATCTCGGACAAGCGCGTCAGCGTCATGCCCCGCTCGGCGAGCAGCTCGTCGAGCCGGCAGTGCACCCCGCTCGGGCCGTCGTCCTCTGCCGGGCTCACACGAGGCCTTCCGTGTCGCGCTGCAGGCGGTCGCCGACCGTGAAGGTCGTCGCCGCGAGCGCACCGACGAACGCGACGATGAAGAGCTGGGGCAGCTCCGCCGTCAGGATCACGTTGTCGAACGTGCGCTCCGAGATCCACGCGAAGGCGCCGTTCGCGCCCATGTTCGCGAAGAACGGTGCGAGCGCCACCCCGAGGAACGTCACGATGCCGGCCGTCGCGACCAGTCGCGTGTTGGTGCGGTTGAACATGCGGCCGCGGAGGATGTTCCACGTCAGGAGCAGCAGGCACGTCACGACGGCGACGACGGATGCCGCCACGACGAGCGGCTCGAGCACGAGCGCGGCGATCGACGCGATCGGCAGCTCCGGAGGCAGCAGGTACGCGGTGTCCAGCTCGACGGCGACGGGAGCGCCGTCCGGCCCGATCGGAACCTCCGCCATCGTCCCCGAGAACTGCGCGAATACGCGCACCGTGCCGCCCGAGAGCACTTCCACGATGCGGATCACGGACTGGACGACGGTGTACACCGCGAATCCTGCGCCGATGACCATGAACATCGCCATCGAAAGGGCATCTCCTCGGGACATGAGGCGGGGCGTATCGGTCTGTGCGGTCATCATCGGCTCCTTATCGATAATCGTTGTTATCGAAAAACGATATGGCGGCGGGATGCCGGTGTCAAGCGCACCGGGGCGGACGGGCGCCGGGTGCGCTCCGTGCGTGAGCCGCTATGCCGAGGGCGAACACCGGCATGCGGCATCCCCCCGCTCGTTAGCCTCTATGTACAGCGCCCGCAGTGGGCCTATCGCCCCGAGCCGGAGGGAAGAGCGATGTTCGAGAGATTCACCGACCGAGCCCGTCGTGTGGTCGTCCTCGCCCAAGAAGAGGCGAAGATGCTCAACCACAACTACATCGGCACCGAGCACATCCTGCTCGGCCTCATCCACGAGGGCGAGGGTGTCGCCGCCAAGGCCCTGGAGTCCCTGGGCATCTCGCTCGACGCCGTGCGCGAGCAGGTGCAGGACATCATCGGCCAGGGTCAGCAGCAGCCGACCGGCCACATCCCCTTCACGCCACGCGCCAAGAAGGTGCTCGAGCTGAGCCTGCGCGAAGCGCTGCAGCTCGGACACAACTACATCGGCACCGAGCACATCCTCCTCGGCCTCATCCGCGAGGGCGAGGGCGTCGCCGCTCAGGTGCTGGTCAAGCTCGGCGCCGACCTCAACAAGGTGCGCCAGCAGGTCATCCAGCTGCTCTCGGGCTACCAGGGCAAGGAGCCCGCCGCGGTCTCGGGCGCCGCGAACGAGTCCCAGACGTCCGCGCAGGGCGGCTCGCAGGTGCTCGACCAGTTCGGCCGGAACCTGACGCAGGCCGCGCGCGACAACAAGCTCGACCCCGTCATCGGGCGCGAGAAGGAGATCGAGCGCGTGATGCAGATCCTCTCGCGCCGCTCGAAGAACAACCCCGTCCTCATCGGCGAGCCCGGCGTCGGCAAGACCGCCGTCGTCGAGGGCCTCGCGCAGGCCATCGTCAAGGGCGATGTGCCCGAGACGCTCAAGGACAAGCAGCTCTACTCGCTCGACCTCGGCTCGCTCATCGCCGGCTCCCGCTACCGCGGTGACTTCGAAGAGCGGCTCAAGAAGGTCACGAAGGAGATCCGCACGCGCGGCGACATCATCGTCTTCATCGACGAGATCCACACCCTCGTGGGTGCCGGCGCCGCCGAGGGCGCGATCGACGCCGCCTCGATCCTCAAGCCGCTGCTCGCACGTGGCGAGCTCCAGACGATCGGCGCGACGACCCTCGACGAGTACCGCAAGCACTTCGAGAAGGATGCCGCTCTCGAGCGCCGCTTCCAGCCGATCCAGGTCGCCGAGCCGAGCCTCCCGCACGCGATCAACATCCTGAAGGGGCTGCGCGACCGGTACGAGGCCCACCACAAGGTGCAGATCACCGACGGCGCGATCGTCGCTGCGGCGAACCTGGCCGACCGGTACATCTCGGACCGCTTCCTGCCCGACAAGGCGATCGACCTGATCGACGAGGCCGGCGCCCGCCTGCGCCTGTCGATCCTGTCCAGCCCGCCCGAGCTGCGCGAGTTCGACGACAAGATCGCCAAGGTCCGCGAAGACAAGGAGCGCGCGAGCGAAGACCAGGACTTCGAGAAGGCCGCGTCGCTGCGCGACGAGGAGAAGTCGCTGCTCGCCGAGCGCCTGCGCCTCGAGAAGCAGTGGCGATCCGGTGACGTCGCGACCCATGCGGTCGTCGACGAAGGACTGATCGCCGAGGTGCTCGCCCAGGCCACCGGCATCCCGGTCTTCAAGCTGACCGAAGAGGAGTCGAGCCGTCTCGTCTTCATGGAGAAGGCGCTGCACCAGCGCGTCATCGGCCAGGAGGAGGCGATCTCGGCGCTGTCGAAGACGATCCGCCGCCAGCGCGCGGGTCTGAAGGACCCCAAGCGCCCGTCGGGCTCGTTCATCTTCGCCGGTCCGACCGGTGTCGGAAAGACCGAGCTCGCCAAGGCCCTCGCGGAATTCCTGTTCGACGACGAGGGTGCGCTGATCTCCCTCGACATGTCGGAGTTCGGCGAGAAGCACACCGTCTCGCGGCTGTTCGGTGCCCCTCCCGGGTTCGTCGGCTTCGAAGAGGGCGGCCAGCTCACCGAGAAGGTGCGGCGCAAGCCGTTCTCGGTCGTGCTCTTCGACGAGATCGAGAAGGCCCACCCCGACATCTTCAACTCGCTGCTGCAGATCCTCGAAGAGGGTCGACTGACCGACGGTCAGGGCCGCGTGGTCGACTTCAAGAACACGGTCATCATCATGACCACCAACCTCGGCGCGCGCGACATCGCGGGCGGCCCGGTCGGGTTCCAGGTCGAGGGTGACACCGCGACGTCGTACGACCGGATGAAGGGCAAGGTCAACGAAGAGCTCAAGCGTCACTTCAAGCCCGAGTTCCTCAACCGCGTCGACGACATCATCGTGTTCCCGCAGCTGAGCAAGCCCGAGCTGGTGCAGATCGTGGATCTGTTCACCAAGCGCCTGGCAGAGCGCCTGCTCGACCGCGACATGACGATCGAGCTGAGCCTGCCCGCCAAGGAGCGGCTCATCGAGATCGGGTTCGACCCGGCCCTCGGCGCTCGCCCGCTGCGTCGCGCGATGCAGCACGAGATCGAGGACCGTCTGTCCGAGAAGATCCTGCACGGCGAGCTGGACGCCGGCGACCACGTCAAGGTGGACGCCGAGAACGGCCAGTTCGTGTTCGAGCACGGTCCTCGCGGCGAGAAGGTCGCGGTCGGCGTGGTCGGCGGCGGCGAGATCACCGCCAGCCCCGACCTGGCGATCACCTCGGACTGAGTCCTCGCGACAGAGTCCTCGCAAAAGAGTTCGATAAAAGACGACAGAGCGGATGCCGCAGCACGGGTTGCTGCGGCATCCGCTCTTCGTCGTGGTCGGACCGGTGCGACGGGATTGCCCGGCCTGCGGTCGTAGTCTTGAGCGATGAGCGACTTCCAGGTGCGCACCGCGCGCGCCGCCGACGTCCGCGGCATCCAGCAGATGCTCGAGCCGTACGTCCAGCGGCGCATCCTGCTCGGCAAGGACCTCGTCGTGCTCTACGAAGCCGTGCAGCAGTTCGTCGTCGCCGAAGATGCCACGGGACAGCTGATCGGTTGCGGCGCCCTGCACGTCATGTGGGAGGACCTCGGCGAGATCCGCACCCTCATCGTCTCGGATGCGTGGCTCCACCACGGCGTCGGCCGGGCCATCGTGGAGCGGCTCGAAGACAACGCCCGTGCCCTCGGGCTCACGCGGCTGTTCTGCCTCACGTTCGAGGTGGAGTTCTTCACCCGCCGCGGGTTCAAGCCCATCGGCGAGCAGGTGGTCGACCCCGACGTGTACTCGCAGCTCATCCGCAGCCCCGACGAGGGCGTCGCCGAGTTCCTCGACCTGGCTCACGTGAAGCCGAACACCCTCGGCAACACGCGCATGCTGAAGACGCTCTGACCGCGTGCCGCCCCCGGGTCCCGCCGAAGCGCGACGTACCCTGAGTGGCATGAGCGGCACTCCTCGGCGACGGCATTCCCCGGCGGTCTACCGCCGGCGGCGCCTGCTGTTCGTCGTCGTGCTGCTCGCGATCGTGCTCGGCATCTGGCTGCTGATCGCCCAGCCGTGGCGCGGCGCCGCCGCCGAGACCGATGGCCCCACCGTCACCGGGCCCTCGCTGCTGGACGTCGCCACCTCGCTGCCGATCCCACAGGGCGGCACCGGGACGGCTGAGGGCCAGGCCGCGGATGATGGGGTCGAGAGCGGCGCAGACGACGGCGAGACGGATGCCGCGACCGACGCCGAGGCCACCCCGTCCCCGGTGGCCGAGCCCGTCGCCGAGCCGTGCGCCGCGCGGGACATCACGGTGGAGGCGGTTGCGGACAAGGGCGCCTATCCCACCGGCGAGAACCCGCAGCTGTCGATCCGGCTGACCAACGACGGCGTGGACGACTGCATCATCAACGTCGGAACCACGACCCAGGTGTTCACGATCACCAGCGGCGAAGACACCTGGTGGCGGTCGACCGACTGTCAGGACGACCCCAGTGACATGTTCGTCACCCTCGCTGCGGGGCAGAGCGTCGAGAGCGCCGAACCGCTGGAGTGGGACCGCACGCGCTCGTCGGTGGATTCCTGCGGCCGCGGCGACCGTGCCCGTGCCCCCGGCAGCGGCTCGACGTACTGGCTCGAGGTCGAGATCGCCGGCATCCCCGCGATCGAGGCCATCTCGTTCCAGCTGTACTGAGCTCGGCGGGCGCGATCGCGCGGACTACCCTTGACGGATGGCCGGAAAGAAGCGCGCGAAGAAGGAACAGCTCGAGTTCCGCAACACCCAGCTGATTGACGCGCTGCAGACCCAGGACATGGCCGCGGTCGCGTTCGCACTGCGCCACGGGCCGACCGTCGTGCCCCTCATGCGGCCCGGTCAGCGCGACAACCCGCTCGACGTCGGCGAGGTGTGGACCTACCGCGATCCGAAGACCGGCGACATCGCGCTGCTGCTCTTCAGCGATGCCGCGCACAAGCCCGCCTCGCTTCCGCCCGGCGTCGCGCTGCAGTCGCCGGCATGGCTGCGGGCGTTCCTCGGAGCCCACGAGTCCGAGATCACCACGGTCTTCTTCGACATCGCCGGCCCGCATCCGCTGCAGGCGACACCCACCGACCTGATCGCCGCGCTCGACGCCTGATCCGGGCTGTCGCGGCCGGGCGGGCCGCGGCCGGCCGGGCCCGGCGTGCCCCGGCCGGGTCAGAAGTCGGGGATGTGCTCGTCGCGGCCGGGCCGCAGCCGTGTGCGCACGTCCTCGAGCGCTCCGCGGAGCGTGTTCGACCGGTTGTCGATGACGTCGGTGTAGCCGAGGCGCGCGGCCTCGGTGCGCCGCTGTGCGGCCTGGGTCACCGGGCGCACCTCTCCGGCCAGGCTCAGCTCCCCGACCGCGGCGAGAGTGCGGGGGGTGGCGGAGTTGCGCACGGCCCCGGCGACGGCGACCGCGATCGCCAGATCGGCGGCTGGCTCGGTGAACCGCACGCCGCCGACCGTCGAGACGTAGACGTCCTGATCGCTCGTGACGACGCCGGCCTTCTTCTCGAGGACGGCGAGCACCATCGCAACCCGGGCGGAGTCCACGCCGTTGACGATGCGCCGCGGGTTGGGGGCGGACGTCTTGATGGTGAGCGCCTGCACCTCGACCGGCATCGCCCGGCGCCCCTCGAGGGCGATGGCCACACATGTGCCGGGCTCGGCGACGCCGTGTCCGAGGAACAAGGCGCTCGGATCGGGGACCTCGGCGATCCCCGCGCCGGTCATGTCGAAGCATCCGACCTCGTCCGTCGGGCCGAAGCGGTTCTTGAGGGCGCGGACGAATCGCAGCGACGTCTGCCGGTCGCCTTCGAAGTGGCAGACGACGTCGACGAGGTGCTCGAGGATGCGGGGGCCCGCGATGGAGCCGTCCTTCGTGACGTGGCCGACGATGATCACCGGAAGGCCGCGCTCCTTCGCGACGCGGATGAGCGTCGAGGCGACTTCGCGCACCTGCGAGGGGTGTCCGGCCATGCCGTCCGACAGCGACGAGGCGACGGTCTGCACCGAGTCCACGATCAGCAGTTCGGGGGCGACTTCGTCGACATGGCCGAGGATCGTGGCGAGGTCGGTCTCGCTCGCGAGATAGAGCTCGTCGTGCAGGGCGCCGGTGCGCTCGGCCCGCAGCCGCACCTGCGCGGTGGACTCCTCGGCGCTGGCGTAGAGCACGCGACGCCCGGCCTTCGCGGACTGCGCCGCGACCTCGAGCAGCAGGGTCGACTTGCCGACGCCGGGTTCGCCCGAGAGCAGGATCGCCGCCCCCGGCACCACGCCACCGCCGAGCACGCGGTCGAACTCCCCGACGCCGCTGGTGCGCCGCGGGGCGTCGGCGGTGTCGATGCTCGTGATCGGTCGTGCCGCGCGGCCAACGCCGGGTGCTACCGGCGTCACCGCCCGCAAGAGTCCCGTGGGCTCGGCCGCCTCGACCACCGTTCCCCACTGCTGGCACTCGCCGCAGCGCCCGACCCACTTGATCGTCGTCCAGCCGCACTCGGTGCAGCGGTACGGCGCCGTCGTCGACGCGCGTTTGGATGCCATGCGCTCCAGCGTAGGCGCGCCACCCGACACCCCGGCATCCCAGATCACGTGTTTTGGCACCCGACGTGCGGGGCGTGGCGTCCGGATCACGTGTTGCCGCCGAGCGCACCCGTTGTGAGCGCACGGGGCTGGTGTCCTCGGTGAGACCACGTGATCCGGACGAGCACTCGTCCGTCCAGCCGTCCAGACCACGTGAACAGGACGAGCCCTCGCGCGTCCAGCCGACCAGACCACGCGACCCGGACGCCGAGAGCCGCAGGCAGGGCCGGGATGCCGCGACGCGCCGTCCGCGCGGGGTCAGCCTCGCAGCGAGGCGGCGACGTCGCGCAGGGCGTCGGCCGAGCGGTGCAGCAGCGCGAGCTCCTGTTCGGAGAACGTGGTCTGGCCGATCGGGTGGGCGCCCTTGGCGTTGACGATGGAGGGGACCGACAGCGCGACCCCGTCGACGCCGTGGTAGTCGTGGAGAACCGGCGAGACCGGGAGTACCGCGTTCTGGTCGCCGAGGATCGCCTCGACGATGCGCGCGCTGGAGAGCCCGATGGCGTAGTTGGTCGCACCCTTGCCCTGGATGACCTTGTACGCGGCATCCCGCACATCCACGGCGATCTGGTCCAGCTCCTCCACCGTCATGCGGTCGCCCTTCGGGGTGACCCAGTCGAGGATCGGCACGGTGCCGATCGTCGCGTGCGACCACAGCGGGAACTCGGTGTCGCCGTGCTCGCCGACGATGTACGCGTGGACGCTCGAGGTCGAGACGCCGGCGCGCTCGCCGAGCTTCCACCGCAGACGCGACGTGTCGAGCACGGTGCCGGACGCGAAGATCCGCTCGGGCGGCAGGCCGGTCTCCTCCTGCGCCAACACGGTCAGCACGTCGCACGGGTTGGTGACGATGACGTAGATCGCGTTCGGAGCCGCCTCGAGCAGCTGCGGCATCATCTTCCGCATGATGCCGGCGTTCACTCCGGCGAGCTCGGTGCGGGTCTGGCCCGGATTCTGCTTCGCCCCGGCGGTGATGACCACGACGTGCGAGCCCTCGACCACCGAGATGTCGCTGCCGCCGATGATGTCGCTCGACCCGGTGAACTGCGTGCCGTGCGCGAGGTCGAGCACTTCGGCATCGACCTTCTGCGTGGCGATGTCGTAGAGGGCGACGTGGCGGGCCGAACCCCGGATGAGCGCGGCGTACGCGACGCTCGAGCCGACGCTGCCGGCTCCGACGACGGTGACTTTCGAGTTCTCGATGACGGTCATGCGCTCAGTCTGCCAGGGCGCGCGAGTGCTCGCCGAGCGGCATCCGATCTCGGCGGAGCACTCCCAGCAGCAGCAGGACGAGACCCACCTCGGTCAGTCCGGCGACGAAGTAGACCGCCTGCAGGAAGCTGAACGGGATGTAGATCATCTGCACGAAGATCCAGACGAGCGCGGCATAGCCGGCGGCGGTCGCGGCGAGCACCGCCCACACATGGCGGCGCAGCACCATGACGAACGCGACCGCATGGATGCCGCCCAGCACCGCTCCGAGTGACACCGGCAGTGGCCGCGCAAACAGGGCGAAAGTCCCTCGGTCCCGGGCCGGGCCAGGGCGCGCGAGTGCTCGCCGAGCGGCATCCGGTTCGGCGTTCGGCCGACGAGGCCACCGGCCTCCCGGCTCAGCGGGGGTCGTGGCGGTGCTCGGCGCCGTAGACGGCGGCCTGGGTGCGCCGTTCCATGCCGAGCTTCGACAGCAGTCCGCTGACGTAGTTCTTGACGGTCTTCTCGGCCAGCCCGAGGCGTTCGCCGATCTCGCGGTTCGTCATCCCCTCGGCGATGAGGCCGAGCACCTGCCGCTCGCGGTACGACAGTCCCGCGTCGTCGTGCACACCGGCCGCCGGTTCGGGGGCGCGCGGGACGAGCGACTGGGCCGCTGCGCGCAGCGAGCGGGACGACTGCACGGTCTTTCCGGACGCGGCGGCGCGGATGGCGTCGAGCAGCTGACCGCTGCGGACGTCCTTCAGCACGTACCCGCTCGCGCCGGCCAGGGCCGCGGTGCGCAACGCGGCATCGTCGTCGTAGGCCGTGAGGATGAGGCAGGCGATATGCGGATGCCGCGACCTGACCTCGCGGCAGAGGTCGATGCCGTCTCCGTCGGGCAGGCGAACGTCCAGCACCGCGACGTCGGGGGCGACGGCCTCGATGCGCCGGAGGGCCTCGCTGACCGACCCGGCTTCGCCGGCGACCTCGAGGTCGGGCGAGGCGTCGATCAGCTGGGCGATGCCGCGGCGGACGATCTCGTGGTCGTCCACCAGGAACACACGGGTCATGCGGAGTCCTCTTCGTCGGGGAGCGGAACGGACCAGGTGACGGTGGTGCCGGCATCCGCACCCGGTTCGGAGCGCGGGGAGTCGATGCGGCACTCCCCACCGCGCAGCCGTGCCCGCTCGGCGAGGTTGGCCAGCCCCCGGTGCACGGCGCCGGGCGGCATGCCGCGGCCGTCGTCGGTGACGGTGAGCGTGACCCGTTCGTCATCGACGGTCACCGCCGCATCGACCACGCGCGCGTCGGCATGCTTGACGATGTTCGTGAGGCATTCGCGCAGCACGGCGGCGAGGTCATCGGCGAGATCGGCCGAGACGAGACTGTCGACCGGGCCCGAGAACCGCAGGCGCGGTGCCGATGGGAGTCCGGCCATCGTCGCCGACGTCACCGCCAGCAGCCGGTCGCGCGTGCCGCGCACGGCCGAGGTGTCGCTGCCCAGGGCGTAGATGACGGTGCGGATCTCCTTGATCGCGTCGTCGAGGGTGTCGATCTGCTCGCTGAGGGCGGCCGCGGTCGCCGGGGCGGTCGACGAGGCGATGGCCTGCAGAGACAGCCCCGCACCGAACAGGCGCTGGATGACGTGGTCGTGCAGGTCGCGCGCGATGCGGGCGCGGTCCTGCGCGAGCTCGATGCGGCGTCGGTCGTCGCGCCCGCGCACCACCTCGATCGCGACGCCCGCCTGGCCGGCGAAGACGAAGGCCATCTCGAGTTCGGCGTCCGTGAAGGGACGGGCTCCCGGGCGCCGCGCGATGCTCAGCACACCGAGCGGCTCGGGCCCGGCCATGAGCGGCACCGACACCACGGGGCCGAGCGCCGGCTGCTCGGGGAAGAGCTGCCCGGCAGCCTGCTCGGGGATGCTCACCGCGCGCCCCGACTCCAGTGCCCGGGCACCCGGAGTCCCGTGCCGCGGCAGCGATCGTCCGCGCAGGCCCGCCGCCGCGGCGCCCCACGCGGCGAGGATCTTGAGCTCGTCGTCGCCCGAGGGCACCGACACCGTCGCGACGTCGGCCTGGACGAGGGGTGCCACCCGTTCCACGATCACGTCGAGGGCGTCGTCGCTGTCGATGTCGAGCAGGGCGCCCATGACGTCGGCGAGCGCCGCGCTCCACTGCTGGCGCGTCCGCGCCTGCTCGTAGAGGCGCGCGTTCTCGATCGCCACGCCCGCCGTCGCCGCGAGCGACACCATCAGCGCCTCGTCATCCGCCGTGAACACGCCGGTTGCGGCATCCGTGAGGTAGAGGTCGCCGTACACGGCGTCGCGGACGCGGATCGGCACACCCAGGAACGAATCCATCGGCGGATGATGCGCGGGGAACCCGACCGAGCGAGGGTCGTCCGACAGGTGCGGAAGCCGCACCGGTCCGTGCGCGGCGATCACCGCGCCGAGGATGCCGTGGCCGCGGGGCAGATCGCCGATGCGGCGCGCGGCCGCTGGCGCGATGCCGCGGTGGATGAAGCGTTCGAGCATGCCGTCGGCGCCGAGCACCCCGAGCGCGCCGTAGCGGGCGTCGACAAGTGACATCGCCGTTTCGACGATGCGCCCGAGCACCTCTTCGAGATCGAGATGCTCGACCACGGCCGTGCTCGCGCGCAGCAGGTCGTCGAACCTGCGCTGGGGCACGGCTTCGTCAGCGATGGCCATGGGCGCCTCCCGTCTGCCGCGAGTCTAGCCAGACGGGGCGACGCCGCCACGGGGATGCCGGGACGGCCGGTCACCGCTCGTTCGAGACGATCATCATCGGGCACGTGACCTGGCCGAGGACGTCCTGTGCCACCGATCCGAGCAGGCCGCCGGTGAGCACACCGCGCCGATGCGTGCCGATGACCAGCAGCGAGGTCGCGTCGGCGCGATGCAGGAGCGCCGCAGCCGGGTTGTCGGCCACGAGCATCTCCTCCATATCGAGGTCGGGGTAGGACCGCTGCACGCGGTGGACGGCGTCGCGAAGGATCTTGCGGTGCCCCTCCTTCACCTGCAGCGGCGAGGCCAGCAGTGCTGCGGCGCCCTCGAGCGTCGGCGTCGGCATCGACCACGCGTGCACCATGCGAAGCGGAACACCGGATGCCGCAGCCTCGGCCGCGGCGACCATGATCGCCTCGTCCGAGGACGGGTCGTCGTCGACGCCCACCGTCACCGGCTGGTCGTTCGCGCTCCAGTCCTGAGGCACCAGGCACACGGGTGAATGAGCGCGCGCACTGAGGCGCTGCGGCATCCATCCCCGAAGGGCATCGCGGACCGGACGAGCCCGGTGCATGCCGATGACCAGCAGGTCGGCGGTGCGGGCGTCTTCGACGAGGGTGTTCGGCATCTTGCCGTCGACGCGGTGCGACTCGACCAGGACGCCGGGCGCCAGGTCGTGCAGCAGCTTCTCGGCGCGATGCAGCTCGCGGTCGGCGTGCTCGTAGTTCGTCGTCACCATGTTGGTCACGGTGATGAGGTCGACGCGAGCGCCCTCGCGTGCCGCGCGCAGCGCGACCCAGTCCAGCGCGGTGCGTGCCGCGTCGCTGCCGTCGTAGCCGAGGGCGATGTGGGTCATGACTGCTCCTTCCGGGTCGAGGCTGTGGACGTGCGTCGAGCTTCGGTGATCCGACGCTACGTGGGCAGCCGGGTGACGGTGAGGGCCGAAGGTCCCGGCCGGACAGCGGGACCTTCGACCCTGCTCGGCCTGCGCGAGGCGGGATGGGATGGGGGGAGGAGAAAGGACGTGCCATGAACGTCGCAGTGGACCGATTCGCAGGACGCACCGTCATCGTCACCGGAGGCGGCTCGGGGATCGGTCTCGCCACCGTCGAGCGGATCGTCGCCGAAGGGGGCCGCGTCGTCGCCGTCGACATCTCGGCCGAGCGGCTCGACGCGCTCGCCGCATCTCTGGGCGACGCCGTCATTCCCGTCGCGGGCGACCTCACCGATCCCGCGGTCGTCGACCGCGCGGTCGCGGCCGCCGGCGCCACCATCGACGGGCTCGTCAACAACGCGGGGATCATGGACGGCTTCGAGCCGACCGCCGAGATCACAGATGAGACGTGGGCGCGCGTCATGGCCGTCAACGTCACGGCGGTGATGACCCTCACCCGAGCCGTGCTGGTGCGGATGCTGGAGCACGGCCGCGGGTCGATCGTGAACGTCAGTTCGGAAGCCGGCCAGCGCGGCTCCGCCGCAGGCACCCCGTATACGACGTCGAAGCACGCCGTGAACGGGTTCACCCTCAGCACCGCGTTCTTCTATACGCCGAAGGGCATCCGCTGCAACGCGGTCGCGCCGGGGCCGGTGCAGACCAACATCGAGGCGCCGTTCCACTCGCAGTGGGCGGGGGAGCGGCTGGGTCCGCTCTTCCAGAGCAACATCCCGCCCGTCGCCCAGCCCGACCAGCTCGCCGCCGCCGTCACGTGGCTGCTCAGTGACGAGTCGTCGAACGTCTCGGGAGCCATCCTTCCCGTCGACGGCGGGTGGGCGGCGATCTGATGAACGACGCCATCGGCCCCGCACCCGAACGCCAGGCGCTCGCCGCGCACAGTGTCGAGTCCCTGCGGGAAGAGGACTGCTGGAGTCTGCTCGGAGCGCGGGGCATTGGCCGGCTCGCCTCGATCGGGGCCGACGGCGGGCCCGACATCTTTCCCGTGAACACGCTCCTCCACGAGCGGAAGGTCTACTTCCGCTCCGGGCCGGGGATGAAGCTCGTACAGGTGACCGCCGAGCCCCGGGTGGCGGTGGAGTTCGACGGCGGCGAGCCGCCGTGGCGGTGGAGCGTGGTGATCCGCGGCACGGCGCGTCGGCTCGACAGGGACGACGAGATCGAGGCATCCGGGGTGGCCGACCTCGTCTCCCTGTCTCCGACGCCGAAGGACGACTTCGTGTGCGTCGAACCCTCGGCGGTGAGCGGGCGGCGCTTCCGCACCGACTATCCCTCGAAGGGGTGAGGATGCTGCCGGGGCCGCGATTCGCGGCATCCGTCGAGGTGTCGTAAACTAGTCGGCGGTGACGTGTCCGAGCGGCCGAAGGTGCAACTCTCGAAAAGTTGTGTAGGGTAACCCCCTACCGTGGGTTCAAATCCCACCGTCACCGCCATCGTCGAAGCCCCGCGATCCCTTGTAAACACTGGGATCGCGGGGCTTTCTTAGTGCCCGGATACGCCAGGTGTGAACAAAACGTGAACAAGCGCTCCTGGATCCGCACGACCGCAGGGCTCTTCAAGGGGGCAGCCCGAGCGCCGAGCGTGCCCGGCTGCGCGGTCGGGCACACTAGCGCCGGCTGTGCTCTATAGGAGCCCTGGGCCGAGTGCGGGCGGCTCGCGGAACGCAGGAGGCGTGACTGCCGTGTTCTCGGGCATCGACGCGCTCGCGTCGGGTGGAGATCAACTCGTCACCGGAGTCGACGAGCTCGCCACCGGAGGCGATCAGCTCGCCGACGGAGCCACACAGCTCGCCGTCGGTGGCACCGCGCTCGCCGCCGGCGTGGGCGCGCTCGCATCGGGTGGAGATCAGTTGGTCGGCGGAATGGGACAGCTCGCCGACGGCGGCGATGCGCTCTCCAGCGGCGTCGGCCAGCTGGCCTCGGGCGGTGATCAGCTCGCCGACGGTATGGGTCAGCTTGCTTCTGGTGGAGATCAGCTTCACGCCGGGACCATCCAGCTCGCCGATGGTGGCGACGCCCTCGCCTCCGGCGTAGAGCAGCTCGCCGACGGGACCACAGCGCTCGCGGATGGCGCGACCCAGTTTTCCGATGGCATGGCGGAATACGGAGACGGATCCGAGCAGTTCACGGCAGGCACCGCGATGCTCGCGGCGTCGATGGAGCCGCTGACCCCCGGCCAAGGTGGCTTGACGGCCGGTGCCGCCCTGGTGATCGTCGCACTGCTGCTGCTGGCTATCTGGGCTATCCGCCGGATGGTGTGGCTGCGCCGGTACCGTGAGTCAGCGCAGGCTGCGGAGCCGGTGGACGTCTCCAGCCTGCTGGCATAACTCGCGCATGGGTCTGGGTCGAAGAATCAACTTCGACCCGGATCCATGTAGGTTTCGATCGATTCTTGTTAGGGCCGCCGAGCATCGGAGGCTGAAGTCCCGGAGGATGTCAGTATGGGCTTTCTCGTCCGACAGGTGGTGTTCGCCGCGGTGAGCCCGGAGGCCGCCGCTGGTGCTCTGGACCATGGGCCCGCGACCGGCATCGTGTGCGATCCGGGTCCGGTCGGGCTCTGCAACCTGGAAGCCATTCTCACGAAGCGCCCGCTGAAGGCAGTCCGCATCGAGAAGCCG
>NZ_JAUZVE010000040.1:0-64326 GCF_031844425.1 Microbacterium sp. ARD31
AGCAGATGCTCAAGGGGACGAAGGAGGTCACCTTCGCGATCTTCACCTTCGCCGGCTCGTCGGGCATCGACGACGCCATGCTGGCCCTGGCCAGGGGCGGGATGCGGGTCCGCGGGGTCCTCGACCGCGGGCAGGCCGCCCGCGACTGGGCGGCACCGCCGTGGCTGGTGCACGACAACATCGAGCTCTTCGTGCCGCGTCGCGACGGTCCGTTCGCGGACCTGCGCAAGCTGCACCACAAGCTGATGGTGATCGACGAGCAGGTCGTGGTGGCCGGCAGCTTCAACTACACCGCGCCCGCCAACGAGTACAACGACGAGAACATCTTCGTCGTGGGGTCGGTCCACGACGAGGTGGAGGGGATCGACGTGGACCACGACCCCGGCGGCGACATCGCCCGCCACCTCAAGGCGGAGATCGAGCGGATCATCGCCCACAGCGAGCCGTGGTCGCCGGGCAGCTAGCCGCCGAGCAGGCCCAGCAGCGGGCGCAGGTCGTCGTGGACGTCGACGGCGCCGGCCTCGCGCAGCCGGTCGGCGTCGTGGGTCGTCGCGACGCCGTGCACGCGGCGCACGCCGGCGCCCAGGGCGGCGCGCACGCCTGCCGGCGAGTCCTCGGCCGCGACCGCGAGGGCGGGATCGACGCCGAGCCGCTCGCACGCCAGCGCGAAGCCGGCCGGGTGCGGCTTGCCGTCGACGACGTCGCGCGCGGTGACGACCACGTCGACGCTGGTCAGCGACAGCCCCAGCGACTCGACCAGCGAGCGCTCCACCCAGGCCGGACCTGCCGAGGTGACGATCGCGAGGCGGACCCCGGCAGCCGCGGCCGACTGGATGAGATCGCGGGCGCCCGGGACCGCCTCGGCAGCCTCGTCAGGGACGTGGCGCAGGACCTCCGCGAGCACGGTCGCGGGGTCGAGCCCCGACCACGGTCCCGGCTCGGTGGCGAAGACGTCCTCGGCCCGGCGACCGGTGAAGATCGTCAGGTCAGGCACGTCCCACCCCCGGTGGGCGAAGTACGCCTCGTAGCCGCGGCGGTGGATGGGCTCGGAGTCGACGAGCGTGCCGTCGAGGTCGAGGAGGAAGGCCGAGACCTCCGTCATGCGGTCGTGAACAGCAGGTCGCCGGCCGCGACCGGGCCGCCGATCGCGTCGCTGGTGACCGAGCCCTTCGGCGCGTCCATCACCACGACCGGCACCACGGACGAGAGCTCGTGCCCGTCGTGCGAGGTCGGGATGCTCGCCGGGTCCCACCGGACCATCTCATCCCCAGCGGCGACATGGGAGCCCTGGGTCGCGAGCACCTCGAAGCCCTCGCCGCCGAGGCGGACGGTGTTGATGCCGAGGTGCACCAGCACCCCGACCCCGTCGCCGAGCACGACGAACGCGTGGGGCATCACCTTGACCACGGTCCCGGCGATCGGGGAGACGACGGTCGTCGGGCCGGGGTCGGGCTCGATGGCCACTCCCGGGCCGACCATCTCCTCGGCGAAGACCGGGTCGGGCACGTCGCTCATCGCGACGACCTTCCCGGGGCAGGGGGCGAGGACGTCGACGCGGGACGTCACATCAGGTCCTCGATGTCGTCGGCGAGGTTGTCCGCCTCGGGCCCGACGACGACCTGGACGACCGTGCCGCTCGCCATCACGCCGTGCGCGCCCGCGGCCTTGAGGGCGGCCTGGTCCACGAGGGAGCCGTCCTTGACCTCGGTGCGGAGCCGGGTGATGCAGGCCTCGATCTCGACGACGTTGTCCGCGCCGCCGAGGCCCGCGAGGATCTGCTCGGCCTTGCTGCTCATGGTGGGTTCCTCTCGTTGGTGGATCAGTCGGTCGGGGTGACGTCGGTCTGGGTGA
This sequence comes from Microbacterium sp. ARD31, assembly GCF_031844425.1. Lineage (NCBI taxonomy): Bacteria > Bacillati > Actinomycetota > Actinomycetes > Micrococcales > Microbacteriaceae > Microbacterium > Microbacterium sp. ARD31. The sequence continues at coordinate 1,852 of NZ_JAUZVE010000040.1, forward strand.
CCTTGTTGAGCCCGCGCGGGTTGTCCGGGTCGAGCCCGAGGCGCAGCGCCAGTCTCTCGATCATCATCTGTGCCGGGACGATGCTCGCAACAGGCTCCACCGTCTCCGGGAGGTCGGGGACCGAGAGGTGGACGTCGCAGCCGCGGGCGAACGCCTCCGTGCCACCGAGGCCGAGCACCTGCGCCCCGCGCGCACGGAGGTCGTCGGCGAGCTCGACCATCGGCTCGGCGAGGGGCCCGTGGGCAGCGGCGACGAGGACGGCGAGGACACCGTCGCCGACCACCGAGATGGGGCCGTGGCGCAGGTCGGCGTAGGAGTAGCCGCGCACCGGGCGCAGGCAGGTCTCCTCCATCTTGAGCGCGGTCTCCAGCGCGGTGCCGAGGAGGAAGCCGCGACCCGAGACGATCACCCGGTCCACGCCGGCGAGGGCGGCCGCGGCGGGCTCGACGTCCTGGGCGAGGAGGCCGGCCACCGCGTCGGGGAGGCGCTCGAGGTCGGCGGCGAGCGCCGAGCCGGCCGGCGCGAGGGCGTCCGCGAGCACCGCGAGGGCGACCATCTGCGTGAGGTACGTCTTGGTGGCGGGCACCGCGACCTCCGGGCCGGCCTGGGTGGTCAGGGCCAGGTCGGCAGCCGCGGCGAGTGGTGAGCCGGCGACGTTGGAGACCGCGACAGTGGCCGCGCCGCACGACCGGGCCCACTCCTGGGTCTCGACGATCTCCGCCGTCGACCCCGACTGCGACACCGAGACGACGAGGGTGTCGTCGAGGTCGAGCCGCGCGCGGTAGTGGGTCGCCACGCTCGGCGCCGCCAGCGCGGCCGGGACCCCGGAGGCGACCTCGAGGAGGTAGCGGCCGTAGATCGCGGCGTTGTCGCTCGACCCGCGCGCCACCAGCAGGACCCGCCGTCGACCCGCGAACAGCTCGCGGAGGCGGTCGCGCTCGGGCAGCAGGTGGTGGAGCGTGCGACGGGCGGCGGCCGGCTGCTCGGCGATCTCGGCGGCCATCCGGGTGGGTGCGGGGGTGCTCATCGCGGTCCTTGACAGGCTCGGGGCGCTGGGTTCATGCTCTCCCAACTGGTACGTACCAGACCGTACCAATCAAACCCGCAGGCGTCGAGAGGTGGAGATGGCCCGCAGGATCGACGACGGCCCCCGGCCCAAGCACGCGCAGCTCAGCGACGTGCTGGCCGAGCTGGCGGTGCGCGAGCTCGGGCCCGACGTGGCGATCCCCTCGGAGCGCGAGCTGATGACGACGTACGACGTCTCGCGCGCCACCGTCCGCAAGGCCATCGACAACCTCGTCGCCGGCGGCCTGCTGCACCGCATCCAGGGCAAGGGCACCTTCGTGGCCCGGCCGCGGGTGGAGAGCCGCCTGCACCTGGCGTCGTTCTCCCAGGACATGCTGCGCCGCGGCCTGACCCCCTCGACCCGCCTGCTCCGGGTGGACGAGGAGCGACCGCCGGCCCCGGTCGCCCGGTCGCTGCGGCTCGGCGCGCGCGGCACCGCCTGGCGCATCGACCGGATCCGGCTCGCCGACGACCAGCCGATGGCCATCGAGCAGGGCTGGTACCCCACCGCCCTGCTGCCCGACCTCGACGCCGAGGACCTCTCCGGCTCGCTCTACACGCTCTTCGACGTCCGCTACGACCTCGTCATCGACGCGGCCGAGCAGACCCTGTGGGGCGAGGCCGCCGAGGGTGCCACCGCACGCCGGCTCGAGGCGCCCGTGCACACCCCGCTGCTCGTCTTCCGCCGCGTGTCCAGCGCCGCCGGGCGCCCGCTCGAGCACGTGGTCTCGCGCTACCGCGGCGACCGCTACCAGGTCCACATGACGCTCGGCCCCACCGCCGGCCCCGACTCCAGCCCCGATTCCAGCACCGCACCAACCCCCACCCGCACAACCAGCACCACCAGAAGGGATCCATCGTGACGACCCAGGACACCGCCGCCGGCGGGACCACGACCGGGCGCAGGTTCAACCTCGCACCCGTCCAGAAGTTCGGGCGCAGCCTCATGCTCCCGATCGCCGCCCTGCCCGTTGCTGCGCTGCTGCTCCGCCTCGGCCAGCCCGACCTGCTGGGCGCGGACGGCCTCGGCTGGGTCGACGTGGCCGCCGTGATCGGCGCCGCCGGCAACGCGCTCTTCGCGAACCTGCCCCTGCTCTTCGCCGTCGGCATCGCGATCGGCATGGCCAAGAAGGCCGACGGCTCCACGGCGCTCGCCGCCGTCGTCGGCTACCTGGTGTTCAAGGGCGTCGGCGACGCCATGTCGCCGGTCATCCTCGGGGCTCCCGAGGGCGACGCCGAGCAGCAGCTGATCAACTACGGCGTCCTCGGTGGCATCGTGGCCGGCCTGGTGAGCGCCTGGCTCTGGCAGCGCTACCACCGGATCTCGCTGCCGCCCTACCTCGCCTTCTTCGGCGGGCGCCGGTTCGTCCCGATCATCACCGCCTTCGCAATGCTGGTGATCTCGGTCCTGATGAGCTTCGTCTACCCCGCGTTCGACTCCGGCATCACCTCGCTCGGCGAGTGGGTGACCGACAACTCGGTCCTCGGCGGCTTCGTCTACGGCACCCTGAACCGCCTGCTGATCCCGCTGGGCCTGCACCACATCCTCAACAACCCGCCGTGGTTCATCTTCGGCGAGTACACCAGCGGCGGCGAGACCTACCACGGTGACATCGCGCGCTTCCTCGCCGGCGACCCGACGGCCGGCGCCTTCATGACCGGCTTCTTCCCGATCATGATGTTCGCGCTCCCCGCCGCCGCGCTGGCGATCTGGCACGAGGCCAAGCCGGCCCACAAGAAGGCCGTCGGCGGCATCATGCTCTCCGCCGCGCTCACCGCGTTCCTCACCGGCGTGACCGAGCCGCTCGAGTTCGCGTTCATGTTCGTCGCGTGGCCGCTCTACGTCATGCACGCCGTGCTCACCGGCACCTCGCTGGCGCTGGTCAACGCGATCGGCATCAAGGACGGCTTCGGCTTCTCCGCCGGCCTGTTCGACTACGCGTTGAACTTCAACATCGCCACCGATCCGCTCCTGCTGATCCCGATCGGCCTCGGCTACGCCGCGATCTACTACTTCCTGTTCCGGTTCGTGATCCGGAAGTGGAACCTCAAGACCCCCGGTCGCGAGGACGAGGGCGAGGAGTCCCTCGTCGAGGCGGACACCCGCGCGTGACGGTGCTCCTCACGGCCGACCAGGTGGTCACCCCGGCGCAGATCCTCGCGCCGGGGTGGCTGCTCCTGGACGGCGACCGCATCACCGAGGTCGGCGAGGGCGCACCGCCCCGGCCGGCCGACCTCGACCTCGGCCCCGCCACCGTCGTACCCGGGTTCGTGGACATCCACGTGCACGGCGGCGGCGGCGCCTCCTTCGACACCGGTACGTCGGACGCGGCTGCCGTGGTGGCCGACACCCACCTCGCCCACGGCACCACCTCCATCGCGGCCAGCCTGGTGACCGACACGCACGAGCGGATGGTCGACGCGGTCCGCGAGCTGTCCCTCCTCGTGCAGGACGGCCGCCTCGCCGGGGTGCACCTGGAGGGGCCGTGGCTGAGCCCCCGGCGCTCCGGCGCGCACCAGCCCGGCTCCCTCACCGAGCCCGACCCCGCCTCGGTCGAGGCGCTCCTCGACGCCGGCGAGGGCGCGGTCCGGATGGTCACCCTCGCCCCCGAGCTGGCGGGCGGCGTCGAGGCCGTGCGCGTGCTCGCGGAGCGAGGGGTCGTCGCGGCCATCGGCCACACCGACGCGACCTACGACGAGTCGCGCGCCGCCATCGACGCCGGCGCACGCCTCGGCACCCACCTCTTCAACGCGATGCGCCCCCTGCACCACCGCGACCCGGGGCCGGTCGGCGCGCTGCTCGACTCCCCCGTCGACGTCGAGCTCATCGCGGACGGCGTCCACCTGCACCCGGCCGTGCTGCGGACCGTCTTCGCCGCCAAGCCCGGGCGCTGCCTCCTCGTCACCGACGCGATGGCCGCCGCCGGCGCTCCCGACGGGGACTACCGGCTCGGCCCGATGGCCATCGAGGTCCGCGAGGGCGTGGCCAGGCTCGCCGACGGCAGCGGCACCGGCGCGATCGCCGGGTCGACGCTGACCATGGCAGCGGCCGTCCGGTTCGCCGCGGGCGAGGCGGGGCTCCCCCTCCTCGACGTCGTCCACGCCGCCAGCACCGCGCCCGCCGCGGCCTGGGGCCTTGCCGACGTCGGCGCCCTCGAGGCCGGCCGACGGGCCGACCTCGTCGTGCTCGACGACCGGCTCGAGGTGGCCCGCGTGATGCGGGCGGGGGTCTGGGTCGGTCACTGAGCCGGACCTAGGCTGGCGGCATGGACGCACGCGACTGGGACGAGAGGTACGCCGCGAGCGAGCTGGTGTGGTCGAGGGAGCCCAACGGGTTCGTGGCCGCCGAGCTGGCCGACCTCCCGCCCGGCACCGCCGTCGACCTCGCCGCGGGCGAGGGCCGCAACGCGATCTGGCTCGCCTCCCGCGGCTGGGACGCGACGGCCGTCGACTTCTCCCAGGTCGCGCTCGACAAGGGCGCCCGGCTCGCCGCCGAGGCCGGGATCGAGGTCACCTGGGTGTGCGCCGACGCCACGTCCTGGCAGCCGCCCGCACCGGTCGACCTGGTGGTCGTCGCCTACCTCCAGCTCCCTGCAGATGATCGGCGCCGGGCGGTGCGCAGCGCGATCACGATGCTGCGCCCCGGCGGCACGCTGCTGCTGGTCGCGCACGACTCGACCAACCTCACCGAGGGCACCGGCGGCCCGCAGGACCCGTCGGTCCTGATGACGGCCGAGGACGTGCTCGCCGACCTCGAGGGGTACGACGTCGAGGTGCTGCGCGCGGAGCGGGTCGCCCGGGAGGTCAGGTCAGCGGACCCGGCGCACCACGAGCACGGCGGTGAGGAGCGGCGTACGGCCTGGGACTGCCTGGTGCGGGTCGTGCGACGCTGATCAGCCGTCGCTGTCGGCCTTCTGCTCGGGCTTGACCGGCTCGTCGCCGTAGACGCCGGCGTCCTTGGCGGCCTGTGCCTTGCGCAGCTGCTTGACCAGGCTGAACGCCAGCACGACGACGGAGAGGATCAGGAAGATCCAGATCGCGAAGCCCAGCGGACCCGCGACGACGTCGTTGTCAGCCGGCGTCGGGTCGTCGGCGAGGGTGATCAGCAGCGCGTGCATGCCTCCAGTGTCCCACTTCCCCGTCAGGGGGCGGGCGTCGGGATCCCTGCGAAGAGGTCGTCCTCGGGCGTGGTGGTCTCCACCTTGGTGTCGACCAGCTCGTAGTCCTCGGTCGGCCAGGTCTTCTGCTGGATCTCGCGCGGGATGGCGAACCACATGCCGTCCGGGTCGATCTGCGTGGCGTGGGCCAGCAGCGCCTGGTCGCGCACGCCGAAGTACTCGCCGCAGGGCACCCGGGTGGTGATCCGGTCGTCCCACTCCGGCTCGCGCTCCCACTTCTCCAGGCGCTCGGCGTAGGGGGACTCGAGGTCGTGGGCGAGCATCGCCTCGTGGAGGGCGTTGGTCTTCGCCCAGCTCCAGCCGTGGTGGTAGTAGAGCTTCAGCGGCTGCCACGGCTCCCCCGCGTCGGGGAACCGATCGGGGTCGCCGGCGGCGTGGTAGGCCGCGACGGAGACCTCGTGGCAGCGGATGTGGTCGGGGTGGGGGTAGCCGCCGCGCTCGTCGTACGTCGTCATCACGTGGGGCCGGAACTCGCGGATCAGCCGCACCAGGCGCTCGGTCGACTCCTCGAGCGGGACGAGCGCGAAGCAGCCCTCGGGCAGCGGCGGCAGCGGGTCGCCCTCGGGCCAGCCGGAGTCGATGAAGCCGAGCCAGTCCTGGCGGATGCCGAGGATGTCGCGGGCGCGGTGCATCTCCTCGCGGCGGATCTCGGTGATGTTCTCCCAGACCTCCGGACGGTCCATCTTCGCGTTGAGGACCGACCCGCGCTCACCGCCGGTGCACGTGACGACGTGGACGTCGACGCCTTCGGCGACGTACTTCGCCGTCGAGGCGGCGCCCTTGCTCGACTCGTCGTCGGGGTGGGCGTGGACGTGCATGAGCCGGAGCCCGGTGCGGGGGCGGTCGGCGGAGGGCTGGGCCATGGGCGCGAGTCTAGGAGGTGGCACTTACCCTCTTCGTCGTGACCACTGACCTCACCGACCGCTACGGCTCGCCGTCCGCCTGGCGGCGCCCCGTCACCATCGCGGTCGCGGCCGGCCTCGCGGCGGTCGGCCTGACCTGGCTGGTGTGGGTCGCGTGGTTCCACGGCAACCCCGAGGTGCGCTCGGAGATCGTCTCCTTCGACGTCACCAGCGACCACGAGGTCGCGGCGCGCGTCGACGTGCGCCTCAGCGACGACGACGTCGACGCGACCTGCCGCGTGCGGGCCCTCGCGGAGGACAAGACCGCGGTCGGCGAGCTCGCCTTCACCCCGCTCGGCGGCGTCAACGACGTCGTCATCCGCACCGAGCGGCGGGCCACCTCGGTGGAGAAGCTCGGGTGCACCGCACCCGGGCAGTCGCGCCCCCGCTGACCAGTCCAGGTCCACCCCGGGTCCACGACCTGCGCTTTTGCTGCAGGCTTGCTAGCCTGTAGTCCTGCCCGTCCGGCAGCGCTGGCCCACGTCTGCAGCCGCGCTGACCCCGATCGGACGGAAGAACCACCACCGACCGGATGCGGTCGCGCTGAGGCACACCCGCATCTCGCACCACCTGAATTTCCTACGTTGAAGCAGGAGTAGTGACATGACCGACCAGGGCACCATCTGGCTGACCCAGGAGGCCTACGACAAGCTGCGGGCCGAGCTCGAGGACCTCAAGGGTCCCAAGCGCCAGGAGATCATCGAGCGCATCTCGGCCGCCCGCGACGAGGGCGACCTCAAGGAGAACGGCGGCTACCACGCCGCCAAGGACGAGCAGGGCAAGCAGGAGGCCCGCATCCGTCAGCTCGAGGACATGCTCCGCCGCGCCGAGGTCGGCGAGACCCCGCCCGACGACGGCGTCGTCGAGCCCGGCATGGTCGTCACGGTCGACTTCGGCGACGGCGACCACGAGAAGTTCCTGCTCGGCGCCCGCGAGAACCTCGGCGAGGGCGACACCCTCGACGTCTACTCCCCGGAGTCGGCGATGGGTGCCGCGATCAACGGCAAGTCCAAGGGCGACAAGGTCACCTACACCGCGCCCAACGGCAAGGACCTCACCGTGAAGATCGTCGACGCGGAGCCCTACAAGGCCTGACCGCCACCCGCCTCACCGCTGGAGCGGTGCGCCAGCCACGTCCGGGACTCCCGGGCCGTGGCCGGGGCACCGCTCCGCGGCATTTCCGGGCGGCGTACGACGCTCAGTCGTCGACGCGGTAGCCCCGCTCGCGGAGCCGGGCGCGGAGGTGGTCGGCGTGCGCCTCGCCGCGGGTCTCGAGCTGGATGCGCACCTCGACCTCGTTGAGCGTGAGGGACGGCGAGATCCGCTCGTGGGCGACCTCGAGCACGTTGGCGCCCTCCTCGCTGATCTCGGTCAGGAGGGAGGCGAGGCCGCCGGGGAGGTCGGGGATGCAGACGCGGAGGTAGAGGTAGCGTCCGGCGGCAGCGAGGCCGTGGCGGATCACCTTGCTCAGCAGCAGGGGGTCGATGTTGCCGCCCGACAGCACCGCGACGGCGGGCGTCTCGAAGCCGGTCGGGTTGTCGAGCATCGCCGCGACCGCGGCCGCGCCGGCGGGCTCGACGACCTGCTTGGCGCGCTCGACGAGCGCCAGCAGCGCCCGCGACAGCGACTCCTCCGAGACGGTGAGGATCTCGTCGACGTGGTCGCGCACGGCGGCGAACGTGATGTCACCGGGCCGTCCGACCGCGATGCCGTCGGCCATCGTGCTCATCGAATCCAGCGCCAGGGGGTGCCCGGCGGCGAGCGAGCCGGGGTAGGCCGCCGCCCCCTCGGCCTGCACGCCCACGACGCGGACGTCGGGGCGCATCGCCTTGATCGCGATGGCGACCCCGGCCAGCAGTCCCCCGCCGCCGGTCGGCACCAGCACGGTGCGCACGTCCGGTGCCTGCTCGAGCACCTCGAGACCGAGCGTGCCCTGCCCGGCCACGATGTCGACGTGGTCGAACGGGTGGATCAGCACGGCGCCGGTGCGCTCGGCGAACTCGCGGGCAGCCGCGAGGGAGTCCTCGAGGTAGCGCCCGTGGAACACCACGTCGGCGCCGTAGCCGCGGGTCGCCTTCTCCTTGGGGATCGGTGCCCCCTCGGGCATGAAGACGGTGGACGTGATGCCGAGGGTCGACGCGGCGAGGGCGACGCCCTGGGCGTGGTTGCCGGCGGAGGCCGCGACGACGCCGTGGGCACGCTCGTCCTCGGAGAGGCGGGCGATCCGGACGTAGGCGCCGCGCGCCTTGAACGACCCGGTGCGCTGGAGGTTCTCACACTTGAGCCGCACCGGTCCGCCGGCCATGGCGGAGAGCCAGCGGGCCCCCTCCATCGGCGTGGTGAGGGTGATGTCGCGGAGCATCTCGCGGGCGGCGTGGATGTCGTCGATGCCCACCTGGTCAGTCATCTGCGGTCCTTCGTCTGGTCGTCGTCCGGCGCGTCCGGTCCGGCGAGCGGGCTGTCGTCCTCGGGGATCAGGTCGCCCTCGGTCGGTGGTGGCGCGATGTCCTCGTCGAGCGCCTCGTCGGGGTCGTCCTCCCCGATCTCGGTGTAGCTGGCGAGGTGCTGGGCGACCGCGTTGCCCGCGGCGGCGAGGGGTACGGCGATGAGTGCGCCCGCGATGCCGGCGACGAGCACGCCGCAGCCGATCGCCACGATCACGCCGAGCGGGTGCAGCGAGACGAAGCGGCCCATGAGGAACGGCTGGAGGATGTGACCCTCGATCTGCTGCACCAGGATGACGCCGCCGAGCATCAGCACGGCGGTCCAGGGGCCCTGGTCGACGAGCGCGACCAGGATCGCGACCGTGCCGGCGACGGTGGCGCCGATCATCGGCACGAAGGCGCCGAGGAAGACCAGCACGCCGATGGCGACCACGAACGGCACGCCGAGGACGGCCGCGACGATCATGATGCCGATCGCGTCGGCGAGGGCGACCAGGACGGTCGCGCGCACGAACTGCGTCAGCGACACCCAGGCGACGCGGCCCGAGGCGTCGACCCGCTCGCGCGCGGCGCGGGGGGCGATGCGGACCAGCCACGACCAGATGCGCTCCCCGTCGGAGAGGAAGAAGTAGGTCGAGAAGAGCACGATGAAGAAGCCGGCGACGACGTGGCCTACTGCGGTGCCGACCTCGGTCACCCGGGTGACCATGCCGTCGGTGCCGGTGCTGTCGGTGATCGCCCCCTGCACCTCCTTGATGTAGCCGTCGAGCTGGGAGTCGGAGACGTGGAGCGGCCCGGTGCGCAGCCAGTCGCGGACCTGCCCGAGTCCCTGGACGACCGAGTCCGCGAGGTCGTTGGCGCCCTGGGCGACCTGCTGGCCCACGTAGGTGAGCAGCAGGGAGACCATCGCGATCCCGAGCAGCATCACGATCCCTGTCGACGGACCGCGCGGCAGCCCGACCCGACGGAGCCACGCCACGAGCGGCGCGGCCAGGGCGGCGATGAGCAGCGCAACGGCCAGCGGCAGCGTGATCACCGCGAAGTACCTCAGCGTCCACAGCACGCCGAGCCCGGCGACCACGATGACGATCAGTCGCCACGACCAGGCAGCGGCCAGGTCCAGGCCCCACGGCACCTGCGCACGGCTGAAGTTCGAGGGGCCGGTGGTGAAGGCCGGCCGCTCCTCGGCCCTCCGCTCGGCGCGCATCTGCGCCCACTGCGCGACGATCCGCTCGGTCAGCCCGTCGTCGTCGCTGCGGGACAGCGCGGCGAAGAGACGACGGCGGCCCGACTCCTCGTCGGTCTCCTCGGGCTCGGGCGTGCGCTGCTCGCTCACGTCGGCCACGCTAACGGGTGCCCGCGTCGTGGAGGCGTCGTACGAGCCGGTGCGCCGCGAGGGGGTGCGCCTCGGCCAGCAGGCCGGCGGCGGCGAGGACGTAGTCGTGGTCGACCACGACCACCGGGTCGCGCGGCAGCTGCCAGCCACCCTCGAACGCGTCACCGGTCGACGGCACCAGCACGCGTCGTACGGCGTCGGGGCCGCCGTGGCGCAGCACCCCGCCCGAGCCGACCAGCAGGTCGACCTCGCGGAGGTCCTTGCCGCTGCGCTCCACGACGCGCCCCTCCGGGCTGACCACGACCTTGCTGCGCCCGGCGTGCCGCTCGAGCGCGATCCGCACGGCGGCGGCCGCGATCTCGTGGTCGACGTCCTGCTCGGCGGCGTCACGCGGCACCCAGCCGGGGTCGGCGCGGCGGGCGGCCGCCGCGTCGGCGAGGTCCTCGCGCCCGGCCGCCTCGACCGTGGAGACCGCCGACCACCGCATGCCGAGGTCTCCCTCGACCGTGCGGGTGACGGGGGTGGTGGCCACGACCTCGCGGGCCAGGCCGCTGTCCTCCGGGTCGAGCTCGACGACGCTGTGCACGTCGGTGGTGGCGCCGCCGACGTCGACGACGACCACGTCACGGGCCCCGGGGTGCTCGTCGTCGAGGCCGCGCGCCAGCAGCTCCACACCGGTCAGCACCACGTCGGGCGTGGCACCGCGGACCATGGCGGTGAAGGTCCTCCCCTGCGCGTCGGTCCGGCTGCTGAGGTGCTTGCCGCCGATCACGTGGCTGAGGAAGATCTCGCGGATGGCGCGGCGGGCGCTGTCAGGGGCGAGGACGCCGATCTTCGGCACGACGTTGTCGGCGACGACGTGGGGCGTGCCCGAGTGGGCGAGCAGCGAGCGGACCGCGTCCTGCGACTCGACGTTCCCGGCGACCACCACCGGCCCGTCCCACGGGGCGTCGGCGAGGACCGCGGCGTCGCCCTCGAGCACCTCGGAGTTGCCGCCGTCGGTGCCCCCGACCAGGAGCACCACGTCGGGCTCGGCGCGGCGCAGCTCGGCGAGGCGGTCGGCGTCGAGGCCGCCCGAGAGCACCAGCACGACCTTGCCGCCGCTGGAGAGCGCCACCCGGCGACCCGCCTCGGCGGTGACGAGCTCCTCGTTGCCCACCACCGCGATCCGCAGCCCGCCGCCGGCGCTGGAGCAGGCGAGCACGTCGGCGTCGACGGCGCGCGGGTCCTGCTCGGCGAGCGCGTCGAGGCAGGCGTCGTACCCGTCGAGGACGTCGCCGTGACCGCTCGCGTCGGGGAGCGTGGTGGGGTGGCTCGCGGTGGCGAGCAGCGCCCCGGAGCCGAGGTCGACGAGCGCGGCCTTGGTGAACGTCGACCCGAAGTCGACGCAGACGACGGCCGCGCCCTGCTCAGCCAACGGTGCCCAGGGACCGGTCGAGGTCGGCGACCAGGTCCTCGACGCTCTCGATGCCGACGCTGAGGCGGACCAGGTCGGCCGGGACCTCGAGGTCGGTGCCGGCGACGCTGGCGTGCGTCATCCGCCCGGGGTGCTCGATGAGCGACTCGACGCCGCCCAGCGACTCGCCCAGCGTGAAGACCTCGGCGCGCTCGCAGACCGCGAGCGCCTGCTCGAGCCCACCGGCGACGCGGAAGGAGATCATCCCGCCGAACCGCTTCATCTGGCGGGCGGCGACCTCGTGGCCGGGGTGCGCGGCGAGCCCGGGATAGATCACCTCGGCGACCCGGGGGTCGCCGTCGAGGAACTCCACGATCCGCTCCGCGTTGTCGCAGTGGCGGTCCATGCGGACGCCGAGGGTCTTGAGGCCGCGGTGGGTCAGGAACGCGTCGAACGGGCCGGCGACCGCCCCCATGGCGTTCTGGTGGAAGCCGATCCTCTCGGCCAGGTCGAGGTCGCGGACCACGACCGCGCCGCCGACGACGTCGCTGTGGCCGCCGACGTACTTGGTGGTCGAGTGCACGACCACGTCGGCGCCGAGGGTGAGCGGCTGCTGGAGGTAGGGCGAGGCGAAGGTGTTGTCGACGACCAGCAGCGCGCCGGCGTCGTGGGCGACCTGCGCGAGCGCCTCGATGTCACCGATGGTGAGCATCGGGTTGGTGGGCGTCTCGACCCAGACCAGCTTGGTGCGACCCGGCTCGATCGCGGCCGAGACGGCCTCGACGTCCGCGACGGGGGCCGGGCTGTGGGCGGTGCCCCACAGCTTCGCCACCTTGTCGAAGAGGCGGAACGTGCCGCCGTAGGCGTCGTCGGGGATGACCACGTGGTCGCCCGGCGCGGTCAGGGCGCGGATGATCGTGTCCTCGGCGGCCAGGCCCGAGGCGAAGGCGAACCCACGCTCGCCGTCCTCGACGGCCGCGAGCGCCCCCTCCAGCGCCGTACGGGTGGGGTTCGCGGAGCGGCTGTACTCGTAGCCGCCGCGCAGTCCGCCGACGCCGTCCTGCTTGTAGGTGCTGCTGGCGTAGATGGGCGGGTTGACCGCCCCGGTCATCGCGTCGGGCTCGTAGCCGGCGTGGATCGCACGCGTCTCGAACCCGGCCTTGTTGGCGCGTTCCTGGGTCACACGGCGAGCGTAGACCTCGGTGCCGGTACGCCGCCCACCGGAGGACGGCCGAACGGCCGCCACACCCACGCCGGTGGCGGCCGTCCCTCCTGGGGTCGGTCAGGCGCTCACTCGCCCGGGACGGTCGAACCGCCGCCCTGGTCGGGTGAGACGCGCGGCGCGCCCGCCGCGAGCCCGGTGCCACGCGCGGCCCACGAGCCGTAGGCGTAGACGTTGCCCGTCGCGGTGGAGGTGGCGAACAGGTTCGCAGCGAAGGGAGCCGTCGTCCCGGAGTTGTTGGACGTGTTGCGGATCTGGACCGGGCTCACCCCGTTGCTGCCGAAGGCGAAGACGCACAGGTTGCCGGGGTCGGCGCCGGGCGCGTCGAGGTTGCCCGAGCAGCCGGCGGGCACGGCCCCGGCCGGCGGGATGTAGTGGACCGTCAGCGTGCCGGAGAAGGTGTAGCCCCAGTTGACGTCGGTGCTCAGGTAGGTGCCCACGGCGGGCGCGTTGTCCATCATCGACCACGAGCCGCGGATCACCGTCGGCGCCGGCGCGTAGCGCGCGTCGGACTCGGTCTTCTTGTAGTAGCTGCCCAGCTTGGAGTCGGTGGCCGAGCTCGCGGCCGACTGGGCCGCGGCAGCCGCGGCAGCCGACTCGGCCTTGGTGGCGAACGTCGAGTCCGACTTCTTCTTGGTGTAGTAGCGCTTGTCCGCGAGCGGTCGGAGCTCCTTCTTCCAGATCTTCTTCCAGCTCGTCGCGAGAGACTGGGAGACCTCGGCGCCGGCGGGGGTGACAGCCATCAGGCCTCCCCCGACCATGACCCCGACGACGACGGCCACGACGAGCCGGCGCAACGAACGACGTGAAGACCCTGACGACATGTGCGGTTCCTTTCGAGTGGTGGTACGTGGTGGGCCCACAGTGCTCCCGCGTCGAGGACCTGCACATCGGTGGTACTACGACGACTAGACCACCGGATCCGCCGGTCCTCGCGCGGTGGACGGCGCTCGCCCGCTTGCGCGACCGGGGAGAATGGGCACATGTTCGGATTCGGGAAGCCCACCACCCTGCCCACGCCCGACCAGGCCCTGCCGGGCCGGACGGAGCCCATGTGGAGCCTTGGCGAGCACGTGGTGCTGCACACCCCCGTCGTCACCGACGAGGTGCCGGCCGGCCACGAGGTCGCGATCCTGGGCCTCGGCTGCTTCTGGGGCGCGGAGGAGACCTACTGGCAGGTCCCCGGCGTGTGGTCCACCTCGGTCGGGTACGCCGGCGGCAGCACGCCGAACCCCACCTACGAGGAGGTCTGCAGCGGCCGCACCGGCCACACCGAGGCCGTCCGGGTGGTCTTCGACCCGTCCGTCGTCTCCTACGCCGACCTGGTGAAGAAGTTCTTCGAGATCCACGACCCGACCCAGGGCATGCGCCAGGGCAACGACGTCGGCACCCAGTACCGCTCCGCGATCTACTGGACCACCCCCGAGCAGGAGCAGACCGCCCGCGAGCTGACCAAGCTCTACGGCGACGAGCTCGCCCGCCGCGGCCTCGGCGAGATCACCACCGAGATCCGCCCGGCCAGCGAGACGCCGTACTTCTACGCCGAGGACGCCCACCAGCAGTACCTCGCCAAGAACCCCTTCGGCTACCGCTGCCACGCGAACACGGGCGTGAGCTTCCCCGAGACCGCCTGAGAACCCGCCGCGCCGCGATCTGCGGATGCAGCGTTGGGTCAGCCTCGGTCAGTACGCCTTGTTCGCCCCGTACGACGCCTGCTCGTAGGTGAAGCCCTCGAACTGCAGCTGCCCGATGAGGCCGGAGAGCGAGAAGCTGGAGTAGTCCAGGTAGGACTTCGCGGACTTGAACGCCTGCTCGTTCCAGTTCACATCCAGGTAGTCGACCGCAAACGTGGCGTCGCCGGTCGCATACCCCTCGAACTCCAACTGCCCGATCAGCCCGGTTCGCGAGAACGCGCTGTACTCGAGGTAGGACGACGCACTGTCGATGGCGTTCCACATCGCATTGGTGATCTTCGAGCGACTGGGATCAGCAGGGAAGTCGTCCTCCGAGTCCGCCACCTTGTCGCCGTCGGAGTCTTTGCTGTATCGCTCGTCCTTCGGGAAGGCGTCGATCGCGTCGGCCGCCCCGTCACCGTCGCTGTCCTTGCTGTACGTGGCGTTCTTCGGGAAGTCGTCCTTGTAGTCCGGAACGCCGTCCTTGTCCGTGTCGACATCGTCCTCGGTCTGGACCTTGGCATCCTCGGGCCGGTAGTCCTCGTCGTCGACGACCCCGTCGCCGTCGGTGTCGACCGGCTCCTCCTCGACCGCCGGCTGCGTCTCTGCGTCGGCCTCGGACTCGGCCTCGGCCTGCGCAGGTTCTCCCGATGAGTCGGACTCCGCCGTCGACGAATCGGCGCTGGAGGGAGCCGGTGCTTCCTCGTCAGGTAGAACGCTGCCCAAGATCGTCAGGGCGACGATCACAGCCGCGGCGATTGCCCACCATCTGAAGTACCACGGCTTCTTCGCGGGCCGGGCGCTGAGTGGTTGCGGGGCCGGGACCATTGGGGATGGGACCTCTGGGACAGCCGAAGGGTTCATGGGCCGGGTCTGGTCAGTCCATGTCTGACCGTCCCACCAGCGAAGCTGGGTGCTGTCCATCTGGTCCGGGAACCAACCGGGTGCGGGCGTGTTGTTCGGCATCGGAGTTCCCCCGTTGGTGCGATGAGCTGGCGCCGCTGCTTGACGTGATGTCAGGGTCGCACTGACTGCGGCGCGCTGTTCGCGGAATCAGACATTGACTGGATCACGTGGGTTGGAGGAGTCACGCAAAGAGGCGGGTCACGTGTCCCAAGGCAGCAGGAGCTTCGGGCCCTCAGCCGCCGGCCGCCAGCAGGCTGAGGACGGCGCGCGCGGCCGCGTCCGCGGCACCGACGTCGACGTGGTCCTCCTCGACGCCGTCCACCCGCACGCGTACGACGTGGCCGCCGGAGCGCGCGTTGAGGCTGAGGAAGTGCGGCCCGAGGCGGTCGAGCAGCTGGTCGAGGCGCGGCAGCCAGACCGCCTCCTCGTCCTCCACGTCGTCGAGCGCCCACTCGGTCGTGCCGTTGAAGGCGAGGAAGCGGCCGGAGGGCCAGTCGCGCACCTCGACCACCATGTCGCTCACCGTGAAGACCACCTCGTCGAGGTCGCGGTCGGGCAGCCAGAACCGGTCGCCGTTGACCGGCGACCAGACGAGCCCGGCGTCGTGCAGCCGGTGCGCGAGGTCGAAGGAGATCACCCGGCCAGTGTCGCCCAGCCCCGGTCGCGGATCGAGGCCGTGCCGGGCGCCCGCGTTGCTAGCCTCGCCCGGTGCCACACGAGGAGTCGCGCACCGCGCCCGAGCTCACCGTCGTCACGCTCTGCGGCTCGATGCGGTTCCGCGAGCACTTCGACCGTCTGGAGGCCGAGCTGTCGCTGGCCGGCCACGTGGTGCTGGCCCCGGCTGCCCTCGACCCCTCCGCCGAGCCCGACGAGGAGCAGCGGGCCCGGCTGGGTCGGGTCCACCTCCAGAAGGTCGCGATGGCCGACGAGGTGCTGGTCGTCGACGTCGGTGGCCACGTCGGCGAGAGCACGCGCCGCGAGATCGCGCACGCCCGGTCGCTCGGCATCCCCGTCCGCTTCCTCGAGGGCGACCCCGGGGATGCGGGTCGGCCCGACCCGGGCAGCCTGCGGTGACGCACGACGCGGAGGCGGCGGCGGGCGACTCCGTGCGGACCGTCGCCCTCGTCGGGCTCGGCGTCATCGGCCAGGTGCACCTGCGGACCCTGACCGAGGTCCCGGAGCTCGAGGTCGGGTGCGTCGTGGACCCGCGCGCCGACGCGCGCGAGCCTGCGCGCCGCGCCGGCTTGCCGTCGTACGACGACGTGAACGCGCTGCTGCGTGACGTCGACCGGGGGCGGCTGCCGGCGCCCGACCTCTACGTCGTCGCCACGCCCACCAACACCCACGTGGGCCTCGCCGAGCGGCTGCTGGCGACCACCGCCGCGGACGTCCTGTCCGAGAAGCCGCTGGCCGACGACCCGGCGGCGCTCGAGGTACTGGCGGCCCGCCCGGACGTCCACGACCGCCTGCGCGTCGTCAACCACTTCGCCTTCTCCCCCGAGGTCGAGTGGGGCGTCCGTCTGGCGCAGGACCGGGAGTGGGGGCCGCCCACCTCCGCGCTGTCGGTGTTCAACGACCCGTACGTCCTCAAGCCGGAGCACGAGCGTGCCACCTACGTGTCCAGCTGGACCGACTCCGGACCCAACCAGCTGGGGCTGCTGGCCCGCTTCGTGTCGGGGGTCGCGGTCGCGGCACACGACGCGGTGGCCGACGGCACGCGGTCGGTGACCCGCGTGGTCTTCGACGGCGGGACGGGTGTGCTCACCTCCAGCTGGCACACCGGCGACAGCAGCAAGCAGACGTCGCTGCGCTGGTCCGGCGGGCGGGAGCTCTGGCTGGACCACACGTCGATGACCGCCGTCGCGGTCGAGGACGGGACGCCCGTGGCGCACCTGGGGCACGACGGCACGGTCGACCGCAAGCGCGCCCACTACCGGGCGATGTACCGCACCTACGTCGACGACCCCGCCCACCCGCTGCTGTCCCTCGGGTCCGCCCGGGAGACCGCGCGCCTTCTTCGCGAGGCGCACGAGCTCGCGAGCCCGCCGTCCGAGCAGGCGTGGGAGTCGTGGTCCGCGGCTCCGTGAGCGCGTCCAGCGAGGTGAGTGGGCGCTTCCCACTCGTCTCCGCAGGGGTGTCGATTCGGGGGCCCCTCGTCCGTCAGAGTGTCGGAGGGCCGCACGGGGCGGCGCCGGACGAGGAGAGCCATGACCCAGTACGCCATCTACTTCATGCAGCAGTGGGTCGGTGACCACCCCGAGGAGTGGTACCAGACCCGCGTCAAGCCGTCCACGGACGTCGTCCTCGACATGGAGAAGGCAGGCGTCCTCGTGTTCGCCGGGGGCCTCGTGGAGGACATGGAGGAGGCCTTCAGCGCGGACGGCACCAGCGGCGAGATGGTCGTCACCGACGGCCCCTACACCGAGGTGACCGAGTACCTCGGCGGCATCACCATCATCGAGGTCGAGACGCTCGAGGAGGCCAAGGAGTGGGCCGCCCGGGTGGCCGAGGGGTGCGGCTGGCCCCAGGAGGTCCGGGTCGTCAAGTAGTCGGCTGGGCCGAGGCCGGGAGCGGCTACTGCGCCACCCAGTCGGTGAAGGACCGGGGAGCACCGAGCCAGTCGGTCCGGGTGTTCTTGCCGTTCGGCTTCGTGCCGGCGACGCGTACGGCGACCCGGACCTCGTCCGGCGAGCCGAGGGCCTCGCGCGAGATCCGGAACCGCACCATCTCCCGGTCGTAGTCGACCTTCATCCGGTACGACCCCTCGACCGGTTCGCCCCACGCCGAGCTCGCGAAGCCGTCGGTCGTCAGCAGCTGGTAGTCGGTGCCGACGAAGAAGCCGCCGGAGAAGACGTACTCCGGGCCGGCGTCGGCGGGGTCGGTGTCGATGAACACCGATCCCGACGAGCCGCTGCGGAACGACTCCCGGAGGTCGTCGTGCGTCGTGGTCACCACCACGTTGGCGGCCTTGTGCTGGACCTCCACCGAGAGGAGGTCGACGCCGTGGGCGAGGTCGTCGGCGTCGGCGATGCCGATGCCGTCGGCGGTCGCCGGGGCGAGCTGGGTCAGGGTGAGGGCGGCCACCGACAGGGCGGCGGCGCTGCGGAGGGTGCGGCGGGTCGACATGTTCATGCAGGAGAGACGCGCATTCCTCGTCCGAGGTTGCACTTCGGGTGCCTCCGTCTGACATCATCCCCACTCGACGCACGAACCGACGACCGAGGAGGGGACGTGGCATCCCCGCGGCGCACCCTCCCGACCGTTGCCTCCTACCTCGTGCACGCCTACACGGCCTCGGGACTCGTGCTGGCGTTCCTCGCCGTCGTCGCGGTGATGGAGGGCGCCACCGCGCGGTGCCTCTGGCTGTTCCTGGCCACGATGGTGGTGGACGGCACCGACGGCATGCTCGCGCGCTGGGTGCAGGTGAAGCGGCACGTCCCCTGGTTCGACGGCGCCCTGCTGGACAACATCGTCGACTACATCACCTACGCATTCCTCCCGATGGTACTGCTGTGGAGCACCGGCGCCCTCGGCGACGGCACGTCGGCGCAGGTGCTCGCCGTGGTGCCCCTGCTCGCGTCGGCGTACCAGTTCTGCCGGGTCGACGCGAAGACCGAGGACCACCTGTTCCTCGGCTTCCCGAGCTACTGGAACATCGCAGCGTTCTACATCATCGTGCTCGACCTGACGCCGACCGCCGCTGCGGTCGTGCTCCTGGTGTGCGCGGTGCTCGTGTTCGTGCCGATCGGCTACGTCTACCCCTCGCGGACGACCACGCTGCGGGCGACCACGCTCGTCCTGACCTGCGTCTGGCTGGCCAGCTACGCGGTCCTGCTCGTGCAGGCGCCCGACCCGAGCGTCGCCTGGCTCGCCGTCTCGGTGGCCTACATGGGCTACTACGTGGCCCTCAGCCTCTACCTGACCGCTCGCCGCGGCCAGCAGCCGGTCGCCGCCGGCGGTTGACTACCGCCCGACCCTCAGCCGCACGGGCACGACCTCCCCGAGCTCGACGTGCTCGGCCCGGCGCACGGCGTCCTTGACCGGCAGGAACCACGTGTCCTCGCGCGGGAACATGGCGGTGGTGAACTCGGTGCCGCCGATCCACGCGCGCACCGGGACGACGCCCCAGTAGGCGACCTCGGCCTTCACCTCGTCGACCAGGTCGGCCTCGTCGGGCGGCAGCGGCACGAAGTGGAACGGCGCGGGACCGCGCCACTCCACCAGCTCGCCGCTGAACTCCAGCTCCACGGGGCCAGCGTGGCAGAGGTTGCGGAACAAGTGAGGGCGGACGGGAGTCCCTGTGTCCCGTCCGCCCTCGTCACCGCGCCCCTGTGTGCACGGTGTCCCCCTGGAGAGGGGCTGTGTCGGCGCCTACTGCAGCGCCGCGACGGCAGCCACCACGTCGACGAGGCCGTGGCCCTTGTCGTACGACGTCGGGCCGAGGGGCCCGGACTGGTAGGCCGCTCCGTCGGTGAACCTGTGGGCCGAGGACTTCAGCGCCTGCTCGACCTCGGCCGGGGTGGCGGTGGGGTCGGCCTGGAACAGCTGGGCGACGATGCCGGCGACGTGCGGCGCGGCCATCGAGGTGCCGCTGATGGTGTTGAACGTGCCGATGTCCAGGGGGCCGGGGCCGTTGCGGAAGTCGAGGCCCGTCGCACAGATGGCGAGGTAGGGCCGGCAGGACGAGGTGATGGCCTCGCCCGGGGCCGAGACGTCGGGCCAGGTCGAGGGGTCGGACGACAGGCCGCGCGAGCTGAAGTCGGACACCGTGCCGTCACGCGTGCCGGTGTCCTGGTCGAAGTACGACGCCACCGACAGGATCCCGCCGGTGGGGTCCTGGCCGGGCGGGTTGGTCAGGCTCTGCGAGCCGTCGCCGCCGTCGTTGCCGGCGGCCCAGACCGTCACCACGCCCTTGGCGGCGAGCGCGCGCTGGAGCTTCACCGTCGCGGACTCGGGGTCGAACTCACCGCCGCCCGAGGGACCGTAGGAGTTGTTGGTGACCTTGATCGGCGGGCACGTGGACGCCGGGACGCCGGCACCGCACGGGGCGGCGTGGTTCTCCAGCACCCAGTTGAGCGCCGAGTCGGCGCCGAGGATGACGATGCCGGCGCCGGTCGAGATCGACACCAGCTTGGCGCCGGGCGCCGCGCCCTGCAGCGTGCCGCCGTCGCCCAGCGTGGTCGGGCGCCCGGCGACGATGCCGCTCACGTGGGTCCCGTGGCCACCGACGGACAGCGTGTCGGTGTCGACGATGTTCGGCAGCCTCTGGACCGAGCAGGTCTCGGTGAGCGGCTCGCAGAGCGCCTTGAGGTTGGCGACCACGGCGGACGAGCCGTCGGCCTCCTCGAAGTAGGGGTGGGTCGGGTCGACGCCGGAGTCGATGACCGCGACGCTGACGCCCGTGCCGGTGAGCGGCGTGCCGTCGGCGCCGGTGAGCGTGGCAGCCGCCTCAGCGCCGCGGGTCGCGACGTTCGACGTCTCCTGGAAGAAGTCGATCGGCTGCGCGCCGCCCTCGACGTACGTCACGCCCGGCTGGCTGCGGACGGCACCGATCTGGCTCTTCGAGGCGTTCGCGATGACCACCCCGATCCTGCGGAACTCGCCCACCTTGCTCATCCCCGTCGCGGCCACCGCCTCGCGGGCCGCGGTGAGCGAGGTGCCGTGGACCATCACGGTGGTGCGGCCGGTGAGCGAGTCGAGCTGTCCGGCGAGGAAGTCGGACACGTTCGCGCGCTCGGCAGCGGGGCCTGCGGCTGCGGCGCCGCCGCCGGTCTTGAGGGTCGCCATCGCGGCGAGGACGGCCGCAGAGGCGGCGAGCAGGGACGTGAGGCGTGACGTACGACGTGAATGACGAAGCGGCGTGGGGCGCACCGGGGTCCTCCGAGGGTGGGGGTCTGTTGCCCGTCCAACGACGACACGTGCGCCAGGTCACGCAGGGGTACGACGGCGGCGTTGTCCCGGTGGGGACAATGGGCCCATGACCGAGCTCCCCCGCAAGGCCGCAGCCCGCACGGCACGGCTGGCGGCACTCCCCCTCGGGTACGCCGGACGGCAGGCGGTGGGGCTGGGCAAGCGGCTCGGCGGCAAGCCTGCCGAGGCCGTGCTCACCGAGGTGCAGCAGCGCACCGCCGAGCAGCTCTTCCGCACCCTCGGCGAGCTCAAGGGCGGGGCGATGAAGTTCGGCCAGGCGCTGAGCGTGCTGGAGGCGGCGCTGCCCGAGGAGGTCAGCGCCCCCTACCGCGAGCACCTCACCGCGCTCCAGGACTCCGCTCCCCCGATGCCCACCTCGACCGTGCGCCAGCAGCTGTCGACGTACCTCGGCGAGGACTGGCAGGAGCGGCTGGTGTGGCTCGACGGCGCACCGACGGCCGCAGCGTCGATCGGCCAGGTCCACCGCGGTCGCTGGCTCGACCACGCCTCCG
Source organism: Microbacterium sp. ARD31 (assembly GCF_031844425.1). Taxonomy (NCBI): domain Bacteria; kingdom Bacillati; phylum Actinomycetota; class Actinomycetes; order Micrococcales; family Microbacteriaceae; genus Microbacterium; species Microbacterium sp. ARD31. The sequence goes on from NZ_JAUZVE010000040.1 coordinate 23,396, forward strand.
ACGAGCCGTCCGAGCGCGAGGTCGCGGTCAAGGTGCAGTACCCGGGCGCCGGCGAGGCGCTGATGTCCGACCTGCGCCAGATCTCGCGGGTCGCGCGTGGGGTGGCGCCGGTCTTCCCGGGGCTCGACATCAAGCCGCTCGTCGCCGAGCTGCAGGCCCGGGCGGCCGACGAGCTCGACTACCACCTCGAGGCCGAGGCGCAGTCGGCGTACGCCGAGGCCTTCGCCGACCACCCCGACATCGTGGTGCCCGCCGTGGTCTCGGTCGGCGAGCAGGTGCTCGTGACGGAGTGGATGGACTCCCCGCACTCGCTGGCGCACGTGATCCGGGAGGGCACGCAGGAGGAGCGCGACCACTACGGCGAGATCTTCGTGCGGTTCCTGTTCGAGGGCCCGAATCGCACCGGCATGCTCCACGCCGACCCGCACCCGGGGAACTTCCGCGTGCTCCCCGCCCCGGACGGCGGCCTCGGCCGGCTCGGCGTCCTCGACTTCGGCGCCGTGGCCAGGCTGGAGGACGGCGGCATGCCGCCGGCGACCGGGCGGTTGATGCGGATCGCGCTGGACAACGACGAGGAGTCGCTCGTCGCCGGCCTGCGCGCCGAGGGCTTCATCAAGGACCGGATCGAGGTCGAGCCGCGCCAGGTGATGGAGTACCTCGCGCCGTTCGTCGAGCCCGCCGCGCAGGAGCGCTTCACCTTCACCCGCGACTGGATGCGCGAGCAGTTCGAGCGCGTCAACGACCCGCGCTCGGAGGCCTTCACCCTCGCGATGAAGCTCAACCTGCCGACGTCGTACCTCCTGATCCACCGCACCTGGATCGGTGCCATCGGCCTGCTGAGCCAGCTCAACGCCACCGCGCCGTTCCGGGAGATCCTCGAGGAGTCGCTGCCCGGCTTCGCCGACTGACCGTTGCCGTTGCTGGTGGTGCAGTGACGAACCGCGACCGGGTGGCACCATGACGCCCATGGACGCAGCCACCACCACGTCAGCCGACGCCCTCGCCCGCTGGCACGCCGTCGTCGAGAGCCGCGACCCGGCCGGCCTGTCCGCGCTCATCGCCGAGGACGCGGTCTTCCGCAGTCCTGCGGTGCACACGCCGCAGGTCGGCCGCGACACCGTCGTCGGCTACCTCACCGCCGCGTTCACCGTCCTCGGACCGCACCTGACCTACGAGCGCGAGTGGCTCGCCGAGGACTCGGCCGTCCTGCAGTTCCGGACCGAGGTCGGCGGCCTCGACGTGTCCGGCATCGACATGATCACCTGGGACGCCGACGGGCGGATCGTCGACTTCACCGTGATGGTCCGGCCGAAGAAGGCGCTCGACGTCGTCATCGAGCACATGGGTGCCGAGCTGCTTCGGATGCTCGAGGCAGCGGGTCACCGGTGATGGTCCACCATGGGATGTCGCTGGACCCGCACTTCCCACGGTCAGCTCACCGTGGGAAGTGCGGTTTCGCCTGCATACCGTGGTGAACCGTCAGCGCGGGCGCTGCTCGACGAGCCCGACCGTCGTCCCCTCGGGGTCGACGAAGAACGCCATCCACTCGTCGGTGCCCGCCGGGCCGAGCGTGTCGTCGTCGTGGCCGAAGATCACGTGCGGCTCCGAGGTGATCTCCACGCCCTTCTCCCGCAGCCCGGAGACCGCCGCGTCGATGTCGTCGACGGGCAGGTAGATCAGCGCCCCTGGTGCACCCCTGTCCATCAGCAGGCGTACGCCGTCGAGGTCGAAGAACGCCAGGCCGGGCGGGTCGAACGTCGCGACGGGCTGCACGCCGAGGAGCTCGGCGTAGAAGGCGGTGGTGGCGTCGAAGTCCGTCGCCCGCTGGGCGACCTGCACGAGTCGGGGCATCGGGCCAGTGTGCTGCGACGGGAACGACCGCGCCAGCCTCAGACCCAGAAGCCCCGCCCGCCGTACCAGTCGCCGAAGTGCTCGCGGTACGACGACGCCGGCCCGCGGGAGCCGAGGTAGGACCCCACCACCGCGGCACCGAGGTCGTCGAGCTCGGGGCTGACCATCCGGCCGTCGACCCGCCGGGCCATCGAGTCGATGAAGCGGGCCAGCCCCGGGTCGTCGCCGAGACGGAAGAACGTGACCTGGGCCCCGAGCCGCGCCGCCGCGTCGAGCTCGCGCACGGAGTGCGCGATGGTCAGCGGGTGCGGCGGGTAGGAGAACCACACCTCCCCGTCGGCCTCGAGGTGCGCGGTGGGCTCGCCGTCGGTCACGACCAGCAGCACCGGCTGCGCGTTGGGGTGCTTGCGGAAGAACCGGTTGGCCAGCAGCAGGCCGTGGTGGAGGTTCGTGCCCTTGGCCCAGCGGGCGTCGAGGGCGGTGAGCTCCTCGATCTCCATCACCTGGGCGTGCCGGCCGAAGGCGATCAGCTGGAGGTCGTCGCCACGGAAGCGCGAGCGGACCAGCTGGTGCAGCGCCAGCGCGGTGCGCTTCATCGGCACCCACCGCCCGTCCATCGCCATCGAGAAGGACGTGTCGACCAGCAGGGCGACCGCGGCCTGGGTGCGGGCCTCGGTCTCGACCACCTCGATGTCGTCGACCTGGATCCGCACGGGCCGGGTGCCGCCGTCGCGCAGGACCGCGTTGCCGATGGTGCGGGGCACGTCCCACGGCTCGGTGTCGCCGAACTCCCACCGCCGGGTGGAGCCGCTCGGCTCGCCCGCGAGCCCCGTCGTACGCGTCTCGCGGGCGCCGGAGCGCCCGCTCATCCGGTCGGCCACGTCGCGCAGCAGCGCCTTCCCGAGCTGGCGCATGGCCTTGGGCGAGAGCCGCAGCTCACCGTCGGAGCCCCGCTTGAGGTAGCCGCTGTCGCGCAGCGCGCGCTCGAGCTCCTGGAGGGTCTTCGCGGCCACCGCCGCCTCGTCGCCCAGCTGGCGGGCGAGCGCGTCGAGGTCGACGTCGTCGAGCCGGGCGCCGTGGTGGGACTGGGCGAGCTGGTCGGCCAGTGCGTCGAGCTGCGCGAGGTCCTGCAGCGCGCCGGTGCCGTCGCCGAGGCCGAGCCCCTGGTCGCCCTCGAAGCTCTCCGAGCCCGACCAGTCCTCGCCGGGACGGAGGGCCTGGAGGTTGGCGTCCATCCGGGCCAGCTGCTCCATCAGCTGCGGCGAGCCGAAGGCCTGCTGCGAGAGCTCCATCAGCTCCTGCCGCTGCTCGGGCGTCATCGAGCTCAGCATCCGCTGCGCCGCGGCGGCCCGCTGGGCGAGCGAGTCGAGGAGCTCGTCGATGTCCTGGGGGTCCTCGGGGAAGAAGTCGCCGTGCTTGTCCATGAACTCGGCGAAGTCCTCGTCGGTGTCCTCGCCCCGGGCGTGCTTCTCGAGCAGGTCGTTGAGGTCCGAGAGCATCTCCGCGATCGCCTGCCGGTCCTCCTCGGTCGCCCCCTCCATCGCCTGCTTCATCCCGGCGAAGCGCTGGTCGAGCAGCTCGCGGCCGAGCAGGTCCTTGATCTGCTCGTAGGCCTCGCGCGCCTCGCCCGAGCGCCAGTCGTACGACGACAGCTCGCTCACCGCAGCGGCCGTGGACGACGGCAGGTTGTCGAGGGTCATCTCCCGCAGCGTGCGGTCGGAGTCGTCCATCGTGATGTCGCGGGCCAGCTGTCCGCGCTCGGCGAGCACCGCCTTGTCGAGCAGCTCGCGCACCTCGCGGAGCGTCCCGTCGAGGTCGTGGCGCTGGAGGATCTCGCGCCGGCGCTCGGCCACGCGCCGGGCCAGGTCGTCGAGCCCGGCCTGGTCGGTCCCGCCGCGCCGCAGGAACTCCCGCATCGCGTGCTCGGGGCTGTAGCCGGCCATCACGTCCTGGCCGATCTGGTCGAGCGCCTCCGCGAGGTCGACGGGCGGTGCCAGCGGGTCGCCGCCCTCGTAGCGGTGGAACCGCGAGCGGTCCTTGGCTCGGCTCATCGTCGGGTCACCGTGACCTCCCCGCCGACCGCCCGCGGGATCTCCGCGACGTCGGCGACCTTCGCCACCAGGGCGTCCACCTGCGCCGCGCTCGCCCGCGAGTCGACGACGACCCCGTAGGTGACGGCCGTCGACGACCACGTCGTGGTGTCGAAGTCCCCGGAGACCTCGACCAGCACGCCGTCGACGGCGACGTCCATCGGCGCTGCCTCGCGGAGCACGTCGTTGAGCACGCAGCAGCCGATCGCGGTGAGCAGGAGGTGGGCACCGGTGCCCCCGCCCTCGACCGCGATGCCGCCGTCGGTCCACGCGTGCGGGACGACGTACGCCGCCGTGACGTCGCCCGCCCGCGACCCCGCGGCGACGCGCACCTCGAAACCTGCCGTGCTCATCGGGCCCGATCCATGGGCAGCTCCTTGCGCATCCAGACGTCATCGGGCCACGGGCCGCCGTCGACCCGCTCGACCTCCTCGAAGCCCTGCGCCCGGTAGAAGTCGTAGGCCTGCGCGTTGCCGTCGACGACCTCGAGCCAGAGCTCGTCGCCCTCGACGAGCGCCTCGATCCCCGCGAGCAGCCGGCGCCCGATCCCGCGGCCCTGGTGGTCGGGGTGGACGTAGAGCTTCCACATCACCTCGCGGTCGCCGGTGACGTACGGGAAGTCCCGGTAGGACCGGGAGACCCGGCCGAGGTTGGCCATGGCCACGACCTCGCCGTCGACCTCGGCGACGAGGTGGGTGTTGCGCGCGAGCGACGTCTCGAAGACCTCGGGGACCCACCACTCGTCGAGCATCCGCTGGGCGTACGCCGCGTCGATCGGCCCGTACGTCGACGGCACCACCGCCTCGCCGAGCGCGCGGAAGCCCGGGATGTCGGCGACCGTGCCGGCGCGGAAGGTGGGTTCCGAGGCTCGCTGCGCACGCACCTCGACCAGCGACGGAGAGTCAGCCATAGACGGTCTCCCCGGCATCGGCGTCCTTGCCGATCCGGCGCGCGAGGTAGAGCCCCTCCAGCGCCAGCTCGAGGGCTCCGGCGCGCTCCCCGTCGTTGGTGGCGCCGAGGCGGTCGCAGACCTGGTCGTAGAGGTCGGACTCGCCCAGCACGGGCAGGCCGGCGAGGAAGTCCCGGGCGCCGACGCGGGCGCCCGTGGTGACCATCGCGCCCTCCTCGATGGCGTCGACGAGCAGGCGCAGGTCGATGCCGGCGAGGTGCGCCCGCACCGTCTCGGCGATCGAGGTGCGCAGCAGGTGGGTGAGGATCTCGGCCTCGCGGCCCTCCTCGCCGGTCTCGAACTCGATCTTGCCGCCGAGCACGTCGACTGCCGTCTCGAGGTCGACGACGCGGGCCACGGCCTCGTCCTCGCCCTGCGTGGTCGCCCGGTGCAGCGCGGCAGCGGCGATCGTCTCGGCGCCGGCGATCGCGAAGCGGGCGCTCACGCCGGAGCGCTGGTCGACCGACTGCGAGTCGCGCAGGTTGGCGGTGAAGCGGGCCAGGACCTCGAGGAGGTAGTCGGGCACCTCGGCCACCAGCTCGGCCTCCTGCGCGATGACCGCGATCTCCTCCTCGACCTCGCGCGGGTAGTGGGTGCGGATCTCGGCGCCGAAGCGGTCCTTGAGCGGGGTGATGATCCGGCCGCGGTTGGTGTAGTCCTCGGGGTTGGCACTGGCGACCACGAGCACGTCGAGCGGCAGCCGCAGGACGTAGCCGCGGATCTGGATGTCGCGCTCCTCCATCACGTTGAGCATCGCGACCTGGATCCGCTCGGCGAGGTCCGGCAGCTCGTTGATCGCGACGATGCCGCGGTGGCTGCGCGGGATCAGGCCGAAGTGGATGGTCTCCGGGTCGCCGAGGTGGCGGCCCTCCGCGACCTTCATCGGGTCCACGTCGCCGATCAGGTCGGCGACCGAGGTGTCCGGGGTGGCCAGCTTCTCGGCGTACCGCTCGTCGCGGTGGCGCCACGAGATGCGCAGGTCGTCGCCATAGGTCGCCGCGGCCTGGCGCGACGCGACGGTGATCGGCTCGTAGGGGTGCTCGCCGAGCTCGGACCCGGAGATGACCGGCGTCCACTCGTCGAGCAGGCCGACCAGCGAGCGGAGCAGCCGGGTCTTGCCCTGGCCGCGCTCGCCGAGCAGCACGATGTCGTGGCCGGCGAGCAGCGCCCGCTCGACCTGCGGGATGACGGTGTCCGCGAAGCCGTGCAGCCCCGGCCACGGGTCCTCGCCACGACCGAGCCGGTCGATCAGGTTGTCGCGGATCTCCTCGCGGAGCGTCTTGAGCTGGTGGCCGCTCTCGCGGAGCTGGCCGAGCGTGCTGGCGTCAGGGTGCTGGCTCTGGGTCGTGCTCTGGGTCTGGCTCTCGGTCACGTCGTCCACGCTAGACCCAGCGGTCAACGTGGAGTGCGCTCGAAGTCCGCGATGGTCCGGGGGGCTCGCCCGACTCCGGGCCCTGCGGTCTGCCCCGTGGGGGACCTTCGGCCCTGCCTGCGCCCGCGGCCGCGAGGGAAGGTGGGAGTCGATGACGAAGGAGACTCCCATGCGAACCATGCTCGACCTCTCGCGCGAGGACTGCGTGCGCCTGCTCGGCGCGGGCATCGCCGGACGGGTCGCGGTGGCCACCCCGACGGGGCCGCACATCGTGCCCGTGAACTACGCCGTGGCCGGGGAGTCGACCCTGGTCCGCACCACGGCCTACAGCCTGCTCGGGACCTACGGTCGCGATGCCCAGCTCTGCTTCGAGGTCGACCAGTTCGACTACGAGAACCAGCGCGGCTGGAGCGTCTCGGTCCGCGGCCGGGCCAGCTTCGTCGACGACCCGGACGAGCTCGCGGAGATCGCCCGGCACTGGGAGCCGCGGCCGTGGGCGGAGGGCCAGCGCAACCTCGTCATCCGCATCCCCTGGACCGAGCTCAGCGGTCGCCAGCTCGGCGGCGGGTGGGATCCCTGGGCACACCTCCCCGTACGTCGCCTCGCCTGAGCACGTCCCGGGTGCGCCACAATCGGCGGTGTGACCCACACACCGGACCTCGGCGCTGACGCCCGCTCCCTGCTGGAGGCGGTCACCGCGATCTCCAGCGACCTCGACCTCGACCTGGCCCTGACCCGCATCATCGAGGCGGCGACCGCGCTCACCGGCGCCCGCTACGGCGCGCTCGGGGTGCTCGGTCGCGACGGCGAGCTGGTGGAGTTCGTCACCACCGGCATCGACGACCGCACGCGCGCGGCCATCGGCGACCTGCCCCGCGGGCGCGGCATCCTCGGCGTGATCATCGACGACCCCTCCGGCCTGCGCCTGGTCGACCTTTCCGCCCACCCGTCCTCGGTCGGCTTCCCGCCCAACCACCCGCCGATGACGACCTTCCTCGGGATGCCGGTGCGGATCCGGGGGACCGTGTTCGGCAACCTGTACCTCACCGAGAAGACCGGGGGTGGGCCCTTCACCGACGAGGACGAGCGCTTGGTCGAGGAGCTCGCACGCACGGCCGGCTACGTCATCAGCAACGCCCGGTCGTTCGCGCTGAGCGAGCGGCGGCGGCAGTGGCTGGAGGCGTCGGCCGACCTCGCCGAGCTGCTCCAGCCGCCCGTCGACCTGCCGACCGCGCTGCACCAGATCGTCTCCACCGCGCGACAGGTCTCCGGGGCGGACGCGGTCGCGGTGTGGTCCTCGCTCGGGCCCGAGCACGACACCCTCAGCGTGGCGCCCGACGCCGACCCCGAGGAGGTCGCCCGGATGCTCGCCACCGCGCGCGAGGCGACCGGCGCCGGGCCGGGCAGCCCCGTCACCACCACCCGTGTCGACGGCGTACCCCTGGTCGTGGTGCCGCTGCGCTCGCACCTCGCGCCGGTGACCGCGCTCGTCGCCGTGACCAGCCCCGGCTCAGGGCTCCTCGACGTGCAGGAGCGCGACCTGTTCGCCGGGTTCGGCGACCAGGTCGGACTCTCCCTCGACCGCACCCAGGCGCTGGCCGACCGTCAGGAGATGGCGCTGCTCTCCGACCGCGAGCGGATCGCCCGGGACCTGCACGACATCGTCATCCAGCGTCTGTTCGCCACCGGCCTGCAGCTGCAGGGGGTCGCGGCGATGGCCGGGGACAGCGCGGTCACCGAGCGGCTCGACAAGTCGGTGGCGGAGCTCGACGACACCATCAAGGCCATCCGCGGCACGATCTTCGAGCTGCAGGACCGCCGCGGCGACTCCCTGCGGGCGGCCATCCGCGGCCTGGTCAAGGAGTACGTCCCGGTGCTGGGCTTCACGCCCGTGGTCCGCACCTCCGGGCCGATCGACACGGCCGTGCCGCCGGCCCTGGGCTCGCAGCTGCTCGCGGTGCTGCGCGAGGCGGTCTCCAACGTCGCCCGGCACGCCCTCGCCGACTCGGCCGAGGTCGACGTCATGGTCGGCGCGGACCTGCTCGAGCTGCGGGTGGCCGACGACGGGGTGGGGCTGCCGGGCGAGGTCTCCGAGAGCGGCCTGCGCAACGCGCGCCGCCGCGCCGCCGATCTCGGCGGCACCCTGGAGGTATCACCGGTCGGCGAGCGCGGCACCGCGCTGGTGTGGCGCGTGCCCCTCGGCTGAGCCCACCACGCGGAGCTCAGCGGGACCACCTCGGCACACCAAGCGCGCACCAGAGGACCCGGCGCCGAGGGCGCCGGGTCCAGAGGGGGCCTGGTGTCATCGCAGGACGGGGTAGTTCTCCACCACCTCGGTGCGGTTCCACCAGCGACCCAGCCCCCAGGTGGTGCCGGCCGCGCCCAGGGCGAGGACCGCCATCACGATCACGCCGACGAGGTGGTCGTCGACGACCGGGTTGTTCTCCAGGGGCAGCACGGCCGCGTACATGAACGCGTACATCAGGGCGCCTGCCGCGGTGCCGATCCGCATCCCCACCCCGAGGAGCAGGGTCACGCCGATGCCGAGGAGGCCCAGCATGAACAGCCAGTCGACCCACGCCTGCCCGGCCAGGCCGGTGAAGAACCCGTGGAAGGGGTTGTCAGCAGGGACGCCGAAGGAGAGGAAGCCCTCGGTGGGGCTGCCGCCGTTGATCCACGCAGCGGGGCCGAACCGGTCCAGGTTGCCTTCCTGGTCGTAGCCGGTGTGGAAGCCGAGTGCGAAGGTCTTGTCGAGGAAGGCCCACAGGAAGGTGACTCCGTAGGCGATCCGCAGGGTGGCCAGGGCCCGGTGGAACCAGGGGCCGCGGTCGTTCTCTTCGTTGCTCACGCCGACCGGGGCTTCGTACGCCTCGACCTCGTGGCGGTGGCGATGGATGACGCTCATCGTCATCCCCTCCTTCGGTGGTGTGTTTTCTGGGTCACCACCAGAGTCGCGGAGCCACGCTCCGGGCAGCAGGGCCTGCCGTCACCTCCCGGTGGGACCTTGGTCCTGACCGAGGAGCTTGGAGGCCAGGACGGCCGCCTGGGTGCGCCGCTCGAGGCCGAGCTTGGCCAGGATGCTGGAGACGTAGTTCTTCACCGTCTTCTCGGCGAGGAACATCTGCTCCGCGATCTGGCGGTTGGTCAGGCCCTCGGCGATGTGCCCGAGCAGGATCCGCTCCTGGTCGGTCAGCGAGGCCAGCTCGTCGGGCGTGCTCGGCCCGTTGCGGATCCGGTCGAGGACGGTCGCCGTCATCGCCGGGTCGATCAGGGACCTGCCGGCCGCGACGGTGCGGATGGCGCTCACCAGGTCGGAGCTGCGGATCTCCTTGAGGACGTAGCCCGCGGCGCCGGCCATGATCGCCGCGAACAGCGCCTCGTCGTCGTCGTACGACGTCAGGATGAGGGCGTTGATCGTCGGGTCGATCGCCCGCACCGTGCGGCACACCTCGATCCCCGAGCCGTCGGGCAGCCGCGCGTCGAGCACCGCGACGTCGGGGCGCAGCGCCGGGATGCGGGCGGCCGCCTCGGTGGCGGTGGCGGACTCCCCCACCACGACGATGTCCTCCTGCTGCTCCAGCAGGAACTTGAGGCCCTCCCGCACCACGTCGTGGTCGTCGAGGAGGTAGACGCGGATCGGCTCGGGCATGAGCACATTCCACCAGATCGACGGGGCTGGCTGCTCGGGTCAGGACAGGTCGAGGTGCATCACGTGCAGCCCGACCCTCCCGTGGGCGGCGCTGTCGAAGGCGCGCGGCACCGTCCCGACCACCACGAAGCCGAGGTCCTGCCAGAGCCGCACGGCCGCGCGGTTGGTCTCCACGACGGCGTTGAACTGGATGGCGGCGAACCCCTGGTCGCGGTGCCACTGCACGACGTGCTCGCCGAGCCGACGGCCCAGGCCCCGCCCGCGCGCGGCCGGATCGACCATGAACGACGCCGTGCCGACGTGGGAGCCGCGGCCCGGGCGGTTCGGCCCCATCTTGGCGGTCCCGAGCACCGTCCCGGCTTCGTCCCAGACCACGACGTGGCTGCCGTCGAACCACCAGGCGCGGGCCTGGTCCGACGTGGCGCCCAGCGGGTAGGCGTAGGTCTCGCCCGCCTCGACGATCTCACGCCAGAACGGCCAGATGGCCGGCCAGTCCGCCTCGGTCGCGGGTCGGATCGTCATGAGATCTCCTCCGGATCTCCGGTCTGGAGCAGTGGCGCGGACCGACCCTGCCGGACGGACAATGGGAGGGACCAGACGGGGGCAGCCAGACGAGCAGAGGGAGGCGCTCCATGTCGCTCACCCACCGGGCGGTCGCGATGATGATGCCGGTCACCGACGTCGACCGGTCGCGCACGTTCTACTCCGAGTCCCTGGGGCTCGACTACACCGGGACCAACGACGAGGGCAGCGCGGTCTACGCGCTGGACGGCGGCTCCACGCTCGTCCTGCTCCCCCGCCCCGACAGCACCCCGTCCGACAGCACGGCGATGAGCTTCGAGGTCGACGACATCCACGCCGAGGTCGCGGAGCTCGAGGGTCGCGGGGTGGTCTTCGAGGACTACGACCTGCCCGACCTCAGGACCGTCGAGCACGTGTGCGTCCTCGGCGCCGAGAAGGCCGCGTGGTTCAAGGACCCCGACGGCAACGTGCTCTGCCTGCACCAGGACACCTGACCCGGACGGTCCCACCTAGACGTCCGTCGCGCCGTCGATCGACTGCCGGATCAGGTCGGCGTGCCCGGCGTGGCGGGCGTACTCCTCGACCATGTGCACCAGCACCCACCGCAGGGTCGCGGTCTCCCCCTTCTCGGGCGGGCGGGGACGCGCGACCGGGCGGCCGAGGTCGGGATCGGCCGCCAGGGCGGCGTCGAGGCACGCGTCGGAGCGCCGGATGGCCGCGACGAGCAGCGCGTCGAGCTCGGCGTGGCCCTGCCCGGAGGCGCTGTGCCAGTCCCAGTCCTCGTCGTCGTCCCAGGGGGCGGTGTCCCACGGCGGCGACGGGTCCTGTGCGGCGAGGTGGTAGGAGAACCACCAGTCCTCGACGTAGGCGAGGTGCTTGAGCATGCCGCCCAGGGTGAGGTCGCTGGGCGGCAGCGGCTGGTCGAGCTGCGCGTCGCTGAGCCCGGAGGCCTGCAGCCGGATCGTGGCGCGGTAGTGGTCGAGGAAGCTGCGCAGCATCCCGACCTCGTCGTTGCTGAAGGACGGCTCGGGCCGCTCGATGGTCATGACCGGGACGCTAGTGCGTGGACGCCTCGGCACGACACCGGAATACGTCAGAGGGCCGGGCCCTCGCCACGCAGCTTGTCGACCTCGGCCATCGCGTCGCGCAGCTGGCCCAGCCACTCCTCGGCGTGCTCGCCGACGAGGCGGACCGACCAGGCCAGGGCGTCGGACCGAGAGCGGGCGATGCCGGCGTCGACGAGCGTGTCGAGCACCTGTCGCTCAGGCTGCCGGAGCCGGGTCATCACCGGCGCGGCGACGTGGGTGAACAGCGCCTCGGTGTCGCCGAGCCGCACCCCCCACGAGACCTTGCGCTGGTATCGCGCCTGCGCCTCGAGCGCGATCTCGATGCGCTCGGCCTTGGTGTCGGCCCGGAACCGGCTGATCCGGCCCTCGGCCTCGGCGCCGTCGGCACCGCCTCCCTGGCTCTCGCTCAGCGTGCCCAGCACCGTGATCTCCTCACGGTCGGTGCGCACCTCGACCTCGCTGAACCAGTCGTCGGGCAGGCGCCCGCGGAACCAGTCGCCCGCGTCGTCCGCGGACGGGAGGTCCGCGACCTGCCAGCCCCCGCGGCGCCCGCCGCGCTCGCCCCGGCCGCGTCGCCCGCGGCCGTCGTCGTCTCTCGTCATCATGTCTCCTCCTCAGTTGTGCTTACATGATTACACCGTTGCACAAACCTGCCAAGGCCCCCGGCACGGACGACGACCGATAGCCTCGGCGGCGTGCCGATGTCCTCCTGCCCGTGCGGGTCCGGGGCGTCGTACGACGCGTGCTGCGGGCCGCTGCTGGCCAACCGCGAGCAGGCGGCGACGCCGGAGCGGCTGATGCGCTCGCGCTACACCGCCCACGTCGTCGGCGACGCCGACCACCTGTTCCGCACCTGGCACCCCCGCACGCGTCCCGACGACACAACGCCCGACCCCCGCACCCGGTGGACGGGCCTGGAGGTGCTCGCCGCGGAGGGCGACACCGTGGAGTTCGTCGCCTCGTGGGAGGGCGGACGGATGCACGAGGTCAGCCGGTTCGAGCAGCGCGCGGGTCGCTGGGTCTACCTCGACGGCGACGTCACCTAGGCCGGACGGTCGGGCCCGTCGACCCAGCGCTCGCCCACCACGACCGGACGGCGCCGCCCGCCCGTCGCCGCGGCGACGACCTCGGACACCCGCTCGACCTCGGCCGGCGGCGCGGCGAGAAGCAGCCGCACGTGCGCGTCGTACGCCATGTCGAGCACGGTCACGCCGCGGGAGCGCAGCTCACCCTCGACCCGTCCCGCGTCGGCGTGGTCGAGGTCGAGGGCGAGCTCGGCCAGCAGCGACCGGCGCAGCGTGCCGGCCTCCGCGAGCGCGGCCCGGACCGCGTCGCCGTAGGCCCGGACCAGCCCGCCGGCACCGAGGAGGGTGCCGCCGAACCACCGGGTGACCACCGCCGCGACGTCGCTCACTCCCGCACCGCGCAGCACGTCGAGCATCGGCGCCCCGGCGGTCCCGGCCGGCTCCCCGTCGTCGGAGGAGCGCTGCACCTCGCCTCGCGGACCGAGGACGAAGGCCGAGCAGTGGTGCCGCGCGTCCCAGCGCTCGCGGCGCAGCGTGGCGACCAGCGCACGCGCCTCGTCCTCGTCGGCCACCCGGCGGAGCGTGCAGAGGAAGCGGGAGCCGCGGTCCTCGACCTCCGCCTCGGCCGCGCGGGCGACGGTGAGGTACGACGTCACCCCGGGTCGTCCGGGTCCGCCTGCGTGCGGCGCTCGAGGGGGCCGGGCTCCCAGACCACGGACACCTTCTCGAAGCCCTTGTGACGCTGCATCCGGGCATAGGCGGCGTACGCCCGGCGGTCGGCGTCGGTCAGCTCGACGTTGTCGGTGAAGGGTGTCAGCAGTGCTCGCGGCCACAGCCGGCGGGCGCCGACGACGTTGATCTCCGTCGCCAGCACGGCCATCACCGCGCCGATCCAGAGGAAGCCGATCAGGCCGAGGACGAGGCCGAACGTCTTGGTCATCGACGAGGTGTCGACGAGCACGTTGTCGACGTAGGCCGCACCGGCCAGCTGGAGCAGCTGCCACATGACCGCCAGCGTGTAGCCGCCCGGCGCCGCCCGGCGGAAGGAGTGCTGCCCCGTGGCCGCGAACCGGAAGAGCAGGGTGAGGAAGGTGCCGACGACCGCGACGGTCACGAGCGGCAGGAAGTACTGGATGCCGGAGCCCAGCACCTCGGTGAAGACGTCGGTCGTGCTGGCGACGGTCGACACGATCGTCACGGCGAGCAGCGAGACACCGGCGGTGACCAGCAGGACGAGGGTCTTGACCCGCGCGTAGACCGGGTTGGGCCGGCTGTTGCGCGGCACCGACCACGCGACGTGCTGGGTGTTCTGCAGCGCCTGCCCGAGCCCCATCGCGCCGTAGAGCGCGGCGATCGCACCGACTGCGACACCCGCCACGGAGCCCTGCAGGCCCTCCGGACGGCCCAGCTCGTCGCCGATGATCGGGAACTGCGAGAGCGCGGAGTTGAGGATCTGCTCCTGCCACTGCGGCTCACCGCGCAGGATCAGGCCGAGGATCGAGGTGCCGAGCAGCATCAGCGGGAAGATCGCGATGAAGGCGTAGTAGGTCAGCGCCGAGGCGAGGTAGGGACCCTGGTCGTCGAAGTACTTGTAGACGACCGCCAGCGGGAAGCCGAGGACGGGGTGGCGGCGCTGGAACCTGTCGACTGCCGAGACCGCTCCCACGGGGTGGAGGCTACCGCCCACGGCCCACCTGACCCGGTCACCACCAGCCGAGGAGTCCCCCGCCGAGCCGCACGACGAACCCCGAGACGACGACGAGGAAGAACGCCCGGACGAACCGGGCTCCCTTCGCCATCGCCAGCCGGGCGCCGAGGTAGCCCCCGGCGATGTTGGCCGCGGCCATCGGCAGGGCGAGCTGCCAGATCACCGCGCCCTGCGGCACGAAGACGACCAGCGCGGCGAGGTTGGTGGCCCAGTTGGCCAGCTTGGCCTTGGCCGAGGCCTCGAGGAAGTTGTAGCCCAGCAGCCCCACGAGGGCGAAGACCAGGAACGACCCGGTCCCCGGTCCGATGGCGCCGTCGTAGAACCCGATCGTCAGGCCCGTCAGCACCACCGCGGTCAGGTGCTGCCCGCCCTGGAAGCGGAGGCTGGTGAGCTCGCCGACGCTCGGCTTGAACCAGACGTAGCCGCCGACCAGCACGAGCACGGCCAGGATGATCGGGTCGAAGGCGCTGCGCGGCAGCAGCGAGGCCACCAGGGCGCCGCCGGCCGAGCCGGCGAACGCTGCCAGCATCAGCGGCAGGAACGTGCGCGGGTCGGGACGGATGCGCCGGACGTACGTCGCCGCGCTGATCGAGGTGCCGCAGAACGACGCGAGCTTGTTGGTCGCCGCGATCTGCACGACCGACGCGCCCGGCAGGCCGACGAGCAGCGCCGGCAGCTGCACCAGTCCCCCACCGCCGACCACGGCGTCGACGAACCCCGCCACGAGCGCGGCGAGGACCAGGAAGGCGATGACCTCCGGAGCAAGGTCGCCCACGTCAGGACGAGCTGGTGTCTCGGCTGAGCTCCTGCACGACCACGGCGTCGTAGTCCTTCGGCATGGTGGCGCTGAGGCCGGGGCACTCGAACGGCATCGACTGCTCGGGCTCCATCTCGCTCGCGGAGCAGCTGAGCGTGGCGATCGGGTCACCGTCTGCGGAGAACACCATCTGGAAGATCGCGGTGCGGGTCTCGTCGGTCTCGTTCGTGATCGACCCGCGCACCTGCGGCGTGGTCACCGTCTCGGCGTTGACCGAGCGCTCGACGCCCTTGATGGTCCAGCCGTCGTCGACGGCGAAGCCGTTCCAGGTGAAGGCGTCGCCGACCTCGACCTCGACCGGCTCGGCGCTCGTGTTCACGTCGTCACCGCCGCAGGCCGACAGCGAGCCGAGGCAGGCGAGGGCGACCAGGGCGCCGGCCAGGCGCGTACGACGGGTCACGAGACCGCAGCCACGAAGGCGAGCAGGTCCTGGCGGGTCAGCACGCCGATCGGCTTGCCGTCCTCGTGCACCAGCACCGCGTCGGCCTTCTCCAGCAGCGTCACCGCGTCGGTCGCCGGCTCGGTCGAGCCGATGGTCGGCAGCGCCTCGGACATGTGGTCCTCGACGCGGTCGGTGAGCTTGGCGTGCCCGGTGAACAGCGCGTCGAGGAGGGTGCGCTCCGAGACCGACCCCGCGACCTCAGCGGCCACGATCGGGGGCTCGGCACGCACGACGGGCATCTGGCTGACGCCGTACTCCTGGAGGATGTGGACCGCCTCGGCGATGGTCTCGCCGGGGTGGGTGTGCACCAGGTCGGGGATCTGGCCGGACTTGCCGCGCAGCACCTCGCCGACGGTGCGGTGGTCGTCCTGCGCGCCGGTCGCGAAGCCGTACTGGCCGAGCCAGTCGTCGTTGAAGACCTTGGTGAGGTAGCCGCGGCCCGAGTCGGGCAGCAGCACCACGACCACCGCGTCGGTGCGGCCCTCGGCCGCGAGCTCGTGGGCGAGCTGACGGGCGGCGAAGGCGGCCATGCCGGCGGACCCGCCGACCAGCATCGCCTCCTCGCGCGCGAGGCGACGGGTGAAGGCGAAGGAGTCGGCGTCGGAGACCTCGATGACGCGGTCGGCCACGGTGCGGTCGTAGGTCTCGGGCCAGAAGTCCTCACCCACGCCCTCGACGAGGTAGGGGCGGCCGGTGCCGCCTGAGTAGACCGAGCCCGCCGGGTCGGCGCCGATCACCTGGATGTCGGGGTTCTGCTCCTTGAGGTAGCGCCCGACGCCGCTGATCGTGCCGCCCGTGCCCATGCCCGTGACGAAGTGTGTGATCTTCCCCTCCGTCTGCGCCCAGATCTCCGGACCGGTGGTCTCGTAGTGGGAGCGCGGGTTGTGCGGGTTGGAGTACTGGTCGGGCTTCCAGGCGCCCGGCTCCTTGGAGAGCCGGTCGCTGACGTTGTAGTAGGAGTCGGGGTGCTCGGGCGCGACGGCGGTGGGGCACACCACGACCTCGGCGCCGTAGGCCTTGAGCACGTTGCGCTTGTCCTCGCTCACCTTGTCGGGGCACACGAAGACGCACTTGTAGCCCTTCTGCTGCGCCACCATCGCGAGCCCGACACCGGTGTTGCCGGAGGTCGGCTCGACGATCGTGCCGCCGGGCTGGAGCGCGCCGGACGCCTCCGCGGCCTCGATCATCCGGGTGGCGATGCGGTCCTTCACCGAGCCACCCGGGTTGAGGTACTCGACCTTGGCGAGCACCAGCGGGCCGTCGGCCTCGCTGCTCGGGAGGTCGAGGGTCCGGCCGAGGCGGACGAGCGGAGTGTTGCCGATCAGGTCGAGGAGCGAGTTCACGTACTGCACCCGGTCAATCTACCGACCTACTGGTCCGTAGCATGAAGTCGTGGGGGCGACAGGAGCAGCACGCAAGCTGGCATCGGCCGCGGCCTTGGGCGGCGGCGGACTCTCCGTGCTCGGCGCCGGCCTGTACGGCGTCCTGGTGGCGGAGGCGAAGATCGCGCGCCGGATGATCGGCAACGCGACCGACATCCCCCCAGACTCGACCGGGTGGTACGGCCGCGGCCGCCCCGGACCCGCGATCCGGATCGCCCTGCTCGGCGACTCCAGCGCGGCCGGCTACGGCGTCGAGCGTGTCGAGGAGACCCCGGGCGCCCAGCTGGCCACCGGCGTCGCCGCGCAGGCCGACCGTCGCGTGCACCTGCGCTCGTTCGCCGTGGTCGGCGCCCAGTCCAGTGCGCTCGCCGCCCAGGTGGACGCTGCGATCCCCACCCACCCCGACCTGGCCGTCGTGCTGATCGGGGCCAACGACGTGACCCACTCGGTGCTGCCGTCGGCGTCGGTGCGGCACCTCGCCGAGGGCGTACGCCGCCTGCGCGAGGCCGACATCGAGGTGCTCGTCGGCACCTGCCCGGACCTCGGCACGATCCGGCCGATCCCCCCGCCGCTCAAGCAGGTCGCGCGGGAGTGGTCGCGTCGCCTCGCCGCGGCGCAGACCATCACCGTCGTGGAGAACGGCGGCCGCTCGGTCTCCCTCGGCGACATCCTCGGCCCGGAGTTCGACGCCGCTCCCGCGGTGCTGTTCGGTCCCGACCGCTTCCACCCGTCGGCCGACGGCTACCAGCAGCTCGCGTCGGTGCTCATCCCGTCGTGCCTGGCCGCGCTCGACCTGCTGCCCGACGACGAGGCGCTGCCCGAGCCGCTGCGCCGCGAGGGCATCCTCCCGGTCGCGGCCGCCGCGGTCCGGGCGTCCCGGACCCCCGGCACGGAGGTCGACGGCACGGAGGTCGGCGGCACCCAGCGCGGCCTGCGCGGACGCTGGGTGGAGCTCCGGCACCGCCGCCGGCGTCCGTCCACCGACGCCGAGTCGCCCGAGCACGACGAGCACGGGGAGCAGGAGGAGCAGGAGGCGGGCGGTGAGCTCGCCGACTCCCCCGCCTCCCCCGCCTCCTCGCCGTCCCCGGGTACCTAGGGACGTTCTGGTAGGCGATCGCACCCTCCGAACGCCCAGATCGTCCCTAGATACCCCGACACGGGCCCCGGACATGCCGCCGGCCCGCCCGAGCGTGGCTCGGGCGGGCCGGTGGGGTGGAGCGGTGGCTCAGTCCTGACGCAGGATCGCGAGGATGCGCAGCAGGTTGGTGTAGATCCAGACCAGGCTGACGGTCAGGCCGAAGGCGGCGCGCCACGACTCGCGCTCCGGGAGCCCGGCGGCGACGCCCTGCTCGACGAAGTCGAAGTCGAGGATCAGCATGAGCACACCGAGAACCAGGCCGGCCAGGGCGAAGGCGAAGCCGAGGCCGCCCATGCCGTAGAGGCCGGTGTTGATGCCGAAGAAGCCCAGCACCAGGGACAGCAGGCCCAGGCCCACCATGCCGAACATGGCGGCCACGACGCCGCGGCGGAACTTGTCGCCGACCTTGATGTTCAGGAACTTGTAGGCGGCGAGCGTGCCGGCCAGGGCGCCGAAGGTGCCGATCACGGCGCTCATCACGACGCCGTCGAACTGCACCTCGAAGAGCTTGCTGACGGCGCCCAGCGCGACGCCCTCGAGGGCGGCGAAGGCGATCACCAGGGCGGGGCTGATCACGCGCTTGAACGAGTTCACCAGGGACAGCAGGAACGCGCCGCCGGCGCCGAGCATGGCGCCCATGCTCGCGCGGCCGAGGGCGTCGTTGTCGACGACCGTCTGGCCGAAGCTGTCGGTGGTGCCCATGTCGCCGATCCACCACCAGGTGACGATGGCGGTCGCGAAGATCACGGCGACGGAGATGGCCGTCTTCTGCACGACGGAGTCGATCGTCATCCGGCCCTGGTCGACCTGGCCGGGCGTGCCGGTGCCCCAGGTGGAGGGGTCGTTGGTCGTGTCGCCGTAGCCCGGGTAGGCGGAGCCGCCGGCGTAGGTCTGGTTGCCGTAGGCGTTCGTCGAGGCGCGGTTGAACTCCTCGGAACGGGCGAAAACGGGGTTGTTGCTCTTCATGGTCTCTCCTTGGAGGCCGCCCCCGGAGGATCCGGAGGTTCCGACGCCGTCGCGGTGACGGCGCCTGTCACGTCACACCACTCTAGCCGGGGTGACACCTCTTCAAACGTGCGCGGTGGGGTTGCTGTTCCCCTCACAGCAACTTCTCAGGAAGCCGGCGGAGAGCGCACGTCCGGGCGCCCGTCACTCGTGCTTGTGCCACCAGCGCTGCGCGTTCACGGTGTGGTCGCCCCTGCTGCCGACGTTCCCCACGGACATCAGGACCAGGATCACGAGGATCACGACGATGATGACGACCCAGCTCGAGATGGCGACCTCCGACGGGGAGATTGACCGGTCGACGTTACTCCCCGGGCACGGCGTGCGCCATGCCCGGGAACGGTGCCCCGGCTGGGGTTCGAACCCAGACTTGACCGCTTTTAAGGCGGCTTCCTCTACCGGTTGGGATACCGGGGCCGGCGGGCTCAGTCTGTCAGCGACCGCGCCCGGACGAAGACCTCGTCCGTCATCTCCCGGGTCAGCCGGCGGGTGTAGGTGTTGTGCGGCGAGGGGTGGAAGCAGCCGACGAGCACGACGTCGCCGAGCTGCACCTCGACGCCGTGGCCGAACTTCGGCTTCCGCGGCGGGCCGGGCGCGCCTGCCGCGACGAGCGAGCGGATCGCGCCGTCCCAGCCGAACGAGCCCAGCGCGACGACCACGCGCACCGTGGGCAGCAGCGCCAGCTCGGCCGCGATCCAGGGCGCGCAGGTGTCGCGCTCGACCGCCGTGGGCTTGTTCTCCGGAGGCGCGCACCGCACGGTCGCGACCATCCGCGCACCCACCAGCCGCTGCCCGTCGCCGGCGTGGTGGCTCGTCTCCTGGACCGCCCACCCGGTGCGGTGCAGGCTGGCGAAGAGCCAGTCCGCGCTCGGGTCGCCGGTGAAGATCCGGCCGGTGCGGTTGCCACCGTTGGCGGCCGGGGCGAGCCCGACGATCAGCAGCGAGGGCTCGGGGTCGCCCCAGCCGGGGATGGGGCGACCCCAGTAGGGCTGGTCGGCGAACGACGCCCGCTTCTCCACCGCGACCCCCTCCCGCCACGCCACCAGCCGCGGGCAGGCCGAGCAGACGCTCACCCGGGCGTCGAGCTCGGCGAGGTCGCCGGCCTGCGCGAGACGTCGTACGTCGTCGGCATCGCGGGCGACCGGGGTGTCGGGGGCAGCCGGGTCGTCGGGCCAGCCGGTGCCGGGCGCCACGGGGCTGCTGAACCGCCCGCCGACGAGCGGGTGCGGCAGGTCCTGGGGGGTCATCGCGCGATGGCGGCGGCGATGCCGTGCAGGATGTCGGCCTCGGAGACGACGTGCCGGGGCACCGGGACCCGCGCCAGGATGCGGGTCCAGATCAGCGCGCCCGCGTCGATGACGTCGGCACGGCCGGGGTGCATGTAGGGCAGTGCGCGCCGCTCCTCGACCGTCATCGCGACGAGGCGGTGCACGAAGCGCTCGGTGTCGGCGTTGGACAGCACGGCACCGTCGAAGGCGGCCCGGTCGTAGGTGTCGAGCCCCATCACGCCGCACGCCAGCGTCTTGATCGTGCCGGAGGTGCCGATCGCGGTGCGCGTGCGCTCGAGGGGTACGCCGGACGCGTCGAGGTGCTGCTCGATGTCGGCCAGGCAGGCGGCGAGCTCGTCGGCGGTCGGCGGGTCGCCGTGGAGGTGGCGCTCGTGCAGGCGCACGGACCCGATGTCCATCGAGACGGACCGTCGCTCGTCGCCCTCGCCCAGGACCAGCTCGGTCGACCCGCCGCCGATGTCGACCACCAGCACGGGCTCGGCCGGCGCGGGGTCCTGGGCGGCGATAGCACCGGCGAAGACGAGCGCGGCCTCCTCGTCGCCCGACAGCACCTCCGGCTCGACGCCGAGCCGGCGGCGTACGCCCTCGGCGAAGACCGCGGCGTTGCTGGAGTCGCGGGTCGCCGACGTGGCGCAGAAGCGCAACCGCTCGGGCGGCACCCCGTGGTCGCGGATCACCGCGGCGAGCTCGTCGATGGCGGCGAAGGTGCGCTCCAGCGCCTCCTCGGCGAGCACGCCGGTCTCGTCGACACCCTGGCCGAGGCGCACGACCCGGGAGTCGCGCAGGTGGACGTCGAGGGTGCCGTCGTCGCGGACCGCGCCGACGAGCACCTTGATCGAGTTGGTCCCGCAGTCGATCGCCGCGACCGTGGGCGTCGGGTGAGTCATGCCGCCATTGTGCCGACCGGGCACTTCCTCGCGCTGGGGGGCGTCGACCGGGCACTTCCTCGCGCTGGACCCCCCGCGTACCGCGAGGAAGTGCCCGGTCACGGGCTTGCAGCGCGAGGAAGTGCCCGGTCACGGGCTTGCAGCGCGAGGAAGTGCCCGGTCAGTCCTCGACGGTGACGCAGGGGCCGGCGGCCCACCAGTCGCCGAGCGCGTCGAGCACCTCGTCGCCGAGCGGGTTCACGCCGCGCCCCATGGCCAGCGACTGTCCGGCCAGCACGTGCAGGCACTTGACGCGGTCGGGCATCCCGCCGGCGGAGATGCCGTCGATCTCCGGCACGTCGAGCCCGGCCCGGGCGCCGACCTCGGCGCGGTGGGCGAGGTACTTCTCGTGGGCCGCGCGGTAGGCGGCGGCGAGCTCCTCGTCCTCCCCGAGGCGCGCCTGCATCTCCTTCATCAGGCCGGAGCCCTCGAGGGTGCCGATGCGCGAGGCCGCGCGCGGGCAGGTGAGGTAGAAGGTCGTCGGGAACGGCGTGCCGTTGGGCAGCCGGGGCTCCGTGGTGACCACGTCGGGGTTCCCGCAGGGGCAACGGTGGCCGACGGAGTCGATGCCGCGGGGCGTGCGGCCGAGCTGGGCACGGACGGCGGCCTCGTCGGCGGGGTCGATCCGCTGCTCGCCCGCGTGGTCGTCCTTCTTGTTGCTCACCTGTGGCTGCTCACTGCTGGGTTCCGTCGATCAGGTCTGCGGGCTGCTCGTCCGGCGGGGGCGGGTTGCCGGCGAGCTCCATGGACTCCCACGCCGCGCTCCACCACGCCTTCGGCACCGTCTTGATGACGTCGGAGGGGTCGTTGAGGGTGGCCTGGGCCTCCAGCGGCTTGCCGTCGGGGCCGATCACCTCGAAGCCGGACTCGCCGGGCATCAGGTAGCCGAAGCGGGCCCGGGCCTGCGCCTTGACGTACGCAGGGTCGTCCCAGCGCTTCTTCTCGCGCTCGAGGTCCTCGATGTTGGCCTCGCGCTCGGCGATGGTCGCCTTGAGCTCGCCGATGTGCGAGCGCTGCTGGAGGTAGGCCCGCAGGGACGACGCGTAGGACACCGTCAGCACAGCGAGGACCAGGACCAGGACCGCCGCCCGGCCGGTCAGGCGGGGACGCCGCGCGTCGCTCCTCGGGGATGCAGGGCGTGCCGCGACGGTGGTGCCGGTCTCGGCGGCCGGCTCGGACGTCGTACGCGTCGACGCCCGTGGCCGGCGGCCGCGGGAGCCGGGATGCGTCGAGCCCTGCCCCGGTCCGCGTGACCCGCCACCGCCCGGCCCGCCCCGAGGAGTACGACGCTGGGAAGGCATGCGGTCCAGTGTGCCCGGTTCAGCCAGTGAATCGCGGGAACGCGCCCGCACCGGCGTAGCGAGCCGCGTCACCGAGCTCGTCCTCGATGCGGAGCAGCTGGTTGTACTTCGCGACGCGGTCGGAGCGGGCCGGCGCACCGGTCTTGATCTGGCCGCAGTTCGTGGCGACCGCCAGGTCGGCGATGGTGGTGTCCTCGGTCTCGCCGGAGCGGTGGCTCATCATGTTGCGGAAGCCCGCGCGGTGGGCGAGCTCGACGGCGTCGAGCGTCTCGGTGAGCGAGCCGATCTGGTTGACCTTGACCAGCATCGCGTTGGCCTGCCCGCCGCTGATGCCGCGCTGCAGCCGCTCCACGTTGGTGACGAACAGGTCGTCGCCGACGAGCTGCGTCTTGTCACCGAGAGCGTCCGTGATGGCCTTCCAGCCGTCCCAGTCCTCCTCGTCGAGCGGGTCCTCGATGGAGACGATCGGGTAGGAGGAGACGAGGTCGGCGTAGTAGTCGACCATCGCGTCGGTCTTGGTTTTCTTGCCCTCGAAGGTGTAGCTGCCCTTGTCGTGGAACTCGCTGGCCGCGACGTCCATCGCGAGCGCGATGTCCTTGCCCAGCTTGAACCCCGCGGCCTTGACGGCGTCGGCGATGAGGTCGAGCGCGGCCCGGTTGCTGTCGAGGTTCGGCGCGAAGCCGCCCTCGTCGCCGAGCCCGGTGGACAGGCCCTTCTTCTTCAGCACCGACTTGAGCGCGTGGTAGACCTCCGCGCCCTGCTGCAGCGCCTCGCGGAAGGTCGCCGCGCCGATCGGCGCGATCATGAACTCCTGGACGTCGACGTTGGAGTCGGCGTGGGCGCCACCGTTGAGGATGTTCATCATCGGCACCGGGAGCAGGTGCGCGTTGGGGCCGCCGACGTAGCGGAACAGCGGCAGGCCGGCGGACTCGGCGGCCGCCTTGGCGGTGGCGAGCGAGGCTCCGAGGATCGCGTTGGCACCGAGCTTGGCCTTGTTGGGGGTGCCGTCGAGGTCGAGCATCACCTGGTCGATGAGGCGCTGGTCGTCGGCGTCGAGCCCGACGATCGCGCCCGAGATGGTGTCGACGACACCGGTCACGGCGTTCTGCACGCCCTTGCCGAGGTAGCGCTTGCCGCCGTCGCGCAGCTCGACGGCCTCGAAGGCGCCGGTGGAGGCGCCGCTGGGCACGGCCGCCCGGCCGAACGCGCCGTCCTCGAGAAGTACCTCCACCTCGACGGTGGGGTTGCCGCGCGAATCGAGGATTTCGCGGGCGCCGACTGCAGCGATGATCGACATGGCAGAGCTCCTGAGGGGGTACGTCGTGGGTCGGCGGCCAGCCTAGCCACGTCGGGTCCTGACGTCGCCCGGGTGTCCGCGGGGACCGGTCCGGGTGGGGCTAGCGTGGGCCTCGTGGCGTCACGCGAACCCGGTCCGGCGGAGCACCTCGGGGCCCTCGTGGACCGCGCGACGGCCAGTGCCGACGACCCGGCCGGGGATCGTGGCGCGACGCGGCTGCGGCGTGCGATGGCGGGCGAGTCGCCGGCGAGGTTCCGCGACCGGCTCGTCCTCGAGCGTGCGGCGTGGCAGGCGCGGGAGACCGACCGCCGGCTCCAGGACATCGCGGCCGACTGCGGGTTCCGGGGCTACGACGTCTTCGTGCGCGCGTTCCGCCGCGAGCTCGGGGCGTCACCGTCGCAGTGGCGTGCCGATCCGACGAGCTGGGAGCTCGACGCCCCGGGCGAGGTGCACTTCCACCCGCCCGACGGGATCCGGCTGCCGGCGCAGGCCGCCGACGACGTGACGGACGCGCTCGGCGAGGCCTACGTCGACGCGTTCTCGCCCGACCCGACGGTCGTGCCCCTCGACCGGGCGCCCGGGTCGACCGGGTCGACCGGGGGCCCGGCATGAGCCCGCCCGCCGTGCAGCCGGGTCTTGCGCGCCGCCTCGGCACCGGCGACGCCGTCGTCGTGGGGCTCGGCGCGATGCTGGGCGCCGGGGTCTTCGTGGCCTTCGCCCCCGCCGCGGCGGCCGCCGGGAGCGGGCTGCTCGTCGGGCTGGGCATCGCCGCGGTGGTGGCCTTCTGCAACGCGGTCGCCTCGGCGCAGCTGGCGTCGTCGTACCCCTCCTCGGGCGGCACCTACCTCTTCGGCCGCGAGGTGCTCGGCCCGTGGTGGGGGTTCCTCGCCGGCTGGGGCTTCGTGGTCGGCAAGACCGCGTCGTGCGCGGCGATGGCGATGACGTTCGCGGCGTACGCCGTCCCTGCCGGAGGCTGGTGGGCGCGCGGGCTGGCCGCGCTGGTCGTCGTCGCCTTCACGGTGCTCAACCTGCGCGGCATCACCCGGACCGCCACGGCGGCCAGGGTGCTGCTGGTCGCCACGCTGCTCGTGCTGGTGGGCTTCCTCGCGCTGGCCGCGACGGGCGACGCCGGACCGGTCCCGCCGCTCGAGGCGACCGGCGGCGTGTGGGGCGTGCTCCAGTCCGCCGGGCTGCTGTTCTTCGCCTTCGCCGGCTACGCCCGGATCGCCACCCTCGCCGAGGAGGTGCGCCGGCCCGAGCAGCTCGGCCGCGCGATCCTCGTCGCGCTCGGCACCGCCGTCGTGCTCTACCTCCTCGTCGGGCTCGCCCTGCTCCACCTCCTGGGCGCCGACCTGCCGGGCTCTCCCACGCCGGTCGCCGCTGCGACCGAGGCGCTCGGCGCGGACTGGGCCGTGCCGGTCGTCCGCGTCGGGGCAGCGGCCGCCGCCCTCGGTGCCCTGCTCGCCCTGCTGGCGGGCGTCGGGCGTACGACGCTCGCGATGGCACGCGAGCGCGACCTGCCCGGTCCGCTGGCGTCCGTCGACCCGCACCACCAGGTCCCCGACACGGCGCAGGTCGTCATCGGCGTCGCCGTCGTCGTGCTGGTGCTCGCGGTCGACCTCCGCGGCGCGATCGGCTTCTCGTCCTTCGGCGTGCTGGTCTACTACGCCGTCGCCAACCTGTCCGCCCTGCGCCAACCCGCCGACCAGCGCCGCTGGCCCCGCGGGCTCCAGGTGCTCGGGCTGGTGGGATGTGTCGTGATGGCGGCCGCGCTGCCGCTCGGCTCGGTGCTGGCGGGGCTGGCCGTGTTCGCCGTCGGGGTGGTCGGGCGGCTGGTCGCCACCTCACGCTGACCCCGCGTTCACGTCGCCGTCACCGACGCGCCACGCGCCGCCGCAAGCATGCGCCCGACATCTCGGGCCACTCGTGCGCGAAAGGCACTCAGCATGCACCGACGACGTGGGCTGGCGATCCTCGCCACCGCCGCGGTCCCCCTGTCCCTCCTGCCGCTCTCACTGGTGGCCCTGACCGGTACGACGTCCGGCGCGGCCGAGGCCGGCTCCGGCGCCTTCGACCGGGTGGCGACCTACCCGGTCTTCCAGAACGTCCCGGAGGGGGTGGACCCCACCGCCGAGACGGTCGCCGAGATCTCGGCGGTCAGCGAGGACGGGAGGACGGTGGTCTACACCGACGCCCCCGGCAAGCGCGTGGGCCTCCTCGACATCACCGACCCGGCCGCCCCGAAGGGCCTGGGCACCATCGAACTGGCCACCCTCGGCCACGCCGACGACCAGCCGACCTCGGTCGCCGTGGTCGGCGACTTCGCCCTGATCGCCATCGACGAGACCGGTGGGGACTTCCCGAACCCGAAGGGCAGCCTGGTCGTCGTCCGGATCTCGACGCAGGAGTTGGTGCGCACGATCGACCTCGGCGGCCAGCCCGACTCGATCGCGATCAGCCCGGACAAGGCGTACGCCGCCATCGCCATGGAGAACCAGCGCGACGAGGAGGCCACGCCCGCCGGCGGTGCGGAGGGTGACCTGCCCCAGGCACCAGCCGGCTTCGTGCAGCTCCTCGACCTGCCGTCGACGACCGACCCCGCCGCGTGGACGACCCGCGCGGTGGTGCTGGACCAGCCGACCCTCGCGGCCGCCGGCCTCGACACCCCGTCGGACCCGGAGCCGGAGTACGTCACGATCAACGCCGCCAACAAGCTCGCGCTGACGCTCCAGGAGAACAACGGCATCGTCGTCATCGACGTGCCGACCGGCACGATCGACACGGTCTTCTCAGCCGGCACGGCCACCGTCACTGGCGTCGACGTCACCAAGGACGGCCTGTTCAACCCGAGCGGCACCGTCACCGCCCCGCGCGAGCCGGACTCGATCGGCTGGGTCGACGCCGCCCACGTCGCGACCGCGAACGAGGGCGACTGGAAGGGCGGCACGCGCGGCTGGACGATCTTCGACACCACCACCGGCACGCCGGTGTGGGACGCGAAGAACTCCTTCGAGAACCTCACCACCTCGCTCGGCCTGCACAACGACGACCGTGCGGCCAAGAAGGGCTCTGAGCCCGAGGGCCTGCTGATCTCCACCATCGGTGGCAGGAAGCGTGCCTTCGTCGGCTCCGAGCGCAGCAACGTCGTCGCGGTCTACGACCTGACCGACCCGGTCAAGCCGGTCCTCGAGCAGGCGCTGCCCGCCACCAACGGTCCCGAGGGCCTGCTCGCCGTCCCGTCGCGCGACCTGCTCGTCGTCTCCTCCGAGACCGACGACGCCAGCGCCCAGGTGCGCGCCTCGGTCGGCGTCTACGCCTACGGCGAGAAGGCGCCCGCCTTCCCGAGCGTCGTCTCGGCGGAGGAGTCGTCGGGCCTCCCGATCGGCTGGGGCGCGCTCGGCGCGCTGTCGGGCGCGCCGGGCAACGCCGGCGCCCTGTGGAGCGCGAGCGACTCGGCGTACGAGACCGCAAGGCTCTACAAAATCGACACCAGCGGCACCCCCGCGGTCATCGACCGCGTCGTCGAGGTGAGGAACGCCGACGGCACGATCGCCACCGGCCTCGACGTCGAGGGCCTGCACGCCCGCAGCGGCGGCGGCTTCTGGCTCGCGAGCGAGGGGGCCACCGGCGCCCAGAACAAGCTGGTCCGCACCAACGCGAAGGGCGTCGTCCAGCAGGAGGTCGCGCTGCCGGCCGACGTCGCCGCCAAGGTCGGCAAGTGGGGCCTCGAGGGCGTCACCGCCACCGGCTCCGGCTCGTCAGAGGTCGTCTACGCCGTCCTCCAGCGCCCGCTCTTCAGCGACATCGCCACCACCGCGTCCGCCGAGGGCGACAACGCCCGCATCGGCAGGTACGACGTCGCTGCCGGCACGTGGTCGTGGTTCTCCTACCCGCTCCAGACGACCACGACGGCGGGCGACTGGATCGGCCTGTCGGAGATCACGGCCGTCGACGACGACACCCTGGCGGTGATCGAGCGCGACAAGCTCAACGGCACCATGGCGGCGGTCAAGCGCGTCTACACCGTCGACGTCCCGGCCACCGGCGGCACCACCACCCCGGTGGCGCTCACCAAGAAGCTGGCGATCGACGTGCTGCCGCACCTCGAGGCGCTGAAGGGGTGGACCCAGGAGAAGCTCGAGGGGCTGACGATCGGCGCCGACGGCCAGGTCTACGCAGTGACCGACAACGACGGGCTCGACGACGCCACCGGTGAGACACAGTTCCTGCGCCTCGGCTCCGCCGCGTCCGTGTTCGGCCCGGCGCCGACCACGCCGCCCACGCCCACGCCGCCGACCACCCCGCCGACGACGACTCCCACCACGACGCCCACCACGACCCCGGCCCCCGTCCCGGCCACCAAGGTCCGGACGAAGGTGGCCGTGAAGGTCACCGACCTCCCCGGCCGCAAGGTCGGCGTGCTCGCCCGGGTGCGCCCCGGCGACCCCACCGGGGCCGTCCGGGTCGTGCTGAAGAAGGCGGGCGCCGAGGTCGCCGAGCGCACCGCGAGGCTCCGCGACGGGCGGAGGGCGATCGTGCTCCGGGTCCCGGCGGGGCGCTACAAGGTCGTCGTCACCTACCTCGGTGACGCCGGGCACCGGCGCTCGGCCGGCGTCGAGCAGGTCCGCCTGCGCGGCTGAGCCACCTACGTCATGGGGATCCCCGGCGAGCGCCGGGGATCCTCATCGCGTCCCCGGCTGATGACCGGCCTTCTCGGCCTTCTCGGCCGCCTTCGCCGCGTTCCAGAGCCGGAGGACCTCGGCCGCGTCGGTGGCCACCGCGTCGCCGAAGACGTGGGGGTTGCGCCGCTCCATCTTCGCGATCACGCCGCGGGCCACGTCGTCGAGCGTGAAGTCGCCCGCCTCCTCGGCGATGACCGCGTGGATCACCACCTGGAGGAGCAGGTCGCCCAGCTCGTCGCACAACGCGGCCGGGTCTCCGGACTCGATCGCCTCGACGACCTCCTCGGCCTCCTCGCGGACGAACGGGACCAGCGAGGTGTGCGTCTGCTCGCGCTTCCACGCGCACTCACGGCGCAGCACCCGCATCTGCTCGGCGAACGCCTCCAGGGCCGAGCCCTCGGTCATCAGCCGCAGCGGTGGGTCATCGGCAGCGTCCTGGCGAACGCCGCGTCGGGCTCGGTCTTGAGCCCGTCCTTCGCGGTCTGGCCGACCGCGACCGAGGTGTTGGTGTCGACCGGCGTCAGCACGCCGTCGACGCTCTCGAGGCCGTAGCGGGGGTCGATCTCGATGCCGTTCGCGTCGGGCCACTGGTTGAACACGTCGACACCGGCCTGGGTGACCTGCTCGGTGGTGGGGTCGGTGACGCCGCGCTCCTCGAGGACGATCGTGCCGACCTGGTCGACGATGTCGCTGGCGAGCGCGTTGGCCGAGGTGAGCTCGACGTAGGTCTCGCGGACGTCCTCCGGCATGGACGCGGCCGTACGACGACGCTGCGCCACATCGTTGCGGTAGCTCGAGCCCGGCTCGATGCCGTACTCGTCGGCGACCTGCATGGCCTGCGCGCGCAGCGTCAGCAGCTGCACCGTGCCTTGGCGGATGAAGCTCATCGGGAGCACGGTGCTCTGCGCCTCGAACTGGTCGCCGAGCGCAGTGCACATCTCGCGCGCCGCCGTGTCGACGTCGCGGACCGAGAGCTGCTCGTCGCCGACCGTGACCGCCACGCCCGGCGAGGCGCTGCCACAACCGGTCAGCAGCAGGCCGGCGACGCCCAGCGTCGCGGCCGTCATCAGGCGGGTCTTGCTCACGGGCTACTCCTTGGTCGGTGCTGCGGGGGCCGCCGGCGCGGGCGGGTCGATCACCTCGTCGATCACGCCGCGCGCCCATTCAAGCAAAGCCACCCCGGCCACCGGCTGCACGGGGAAGCCGGCAGTCTGCGGCCGCGGCACGAGGATGGTACTGACCGGTGCCTTGACGACGCTGCGCGGATGCAGCCGCTGCAGCCGTACGACGCGCGACTCGGGCAGGTCGACCGGCGCGAACCGGACGTACTTGCCGGCCACCGTCACCTCGCGCACCCCGGCCTGCCGGCAGCGCGCGCGGAAGCGGGCGACGAACAGCAGCGACTCCACGACCTCCGGGGGCGGGCCGTAGCGGTCGACGAGCTCCTCGCGGACCTCGTCGACGTCGGCGTCGAGGCGCACCTCGGCCAGGCGCTTGTAGATCTCCAGCCGCAGCCGCTCGCTGGGGATGTAGTCGTGGGGCAGGTGGGCATCGACCGGGAGCTCGATGCGGACCTCCACGAGCTCCTCCTCCGTGCCGCCCTTGAAGTCGGCCACCGCCTCGCCGACGAGCCGGACGTAGAGGTCGAAGCCGACGTCGGCGATGTGGCCGGACTGCTCGCCGCCGAGCAGGTTGCCCGCGCCGCGGATCTCGAGGTCCTTCATCGCGATGGCCATGCCGCCGCCCAGGTCGGAGTGCTGTGCCAGGGTCGCCAGGCGCTCGTGCGCGGTCTCGGTGAGCGGCTTCTCGGCGGGGTAGAGGAAGTAGGCGTAGGCGCGCTCGCGGGACCTGCCGACCCGACCCCGCAGCTGGTGCAGCTGGGACAGGCCGAGGGTGTCGGAACGCTCGATGATCATGGTGTTGGCGTTCGACACGTCGAGGCCGCTCTCCACCAGCGTCGTGCAGACCAGGACGTCGAAGCGCTTCTCCCAGAAGTCGAGCATCACCTGCTCGAGCTGGCGCTCGTTCATCTGGCCGTGCGCGGTCGCCACCCGCGCCTCGGGCACCAGCTCCCGGATCCGGGCCGCGGCCTTCTCGATCGACTGCACCCGGTTGTGGATGTAGAAGACCTGGCCCTCGCGCAGCAGCTCACGGCGCACCGCCGCGACCACCTGGCGGTCCTCGTAGGCGCCGACGTAGGTGAGCACCGGGTGCCGCTCCTCCGGCGGCGTGGTGATCGTGGACATCTCGCGGATACCGGTGACCGCCATCTCGAGCGTGCGCGGGATCGGCGTCGCGCTCATCGACAGCACGTCGACCGACGTGCGCATCCGCTTCATCTGCTCCTTGTGCTCCACGCCGAAGCGCTGCTCCTCGTCGACGATGATCAGGCCGAGGTCCTTGACCTTGATGTCCGGGTTGAGCAGGCGGTGGGTGCCGACCACGATGTCGATGGAGCCGTCCGCGAGGCCGGCGACGACCTCCTTGGCCTCCTTGTCGGTCTGGAAGCGCGAGAGCCCCTTGATCACGACCGGGAAGCCCGACATCCGCTCGGAGAAGGTCGACAGGTGCTGGGTCACCAGCAGCGTCGTCGGCACCAGCACGGCGACCTGCTTGCCGTCCTGCACCGCCTTGAACGCCGCGCGCACCGCGATCTCGGTCTTGCCGTAGCCGACGTCGCCGCACACGAGGCGGTCCATCGGCACGACGCTGCGCATGTCGGCCTTGACCTCGTCCACGGTGGTCAGCTGGTCGACGGTCTCGGTGAACGGGAAGGCGTCCTCGAGCTCGCGCTGCCACGGGGTGTCGGGGCCGTAGGCGTGGCCCTTCGTCGCCTGTCGCGCGGCGTAGAGCTTGATGAGCTCGGCCGCGATCTCGCGGACCGCACGGCGCGCCTTGTTCTTGCGCTTGGTCCAGTCGCCGCCGCCGAGCCGGTCGAGGCTCGGGTTCTCGCCGCCGACGTAGCGGGTGACCTGGTCGAGGGTGTCGGCCGGGACGTAGAGCATGTCGTTGGGGCCGCCGCGCTTGCTGGCGCCGTACTCCAGGACGAGGTACTCGCGCACCGCGCCACCGATCTCGCGCTGCTTCATCTCGACGAAGCGGCCCACGCCGTGCTGTTCGTGCACGACGTAGTCGCCGGCCTTGAGCTCGAGCGGGTCGATCTGCCGCTTGCGGCGCGTCGGCATTCGCCGCATGTCGCGGGTCGAGGTCTTCTGGCCCGACAGGTCGTCACCGGTGACGATCGCGACCCTGGCCTCCTCGTCCACCAGGCCGTGGACGAGGTGCCCGCAGGTCACCGTGACGACGTTGGCCCCGGCCGGCTCGCCCTCCTCGACGAGCCGGGCGGCGATGTCGTTCTCGCCGAGCAGCTCGACGAAGCGCTCGGCCGGGCCGTGGCCGGCGTGGACCACGGCGACCTCGAGGCCGTCGGTCACCCACCCGCGGATGTCGTCGACGGCCTTCTGCAGGTCGCCGCGGTATGCCTCGGCGGGGTGCGTGGGCAGGGTCCGGCTCGGCACGCCGGCGGTCTCGGCGTCGGTCAGGGCGCCGGTGGGGGCGTCGTCGGTGTCGATCCCGAACGGGCTCACCGTCCACCAGGCATGCCCCAGGCCCAGCGCGTGGAGCCGCACGTCGGCCATCTCGCGGTAGGAGGCGGCGCCCAGGTCGATCGGGGCGGTGCCGCCACCGGCGGCAGCGGCCCACGAGGCGCCGAGGAACTCCTCGCTCGTGGCCACCAGGTCGTGGGCGCGGGTGCGGGCGCGCTCGGGGTCGAGGACCAGCACCGTCGTGCCGGCGGGCATCAGGTCGACGAGGAGCTCCATGCCGTCGACGAGGACCGGGGCCAGCGACTCCATGCCCTCGACCGCGATGCCGGCCGCCATCTTGTCGGTGAGCTCGAGCAGCTGCGGGTGCGCCTGGCCGAGCTCGGCGGCGCGACGGCGTACGTCGTCGGTGAGCAGCAGCTCGCGGCACGGCGGCGCCCAGAGCCGGTCCACCTTCTCCAGGGTGCGCTGGTCGGCCACGGCGAAGGCGCGGATCTCCTCGACGTCGTCTCCCCAGAACTCCACGCGCAGCGGGTGCTCCTCCGTCGGGGGGAAGACGTCGACGATCCCGCCGCGCACTGCGAACTCGCCGCGGCGCTCGACCATGTCGACGCGGGAGTACGCCGCGTCGGCCAGGCCGCGCACGACCTCCTCCAGCGGCCGCGAGTCGCCCGGCGCGAGCTCGACCGGCTCGATGTCGGCGAGGCCCGGCACCTGCGGCTGCAGCAGGCTGCGGATCGGCGCGACGACCACCTTGAGCGGGCCGTTGGCGGCGTCGGTGCCGGGGTGGCGCAGCCGGCGCAGCACGGCCAGGCGGCGGCCGACGGTGTCGCTGCGGGGGCTGAGGCGCTCGTGCGGCAGCGTCTCCCAGCTCGGGTAGTAGGCCACGGTGTCGGGGTCGACGAGGTCGGCGAGCTCCTCGACGAGGTCCTCGGCCTCGCGCGAGGTCGCGGTCACCGCCAGCACCGTGCGCCCGCGCTCGACCAGGCCGTGCACGACCACCGGCCTGACGGCGCCGGGACCGGTGAGGTCGAGGCTGGCCTGCACCGCGGCGTCGGCGAGCGCGCCGCCGAGGGTGGGCGCGGAGACGAGGCGGTGGGCGAGGGCGAGGAGTGGCGTGGACGACACCGTGGATCCCTTCGAGAGCACGCGAACGACCCCCGTTCGCCGGACGAAGGGGGGATCGTGAAAGTCTACGGGTGGTGCCCGACAGCGGCGCGATCGGGATGAGGGGCCGACCTGGCGGACAACTCCGGGTTTGTCCCGGGCGTCACAGGGGTAGCACCACCGCACAGCGACCGGCACCCGAGTGCTGGTCGGACCAGATCTTCCACCGAGAGGAACAACGGGGAACATGCGCATCACTCGTCTCGTCGCCGGTTCGGTCACGGCCGGACTGCTCGGCCTCGCGCCGATCGCCGTCGCCGCGCCCAGCCACGCCACGGAGAACCTGACCACCACCACCGCCGCCACGCCCAGCGAGACCCAGCTCGAGTACGGCGACGACCTCTACGTCAGCGTCGACGTCGACGCCTCCAACGGCTCGAGCGCCAGCTACGGCACCTCGACCCTCTACGCCATGGAGGCCGGCACGTCCGCGTGGGTCCCGGTCGCCACCGGCACCTCCGCCTCGAGCTCCTTCTACGACGTGAAGCCCCAGGCCACCACGACGTACAAGGTCGTCTACAGCGGCTACACCGCCACCTCGACCTACCAGAACAACTACGCGCCCAGCGAGTCGGCGCCGTTCACCGTCAGCGTGGCCCGCAAGATCACCTACCCGAGCTCGGGCTTCGTCATCAAGGGCAAGGTCACGCCCGACTACGGCAACAAGAAGATCGTCATCCAGGTCAGCAAGAAGCAGAACAAGGGGTTCAAGAAGTACAAGACGATCAAGACCAAGTCCAACGGCAAGTACAAGGTCACCCTGCCCAAGCGCGGCGGCACCTGGTACTGGAGCTTCACCGTCAAGGGTGACTCCCGCTTCACCGCCAACGGCTTCGTCTGGAAGACCACCGTCTTCTGATCGACACCGTCTCCTGACGCTTCCTCGACAGACCCGGCAGAGCACGCTCTGCCGGGTCTGTCGCGTCCGGGGCTGTGTGAGAGTGGAGCCATGACCCGTACGCCGCTCCTCGCCGCGCTGCTGCTCGCGGTGACGGCCTGCGGTGGCGCCGCGCGGACTCCCCCACCGGGCGACGACGCGCGGCCCGCCGACGCGGTGGTCTCGGGCGAGGCGCGCGAGGGCGACGACGTACCCGCTGAGCTCGAGGCCGCGCTGGCCGGGACCCCGCGCCGCCCGGCCGGTCCCGCGGAGGCGGCGGCGATGGTCGCGGCCGCGCAGCGGGTGATCCGCTCCGCGGACCCGTCACCGGACCTGCTCGCCGCGGCCGGGCACACCGCCCAGCTGGCGGTGCGCGAGACCGCAGGGCGGCGGACCTGGCTGCCCCGGGTGCTCGAGGACCTGCGCCCGGCGGACCGCCGCTGGCTGCGCGCCAACGTCGCCGCCCGGCGCGAGTTCCGCTCGATGCACCCGGTGGCCGACCGCGACCTGGCCGACGAGCTTCCGGCGTGGCGGATCGTGCCGCCGGCGTCGGAGCGCACCCTGGTGCGCAGCTACCGCGAGGCGGAGCGCCGCTTCGGCGTGGACTGGGAGTACCTCGCGGCCATCAACATGGTCGAGACCCAGTTCGGGCGGATCCGCGGGACGTCGGTGGCGGGCGCCCAGGGGCCGATGCAGTTCATCCCCACCACGTGGGACATCTACGGCGCGGGCGGCGACATCGACGACGCGCACGACGCGATCCTCGCCGCCGGCCGGCTGCTGCAGGCCAACGGCTTCGCCCGGGACAAGGGCGCCGCCCTCTGGCGCTACAACAACTCCTGGGCCTACGTCCGGGGCGTCACCCACCACGCGGAGGTGATCCGCCGCGACCCCCGCCAGCTCGGCGGCTACCTCGCCTGGGAGGTCTACTACCTGACCCGCGCCGGGAGCGTGTGGCTCCCCGAGGGCTACGCCCACCGGCGGCCCGTCCCGGTGCGGTCGTACGTCGCCGCGCACCCCGAACGGCTCCCCTGACGGGTCAGTCGGCCGGCGGACCCGCGTCGACCTCGGCCTGCGAGCGCAGGATGCAGAACTGGTTGCCCTCCGGGTCGGCGAAGACCACCCATCCGGTGCCAGGGCCGTGCTGCCCGCGCTGGTCGGCCACCTCGACGGCCCCGAGGCCGCGCACCCGCTCGACCTCGGCGTCCCGGCTCCCGGCTCGCGGGCGCAGGTCGAAGTGGATCCGCTTGGCCGGCAGCTCCGCGTCGGGCACCTCGATGAACAGGATGCTGTGGCCGGTGTCCGGGTCGAGGATCATGCACTCCTCGTGCCCCGGCTCGTTGGGGTCGCCCGCCACGTCGACGTACCCGAGGAGCTGCTTCCACCACTCGGAGAGCTCGTAGGCGTCGTGGCAGTCGACGGTGGTGTGCGAGACGAAGGAGGTCATCGGATCACTCCGTGCCGTGGCGGCGGACGAAGTCGATGATCGCCTCGGCGAGCTCGGGACGGCACACGATCAGGTCGGGCAGCGAGGTGTCGTCCTCGTTGTAGACCAGCGGCGAGCCGTCGACGCGGCTGCAGTGCAGCCCGGCGGCGCGGGCCACGGCGACCGGCGCGGCGTTGTCCCACTGGTACTGCCCGCCGGCGTGGACGTAGGCGTCGGCGAGGTTGCGCACCACGCTCATCACCTTCACCCCGGCGCTGCCCATCGGCACCAGCTCGGCGTCCATCTCCGCGGCCAGCGCCTCGACGAAGGCCGGCGGGCGGCTGCGGGAGACCGCGATCCGGGGGCGCTCGGACGTGCGGGGCGGTACGACGCTGGGCCGGCCGGTCGAGAAGGTCTCCCCGAGCGCGGGCTGGGCGACCGCCCCGGCGACCAGGTCGCCGTCCTCCCAGAGGGCGACGTGCACGGCCCAGTCGTCGCGCGGCGGCTCGGAGAACTCGCGGGTGCCGTCGAGCGGGTCGATGATCCACACCCGGCGGGCGGTGAGCCGGGACTTGTCGTCGGCGGCCTCCTCGGAGAGGACGGCGTCGGTGGGACGGTGCTTGGTGAGGATGCGGTCCAGCTCGGCCTGCGCGGCGGCGTCGCCGGCGTCCTTGAGCGCCTTGCCCTCCAGGCCGTCGTCCCCCGCCCGGGACCGTACGTCGAGCAGCACGGTGCCGGCGCGCTCGGCCGCCCAGACGGCGAAGGCGTGGTCGTCGAGGGCAGTGGGATCGATCATCTCGGGGCCCCCGCGTCGAGGGGAGCGAAGCGAGGCTCGTCGTGGGGTGAGGTCATGCGCCCGAGCCTAGCGACGGGCCACGGACTCCTCGTCGGCAGGCGCGGCCGCGCGCGGGCGCGGCACCAGGTCGGCGCCGTCGCCGACCTCGTGGACCTGCCGGAGCATGGCGACCGCCTCGAGCTGGGTGCGCGCGCCGAGCTTGGCGCGGAGGGTCTTCACGTGGCTGCGGACGGTGCCGCTGGTGACGCCGAGGACCTCGGCGACCTCGCGCACCCGGCGACCGGACGACAGCAGCTCGAGGACGCGCAGCTGCTGCGGCGTCAGCGTGCGGACCGTCTGCACGAGGTGCTGGCGCCTGTCAAGCGCCTTCGCCCACGCCTCCCGCATTTCGGCTCTTTTCTCAAGATCCATCAAGCGCTCGCCGGAGGCGAAGCGCTGCACGACCCGGGCGAGCTGCATCACCGAGGTCGCCATCGACACGACCTCGACCGCCTCGCCCTCGAGGAGGCCGCCCCACCACGGGGCCGGCGGGCCGGCGGTCACCACCGCGATCCGCGCCTCGCCGAGGGCGAGCAGGCGGGTGATCTTCTCCCGGACGCCGCGACTGTCGAGCGCGTCGAGGATGACGACCACGTGCACGGCAGCGCCCTGCGAGATCGCGACCTCGGCCTCGTGGACGAACGTCTCCCACGGATGGACCGCGACCGGCGTGCCCTCCGCGCCCAGCGCCGCGCCGACCGCCTGGGACACCAGCAGGTGCGGGGACACGACCCAGGGCGGCGCCCCGACGCCCACTCCCGTCCGCGCGTCGTCGCGGTCGCGTCCCGATACGCCCATCACTACTCCCTCGCGCAAGACGATGATCCCACCCTGAGGGGGGAGGGCCCACCCGTGAGCGCCAGCCGAGCAATGTGCACCGTTTTGGGGAGACGGTCGCCACGTCCCGCGCCTGTCGGTCTTGAAAACCCCTGCCGATCCGCTGGGTGCTGCCTCAAGGGAGCCTTGACGAAGACTTCGGGAGTCCTGATGACGGCGGACCAGACCGCTTTTGCCACGTTTTCGGTAGGCACCCACAATCCATGAACACCCCCACAACCGGCACCACCTGCCTCTTCTGAGCCGGCTCTCCCGAGGAGCACCTCAGTCAGGCCGCAGGAGCGCCGGACGCACAGATCGACAGTTCCAGCAGTCAGCGTCATCACATGGGGGGAAGCACATGCGTGGGGAGATCATCGGGGGACCGCACCGCCGTCGGGCGGTGCTGGCCACGGGGCACGGGGGGCCTCGTGGGACCAGGTCGGACCGCAGGACGGTCAGCGAGGTCCTGACGAGGTGGGTCGTCGCGGCGACGGCACTGGTGGCGGGGCAGGCCCTGCTCCTGTCGCTGCTGACGTTCGGCGCCACGTCGTCTCGTGACGTGGCCGACCTGGTGTCGCAGCTGGGCGTGGCCGTCCTCGGGGTGGCCCTCGTGATGGGGGCCCTCGCGGGCGTGCGACGCGCCACCAGCCTCGAGCGGAGGCGGGCCGAGGACGTCGACCGGGTCCTGGTCGCCGCCACCCGTGACCAGCGCGAGCAGCTCCACGAGCTGCGCAGCACCGTCGCCGGCCTGGTGAGCGGCTCGGCGCTGCTCGACAACCCGGACATCCCGGCCGAGACCCGCCAGCACCTGTGGGCGTCCGTCCGGCGCGAGCTCGACCGCATGGAGCGGCTGCTCAGCAAGAAGGACGAGCCGGCCGCCGAGATCGACCTCGACGAGGCCCTCGGCCACATCCTCGACCTGCAGCACCTCAAGGGGCGCCGGGTCGAGTTCCGCAGCAACGGCACCAAGGTGCGCGCCCGCTACGACGCGCTCGCCGAGACCGTCAACATCCTGATGGACAACGCGGTCACCCACGGCGGCAGCGAGACCAGCGTCGTCGAGGTGGTGCAGCGCGACGACGAGACCGTGGACATCCGGGTCACCGACGACGGGTGCGGCATCCCCGAGGACCGTCGCACCGAGATCTTCGAGTGGGGCCGCAAGGGCGAGGGGTCGCCCGGCGAGGGCATCGGCCTGCACCTGGCCCAGCGGCTGATGAGCGAGGACGGCGGGTCCCTGCGGCTCGCCGAGGACCAGGGCGTCGGCTCGTCCTTCGTCATCTCGCTGCCGGCCGCGCGCCGGTCCACGGAGAACGGGATCGTGGAGGACAGCCATGCATGGCTCCGCTCGGGCTGACCACCGCGTCCTGATCATCGACGACCACGTCCTCTTCGCCGAGTCCCTCGAGCTGGCGCTCTCCCTGGAGGGCTACGACGTGCGCCGGCTCGAGATGCCCGCCGAGGGCGGCTCGATGGCGACGCTGCGCTCCCTCGCCCTGCGGGCCAACCCCCGCACGGTGATGCTCGACCTCGACCTCGGTCGGTTCGGTGACGGGATGAACCTCATCGCGCCGCTGGCCCGTGCCCACGTCAACGTCGTGGTGCTGACCGCGTCGGAGGACGTCGGGCGCTGGGGCGGCTGCATGCGGATGGGCGCCCGCAAGGTGCTCCCCAAGAGCGGCGCGCTGCAGTCGGCGCTCGCGACCGTGCGCCGGCTCCACCAGGGCCTCCCGGTCATCGGGCGCGAGGAGCTCGAGTCGCTGCTCGACGCGTGGGCCCGCGACCGCCAGGCCCACGACGACATCCGTCGTCGCCTCGACCTGCTGACCCCGCGCGAACGCCAGGTCCTCGGTGCGCTGATCGACGGACGCACGGTGCGCACCATCTCGCAGGACAGCGTCGTGTCGGAGGCGACCGTGCGCACCCAGGTGAAGTCCATCCTCAACAAGCTCGAGGTCTCCTCGCAGCTCGCGGCGGTCGGGATGGCCAACCAGATCGGCTGGCGGCAGGGCGCCTGAGCGCCCTGCCGGGCCCGGCCCCTGCGTGGCTTTGCCGCATTTACGGCATGCCGCACGGCGGGCGAATTCCTAGGGTCGTGGCATGCGGTGCCTGGGGAGGCACGTGCCACGTTGGGCCAAATGGGGGTGGGCATCACATGACCGAAGCAGTCACGGTGCAATCGACGATCACCGACGCGCTGACGGACTCGCCGGCGCGACGCAGTCGCATCATCGCCGTGCCGCGGCCGCGCACCGAGAGCGCGCCCGCCGTCCAGGCACGTCCCGCACCGCGCCGCAGCCGCTGGGACTCGCGGGTGCGGGTCGCGACCGAGTGGACGGCCCTGTCCGCCGTCGCGGCCGCCGCCGCCCTGCAGGTCCGGCTGCCGCTCTGGATCGCTCCCCTCGCGGCCGCCGGCTGGGTGCTGGCCCTGGCCGTCATGGGTCACTACCGGCGCACGACGCTGGGTGACAACCGGGCCGCAGCGTTGCTGCGCATCGCGAAGACAGGCGCGATCGCCCTCCTGGTCGCGGTGGCGGGCACCCCCCTGTCGACAGAGGCGGCCGCCCCCGCCGCTCTGTCGGTGCTCGTCATCGCTCTCGTCCTCACCCACACCCTGCTCGTGCTCGTCGCCGGACGACCCCGGGCCCGGATCGTGCTCGCCGGGCACCCGCGCGACATCCGCGACGCCCTGGTCGAGCTGCGGACCGTCAACCGCGACGACGTCGTCGCGGTCTGCCTCACCCGCCGCAGCAACCTGCCGTTCCTCGACATCCCGACCTACCTCGGCCTCACCGAGGCGGTGCCGGCACTCGTGACCGAGGAGGCCGACGCGCTCGTCGTGCTGCCCGGCCGGCACACCGCGCCGGTGGCGCTGCGCCGCCTGCAGTGGGAGGTCGCCTCGGTCGGGGGCGAGATCTACCTCGGCACCGGTCTCCTCGACGTGGAGCCGCAGCGGGCGCGGGTGGTCTCGACCGCCGGGCTCGACGTGCTGCACGTCGCCCCGGCCGCCCTCGACAGCCCGCGCCGCGTCGTCAAGGACGTCGTCGAGCGTGCGCTGGCTCTCGCCGCCCTCGTGGCCTTCCTGCCCCTGCTGGGCGTGCTGTGCCTGATGATCCGCCGCCAGAGCCCGGGTCCCGCCCTGTTCCGGCAGGAGCGCGTGGGCCGCAACGGCGACCTCTTCACGATGATCAAGCTGCGCACGATGGGCACGGCCGCCGAGGAGGAGCGCAACACCCTGACGCTCTCCAACGAGCTCGACGGCGTGATGTTCAAGATCAAGTGCGACCCCCGCGTCACCCCGCTGGGCCGCAAGCTGCGCCGCTACTCCCTCGACGAGCTGCCCCAGCTCTGGAACGTGGTGCGCGGCGACATGTCGCTGGTGGGACCGCGACCGGCGCTCCCGGGCGAGGTCGAGAACTACGACGTCGACCCCCGCCGCCGGCTGGCGGTGAAGCCGGGCCTCACCGGCCTGTGGCAGGTCTCCGGTCGCTCGGACCTGTCGTGGACCGAGTCGGTGCGCCTCGACCTCAAGTACGTCGACAACTGGTCGCTGCGCCTCGACGCATCGATCCTGGCCCGCACCGTGCGGGCCGTGCTGGGGCACCGCGGTGCCTACTGACCGGCCCCGCCTGGTCGCCCTCGCCGCCTGCCTCGCCGCGGCGCTGGCGCTGGGCGGCTGCGCGGACGACGCCACACCCGGCGCCACCCCCGAGGACACCCCCGCCGCGGCCGCCCCCTCCACCCGGGCGGACG
>NZ_JAUZVE010000041.1:0-63640 GCF_031844425.1 Microbacterium sp. ARD31
CCGCGCGGCCCCCGCTCGGCACCGCCGGAGCGCATCGGCCGGCCGGCCTCCTCGTCGAGGGCGCCCGCGTCGACGGCGTACTGGTAGAGGGCGAGCTGGAGGTTGCCGGCGACCGCCGGGCCCGTCGGCGCCGTGCGGGCGCTCTTGAAGTCGACGACGACCACCCGGCCGGCGTCGTCGATCTCGAGCCGGTCGGCATAGCCGGTGAGGGCCACCGGCCGGCCGTCGACGTCGACGACGGACCGGAAGCGGGTCTCGGCGCCGAGGACCGTGCGCGGGTTGGCGAGGTGCCACTGCACGAACCGGGCGACCGCCTTGCGGATCCGGGCGAGCTCGCGCTGGCGCGACCACGGCGTGCGGAAGGCGAGGCGGTCCCAGATGGCCTCGACCTCGGCCATCAGCGGCTCGACCTCAGCCGGGAGCTCGCCGCGGACCACGCGCTCGGCCAGCGCGTGGAGCACCTGGCCGAGGTTGGCGGACTGGTGCACTGCCGAGACCCCACCGGCCTCGCGCTCGAAGAACCACTGCGCCGGGCAGAGCAGGATCGACTCGAGCATGCTCGCCGAGATCGGCACCGGCCCCTCCGGGTCGCGGATCGGCTGGACCGACCGGGTGGCGCTGCGGGTGCCCCACCAGGTGGAGGGGTCCGCGGTGGGCACCAGCTGCCGTCCGTCGACCTCCTCGGCCGCGAGCGCCGCGAGGCGCCGGGCGGCCGCCTCGCGCAGCGGCGCGGAGAGGCCGGGGTCGGCGGCGGTGCGGCGCAGCTCGGCGACGAGGCCGCCCAGGGACAGCGGCCGGGGCGGCCGGCCGTCCTGGTGGTCGATGGTCACGCCGAGCTCCTCGAGGAACCGCGAGGGCTGCTCGCCGTCGTCGTCGGGCGAGCGCACCGCGCTCACCACGAGCCGTCGACGTGCGCGCGTGCAGGCGACGTAGAAGAGCCGGCGCTCCTCCATCAGCAGCGCCCGGGCCGTCACGGGCGGGACCAGGTCCGGGTGCCCGGAGGCGTCGACGCCGATGCGGTCGGCGCCGAGCAGGGTCGCGCGCCGACGCAGGTCGGGCCACCCCTCCTGCTGGACGTGGGCGACCACGACGAGGTCCCACTCGAGGCCCTTGGAGCGGTGGGCCGTGAGCAGCCGGACGGCGGCGCCCCGGACACCGCGCTCGGCGAGGGTGTCGGCGGGCAGCTGCTGCGCGACGAGGCTGGCGAAGAACGTGGCCACGCCGACGTGGTCGCGCTGGTCGACCGCGCGCGCGGCGAGCTCGAAGAGCGCGACGACCGCGTCGAGGTCGCGGTGGGCGCGTCGGGCGGAGGCGCCACCCGCGTCGACCTGGCGCCGCAGCCGGGTCGGCCACGGGGTGGTCGACCAGAGGTGCCACAGCACGTCCTCGACGCCGGCGCGGTCCTCCAGCATCCGGGCGCCGTCGCGCAGGAGGGTGGCCAGCGCCCGGGCGCGCTCGACGTCAGGGCCTTCGAGGCCGTCGAGGAAGCCCGGCGCCACGACGGCCAGCCGCAGCAGCTCCCGGGAGGTGCGACGCTCGGCGGCGTCGGCGTGCTCCTTCTCGCGCTGCCGCAGCCGGCGCACCAGGGCCCGCAGGTCGGAGGCGTCGAGCCCGCCGAGCGGCGAGAGGAGCAGCGACTCGATCCGGCCCGGGTCGAGGAAGTCAGGTGAGTCGGGGTCGTCGTTGTCGAGGTTGACCACCGCGCGGAGCCCGTCGAGGAGGGGCAGCACGGCCGGGTCGCGGACGAGCGGCAGGTCGTCGGAGGCCACCTCGACGGGCACGCCGGCGGCGGCGAGCGCGCGGCGCAGCGGCGGGATGCTGGTGCGACCCGAGCGCACGAGCACGGCCATCCGCTCCCAGGCGATGCCGTCCTCGAGGTGGGCGCGCCGGAGCAGGTCGGCGAGGCGCTCGGCCTCGGCCCGCTCGGTGTCGTAGGTGACGACCTCGACGCGGCCGTCGCCCTGGGGGCCGGGGACGGCCTCGGGGGCGAGGAACGCCTCGCGAGCGTCGGGCGAGATGCTGCCGGTCAGCGTCAGCCGCGACGCGACGCGCCCGGCGGCCAGCAGGATGCGCGGCCCGAAGCGGCGGGTGCGGCGGAGCACGACGACGGGCGCGGGCGCCCCGGCCGAGGTCGCGAAGGCGGCCGGGAAGTCGAGGATGCCGCGCACGTCGGCCCCGCGGAAGCCGTAGATCGACTGGTGCGGGTCGCCCACGACGGTCAGGTCGCGCCCGTCGCCCGCGATCGCGCGCAGCAGCGCGACCTGCCCCGGGTCGGTGTCCTGGTATTCATCGACGAAGACGTGGTGGTAGCGGGCGCGGAGCTCGTCGCGGTGGGCCTCGGCCTCGATCACCGCGCGGCGGATGAGGTCGGAGTAGTCGGTCGCGCCGAGGTTGTCGAGGACGGTGAGGTACTGCTCGAGGAACAGGCCGGCCGCGACCAGCTCGGGCAGGTCGTGCTCGATGCCCAGCCCGCGCAGCCCGGCGGGGTCGAGCCCCTTCTCCCGGGCGCGGGCGAGCACCGCCTGCACCTCCCGGACGAAGCCGCGGGTGCCGACTGCGCGCCGCAGGGGCTCGGGCCACACGACCGACTCGGGGTTGTCGCGCAACAGCTCGCGCAGCACCACGTCGGCCTCCGGGGCGGACAGCAGCCGGATGGCCCCTTCGTAGAGCTCGTGGGGGGCGTACTTCCTGACGAGCGCGTAAGCGAAGGAGTGGAAGGTGGAGCACGCGGCCGCGGAGGTCGTGCGGGCGACGCGGGCGGTGACGCGGTCGCGCAGCTGCTCGGCGGCCTTGCGGGAGAAGGTGAGGGCGAGCACCGCGTCGGGCGAGGCGCCGCGGTGCTCGATGCGGTCGACGATCGCCTCGACCAGCGTCGTGGTCTTGCCCGTGCCGGGGCCGGCGAGGACGAGCAGCGGACCGCCCTCGTGGTCGACGACGCGCTGCTGGTGCTCGTCGAGCTCGGGCACGACGACGTCGTGCACGGGCCGCACGAGGTGGTAGCGGGTGGTCGTCGTGCTCATGCAGGACACCCCATCACGCGGGACCGACAATCCGCTGCCGGCCCCGCGGACGGGGTGTGGAGGAAGGGGTGTGGAGGAACCTGCGCGAACGGGCAGGACGGGTCAGGACAGGTCGACGATGGCGGCCACCGGGCCGCCGCCCTCGGGCCCCTGGTGGGCCGCGGAGACCGAGACGAAGACCGCCGGGTCGCCCGTCACGGCTGCGGTGACGCCGCCGACGCACGACTTGATCTGGCGGTGCCAGTGCACGTCGGAGTCGTCGAGCATGGCGTTGCGGCGGCCGCGGACCATGCCGTCCTGGCTGGCCTCGCACTTGAGGAAGACGTTGACCAGGCGGTCGTCGAGGTCGCTCGTGCGCGGGCGCTCGGGGAGGTCGA
Organism: Microbacterium sp. ARD31; assembly: GCF_031844425.1. Classification (NCBI taxonomy): domain Bacteria; kingdom Bacillati; phylum Actinomycetota; class Actinomycetes; order Micrococcales; family Microbacteriaceae; genus Microbacterium; species Microbacterium sp. ARD31. Next base: position 3,398 of record NZ_JAUZVE010000041.1, read on the forward strand.
GGCCGGCGGAGCGGATGGCCTCCCAGATGCCGTCGGCGTCGAGGGCGTCCTTCATCACCGAGTGGCCGATGCGGTACTTGCCGCCGACCCCCTTGGCGTTGCCGACGACGACGATCTGCGCCTGGTCGAGCTCGACGCCGGACGAGCAGGAGGCGACCGAGGAGTAGAGCTCGCGGTTGTGCATCACGTCCTCGTCGGTGGGCATGTCGATCTCGCCGAGGGCGACGGCGATGCCGAGGCCGGTGACGCCGTTGGAGAGGTCCATCGACTCGTGGGTGTGCTCGGTCCACACCTTCTTGCCGCGCGACTTGGCGTCGCGGATGGTGTGGATGGTGAGCAGCGGGGTCTTGGTCTGGACGTAGTGGACGTCGGCCGGGTCGGTGATCCCGGCGCGCTCCATCGCGACCTTCACGCCCGCGGCGACCTTCTCGATCATCGCGGTGTAGCCGATCTCCTCAGGCAGGATCGCCTCGCTCATCGCGAAGCCGGCGGTGAGCCGCAGCTCCTCGCGCGACGGGTCGTCCTCGGGGACGTCGGTGGTGGCGAAGATGGTGGCGTGGGGGCTGATCACGCCGTCGGTGCCGCCGGACCACACGATCGGGATGCCCTTGACCTGCTCGGGGTCGGCGCCCTTGGCGACCAGCGCCTCGCGAAACGCCCGGTCGGCGATGATGCGGGTGTAGTCGTTGACGCCGCCGTTGCCCTCGGTCTTGCCGATGATCGCGAAGACCCGGTCGGCGGCGATGACGCCCTCGTCGACGAGCTTCGTCAGCTCCGAGGCGTCGGCGACGGAGTGGATGGGGACCTTGCGGACTTCAATGGCGCTGGGCATCTGGGCTCCTTCTGGTGGTGGGTTTCGAGGCTCGCTGCGCTCGCACTCAACCGCCGAGAGCGGCGGACGGTACGACGACGGTGCCGGCGTCTCCGGCGACCGCTGCGGTGATCTGGTCGAGGCTGGTGATGACGCCCCGCTTGCCGGTGGTCTCGACGAAGCGGCACACGGCGTCGACCTTGGGGCCCATCGAGCCGGACGCGAAGTGGCCCTCGGCGGCGTACGCGCGCAGCTCCGCGACGGTCACGGTGCCGAGGGGCTCGGCCTCGGGGGTGCCCCAGCGGATGACCGCGTTGGGCACGTCGGTGGCGATGACGAGCACGTCGGCGCCGGTGGTCCCGGCGAGCAGGGCGGCCCCGAGGTCCTTGTCGATGACGGCCTCGACGCCGGCGAGCGAGCCGTCGGGACGGCGCACGTGGGGGATGCCGCCGCCACCGTTGGCGACCACGACGAAGCCGGACTCGATGAGCGCGAGGACCGCCGGTGCGTCGAGGATCTCCCGCGGCTCGGGCGAGGCGACCACGCGCCGCCACCCCTTCTCGCCGCGGTCCTCCCACGTCTCGCCGTGGTCCATCAGCACCTTGGCCTCGGCCTCCGGCAGGTGGCGGCCGATCGGCTTGGTGGGGCGGGTGAAGCCCTCGTCGTCGGCGTCGACCAGCGTGCGGGTCACCAGGGCCGCGCTGCGACGGTCGACCCCGCGCAGCGCGAGCTCGCGGTCGAGCGCGTCCATGAGGACGAAGCCCAGCGTCGCCTGGGTCTGCGCGCCGCACCAGTCCAGCGGGACGGGCGGCACGACGGCGGCAGCGAGCTCGTTCTTGACGAGGAGGTTGCCGACCTGCGGGCCGTTGCCGTGGGTGATGACGACGTCGTGGTCGTGCTCGAGCAGGCCGGCGACCGCGGCCATGGCGACCTGCGCGGCGGCGATCTGGTCCTCGGGCCGGGCCCGGCCGTCGGCGTTCGTCATGGCGTTTCCGCCGAGTGCGAGCAGGACCCTCATGGACGCAACCGTAGTGATGCGCGACACGCGGCCCACCGGCAACAGTTGTCAGCGCCCGGCGCGACGCTGGTCAGGTCTTGCCAAGGGGGCGGCGCCGGGGGTCACGCGTCGTACTCGGCTGCGTGGGTGGGGGCCCCGGGCGCCTGTCGCTCCAGGGACTGCCGGTAGGCCACGCAGCCGCGCAGGAACTGCGGCCAGGGCGGGACGGCGATCGCCGGCTCGACCTGCTCGGGCAGCAGGCTCCACAGGTCGGGGTGGTGCCAGCACAGGTCGTGGCCCGAGCTGTCCCGGTGCGTGCGGATCGCCGCCCTCAGGGCCAGCACCTCCGCGACCAGCCGGTCGCGGTCCATCTCCTCGACGTCCTCGTCCATCGGTCCAGTGTGCGCCCGCCCCACGCCCGCGGCGAGCGGTCAGGCGAGCGCGAAGTACCGGAGGTAGACGTAGAGCCAGGCCACCACGAGGGTCATCGCCGTCACCACGACGCCGTACCTGGTGAACCCCCAGAAGCTGATCGGCTCCCCCGCCTTGGCGGCGATGCCGAGCACCACCACGTTCGCGCCCGCGGCCACGGCCGTGGCGTTGCCGCCGAGGTCGGCGCCGAAGACGAAGGCCCACCACAGCGGGCTGTCGGCCCCGGAGGCCCCGGTGCCGGCCACCATCTCCTCGACCACCGGGACCGTGGCGGTCGTGTAGGGGATGTTGTCGACGAAGGCTCCCACCACGCCCGAGCCGAAGAGCAGCGCCGTCGCGCCGAGCAGCTCGCGGTCGCCCATCGCCTCGGCGGCCCACTCGCTGATCGCCCCGATGACGCCCACCTGCACCAGCGCGCCGACCAGGACGAACAGGGCCATGAAGAACGCGAGGGTGCCCCACTCGACCTCCTCGAGGAACTCCTCGGGCTCGGTCCGCGAGACCAGCACGGTCGCACCCGCGCCCATCATCGCCACCACCGACGGGTCGAGGTGCAGGACCGTGTGCAGGCTGAAGGCGACCATCACCAGGAACAGCACCACCAGGGACCGGCGCAGCATCCGCACGTTGGTGATCGCGTCGGCCGGGCGCAGGTCGTCGAGGCCGTGCACGTCGCCCATCACCTGCATGTCCTTGCGGAACAACCAGCGCGCCATCACCACGAACAGCACCAGCAGCACGACGGTCAGCGGCAGCGAGTGGACGAGGAAGTCGCTGAAGCTCAGGCCCGCCCGGCTGCCGATGATGATGTTCGGGGGGTCGCCGATGAGGGTGGACATCCCGCCGATGTTGGAGGCGAGGATCAGCGAGATGAGGTACGGCGCCGACGGCAGCGCGAGCCGCCGGCACACCGACAGCGTCACGGGCGCGACCAGGAGCACGCAGGTGACGTTGTCCAGGATCGGCGCGACCGCGGCACCGACGAGCACGAGCAGGACGAGCAGCCTGTAGGGGTGGCCGCCGGACTTCTTGGCCGCCCACAGCGCCAGGAACTCGAAGAGGCCGGTCTGCTTGAGCACGCCGACGATGATCATCATCCCGAAGAGCAGGAAGATGACGTTCCAGTCGACGCCGGTGTGCTCGTCGAAGAACGCGGTCTCCGCGTCGACGAGGCCGATGACGACCATGCCGGCGACGCCGCCGAGCGCGGCGGCGACGCGGTGGACGCGCTCGGTCGCGATGAGGGCGTAGCTGACGATGAAGACGGCCAGCGCCGCCGAGGTGAGGATCACGCGGTCCCCACCTCGGCCCGGCGCCGCACGCCGTACCTGCGGGCCGAGCCCGACTCCTCGGCGATGTCCTCGGCCCAGCCGGCGAGGCGGCCGTAGCGGCTCACGGAGCGGAGGCGTTCCTCGACCTCGGTGACCTGGCCGAGGGCGGCCACGACCAGCACCTGGTCACCGGTCCGCAGCACGCTGCGTGCCTCCGGGACGACGACCTCCGTGCCGCGGGTGACGAGCGCGACGGCCGAGCCGGTGGGCAGCCGGAGCTCCCCGATCTCCACCCCGGACAGGCGCGAGCCGGGCTCGACCTCGAAGCGCAGCAACACCGCGTCGAGGCGGTCGAGCGTGGCGAACCCGATCGACACCTTGTGCACGAAGCTGCCCTTCTCCTGCCACCGGGGCTGGCGCCCGCGACCGATCGCCAGCCCGACCGCGAAGCCGATGGCGGAGGCCAGGAGGGCCACCGACACGGCCACCTCGACGAAGTACGGCGTCTCGCTCACCTGGCACCTCCGGTGAGCCGCGCCTCCACCTCGGTCACCGCGACCCCGGTGGCGACCGTGCCCGCGGGGAGCCGGCGGTTGACCTCCCGGGGCCACCGGTCCTCCAGCCCCTCCAGGTCGTCGACGAGGGTGCCGACCTCGAGCCGCTCCACCGATGCTCCGACGATCTCCTCGGCCACGCGGACGACCTGCTCCGCCGGCACGAAGTCCGCCCCCGGCTGGACCCGCCTCACCTCCAGGGTGAGGTCGGCCAGGGCCACCACGTCGACCCCGTCGCGGGTGCGTGAGCGCACGACCAGGGGAAGGACCTGCGGTCCGGTGGGCACCGGCTCGAAGCGCTCGAGGCCCGGCCAGCGCGCGAGGAAGCCGCGGTGGCCGACGCGCACGACGCGACCCTGGCGCACGACCAGCACCAGCTCGCCCGGGCCCACCCGTCGTACGCAGGCGAGGGTGACGAACAGCAGGCCCGGGCCGACGATCACCAGCCAGACCACCCACGCGGCACCCGTGGGATCGACGGCGGTGTTCTCCTCCGGTGGGGGCATGCCACCAGTCTTCGGAGCGCGAGCGCTCGACCCCATGGGGGCTGGACCCCATCTGCGAGGGTGACCACATGCACTGGCCGCGCCACCTCCCGCTGTTCTGGACGATCTGCCTGATCAACGGCGTGGTGTTCGTGGTGGGGGCGCTGGTGCTGGTCCTGTCGCCGGCGAGCGTGTCCGCCGACCCGGTGCCGTCGGAGATCGTGGTGATCGGTCTCGGGCTGGTCGTGATGCTGCTGACCAACGCGCTGCTGATCCGGTGGGCGCTGGCGCCGCTGCAGCGGCTCATCGCGCGACTGGAGGGCATCGACGACCTCGCACCCCGCCGGCTCCCCGAGGAGGGGTCGGGTCCGATCCGCGGCATCGCGGAGAGCGTGAACGGGCTGATGCTCCGGCTCGCCGAGGAGCGTCGGGCCGGCGACGCGCGCGCCCTGGCGGCCCAGGAGGCCGAGCGGCACCGGATCGCCCAGGAGCTGCACGACGAGGTCGGGCAGAGCCTCACCGTCGTGCTGCTCGGGCTCAAGCAGGCCGAGTCCCGGGCACCGGCCGGGCTGGTGCCCGAGCTGGCCGCGGTCCGGGAGAGCGCCCGCGCGGGCCTCGACGACGTACGCCGGGTGGCGCGACGGCTGCGCCCCGGCGTGCTGGAGGACCTCGGGCTGGCCAGTGCGCTGGCCGCGCTCGCCACCGACTTCGCCGACCACAGCTCGGCATCGGTGCGCCGCTCCTTCGCGCCGGGGCTGCCGCCGCTGAGCCCCGAGGCCGAGGTGGTGGTCTACCGGGTGGCGCAGGAGGCCCTCACCAACGCGGCCCGGCACTCCGACGCACAGGCCGTGGAGCTGTCGCTGCAGAAGCTCGGCGACAGCGTCGTGCTCGAGGTGAGGGACGACGGGCGGGGCTTCGACGGCCTGGAGGAGGGCTCCGGGCTGATGGGGATGCGCGAGCGCGCCGCGCTGGTCCGGGCCGAGCTGTCGGTGATCAGCCGTCCGCGGCACGGGACCACCGTGCGCCTGAAGGTCCCGGTCGGGGGTGCCGCGTGATCCGGATCCTGCTCGCCGACGACCACACCCTCGTCCGCCGCGGGGTCAGGCTGATCCTGGAGCAGGAGCCGGACCTCTCGGTGGTGGCGGAGGCCGCCGACGGCGCCGAGGCCGTGCAGCGGGTGCGCGACACCGAGGTCGACCTCGTCGTCCTCGACATCGCGATGCCCCGGATGACCGGCCTGCAGGCGGCCGCCGAGATCGCGCAACGGCGCGACCCGCCGAAGATCCTGATGCTGTCGATGCACGACAACGAGCAGTACTTCTTCGGAGCCCTCAAGGCCGGCGCCAGCGGCTACGTCCTGAAGTCCGTCGCCGACGAGGACCTCGTCGGCGCCTGCCGGGCCGCCATGCGGGGCGAGACCTTCCTCTACCCCGGCGCCGAGAGCACGCTGGTGCGCGACTACCTCGACCGGCTTCGGCGCGGCGAGCGGGTGCCGACGTCGGTGCTCACCGCCCGCGAGGACCAGGTGATCAAGCTGATCGCCGAGGGCCGCTCCTCGCGAGAGATCGCCCGCGAGCTCCACATCGCGCTCAAGACCGTCGAGGGCCACCGGGCCAACATCCTCGCCAAGCTCGGCATGCGTGACCGCGTCGAGCTGACCCGCTACGCCATCCGGGCCGGGCTCATCGAGCCCTGACCCACGTGCGGCCGAGCGGTCAGGCGGGGTACGCCACCGCGACGTCGAGGACCCAGGTGACGCCGAAACGGTCGCGCAGCATGCCGTAGAGCGGCGCCCAGCCGGAGGGACCGAGGTCCTGCAGGACCGTGGCCCCGTCAGCCAGTCCCGACCAGAGGGCCGACACCTCGTCGGCGTCGTCGCCGCGAAGCGAGACGAAGAACGGGATGGTGCCGGCGTCGTACGCCGTCGCGGCCGGGACGTCGTACGCCATCACGCGCACGCCGCTGGGGGCGACGACCTGGCCCCACATGACCTGGTCGGCCTCGGCCGGGTCCTGCACGGCGTGGGCGTCGGCGTAGGTGACGAGGACGAGCTCGCCGCCGAGGGCGTCGCGGTAGAAGGTGAGCGCCTCGCGCGCGCGGCCGCGGAAGTTGAGGTGCGGGGTGACGTCGACGGTCATGGTGGTTCCTCTCGGTGCGGCCGGTGGTTCCAGCCGATGACGCCACTCTGTCGGGAGAACAGGACTGTTCCTGTCCGCTACTTCGGGCAGGATGGGCACATGTCCGACACCAGCGCCGGCCCCACCGGGCGGCTGCTCGCGCTGCTGTCGCTGCTGCAGGCACGCCGACAGTGGCCCGGAGCCGTGCTCGCCGAGCGGCTCGAGGTCACGGAGCGCACGGTGCGCCGCGACGTCGACCGGCTCCGGGCGCTCGGCTACCGGGTCGCGGCCGCGAAGGGCCCCGACGGGGGCTACCGGCTGGAGCCGGGCAGCGAGCTGCCGCCGTTGCTCTTCGACGAGGAGCAGGCGGTCGCGCTCGCCGTGGCGCTGCGCCTCGCGGCGGACCTGGACGACGGGGTGGCGGCGGGGGCCGCTCGCGCGCTCGCGACGGTCAGGCAGGTGCTCCCGAGCCGGGTCCGGCACCGCGTGGACGCCGTCGAGGTCACCGGGCTCGACCGTGGTCCGCACGTCGACCCGGCGGCCCTCGTGGCGGTGAGCGAGGCGATCCGGCGGTGCGAGGTGCTGCGCTTCGACTACGGCGACGTGGCGGACGGTCCGGCCCGCCGGACCGAGGCTCGGCACCTGGTCCGGCGGCACTCGCGGTGGTACGTCGTCGGCTGGGACCTCGACCGGGACGACTGGCGCACCTACCGGCTGGACCGGATGCGGCTGCGCACCCCGCACGGACCGCGCTTCACCCCGCGCGCCCTCCCCACCCCCGACGTCGCCACGTTCGTCGCCGCGCGCTTCAAGGGCTCGACCGGCGAGGACGCGTGGCCGTGCCGGGGATCGGCCGTGCTCCGCTCTCCGGCCCACGCGGTCGCGCCGTTCGTCGGCGACGGCGAGGTGGAGGACCTGGCCGACGGGACCTGCCGGATCAGTCTCGGCGCCTGGTCGTGGCCCGCGCTGGCAGCCGCGCTGGCGCGCTTCGACGCCGACCTCGAGCAGGTCGCGCCCGCCGAGCTCGCCGCTGCGTGCCGGCTCGTGGGCGCTCGGCTCGGCGCGGCGGGGTCATGACGGCGGGACGTTCCACCAGGTGTCGAGCCGGGCGACCGCGGGCGTCGTACGTCCTTCGCGGAGCACGCGCGCGAGCCGCAGGAGGTACGCCGCGATGCCGGCGGTGCCCTGCATCCAGCCGACGCCGGGCGGGAGCAACGGGTCCTCGTTGCGGTGCTCCGTGAAGCGCCAGCAGGCGCCCTCGCCGTCCACGATCGACCGCTCCACGAGGGCGTCGCCCAGCACCTGCGCGAAGGCGAGGTCGTCGTCGACCCCGCGCCGCTGCCAGGCGTCGAGGAAGACGTCGCCGACCCCGGCGGTCCCGCAGCAGCGGCCGTCGTTGTCCCAGAAGCCCGGCCGCAGCCGCTCGGGGACCCCGGACGTACGGATGCTGTGCAGGCAGCGCCGCTGCCACCGGACGGGGCTCTCCCCCGCCACCTCCCGGACGCCCGCGTGCTCGAGCGCCGTGAAGAGCAGCGAGGTGCCGGTCGGCCCGTGGCACCAGCTGTAGGTGACCTCGTCCGTGTCGGGCTCCGCGGGGATGACGTGCGGCACCACGAAGCCGTCGTCGCTCGTGTCCCCGAGCGTGACCAGGTGCTCGGCCCCGCTGCGGGCGGCGTCCACCAGGTCGGGTCTCCCCAGCTCCGACCCCGCGACCGCGAGCGCGGCGGCGATCCCGGCGAGCCCGTGCGACCAGTTGGGCATCTCCATCTCGCCGCGCTCGGCGCGCACCTGCTCGGTGAACCGGTGTGGGACGAAGGGCCAGTTCGTGCCCGCCTCGGTCGGCTCGGCCTCGGCGAGCAGCAGGTCGGCGGTGCGGTGCGCGAGCTCGGTGGCTCCGGGCGTGCCGTGCCGGTGCGCCCACACGGCCCCCAGGAGGTTGCCCGCCGTGCCGAGCGTGGCGTCGTTGATGCGCGTGTGCTCGGGGAAGCGCGGCGGCGTCATCCAGGGCTGGTCCCAGCCGTCGTCCGTGGCCAGCGCGGCCAACCGGGCGATCGCCTCGTCAGCGCCGTCGGCGCCGAGCGCGGACAGCACGCCGAGGTCGCTGACCAGGCCGTCGAAGTAGGTGTAGGTCGTGGTCGTCGACAAGCGGCTCCGGATGCGGGCGGTGATCCCGTCGGCGAGCCGCTGCTCCTCGCCGGTCCACGGCCGCGCCTCGCGGGCCTCGGCCAGCACGTGGGCGAGCCCGCCGATCCCGCTGTGCATGCCGTCGCGCTCCTCGGGCGGACCGCCGTGCGGCACGGACTCGGGGATCCACGGCCCGTCGTCGTCCCACCGGACCTGGTCGAGCACCCATCGCCACGCCGCCTCGCCGAGGTCGGCGTACGTCTCCGGAGTCGTCATGGGCGCGATCATGGCAGGACCCGGGCCCGGGGTTCCTGTCCTTTCCTCGCGACGGGAGGCGGGCGTCAGGCGCGGGCGCGCAGCAGCGCGTCGAGCACGCGGGTGCCGACGGGCAGCCCGTGGTCGTCGTAGTGGGCGAACATCGCCGACAGCCAGGGATGCGTGCCGGGATCGCTCACGCGGCGCACGGGCACGCCCGCCTCGGACGCCAGCTCGCGCACCGTCGCGACCCGGGTGGCGAGCTCGTACGTCGCCCCCGCGTGACCGGGCTCGGTGAGGACGACGGCGGCGGACCGCCCGAGGTCCGCGAGGTCGAGGAAGCCGAACGGCACGTCGGGCGAGTAGGGCAGGTCCACCGGGCCGGTCAGGTCGAGGTTCTGCAGGTACGCCCCCGGCTGGAGGATCGTCCAGTCGAGGCCGCTGCGACGGACCAGGTCCTCGCTGACGGCCTTGCCGACGTGGTGCGGCATCGCGGGCGCGTAGGGCGAGGCGACCGAGTGGTAGACCACCCGGCCCACGCCCGCGACCGACAGCGCCTCGAGGACCGCGGCGACGTACGCCGGCTCGTCGGGGTGCAGGTTGGGCGCGATGAGGTACGCCGCGTCGCAGCCGGTCACCGCTGCCGCCAGGTCGGGCCAGTCGGCCCGGCCGAGCGGCAGCGTCCCCACGTCGAGGGCGGTCAGTGCGTCACGGACGGCGCGACCGGTCTTGCCGTGCCCGCCGAGGACCGCGACGCGTCCCACCATCAGGGCACTCAGATCCGGTCGACCTCGGCGAAGGCCGCACCGTCGGCGAGCGAGGAGTAGCCCGGGCCGCGGTCGAAGAACGCGTCGTCCTCGCGGCTCCACGCCGCGCGGCCGGCCCGCTCGGCGGTCGTGGCGTCCGGGTCGAAGCCCAGGTCGCCGGCGTCGGCCGATCCGGTCAGCACCACGCCGTAGTCACGCAGGGCGGCCTCAGGCGAGACCTTGCGCCACACCACGTCACGCACGACCAGCTCGGGGTCGCGGGCCAGCGGGTCGCCCCAGCCGCCGCCACCCGTCGTCCGGATCCGGACGACCTGGCCGGCCTTGACCACCTCGGCGTCGGCGAGGGCGTCGACCTCGCGCTCGTCGGGACCGCCCGGGTCGATGACGACCTGGAAGGGCGCACCCGCCCTGCCGCCGCGCACGCCCCAGCAGGCGAGGATCGACCGGTCGGCGATGGACATGAAGTGCGCGTCCTTGAGCATCCGGATGTGCTTCTCGTAGCCGAGGCCGCCGCGGAACTCGCCCGCGCCGCCGGAGTCCATCGCGAGGCCGAGGCGCTCGACGATGAACGGGAAGCGGGACTCGGTGAACTCGGTGGGCAGGTTCCGGGAGTCGGGCACCACGTGGATGGTGTCCTCGCCGTCGGCGTAGTAGCGCCCGCCCGAGCCGCCGCCGAGGACCTCGCGCATGAGGTAGTCGTTGCCCTCGAGGTCCTTGCCGTAGACGCCGGTGTAGCGGATGGTCTCCTGGTCGGCCGGCATCTTGCCGTCGACCGCCTTGGCCACCACGCCGGCGAGCACGCCGAGCAGCCGGAGGATCACGAAGGTGCGGGCGTTGGTCGGGGCGGGGTGGATCGGGGTGAGCAGCGTGCCCTTCTCGGGGAAGCGCATCTCGATGAGCGGCACGATGCCCTCGTTGACGTCGAGCTCGGCCATCCGCTCCGGGGTGTCGGCGAGGTTGCGCAGGATCGGCGCCAGCCACTTCTTGAGGAAGTTGCCGCCGACGTAGTCGCCGCAGTGGTTGATCGGGCCCTTGGCCTGGGCGCTGGTGCCGGTGAAGTCGATGATCAGCCGCGGTCCGGCGGGACGCCCGTTCTCCGGGTCCGCGGGGGCGTCGCTGACCTTGGTCAGGGTGATCCGCTGCGTGTGCAGCTGGGGCTCGTCGACGCCGTCGTGCTCGGCGTAGTCCTCCCAGACGTAGGTGCCGTCGGGGATCTTGGACAGGATCTCGCGCCGGTAGGTCTCGGTCGTCGCGTCGAGGATGGCGTCGAACGACGCCTCGATCGCGTCACGGCCGTAGCGGCCGAAGAGCTCGCCGAGCCGGCGCGCGCCCATGAGGCAGGCCGAGCACTCGGCGTCGAGGTCGGCGGCGAGGCTGTCGGGCATCCGCGAGTTGCGGGTCATGATCCGCAGTGCCGACCTGTTCGGCACGCCGGCGTCCCACAGCTTGATCGGCGGGACGGCCAAGCCCTCCTCGTAGACGGTCGTGGCGTTGCTGGGCATCGATCCGGGCACCGCGCCGCCGATGTCGTCGTGGTGGCCGAAGGCCTGCACGAACGCGACCACCTCGCCCTCGTGGAACACCGGCACCGTGACGCAGAGGTCGGGGAGGTGGCCGATGCCGCCCTCGGACTCGTAGACGTCGTTGTGGAAGAAGACGTCGCCCTCGCGCATCTCCTCGATCGGGTAGTCGCGCACGATCGGGTGCACGAGCGCGCTGTAGGAGCGGCCGGTGAGCTTGCGCAGCTGGCGGTCGTGGATGCCGGCGCGGAAGTCGTGGGCGTCGCGGATCATCGGCGAGCGGCTGGTGCGGCCGATCGCGGTCTCGACCTCCATCTCGACGCTGGCCAGCGTCCCCTGGACGATCTCGACGAGGATCGGGTCCACCGTCGTGCCCTCGGGGGTGAGCCGGCCGCCGTGCTCGTAGGCCGTCGGCAGGCCGGCCGGGTTCACCGGCTTCGCGGTGACGTACGCCGGGTCGACGGTGGTGTCGAAGGTGGTCATCGCACGCCCTCCTGGGTGCTGGTCTTCCGGATCACGAGGTTGGCCCAGTCGTCGACCACGACCTCGAAGCCGGGGTGGACGGGGATGGTCGAGCCGAACTCCTCGACGATGGCCGGGCCGCTGAAGCTGTCACCCGCTCCCAGGTCGGGGCGCCAGATGACCGGGGTGTCGACGTAGCCCTCGCCGGCGTCGAAGCAGACGGGGCGGCGGCCGCGGACCGCGCGGTCCTCGAGGTCGCCCTCGGCCTTGTCGAGGGTCTGGATCTCGGGGCGGGTGATGGGGCCGATGCCGGTGACGCGGAGGTTGACCCACTCGACCTGCTGGTCGCGGTCGCCGCGGAAGTCGTAGCCGTAGAGCTGGCGGTGCTCGGCGTGGAAGGTCTCCGCGACCTGCGCGACATAGGCGTCGTCGACGTCGCCCTCCGGGGCCGCGACGCGCACCTCGAAGGCCTGGCCGACGTAGCGCACGTCGATGGTGCGCTGGAAGCGGTGCTCCGCGGCGGCGAAACCCTCCTTGTCGAGGGCCTCGCGCGCCCGGGCTGTCAGGTCGTCCAGGATGGACTGGACGGCCACGTGGTCGAGCGCCGACTCCTTGGCGACGTGGGTCTGGACGTAGTCGTTCTTCACGTCGACGGTCAGCAGGCCGAAGGCGCTGACGTTGCCCGGGTTGGGGGGTACGACGACGCCCGCGAGGTCGAGGATGTCGACGAGCCGGCAGGCCAGCAGCGAGCCGGAGCCGCCGAAGGTGGTCAGCATGAAGTCGCGCACGTCGAGCCCGCGCTTGACGCTGACCTGGCGCAGCGCGTTGGCCTGGTTCCAGGCGGAGATCTCCAGGATGCCCGTCGCGCAGGTCTCGAAGTCGAGGTCGAGCTGGTCGGCGAGGTCGGCGATGCCGGCCCGGGCGGCCTCGACGTCCAGCGGGATCTCGCCCCCGAGCAGGTGGGGAGGGATCCGGCCGAGCGTGACGTGGGCGTCGGTGATGGTCGGCTGGGTGCCGCCCTTGGCGTAGCAGAGCGGGCCGGGGTCGGCACCGGCCGAGTGGGGGCCGACCTTGAGCGTGCCCTCGGGCGAGAGCCAGGCGATCGAGCCGCCGCCGGCGCCGACGGTGACCACGTCGATCATCGGGATCTTGCTGGGGTAGGCGCCGACCGTGCCCTCGGTGGTGAGGGTCGGCTCGCCGTCGAGCACGACGGACACGTCGGTCGAGGTGCCGCCGCCGTCGCAGGTCAGGATCTTCGGGAAGCCGGCGACCTTCGCGATCAGCGCAGCACCGAGCGCCCCGGCGGCCGGGCCGGACAGCACGGTCGTGATCGGCTGGTGCACGACCTCGTCGGCCGACAGCACGCCGCCGTTGGACTTCATCACGTAGAACGGGATCTCGCTGCCGGTCCTGTGCCCACCCGTGAAGGCCATCAACCGCTCGGAGATGTTGGTGACGTAGCGACTGACGTTGGGCTTGACGGCCGCGTCGACCAGCGTGGTCATGGAGCGCTCGTACTCGCGGTACTCGCGCAGCACCTCGCTGGAGATCGACACCACCGCGTCGGGGTGCTCGCGGCGCAGGATGTCGCGCATCCGCAGCTCGTGGTCGTCGTTGGCGTAGGCGTGGAGCAGGCAGACGCCGATCGTGCTGATGCCCTGGTCGCGGAACCAGCGGGCCGCGGCGACGGCGGCCTCCTCGTCGAAGGGGCGGATCTCGGCGCCGGTGAAGTCGAGGCGGCCACCGACGGTGCGGACCCGGTCGGCCGGCACGATGCGGTCGGGCTTGACCCAGAAGTAGGAGTTGCCGTAGCCGTCGGGCACCGACTGCCGGGCGATCTCGAGCATGAACTCGTAGCCCTCGGTCGTGATGAACCCGAGCGCCTCGACCTTGCCCTCGAGGAGCTTGTTGGTCGCGACCGTGGTGCCGTGCGACACCGCCGAGATGTCACCGCCCCCGGCGCCGACGATGCCGAGGATCTTCTCGATGCCGGCGATGAACCCGTCGGCCGGGTTGCCCGGCGTGCTGGGCGTCTTGGTGGTGACCAGCTCCCCCGAGTCCTCGTCGAAGGCGACGACGTCGGTGAACGTGCCACCGGTGTCGATACCGATCCTGATCCGCCGCTGGGCCGATTCCTGCGTCATGGGGACGATTCAACTGAACGTGGCGTGGCGAGGGCCACGGCAGAGTCTGCCGACGGAATGCCGATTGTCCGGCGATTCTTGCCAGCCAGCTCCTCGACACCGGGGCGGAAATAGGTGAAGGGCCCTCGTCGGTATGAGCGGCAAGGGCCCTTCGGGCGATGTGCAGGTCGCCGAAGCGTCCAGCTCATCTGGGTGACCGGTCGTGGTGATGCTCCCGGTCGATCGCTCCCTCTGTCCGGTCCCAGCCACCGCATCACCCGGTGCCTGCGACGATCCCCGGCGAACCGGTTCCCGTCGTGCGGACCCTCCTTCCGGAGCCATCCCGCCTCCCCTTGCGGGGGTGCGTAGGAGAGTTCTATGCCCGCGGCGCAGGCGGCCGCAAGGGGTTCGACGAAGGAAGTTCCACATACTCCGGGTTCCGGCGTGTCGTCCCCAGCCCGGGGGCGGTCCTCCCCAGGGATCAGCGCTTCTCCACACCTTCGTGCACAGGGCTGTGCACAGGTGACGGCTCCTGCTCCTGCCGCGGCGCGGGCACGGCGTCGTGCACCCGGCCGTCCCCGTCGAGGATCCGCGCCAGCACCTGGTCGAGCGTGAGCCGGGCACCCTCGGCGCGCAGCTCCTCGAACCGGTCGTCGCCCAGGCTCGCCCGGAGCAGCATGACGACGCGCGCATGCTCGGGCACGTCGCCGGGGTGCCGGCGGGCGCCGAGGACGCGGAGCGCCTCGTCGCCGGCGCCGATGAGGACGGCGCCGAGCTCCGAGCGGCCGAGGGCGTGCTCGGGACCGGCCAGCTGGGAGACCGTCCACGCCGCCATCAGCCGGCGACCCTGCGACCAGCAGATCCGCAGCGCCCGGTGGGTGAGCCGGCGCGCCTCCTCGTGGTCCCCGCGGTGGTCGGCCAGGTAGCTGAGGTTGGACAGGAACACGCTGACGTACATCTCGTCGCCCAGGGCGCTGGAGATCTGCAGGCCCTCCTCGTAGGCGTCCCGCGCCAGCTCGTCCAGGCCGGCGACACGGGTCAGCTCGCCGCGCACGTTGAGCACCTGCGCGACCAGCGCCGGACTCCCGACTCCGCGCCCGAGCGCCAGCGCCTCGTCGTTCATCGCGATCGAGCGCTCGACGTGTCCCACGTCCCCGATGTACGTCGCCGAGGTGACCGCCAGCCCGTAGGCGACGAGCCGGGTCTCCCCCAGCGCCCGGAACAGCTCGGTCGCGCGCTCCCAGTGACGGCGCGCGTCGGACCGGTCGGACGGGAAGGCCATGAAGCCCGCGGCGAGATGGATCCGCGCCGCCACGTAGGCATCCAGGTCGCCCTCCACGGCGAGCATCTCCTCGATCCAGCGCAGGCCCTCGGCGTGGTGGCCCTCGAGGAACCAGTACGCACCGAGGGCTGCGGTGATCCGCGCGGTCAGCGCCACGTCGCCGGACCGTGCCGCCCAGGCGTGAGCCGCACGGACCTCCTGCAGCATCTCGCCGATGTCGTCGAGCCACCGGTCGGTCGCGTCGGTCCAGCGTCGCTCGTAGAGGTCGTCGAGGCGGGAGGAGAAGTACGCCGCGTGGGCGGCGCGCGCCGCCTCCCGCTCGTGGTCTCCCAGCCGGGCGGCCGCCTGCTCGCGGACGAGGGAGAGCATCCCGAAGCGGGGCGCGTCGCGGTAGCCGGTGGTCCTGCGGACGAGGCTGTGGTCGACCAGTACGGTCAGCGGGTCGACCACGTCCCCGTCGGCCCACACCGCCTCGACGGCCTCGAGGGGCACGGCACCGTGGAAGACCGAGAACAGGTCGAAGAGCCGTCGCTCGGCCGGCCCGAGGAGCTGCAGGCTCCAGTCGATCGCCGCCGGGATGGTCTGCTGGCGGTCGGGGAGGTGGCGACCAGCGACGGCGGCCGAGCCGAGACGACTGGTCAGCCGCTCGCGCAGCAGCGCGGGCGACAGGGTGCGCAGGTGGCCGCCCGCGATCTCGATGGCGAGCGGCAGTCCGTCCACCGCCCGGCAGATGGCGGCGACGTCGTCGACGTGGGCGGCCAGATCGAAGGTGGGGTCGACCGCGGTCGCGACCTGGTCGAACAGCGCGAGGGCGTCGGCGAGCCCGTGCGTGCCGTGGCCGGCCTCGAGCGTCAGCGGATGCACCTCGTAGACGCACTCCCCCGCGACCCGGAGCCGGGCCCGGCTGGTCACCAGCACCCGGAGGTCGGCGGACCACTGCAGCATCCGTGCGACGAGGTCTGCCGCCTCGACCACGTGCTCGAAGTTGTCGAGGACCAGCAGCAGCGACTGACGTTGCAGCGCCTCCTCGAGCATCTGGACCACGTTGGCGTTGTCACCGGAGCGCACGCCGAGCTCGCTGACGGTCAGCTCGGCGACGAGACCGGGGTCGGCGACCTTGGTCAGGTCGACGTAGCAGGTCCGCCGGCCCGTCGCCTCGGCCCAGCCGTGCGCCACCTCGGCGGCGAGCCGCGTCTTGCCGACCCCACCGATGCCGACCAGCGTCACGAGGCGGTGGTCCTCCATCAAGGTCAGCACCGCCGTCACGTCGCGCTCGCGTCCCACGGTGGGGGTGGCGGGGCGGGGCACCCGGCTCGCGCCGGTGCCGTGGACCGGGCTCGCCGGCTCGACCGCCGGCATGGCGCTGGCACGCGCGTGCAGCTCCCGCGCCGCGGGCCCCGGCTCCAGACCGAGCTCGTCGCGCCAGAGGCGGGCCATCGCGTCGAGCTCGCGCAACGCCTGGGCTCGGTTGCCCGACTCGACGTGCTGCTGGACCAGCCTCAGGTGGGCCTCCTCGTCGAGGGGCTCGGCGACCACGAGCTCGGCCCAGCGGCCGGCCGACCTGAGCAGGTCGAGGTAGGCCACCCGCAGGCGCTCGCGCTCGGCCTCGGCCCACGGCTCGTAGAGGTCCTCGGGGAGCAGGTCGCCGCGGTAGAGCTCGATCGCCTCCGCGACCGACGACGGGTCGCCCGCCACCCGGTCGAACCGCTCGACGTCCACGACGACCTCCGCGTCGGGCAGGAGCGTGACGACGTCCCCGGCCAGGACGACCGCGGTCGGGACGCCCATCGCCGTACGGGCGTAGTGGGCGGCCTTGTGCAGCCGGGGTGCCGCCTGCTCGAGCAGCAGGTCCGGCCACAGCAGGTCGACCACCTGCTCGCGGGGCAGCTGGCGGGCCGGCCGCAGGGCGAGCAGCTTCACCAGCGTGGCCGCGCTCCGACGGCTCCACGCCTGCGCGGCGACGGCGCGGCCGTCGACGACGACCGCGAATCCTCCGAGGAGGTTGATGTCGACGTGCACCGCACCCTCCCAGCCACGAGCGATGCGACTCTACGCCCGCGGCGGCGGGTGGTTCGACGCCATTGCCCTGGGATCAGCGCGCAGTGCCCACCGGCCGGAGCGCCTCGAGGTGCTGGACCTCGTCGGCCATCGCCGCGCTCAGGCGGTGGAGCAGCGCGCGGATCCCCGCTGCGTCCCAGTCGTAGGCCGTCGAGGACGACGACGTCGTCCTGGTTCGTGGCGCTCGTGGCGAGCGGTGTGACCGGCTCGTCCTCGCGACTCCTGGCGAGGAGGTTGGCGGGCCGGCCTTCCGCGGTCCTTCCCGAATCCTTCCGCGGCGCGGACCGGGCTGGGGAAGGGCGCCGGAAGGACGTCGGCACACCCTCGGTGCGACCAGAAGGAATCGATCAGGAGCACCTCATGCACCACGCACTCAGCACCACCCTGGCGAGCGCCCGCGAACGCGAGCTCCGCGCCGTCGTACGCCGTCCCGAGCGCCTGATGGCCCGGCTGCTCGAGCTGGAGAAGGAGGCATCGTGAACCACCACGTGCACGTCACCGTCCGCCTCGCGGACGGTGGCTCCGTGCTCCTGCGCCCGCTCTCCGGCGGCGAGGTCTCCGTCGTCGAGACCGTCTTCGAGGGCCTCTCGTCGCAGTCGCGGCGACGACGCTTCCTCGTCCCGATGCCGCGCCTGCCGGGCGGGCACCGCCGGGCGCTCGCGGACGTCGACGGCGAGCGCCACGTCGCGTGGGTCGCGCTCGTCGACGGCGTGCCGGTCGGGATCTGCCGCTACGTGCGGACCTCCCCCGACGCCGCGGAGCTGGCCTTCGAGGTCGTCGACGCGCACCAGGGCCGCGGCATCGGCTCGGCCCTCGTGGACGCCGTGACCACGGTCGCCCGCGCGAACGGCATCACCTGGCTGGAGGCGACGGTCGAGCCCGGCAACGCGGCGTCGGAGGCGCTGCTCACCCGCGCCGGCGTCCGGCTGGTGTCCGTCGACGGCCTGCTGGAGGGCGGCGGGGAGCCCCGGCCGGTCCGGTGGTCGTCACCGGTGAACCCGCGCGCCGTGCTCGCCCTCGCCGCCGCGCCGGCCGCTCAGCCCGCGAGCAGCTCCTCGACAGCCGCAGCGACCTCCAGCAGCTGGCGGTCCGAGCCGTGCCTGGCGACCAGTTGAACCCCCACGGGGAGTCCGTCGGGCGTAGCGCCGGCCGGCACGGAGATCGCCGGGCACCCGGTGACCGTGATGAAGTACGCCGAGCGCATCCACGCCAGGTAGTCCGGCATCTGCTGGCCGTTGATGGTCTCGGGGAACTCCTGCTCGACCGGGAACGGCGGGACCTGTGAGGTCGGCAGCAGCAGCACGTCGTGCCGCTCGAAGAACAGGCGCATCGTCTCGGCCAATGCGGTGCGCTGGGTGTAGGCCCGGGCCACGTCCGCGCCGGTGAGGGACTCCCCGGCCCGGATGTTGGCCTCCAGGGACGGCTTGAACGACGTGGGGTGCTGGGCCAGCAGGTCGGCGAACTTCGCCTGGAAGTGCCACGCCCGCAGGGTGCGGAAGGTGTCGTCGGCGAGCGACAGGTCGGGGTGGGAGTCCTCGAGCGCCGCGCCGGCGTCGGCGAGCCGGCCCGCCGTGGCGCGTACGACGTGCGCGACCGCGTCGTCGACCACCAGCGCGCCGCCGAGGTCCACCGAGCAGGCCACCCGCAGCCCGGCGAGCGGGGCCGGGGCCAGCGGGGGCGCGAAGGTCGAGCCGGGGTCGCCCAGCGCGTGCGGCGCGCGGGGGTCGGGCCCGGCGATCACCGACAGCAGGAGTGCCAGGTCGCCGACGTTGCGCGCCATCGGACCGCCGACCGAGGTGGTCTCCCACTGGTTGTAGAGCGGCCACTCCGGGACCCGGGCCCACGACGGGCGCATGCCGACGACGCCGCAGAACGACGCCGGGTTGCGCAGCGAGCCGCCCATGTCGGAGCCGTCGGCCAGCGGCACCATGCCGGAGGCCAGCGCGCACGCCGCTCCCCCGCTGGACCCGCCCGCGGATCGCGACGGGTCGACCGGGTTGCGGGTGACGCCGAAGACGGTGTTGAAGGTGTGCGACCCGGCCGCGAACTCCGGCACGTTGGTCTTGCCGACGAACACCGCACCTGCCCGGCGTACCCGCTCGACGAGCAGGTCGTCGTGGTCGGCGACCGCATCGGCGAAGATCGGCGAGCCGTAGGTCGTGCGCCAGCCCGCCAGCGCGTGGGTGTCCTTCACGGCGAAGGGCAGCCCGTGCAACGGGCCGACCTCCTCGCCCGAGGCCTGGGCCTGGTCGGCCACGGCGGCGGCCTGACGGGCACGCTCTGCGTCGAGCGAGACGATCGCGTTGAGCTCGGGGTTGCGCTGCTCGATCCGGTCGAGGTGCAGCTCGAGCAGCTCGGCCGCGGAGATCTCGCCGGAGCGTACGGCGGCGGCCTGGGCCCGGGCGGTGGACTCGACGGTGACGTCGGTCATCGCCGGCGACCGAAGATCCCGCCCACCACGACGCCCAGGACCACGAGCCCGGCACCGACGGCGACGCCGGTGAGGAACTCCTGCCGGGAGCCGGCCGCGGCCGACGTCGCGGGGGCGGTGAAGACCTGGCCGACGGCGGCGGGCTGGGCCTGCTGCGTCCCGGCGGCCTCGGCAGCCGCCGGGACCGCCGGTCCACCCTTGATCGCGGCGTCGACGTTGCCGAAGAACTCCCCCGCCATCCGGCGCGAGACACTGGTCAGCATCCGCTGGCCGACCCCGCCGATCATGCCGCCGACGACCGCGTCGGCGTCGTAGGAGACCTTCGTCGAGGAGCCCTCCGGGGCGAAGCGGACGTTGACGGTGGCGCCGATGGTGCCCGGGGCGCCCGCGCCGTCGAGCTTCATCACGAGCGACTCGTGCTCGACCAGGTCGGTCAGCACGCACGAGCCGGCGTAGGTGCCCTTGATCGAGGCGACACCCGCGGTCACGGTCATGGCGTACGCGTTGTCCCCGGTCGCCTCGAGGCGCTCGCAGCCCGGGATGGTGCGGACGAGCACGGCCGGGTCGAGCAACGCGTCCCACGCCTGCTCGACGGGCGCGTCCAGGACGTTCTCTCCGGTGAACTTCATGAGGTGGCTCCTAGTAGGGGGTGTGGTTTCGAGGCTCGCTGCGCTCGCACCTCAACCACCAGACGAACCGTCGGCGTGCGCGAGGCGCAGGGCGAAGAGCTCGGACGGCGAGATGGGCATCGCGGTGATCGCCAGCTCCGGGTGGTGGGGCCGCTCGGCGTCCTCGATGGCCGCGGCGAAGACGGCGGCCGACGGGATCACGCCCGCCTCGCCGGCGCCCTTGATGCCGAGCGGGTTGAGCGGCGAGGGCGTCTCGAGGTGGTCGATGTCGATCGTGGTCGGCACCTCGGTGACGTAGGGCATCAGGAAGTCCATGAACGACGCGTTGAGCAGCTGTCCCGACTCGTCGTAGGCCATCCGCTCGTAGAGCGCGCCGCCGACACCCTGGGCCACGCCGCCGTGGATCTGGCCCTCGACGATCATCGGGTTGATGAGGTGGCCGCAGTCGTGGACGACGGCGTACTTGAGGATCGTGATCTCGGCGGTCTCGGGGTCGGTCTCGACGATCACGGCGTGCATGCCGCTGGCGAACGTCGAGCGCGGCGGGGAGTAGAAGTCCTTGCCCTCCAGGCCGGGCTCGTCGTCCTCGGCGACCGGCGGCTTGCCGGGGTCGCCGACGGAGAACTGCGTAGCGGCCTTGGACGCCTCGTCGAAGGCGTAGCGCAGCGGGTTGGACAGCACGGCGACCGTCCCGAGGTCGATCGAGGCGTCGGTGCCGCGCACGGAGACGACACCGTCGGCGATCTCCAGGTCGTCCTCGGACGCCTCGAGCGCCTCGGCGGCGATGCGCAGGGCCTTCTCGCGGGCGCGGAGGGCGGCGAGGTGGATCGCCGAGCCGCTCATCACCGCCGCGCGGGAGGCGAAGGTGCCCACGGCGTACGGCATCTTCCGGGTGTCGCCGGTGGTGATCTCGACGTCCTCGAAACGCACGCCGAGGGCGTCGGCGACGATCTGCGCGAACGCGGTCTGGTGCCCCTGGCCCTGGGTGGTCAGGCCGGTCGCGACCTTGACCTTGCCGGACGTCTCGATGTGCACGTGCGCCCCTTCGTAGGGGCCGACGCCGGTGCCCTCGACGTAGCAGGCCAGGCCGATGCCGACCCTCCGGCCCTGGGCCGCCATCTCGGCGCGGAAGTCCTCGAACTCGTCCCAGCTGACCAGCTCCTTGAGCTTGGCCAGCGACGCCGGGTAGTCGCCGGAGTCGTAGGTGAGCTCGCGACCGTCCTGGAAGACCAGGCCGTGCTCGTAGGGGAACTCGTCGGGCTGGATGAAGTTGGTCGAGCGGACCTCGGTGCGGTCCTTGCCGAGGTACTCCGCGATCGCGTCCATGGTCCGTTCCATCACGAAGCATCCCTGCGGGCGGCCGGCGCCGCGGTAGGGGGTGACGATCACGGTGTTGGTGTAGAGCGACTCGAAGACGACGCGGTAGTTCTGCGGCTTGTAGGGGCCGAGCAGCTGGGTCGAGGTGATGATCGGGACGATCAGGCCGTACGGCGTGTAGGCGCCGTGGTCGTGCCAGAACTCGACGTTGAGCCCGAGCACCCGGCCGTCGTCGTCGAAGCCGACCTCGACGACGTGCTGCTGGGCCCGCTCGTGGGCGGAGGAGATGAAGTGCTCGCGCCGGTCCTCGGTGAACTTCACCGGCCGGCCGAGCGTCATCGCCGCCAGCGGCACCAGGAGCTCCTCGGGCCACGGGTGCACGACCTTGACGCCGAAGCCGCCGCCCACGTCGGGGGTGACCACGTCGACCCTGGCGAGGTCGAGGCCGAGCTTGGCCGCCACGCAGCCGCGGACGCCGGTGGAGGTCTGGGTCGACGACCAGACGGTGAGGCGGCTCGTGTCGGGGTCCCACCGGGCGACGGTGCCGCGGCCCTCCATCGGCGTACAGGCCGAGCGCTCGATGTCGAGGTCGAGGGCGAGGGTGTGCGGGGCGGCGGCGATGGCGGCGCGGGCGTCGCCGTTCTCCTGCTCCATCCGCGCGCCGACGTTGCCGGGAACGTCGTCGTGGACCAGCCTCGTGGCGGCCCGCGCGGCGGCGATGCCGACCACGGGCTCGAGGTGCTCGTAGTCGACGCGGATCCGCGAGACGGCGTCCTCGGCGACGTAGCGGTCGACGGCGACGACGAAGGCGATCGCCTCGCCGACGTAGTTCACCTCGTCCCTGGCGAGGGCGTACTGGGTGCGCCCGTGGGTGAGCGTCGGGTGCGGGATGAGCAGCGGCAGCGGGTCGGCCATCGGGCCGGTGAGGTCGTCCCACGTCCACACCGCCAGCACGCCCTCGATGTCGAGCACGTCGGAGACGTCGATGTCGACGATGCGGGCGTGGGCGTGGGGCGAGCGCAGCACCGCGGAGTGCAGCAGCCGCGGGTCGTCGTGCAGCAGGTCGTCGACGTAGCGGCCCTGCCCCCGCAGGAACCGCTGGTCCTCCACGCGCGGCACCTTGGCGCCGAACATCTTGGTGGTCACACGTCACCCCGCTGGATCTCGGCCGCCCGGAGCACCGACTTCACGATGTTCTGGTAGCCGGTGCAGCGGCAGAGGTTGCCGGCGATCATCTCGCGCGCCTCGTCCTCGGTGGGGTCGGGGTTGTCGCGCAGCCCGGCGGTGATCGTGGTGAGGAAGCCGGGGGTGCAGAAGCCGCACTGCAGGCCGTGGCAGTCCGAGAAGCCCTGCTGGACCGGGGACAACGAGCCGTCGCTCTCGGTCAGGCCCTCGACCGTGGTGATCTCGGCGTCGACCGCGGAGACGGCGAACATCAGGCACGAGCGCACCGGGGTGCCGTCGACGAGCACCGTGCAGGCGCCGCACACGCCGTGCTCGCACCCGACGTGGGTGCCGGTCAGGCCGCAGTCGTGGCGCAGCGCGTCGGACAGCAGGCGCCGTGCCGGCACCTGCACCTCGTGGACGGACCCGTTGACGTGCAGCCGCACGTCGTGGAGCTCCTCGGCGGACGGGACACTCATGGGTTCTTCCTCCGGCGTGCGTGGTCGGTGGCCGCCGCGAGGACCTTCGGCACCAGCACCTTCACGAGGTGGGCGCGGTAGGCGGCGGTGGCGTGGATGTCGTCGGCAGGATCGAGCTCGGCCAGCGCCCGGCCGGCGGGGTCGTCGAGGGAGTCGCTCACGTCGACGACGACGGGCACGTCGCTGACGGACACGAAGCCGAGCCGCGCGCGGGTGACGTCGTCGCCCTCGGTCTCGACCACGGCGGCGACGCCGACCAGGGCGTAGTCGCCGTGGCGCCGGGCGATCTCCTGGAACGCGACGCCCGCACCGTCGGGCAGCGACGGGAAGAACGCCTCGACGGCGATCTCGTCGTGGGCGAGCGTCGACTCGAGCGGACCGGCGAACAGCTCCGCGGCCGGGATCGTACGACGACCCCGCACTGACGCGACGTCGACCGAGCCCTCCAGCAGCCGGAGCACCATCGGCATCTCGGCGGCCGCGTCGGCGTGGACCAGCGAGCCGACCGTGGTGCCGCGGTTGCGGATCGTCGGGTGCGCCACGTGGCTCAGCGCCATGGCGACCAGCGGCTGGACCTCGGCCGCCTCGGCGGAGGCCAGGACGTCCGCGTGGCGGGCGAGGGCCCCGACCCTCACACCACCGCCCCCGGCCACGGAGGCGTCACAAGTGACGTCTCCGAGGCCCGGCAGGGCGTTGATGTCGACGAGCATCGAGGGGGCGGCCAGCCGCATGGACAACAGCGGGACCAGGGACTGGCCGCCGGCCAGCACCTTCGCCCCCTGCTCCCCCGCGAGCGCCGCGAGGGCTTCCTCGAGGGTGGACGGACGCAGGTAGGCGAAGGGTGCGGGCTTCATCGCGGAGCGGGACCTCCCGAGGCCACGTCGTCGACGCCCTCGTCGTAGTCGGGGTGGCTGAGGTTGCGGGTGACGGTGCCCGCCCCGTCGCCGCCCCGGCCCTTGACCATGTGGAAGAAGACGATGACGAGGATCGTGCCGAGCGCGATGCCGCCGAGCTCGAAGTCGTCGCCGAAGGTGAGCGTGACGCCGCCGATACCGGCGATCAGGCCGGCGGCGAGGCCGACCATGTTGACCGGGTTGCCGAAGTCGATGTTGTTCTCGACCCAGATCTTGGCGCCCACCAGGCCGATCATTCCGTAGAGCACGACCGTGATCCCGCCCAGGACCCCGCCCGGAGTCGCGTTGACGATCGCCCCGAACTTCGGGCACAGGCCGAGCAGGATCGCGACGACCGCGGCGACGTAGTAGGCGGCCGAGGAGTAGACCCGGGTGGCGCCCATGACGCCGATGTTCTCGGCGTACGTCGTGGTGGGCGAGCCGCCGAAGGCGCTGGCGAACGCGGTGGCGACGCCGTCGGCGCCGATCGCGCGGCCCATGTAGGGGTCGAGGTTCTCGCCGGTCATCTCGGCGACGGCCTTGACGTGACCGGTGTTCTCGGCGACGAGGGCGATGACACCCGGGAGGACCAGGAGGATCGCGGTCAGCGAGAAGGACGGGCCGTGGACCACGGACACGCCGTCGGCCAGGGTGCCGCTCGGGAGGCCGATCCAGTCCGCGGCCTGGACGCCGGCCCAGGACACGCGGTCGTGCTCGGTCGCCTCGGTGGCACCGCCGAGCACCGACGTGATGGGGCCGAACACGAGGTCGGCGACGTAGGAGAGGAGGTAGCCGAAGATCAGCGCGAGGAAGACCGCGATGCGCGACCAGAAGCCCGGCAGCACGACGGCCGCGAAGACCATGAACGCCGCGGTGAGCAGGGCGATCCACTGGTCCTGCGGCCAGTAGATGCCGGCGACGACGGGCGCGAGGTTGAAGCCGATCAGCATGACCACGGCGCCGGTGACGGCCGGCGGCAGGATCTTGTGGATCAGCTCCGCCCCGGCGAAGTGCACCAGCACGCCGACCGCGGCGAGCACGAGGCCGCCGACCAGGATCGCGCCGGTGACGTACGACGAGTCGTTGCCCTCGTCGAGGGCACGGATCGCGGCGACGGACGCGACGAAGGAGGCGCTGGTGCCGAGGTAGCTAGGGACCCGGTTCTGCACGATGAGCAGGAACAGGATCGTGCACAGACCCGAGAACATGATGGCGAGGTTGGCGTCGAGCCCCATCACCAGCGGGAACACGAAGGTGGCGCCGAACATGGCGACCACGTGCTGGGCCCCGAGGCCGATCGTCTTGCCCCACGGCAGGCGCTGGTGCGGGAGCACCGCCTCGCCGGGAGCGGGATCGACCACGTCCCACTTGAACATCGACATGAGCAAGGCCTCCAGATTTCGCAGGGGTGGTTACCCGAGAAGCCACAAACTAGTGCGCCACATCACACACCCTCACTGGCGACATCTGCCGAAGGAACGCCGTGGGTGATGACAAGTTCTTCGGCGGTTCCAGGTGGTGCCTGTCGGCAGGGAGGCGGCACCCATACCGTGCAGGACATGGCACCGTCCGCCCCCGTCGCACCCGTCGGCCTGCGTCGCGCGAGCGCCGCGGACGCCGCAGCGATGGCGGCCGTCGCCGAGGCGGCGTACTCCCCCTACGTCGCTCGGATGGGCGGGCTCCGACCGGGGCCGATGGACACCGACTACGCCTCCGCCGTCGAGGACTCCGAGGCGTGGGTCGCGGTCGAGGACGGCGAGGTGGTGGGTTTCGTGCTCCTCGTCGAGGAGGACGACGTCCTGCTGCTGGAGAACGTCGCCGTCGTCCCCTCCCACCACGGACGCGGGGTCGGCCGCCGGCTCCTCGAGCACGCCGAGGCGCGTGCCCGCGCCCTCGGCCGCACCCGGGTCCGGCTCTACACCCACGTCACGATGGTCGAGAACCAGGCGCTCTACGAGCGGATCGGGTACGTCGCGACCGGCCGGACCACGGAGCACGGCTTCACCCGGGTGTTCTACGAGAAGCGGCTCTGAAGCTCCTGCACGGCGGCGTCGCGCGAGGTCACCGCTCCGCGACGCGGACGGTCATGTCGATCCCGTTGTCCGAGTCCTCCGGGACCCCCACGACGCCGCCGAGCACCCCGACGACGACACCGATCGCGACGAGACCGCGGATCGAGGCGCCGAGGCGGGAGGGCGGGCGGGTGCGCTGCCAGGCGTACCACGGCGTCCGTCCGAACCTGTACAGCGCGACCAGCGCGACGACGGTGGTGGCCAGGGAGGCCAGGGCGACGATCGCCTCGCGCAACCCGTCGAGGTACCCCAGCCCGACGCACTCCGCGACGAGCGACACCACCAGCACGATCCAGGCGAGGGCCACCCGGACCGGGCGGGCCCGGATGACGCCGGCGGCGACGTAGCCGACCAGCAGCGCGCCGAGCGCCATCGAGCCCAGCAGCGAGACGCCGTTGACCTGGTTCACGCCGCGATCGGCGAGCACCACCACCTGGCCCGCCAGCGACGCCCATGCCAGCACTGCGATCTCGGTCGGCAGCGGCGGCGTGGGCTGCTGCTCGGTCTCCCCGTCCATGTCCACGGGCGGGATCCTCGCACCGACGCCGGTCCCGCGTGCTGCGATCCGTCCTTCCGGCGCGCCGCTCGACCCCGCCATCGTGGGGACTGGCGGGGTGCGGGGCGGGGTCATGGTCGGTCGGGCGGCTGTGCCTCCGCGATCGGACTGCTCCCGCTGTGGTCGCGTCGGTAGTGGTGGCCGTGAGGGCTGGTCCACTCGAACACACCAGGCGCGACCATCCGGTAGCGCCAGGCGGTGTGGGTCTTCAACCGGTGGTGCGACCGGCACAAGCACGCGAGGTTCGACGTGGTGGTCGGGCCGGGCTGGGGTCGGCCCTCGGCCACGGCGTCGTGGTCGAATTCGACGATGTGGTCGACGTCCGAGCGGCGGGCGGGTCGGGTGCACCACGGGAACACGCACGTGCGGTCCCGGAGAACGACCTGCTCGCGGATGCGGTCGGGGATGGCGTAGCCCGATGCGCTCAGCTCGGCAGCCAGGTCGATGACCGGCTTGATGGTCACCTTCGTGTGCGAGTCACCGCACCGCGCCCGCACCTGGTCGAGCAGCACCAGCCGCTGGCCCTCCTCGATTCGGCCGGTCGGACCGAACACCGTCCTCGTGCCTTCGGTGGTGGCACCGACGGTCGACGCGTCGAAGTGGGCGTGGATCACGACCTCGCGGGCGGCCGGCAGGTCGGCCGGCTTCCGTTCGGTGCCGGTGTCGTTGGCAGTAGCGGCTGAGAGGTCGAGGGCGGTCTGGATGCGGGCCAGGTCACCCAGCGCCTTGGCCCGACGCACGTCGAGCGACTCCGCCGACCCCAGCGCCTTCAGCGCCGCAGCACCCCGCGACACGGCATGACCCAGGTCGAGGGCGTCCGCGATGTCGAGCTCGGCCTCGACGCGCATCGTGCCCGCGAAGTGCACGTCCTCCTCGTCGATCGTCACGTGCCGCGGATCCACCGCGAGGTAGCCGTCCTCCGGATCCGCTGCCGGGTCGTCGGTGGCCAGGTCGTACCGCTTGATCGCCTCCGCGACCAGCCGGTCCAGCTGCGCCGGAGCAACCCGCCCGGCCACGGCAGCGACCTGCGAGTCGACGAACGCCGCCGCCTCGGGCGTGAGGGCCGGCGTCGTGTGGATGGTGACCTCCGCGACCGACCGGGCCCGCCACGCCGGCACCACACCCGCCTGCACCAGGTCCCACAACCGCGGCAGCCGATGACGCAGCTCCAACGCGTGGCCGATGAGCTTCTTCGCACCAGTCGACGACATCCCCAGGACCGCACCGAGCTCCGGGATGCAGAACTCCGCCACCAACGGCGCACCCACACCCGCGATCGGCTCCTCGTGCTCACACCCCGCCACCGCGAACGTCGCGGCCGAGTGGATCGACTCCGGCGGATGCAGGTCCGCCCACCGCCCCGCGAGTTCCAGGAGATCAGCGGCAGCACGCTCCTCGGCCGCCTTGCGCTCGCGGATCGAAGCGAGCAGCGCACCGGCCGAGAGGTCGTCCGCGACCTCCACCGCCTCCCGCTCCAGCACTTCGATCATGTGTTCGAAACTACGGCAACCCACCGACACTCACCCCGCTCCGAACACCACCTGTGGAGACGTCCCGTGACGGAACTCCGCCCCTCTCGACCACCGGTGGAAGAGCCGGGCGCGGATCAGCCCTGGTAGGGCGGAGCGACACCCCAGCCCCAGCGCGGCGTGGGTGCGTGCTCGACCGGGGCGGCGCCGGGCTGGGAGTTCTCCATGGCGAGGCGGGTGCCCCACTCGAGGTAGCCGATGATCGCGGCGCGGAACTCGGGGTCGGCCGGGAGGTCGGCCTCGACCCGGTCGTAGAAGCAGTCGATCATCCGGCGCAGCGGGACCAGACCGCCGGCCCAGTCGTACAACGTCGGCAGCCCGGGCTCGTCCACTCCGCTCATGGGCTCCATGGTGGCCCGGGTCACCGGCCCACCGCACCCAACATTCCGGGTCCCTCAGCCCGACCCACGCACCGCCGACAGCCGCCCCCTGGCGCCCGCCCACGGCAGGACGGCGTACTGAACGAGAGGCGAGGCGAGGAAGTAGCTCGTCATCCGGCCGATCGTGATGCTCGCGGCGTCGGTGCCCGCGGTCACGGCCACGGTCGTGCCGGCCGGCTGCGTCCACACGGCGTCGCTCGGCTCGCGCAGCCGCCCCCTGGCGCCCAGGTCGAACGACGTGGCCGTGACCGTGGCGGTCTCGGCACCGCGTTGCTGTGCGGTGCGGGCGACGACACCGTGCCCGTCGGCGGCCACCGAGAGGTCGAGGGTGTCGCCCGGGACGACGGACTCGTCGAGCGCGCTCGCCCCGCCCAGGCGGGTCACGGACGGCTGGCGGCGGGTGGGCGCCCACGTCGCGAGCCAGGGCCGCACCGAGCGCCGGTCGCCCACGGTGAGCCAGGTCGCCACACCCGCGCTGGCCTGGGTGATTCCGGCCGACACCTCGCGCACGTCTCGGCTCCAGCGGGACGGGGACCAGGACCGCGGGTCCCGCGGCGTGCCGGACAGCAGCAGGACACGCTCGGCACGGCCGTCGAGCTTCCCGGTCGAGCGGGACTGCACGGCGGCGGCGACGATGCGACCGTCCGCCACGTCGATGCGTCCGGGCGCGATGCCGCCGTCCGGGTCGGCCAGCCGGTGACGTACCGTCCAGCGACCGCGTGCGTCGCTGTAGGTCTCGATGCGCATCCGCCCGCCGAACCAGTAGCCGGGCTCGTCCTCGAATCCCGACCCGCGCAGCGTGACGACGTTGCCGGAGTCGTCGACCGCCGCGACGAGGTCGTCGCCGCCCAGCCCGAGCTCGGGACGCCGCAGGTCACGCCAGCCGAGGTCGGCGTGGTAGCTGGTCAGGTGGTGCGGACGGCCGTAGCGGCTGTTCGTGGCGAAGAGGACGTACTGCCCCTGCGGGGAGTAGTCGAGAGAGGCCAGGGCTCCCTCCGACTGGACCCGCCACACCCATCCGTCGTCGCCGGTCCACACCAGCTCGACCAGCCGCGTGGGCGGGTCCTCGAACCCGGTCGTCTGCCGGCACTCCACGGCGACGGCGAGGTTGCCGAGCGACGTCACCGCCTCGACCGGGCGACAGTCCTCAGCGCCCTCGACGGTCATCACCTCGGTGCGCGGGCCCTCGCTGCCGGCGACCACGCGCTGGTCGTGGATCGTCGCCTCGTCCGGCCCGCCGATGCTGATCAGGGCCACGGTCTCGTTGTCCAGCGCGACCGCCAAGGCGTGGTCCCCCACCTCGCGCAGAGGGGTCCAGTCGGCTGCGACGGCTGCGGTCGGTGTGACGAGGGTCGACACCATGGCGG
Source organism: Microbacterium sp. ARD31 (assembly GCF_031844425.1). Lineage (NCBI taxonomy): Bacteria > Bacillati > Actinomycetota > Actinomycetes > Micrococcales > Microbacteriaceae > Microbacterium > Microbacterium sp. ARD31. Next base: position 33,473 of record NZ_JAUZVE010000041.1, read on the forward strand.
CGACCAGCAAGACGTACGACAGGCGGCGCACGGCTACTCCGCGATCTCGAGCGCCCGCAGCGCGACGGCGACGTCGAGGCGCAGGTGCGGGTCGGTGGCGACGGGCCCGAGCAGGCGCTGCAGCTTGCCGACCCGGTAGCGCATCGTGTTGTAGTGGAAGAACTGGGCGCGTGCCGCCTCGGCCACGTTGAAGTTCGTGTCGAGCAGCACCTGCAGGGTCTCGCGCAGGTCGGCGGCCTCCGGGGTGCGCTCGGCCAGCGGGCCCAGGACGTCGGCGGCGAACGCCGACAGCTCGGCCCCGTCGGGGACCAGCGCGAGCAGGCGGTGCAGGCCGAGCTGGTCGAAGCGGGTCACCGAGCCGCCGCCGTGCACGCGGCGGCCGATCTCGACCGCGCGCTGCGCCTGGCGGAACGCCTCGGGCAGCTCGCCGAGGTCGTGCGCGATCCGGCTGACCCCCGCCGAGAAGGCGATGCGCCCGCCGCCACGGTCACCGCGGACACCGTCGATCATCCGGTCCACCGCGGCGTGCCCGGCCGCGACGCCCTCCTCCGGGTCGACCGGCACGAGGGTGACGACCTCGCGGCTGAAGGCCACCGAGGCGATGCTGCGGTCCGTGGCCGCGGCCACCTGCCGCCACGCCGCGGCGAAGCGGTCGTGCCAGGCGCGACGGTTCTCCGCCGGCCCCTGGGCGGCGACGGCGTCGGGCTCGAGCACCGCCACGACCACCATCACCGGGCGGCCGAGCTGCCAGCCGAAGGCCCGCGCGTGCTCGGAGACGTCGTCCTCCTCCCCGGCACGGCCGAGGAAGACGTCACGGAGGAAGTCGCCCTGGTACTTGTTCTCCACCGCCGTGATCGCCTCGACGCGGGTCACGAGGAGCGCGGCGACGATCGCGGCGCGCTCGAGCGCCTGCACGTCGGAGGCGTGGATGGTGCCGTCGGTGCGCAGCGCGACGAGGCGGGCCAGGTCGACGCCCGCGGCGACCACGCGCCGGATCAGCGCCTCCCCCTCGCCGACGGCCGTGCCCTGCGGGTCGATCCGTTCCACGCGCACGCGCCCCGTGGGGTCGAGCAGGTCTGCCGTCGCGAGCGCGTCGCGGTGGACCTCGTCGAGGTGGGCCGCGCGCTCGCGACCGTCCGTGGAGGTGAACACGACCCCGCAGCCGAGGGCGTCGCTGACCGCCTCCGCGATCGCCGCGAGGTCCCCGCCCTCGAGGACGATGTGGGTGAGCGCGGTGTGGAGCGCGTCCGCCCGCTCCAGTGCGGCGACCGCCTCCGGATCGCTTATCAAGTCTTGGCCCACTTCATGTCCTTCGTTGTCAGGAACTCACATTCGCGAGTGTGCCACGAGCCGTTAGCGTCTGGGGAATGATCCCCGTGGCCGCACCGATCCGCGTGCGGGCGCGACTGGCCGCCGCCGCCGACGGACCGCGCCCGGTGCTCCACGCCAGCAGCACCGCGGTGTACGTCGACCTCGACGGCTGGTGCCTCGGGCTGGTCGCGGCCGGCGCGACCCGCGTGCCGTGCGCGCTGTGGTCCGCGCTGCCCGACCTCACCCCCCTGGCCGGGCGTCCCGTGCACGTCAGCGCGGGGACGCTCACGATCGGCGGGGAGCCCGTGCGGATCGGTCGGGTGGTCGACCCGCGGGCGACCACCGTCGCACCCGCGACGTCGTACGACCCGCCACGCTTGCCCATGACGTCCGACCTCGACCTCCCCGCCGACGGCCGGCTGACGGCCGCCCACGTCGACCGGCTCGTGGGCCGCGGGCCCGGTCTGACGCCGCTCGGCGACGACGTGCTGGCCGGCTGGCTGGCCACGCGCGCCGTGCTGGGCCGCCCCGACGCGACGGTCACGGCAGCCGTCCGGGACCGCTTCGGCTCGACCACCCTGCTCTCGGCCACCCTCCTCGACTGCGCGATCCGCGGCGAGGTGCTCCCCCAGCTCGGCGCCTGGCTGGCCGAGCCCACCCCCACCGCCGTCGAGGCGCTGCTGGCTGTCGGCGCCACCTCGGGGGCCGGCCTGCTCGCCGGCGCCCGCCTCGCACTCGCATCCGTCACCACCGACCGACCCACCGACCCCCTCTGGAGGGCTGCATGAAGGACCACGTCGAGCTGCGGAGCGGCGCCTACGCCGACTCCGTGACCCTGCTCCAGGTGAGCCGGGCGGTGCAGGCAACGCCTGGGGTGGTCGCGGCCCAGGTCGCGATGGCGACCGGTCTCAACCTCGAGGTGCTCGAGGGCATGGGCTTCGACATCCCCGCGTCCTCGCCCAACGACATGGTCGTGGCGCTGCGCCTCGACGACGACGCCGACGTCGCCACCGCGCTGGCCGCCGTCGACGCCGCGCTCGCGCCGACCCGCCCGGGCACCGGCGACACCACCGTCGCCCCTCCGCGCACGACCGGCGCAGCACTGCGCCGCGCGGGCCGCGGCGCGATCGCCCTCGTCTCCGTGCCCGGCGCCAGCGCCACCGTCGAGGCGATGGACGCGCTCGAGGCCGGCCACGACGTGATGGTCTTCAGCGACAACGTCCCGGTGGCCGAGGAGGTCGCCCTCAAGACGTACGCCGCCTCGCGCGGCGCGCTCGTGATGGGACCCGACTGCGGCACCGCGGTCATCGACGGCGTCGGCCTGGGCTTCGCCAACGCCGTCCGGCCCGGCCGCATCGGCCTCGTCGCGGCCTCCGGCACCGGCTGCCAGCAGCTGCTCGCGCTGCTCCACCACGCGGGCGCGACCCACGACGGCGTCGGCGTGCGCCACGCCCTCGGCGTCGGTGGACGCGACCTGTCCGCCGCCGTCGGCGGCACCTCGACCCGCGAGGCGCTGCGCCGCCTCGACGCCGACCCCGACGTCGACCTCGTCGTGGTCGTCTCCAAGCCGCCTGCCCCCGAGGTCGCGGAGGCGCTGGCCCGGGACGCGGAGGCCCTCGGCACGCCGGTCGAGCTCGGCCTTCTCGGTCGCGGGCAGCGCGACCTCACCACGGTCGCCGAGGCCGTGCTCGCCCGGCTGGGGCTCGAGGCCCCACAGTGGCCGGTGCACGGCGTCGACCACACCGCCGCCGCCACCGGGCCGCTGCTGCGCGGGCTGTTCGTCGGCGGCACGCTGTGCGACGAGGCGATGTTGATGGCCACCGAGGCGCTCGGGCCGGTCCGCAGCAACATCCCGCTCTCCGACGACCTCGCGCTGGGTGACGAGCTCCTCGTCGACCAGCACACGATGGTGGACTTCGGCGACGACGCCCTCACCCAGGGGCGGGCCCACCCGATGATCGACCCGACGCTGCGCAACGAGCAGCTGGCACGCGCGGCCGCCGACCCGGGCACCGGCGTGATCCTCCTCGACCTGGTGCTCGGGCACGGCGCCGAGCCCGACCCGGCCTCCCTGCTGGCGCCCGCCATCGAGGCGGCGCGCGCGGAGCGGGCGATCCCGGTCGTGGTCAGCCTCGTCGGCACCGACCTCGACCCGCAGGGACTCGACGCGACCCGCGACGCGCTCGTGGCCGCCGGTGCCGAGGTCCACCTCTCCAACGCGTCGGCCACCCGCCGCGCCCTCGACCTGATCGGAGCAGCCCAGTGAGCAGCGCAGTGAGCAGCGAGACCACCGTCGTCACCTGCGGCGCCGACATGTTCGCCGACGCCGTGGCCGGCCAGGCCGTCGGCGTAGAGCGCGTGGACTGGCGCCCGCCGATGCCCGGCACCGAGGCCGACCTCGCGAAGGTGGCGACCGACCCCCGGCGCCCGGAGGCCAACCGCCGGGCCGTCGAGGCGATGCTCGGGGTGACCGCGCACCTCGTGGACGTCGCCCCCGCCTCCGAGGTGCTCGGCCTCGAGCAGGGCCAGTTCCTGCACGCCGGCCCCCCGATCGAGTGGGAGCGCGCCTCCGGCCCCCTGCGCGGCGCCCTCATGGGTGGCGCCGCGCTCGAGGGGCTGGTCGACGACCCCGAGGACGCCGTCGCGCTGTTCGAGTCGGGCAGCAACGTCAGCCTCGAGCCCTGCCACCACCGCAGCGCCGTCGGCCCGATGGCCGGCGTCGTCACCCCGTCGATGTGGATGTGGGTCCTGGAGGACCGCGCGACCGGGCGACGGACGTACTGCTCGCTCAACGAGGGCCTCGGCAAGGTGCTGCGCTACGGCGCCTACAACGACGAGGTGCTCACCCGCCTGCGCTGGATGGGCGACGTGCTCGGCCCGCTGCTCCAGGCCGCCGTGCGCGGCACCGCGGAGGCCACCGACGTGACCGGCATCCTCACCCAGATGCTGCAGATGGGCGACGAGGCGCACAACCGCAACCGCGCCGGCACGCTGATGCTGCTGCGCGACCTCTCCCCCGCCATGGTCACAGCCGGCTCCGACGCCGGCTTCGGCGGCAAGGACGTCGCGGACGTGCTCCGCTTCGTCGGCGGCAACGACCACTTCTTCCTCAACCTCGCGATGCCCGCCTGCAAGCTCGCGCTCGACGCCGGCCGCGACGTGCCCGGCTCGACGATGGTCGTGGCGATGGCGCGCAACGGCACCGACTTCGGCATCCAGGTCTCCGGCACCGGCGACGAGTGGTTCACCGGACCGGCCCAGGTGGCCGAGGGACTCTTCCTCGGCGACTACGGCCCCGACGACGCCAACCCCGACATCGGCGACTCGGCCATCACCGAGACCGCCGGCATCGGCGGCTTCGCGATGGCGACCGCCCCGGCCATCGTGCGGCTCGTCGGCGGCACGGTCCCCGACGCGCTCGCCACCACCCGCCGCATGCACGAGATCACGCTCGCGGAGAACCCGCGCTGGTCGGTGCCGGTCCTGGAGTTCCAGGGCACGCCCACCGGCATCGACGTGACCAAGGTGTGCCGCACCGGGATCCTGCCCCAGATCAACACCGGCATGGCCGGAGCGGTCGCGGGCGTGGGCCAGGTCGGGGCCGGGCTCGTCACGCCCCCGGCCGAGATCTTCCCCCAGGCGCTGGCCGCGCTGGCGGCTCGGGTCTAGGCGCCGGCGGGGCGCTCGTTGTAGACGCCTGCGAGCTCCTGGCCGGTGAGGCCTGCGATGGCGGTCATGATCCGGTCGGTGAGGTCGCGGCGCGCGCGCCCGGTGGGTACGCCGTCGTACTCGCCCGCGACGGTGATCGGCTCGCCGAACCGGACGGTGACGTCGACCTTCGCCAGCCGGGGCCGGCTCGAGCCGACGGGCTGGATGTCCTGGGTGCCGGTCAGCCCGACCGGCACGACCGGGCAGCCGGCGGTCAGCGCGAGGTGGGCGACGCCGGTGCGTCCGCGGTAGAGCCGCCCGTCGCGCGAGCGGGTGCCCTCGGGATAGATCCCGAACGCCTCCCCCTTGCGCAGCACCTCCAGCGCGGTGTCGAGGCTCGCGATCGCCGCCTTGGTGTCGTCGCGGTCGACGGGCAGCATGCCCAGGCCCTCGAACCACGCGCGCGACAGGGCGCCCTTGACGCCACTGCCGGTGAAGTAGTCGGACTTCGCGAGGAAGACGACCTTGCGCGGCACCACCACCGGGATCACCACGCTGTCGAAGAACGACAGGTGGTTGCTGGCCACGATGACCGGTCCGCTGTCCGGCACGTGGTGCAGGCCCTCGACCCGCGGGCGCCACACGGCACGGGCGAGCGGAGGGATGACGCCGTGCGCGACCGTGTAGAGCATGGCAGTCATTGTGCCCCGAGCCGCGGCTGCCAGAACGCGCGTCCCAGGTCCACGGCGCCGCTCGGCCGGAGCGGGGTGCCCTCCTCGAGGTAGGCCTGGCGGGCCTCGTCGTCGTGCGAGGGCGGCAGCGACCCGTCGGCGCGCACCACGCGCCACCACGCCACGGCCCCGCCGTGCTGGGCCATCACGTTGCCGACGAGGCGGGGACCACCGCGGCCGAGCCGCTCGCCGACCACGTCCGCGATCGCGCCGTACGTCGTCACCCGCCCGCGCGGGACCGACTCGGCGCACTGCAGCACCAGCTCGACGTAGAGCTCGCGCTCCTCCGGAGTGGTCACGGGCGCGGGTCTCCGTCCCGCGGACCCTCGACCGGCTGCGTGCTGCGCAGGGTGACCAGGGTGAGGGCCACCAGCACCAGGCCCGCGGACAGCCACAGCCACGGCGGGGCGAGGTCGGCGTCGAGCCCCTGCAGCGCGAACCAGGCGATCGGCACCGGCACCAGCGCCAGCAGGCCGCGCCCGGCCCAGAGCCGGGCGAGCGCCGGCTCCACGGGCAGGGTCGCCGGGCCGTAGGACAGCAGCGTCGCCACCACGTGCGCGACGAGCAGCAGCACGCCCACCACGGGGACCCGCCAGTCCATCACCCCGTGCACCGTCCACCAGACCACCACGAACGCCAGCGCGATGCCGCCGGCCGCGTGGTCGGGCCGGCGCGCCCACAGTGCGGCGCAGAGGACGACGGCCGTCACGACCAGGACGTGGGGGCGCGTGGGCAGCGCCAGCGCGAGCGACGCGCAGGGCAGCAGGAACAGCACGACGCGCAGCACCGTCCCGGCCGTGTCGAGCCCGGGCGGCAGGCGCAGCCGGGCGCTCACCGGGCCCGCACCTTCGGGACCCGGGCGCGGCGCGCGAGCTGGTGGAGGACGGTGTCGAGGGTGCCCGGACCACGCCACGGCACGACGGGGCAGCCCAGCGCGGCCAGCTGCAGGAGCCGGTCCTCGCGCTCGATGGCCTGCATCCGCGCGGCGAGGCTGGCGAGGGAACGGGGGTCGGCGTCGGTCGGGCGCTCGCCCAGCGTGTCGATGACGACCACCGACGCACCGCTGCGCAGCAGGCTCGCCGTGGCGGTGACGAGCGGCGTGAACAGCATCGGCGACAGCACGTAGACCACGCTGCCGGCGCCCGCCCCGAGGTCGAGCCGCTCGGGCGCCACGCTCCGTGCCTCGGTGCGCACGCGCGCGAGCGTGCCGGTGAGCCGGTGCAGGTGGCGCGGGCCCGAGCCCAGTCCGACCCGGGCCGCGTCGGCCGCCACGACGAGCAGCCCGACCCGGTCGCCGGTGCGCACGTGGTGCTCGGCGAGCGCGGCGGCGGCCCGGACGGTCAGGTCCAGGCTGCTGGCCGCGCCGTCGACGCCGCCCGAGGCACCGATGTCGCGCAGGCCGTCGACCACCAGCCACACACCGGCGTCCTGCTCGGCACGGGTAGTGATCACGTGCAGCTCCCCGGTCCGCAGCGACACCGGCCAGTTGACCCGCTTGAGCCGGTCGCCGGTGGCGAAGGGGCGGATCCCCTCGAACTCGGTGCCGCTGCCCAGACGGCGCGACCGGTGCCGGCCGACGAGGCCGTCGGGCTGCGGCACCTCCGCCCGGCTGTCGTACGGCGCCGTCTGCGGCAGCACGCTCAGCCCGTGCTCGGGCATGTCGACCGGGCCCCAGCGCCACCCGCCCCACGCGCTGGTGAGCGCCACCCGCTCGGCGCCGATGACGCGCCGGCCCCAGCGCCGCGGGCTGAACTCGACCGTGGGCAGGCCATCCCCGACGAGCGACCCGACGGCGCCGTACGCCGGGTGGGTGACGACGTGCGGCGTCGGGGCGGCGACCCGGGTGACGTGCTCGACGCCGGACAGGTCGTCGACGACCAGGCGCGAGGTGGTGCCCTGGCCCTCGTGCAGGCGGTGGTGGTCGATCTCCGTGCGGACGGCGGGCGGGCGACCCGGGCGGCCGAGCAGGCCCATGGCGGCGAGCACCACGAACGGGGCGGCCAGGACCACCGGCACCTCGAGCCCGCCCACGACGCCGCCGGCGAGGCCGGCGAGGGCGAGGACGCAGGCGCGGACGAGCGCGGGGGTCGGCCACCAGGAGGTCACCGTCGCGACTCCAGGGTGCGCGGCGTCTCCACGCTCGTCATGACGGCGTCGACGACCCGCGCGCCGGAGGCCTGGGTCATCCAGAGCTCGGGCCGCACGGTGATCCGGTGGGCGAGCGCGGCCCGCGCCACCACCTTCACGTCCTCGGGCACGACGAAGTCCCGGCCCCGGATGGCTGCCCACGCCCGGGCGGTGAGCACCAGTCCGAGGCTGCCGCGGGGCGAGGCCCCGGTGAGCACGTCGGCGTGGCTGCGCGTGGCCGCCACCAGGTCGACGCAGTAGCGGCCGACCGACTCGTCGACCGCGACCCGCTCGACCGCCGCCTGCATGCCCGCGAGGCCGGCGGCGTCGGTCACCTGCGCGATGTCGACCTCCTCGCGCTGCCGGTCCAGCCGCCGGCGGAGGACGTCGTACTCCTCGCCGGCGTCGGGGTAGCCGAAGCTGACACGTAGCAGGAAGCGGTCGAGCTGGGCCTCGGGCAGGGGGTAGGTGCCCTCGTACTCCACCGGGTTGGCGGTGGCGAGGACGTGGAACGGGCTGGGCAGCCGGTGGGTCTGGCCCTCGACGGTGACCTGTCCCTCCTGCATCGCCTCGAGGAGCGCGGCCTGCGTCTTGGGCGGGGTCCGGTTGATCTCGTCGGCGAGCAGCAGCCCGGCGAAGATCGGGCCGGGGCGGAAGTCGAACTCCGCGCGCCGCTGGTCGTAGACGTAGGAGCCGGTGAGGTCCGCGGGCAGCAGGTCGGGGGTGAACTGCGCCCGCGCGAAGTCGAGCCCGAGGGCGCTCGCGAACGAGCGCGCGGCGAGGGTCTTGCCGAGACCGGGGAAGTCCTCGAGCAGCACGTGGCCCTTGGCGAGGATGCCGGCGAGCACGAGGGTGAGTGCCTCCCGCTTGCCGACGACGGCGCGCCCGACCTCGTCGAGGACACGCTCGGCGAACGAGGCCACGTCTGCGGCGGCCGGGACGGGGGCGACAGGTCCGGCGGTGGGGTCAGGGGCGGTCACGGGCGGTCTCGATTCGGGTCAGGATGCGGTCGACGTCCGCCGGCGAGAGCCGACGGGCGGGGTCGTGGGGTCCGCCGAGCTCGTGGCGCAGGGCGTCGGCGAGGTCGGGGTCGCGACCGCGGGCGAGCGCCACCAGGCGCTCGCGCACCGCCTCGGTCGGCACGCTCGCCTGCTGGTGGCTCGTGAGGAGGCGCAGGTCCGCGGTGGCCTCGTCGGCGCGGTCGTGCACCGGGGACGTCGCCGGCAGCCAGCGCGCCGGCTCGTCGTCGACGACGTCGAGCACCATCCACACCAGCGACAGCACCACGGCCGTCATCACCACGAACGGCACCGGCTGCGGGTCCCAGTCCAGGAGGCTCGCGCCGGCGAAGGTCGCCGCGCCGAGCACCACGCCGACCAGCAGCCGGGTGCGCCACGTACGGCTCTCGGCGCGCGCCATCAGGCCCGCACCGCCAGGCTGCGACGGATCGCCACGAGCGCGTCGAGGGCGGCGGCCCGGTGGTCCTCGGTGATCGGGTGCTCGGAGAACCTCGCCTCGCGGTAGAGCGTGGCGAGGCGGTTCACGGCGCCGGAGTCGGCCGCGACCAGGTCGAGGATGCGGATGGCGTACTCCGAGGAGGTCTCCCAGGGGTGGCGACCGGCCCCGGCCGCGAGGCCCTGCACCTCGAAGCGCTGCCAGGCCGCGACGATGGCGTTGCGGGCGTCGCCGTCGCGCAGCAGCGCGTCCTGCTGGTCGGCGTCGCGGGTGATCTCCTCGACCAGCCGGACGGGCGCGTCGAGGGCGGTGAAGGCGATCTCCTCGCGCCTCTCCACCCGCCGGCGGTGCACCCGCCGGTCGCGCAGGACGAGCGCGAGGAGCACCAGCGCCACCACGATCGTCGCCAGGATCGCGGCCACGAAGGTCCAGGTCAGCACCTTCAGCCACAGGGGCGCGTCCTCGGTCCGCGGTGGCGGGGGCTTCCCCTGCTCGCCGCCGGGCTCGTCGCACCACGGGAGGTTGCGGGGGTTGTCGGGCCGCTCGGTGGTGGTCGTTCCGTCCGGGGCGGTGCTCACCACCTCCAGCGGCACGCAGGACTCCGCGGGCGTGGTGAGGGTGCGCTGCACCACGCCCGGACCGGTGAAGACCTGGCTCGGCCCGACGAGGGTCGCCCAGGCGACGAGCACCATCAGCAGGCTCGTCCCGGCGACCATCAGCACGGCACGGGCACCCGGTGGAGGAGCACCGAACGCACGCATGGCGCGAACCCTAGGTGACGGGCTCGCGCCATGCGAGGGGGGCGCGCCCGGTGGGGTCGGGCGCAGGGGGGATCAGGGGAAGGGGTCAGAGGAGGGGGCTGAACGGCTCCGTGCCGGGGACCAGGCGCAGGCCGGCGATGCCGCTGTGCGCCTGGGCGTACGACAGCTCGTGCGCGAGGTCACCGACGCCGTTCGATCCCGCGAGCGGGGCGAGGGCCAGCGTCGAGAGGGTGCCGACCGCGTTGCCGTCGGCGTCGAGGAAGGCGCTGCCGGAGTCTCCCGGCACCCCCGGCGTGACGGTGTAGACCGGGTGGGTCCAGCCGCTCGATTCGGTGCCGAGGCTGGTGCCCTGCTTGGGCGAGAGCACCTCGACACCGCCGCGCAGGCTGGAGTTGCCGAAGCTGTAGACGGTGTCGCCCGCCGCGGTGCCGGTCGTGTTGATGCCGACCGGGCCACCCCAGAACGGGATCGACGGGTTGACCTTCGCCGCGTCCGCCGCGTCGACCTTCACCAGTGCGAGGTCGTTGTAGGCGCAGGCGTCGGCGTCGGACTCGCCGGTGCGCTGCATGGTGAGCCACGACGAGTAGACCAGCGTGCCGCCCCCGACGCGGGTGCCCTCGGCGAGGAGGGAGCCACCCTCCACGAAGTCGACCTTCGTGCCGAGCGGCAGCGACGGCGAGGTGCAGCCGTCGGTGTCGGTGGCCTCACCGAGGCCGGCGCAGTGCGCGGCGTAGCCGACGTACGTCGTGCCCGCGGTGTCGGTGTAGACGAAGTTGGCCGTGCACTGGGCGCCCTCGGTGTACATCTGCACGCCGGGGTGGATGGTGGCGGTGTCCGCGGGTGCCCAGCTCGTGCGGACCTGCTTCTTCGGCGCCGCGGTCGCGGGCGCGCTGGTGGCTGCGGCGGCGACCAGGCCGGCGGCCGCCAGGGTGAGGAGCTTCGTCGGAGTGCGCATGCCCTCCCAACGACACTCGCCGGGAGGGGTTACGCGTCAGTAGTCGGGCTGGCTCGGGTCGACCTGGTTGACCCAGGCCACCACGCCGCCGCCGACGTGGACGGCGTCGGAGAAGCCGGCGCCCTTGACGATGGCGAGCACCTCGGCCGAGCGGACGCCCGACTTGCAGTGCAGCACGATCGGCTTGTCGCTCGGCAGGTCGCCGATGGCGTTGCCGTTGAGGAACTCGCCCTTCGGCACGAGCACCGAGCCGGGGATCCGGTTGATCTCGAACTCGTTGGGCTCACGGACGTCGATGAGGGTGAAGTCGCGCTCGCCGGCCTCGCGCTCCTTGAGCATCTGCTCCAGCTGGACGACCGAGATCGTCGAGCCGGCGGCCGCCTCGGCGGCCTCGTCGGAGACGGCGCCGCAGAAGGCGTCGTAGTCGATCAGCCCGGTCACCGTGGGGTTCTCGCCGCACAGCGCGCAGCTGGGGTCCTTGCGGACCTTGAGCTTGCGCCACTCCAGCTCGAGGGCGTCGTAGATGACGAGCTTGCCGACGGCCGGGTCGCCGATGCCGGTCAGCAGCTTGATCGCCTCGTTGACCTGGATCGAGCCGATGCTGGCGCAGAGCACGCCCAGCACGCCGCCCTCGGCGCAGCTGGGGACCATGCCCGGCGGCGGGGGCTCGGGATAGAGGCAGCGGTAGCAGGGGGCGTCGTCGGCCAGCGTGGGGGCGAAGACGCTCGCCTGGCCGTCGAAGCGGTAGATCGAGCCCCAGACGTAGGGGATGCCGAGGAAGTACGCCGCGTCGTTGACCATGTAGCGGGTCGCGAAGTTGTCGGTGCCGTCGACGATCAGGTCGTAGCCCTCGAAGATGCCCATCACGTTGTCGTTGTCGAGGCGCTCGTTGTGCACCACCACGTCGACGTACGGGTTCACCTCGGCGATCGACTCCTTCGCCGAGATCGCCTTCGGGCGGCCGATGTCGGACATGCCGTGGATGATCTGGCGCTGCAGGTTGGACTCGTCCACCTCGTCGAACTCGGCGATGCCGAGCGTGCCCACGCCCGCGGCGGCGAGGTAGAGCAGGGCCGGGGAGCCGAGCCCACCGGCGCCGATGACGAGCACCTTGGCGTTCTTCAGGCGCTTCTGCCCGGCCATGCCCACGTCGGGGATGATCAGGTGGCGGCTGTAGCGGCGCACCTCATCCGTGGTGAGCTCGGCAGCCGGCTCGACAAGAGCGGGGAACGACACGTGATCTCCTTGACTCGGGTGTGGGTGCAACAGCACCGACGCCACTGCTGTTCCCCGCCATGGTCCCTGCGCCCGGCGGACACGCCCCGCCACGTCCCGCGATACGGACGCGGGTCGGCGACCGGGGGCGGCTAGGCTCAGCCGCGACCGCACTACTCAGGAGTACGACGTGACTGCAGGCCAGCTGGAACCAGACGCCCCGCGACCGCGCGGGGGCCGGATGCCGCGCCGTGAGCGCCGGGTCCAGCTGCTCGAGTCGGCCCTCGAGGTCTTCGTCGCGCAGGGCTACCACGCCGCCGCGATGGACGACATCGCCGACCGGGCCGGCGTCTCGAAGCCGGTGCTCTACCAGCACTTCCCGGGCAAGCTCGACCTCTACCTCGCGCTGCTCGACGCCTCCTGCGACACGATCATCGACAACTGCCGCGCGGCCCTCGCCTCGACCACCGACAACAAGGACCGCGTCGCGGCGACGATGAAGGTCTTCTACAGCTACGTCGCGTCCGAGGAGGGCGCGTTCCGGCTGGTCTTCGAGTCCGACCTCACGAGCGAGCCCGACGTGCGCGAGCGCGTCGACCGGGTCACCGTCGAGTGCGCGGCGATGATCGCCGACGTGATCCGCACCGACACCGGGCTGCCCGACGAGGCCTCCGAGCTGCTCGCGGTCTCGCTCGTGGGAATGGCGCAGGTCTCTGCCCGGTTCTGGCTGGCGGGTGGCGGCGGCATCCCCCAGGACGACGCCGCGGCCCTCATCGCCGGCCTCGCGTGGCGCGGCATCCGGGGCTACCCGATGACCGACGACCACTGATCCGGCAGGATCGATCGCACATCACCCCCAACGTCCTCAAGCAAGGAGCACCACCGTGGAGGTCAAGATCGGCGTGCAGAACGCGCAGCGTGAGCTCGTGCTCGACACCGACAGCACGCCCGACGACATCGAGAGCAAGCTGACCGAGGCACTGGCCGCCGGCGGCGTGCTGCGGCTGGCCGACGTGAAGGGCCGCGCCGTCGTCGTGCCGGCCGACAAGATCGCCTACGTCGAGCTCGGCAACCCGACCGCGAGCACCGTCGGCTTCCGCTGAGCCCCACCCGGGAGGGGGTGCGACACCCCCTCCTTTCGGGCGTCGCGGTGATTGAAGGCGACGCGGCCGGGGAACATCATGGAGGAGTCGGTGCACCCACACCGACACTCCCGCCACGAGCTCGTGGCACAGAAAGGCGGAGCGCTCATGCTTTGGACCATCATCTTCTACCTCGTGGTCGGCACCATCGTCGGCCTCCTGGGCAAGTTCGTCGCCCCCGGCGACAAGGACAACATCCCCCTGTGGCTCACCGTCGTGTGCGGCATCGGCGGGATGATCCTGGGCGGCTTCATCTACCGCGCCTTCGGGGGCGACGGCAGCCGCGGTCTGGACTGGACGCAGGGCATCGTCGCCATCCTCACGGCGGCCGTGCTCGTGATCATCGCCTCGACCGTCACCGGTCGCAACGCAGGCACCCGCACCCGGGTCTGACCCGCAGCTCCCGACACGCAGCACGCGACAGGGCCCCGCACCTCACGGTGCGGGGCCCTGTCGCGTCGTGCAGCCTCGCGTGGTTCAGGCCTCGCGCGGCTCAGGCCTCGAGCCCGAGCCTCGCCATCCGGTCGGTGTGCAGCTCGGTGAGCCGGGTGAACATCCGCCCCAGCGCAGCCAGGTCGAGGCCGGGACGGTCGACTCCCCCGGCGAGCAGCGCGGTGAGCGACTCCCGGTCGCCGGCGACGCGCTGGGCCTGGGTCAGTGCCTCCCCCATCAGCCGGCGGCCCCACAGCGCGAGGCGCCCACCGAGGCGGTGGTCCTCGGCGATGCCGGCCCGCACCCGCTCGACGATGAACGCGGTCTGCCCGGTGTCCTCGAGGGAGCTGATGATCACCTCGCGCGTCTCCGCATCGAGGTAGGCCGCGATCTCGCGGTAGAAGTCAGCGGCGAGCCCGTCGCCGACGTAGGCCTTGATGAGTCCCTCGTAGTAGTCGGAGGGCGCGGTGTGCTCGTGGAAGCTGTCGAAGCTGGGCCGGAAGACCTGCATCGCCTCCACCGGGTCGGCGCCGAGCTCCGCGAGCCGGTCGACGAGCTTCTGGAGGTGGCCGAACTCGGCGGTGGCCATCGCCCCGATGGCGATCTTGTCGTCGATGCCGGGCGCCATCTTGGCGTCCTCGACGAGCCGCTCGAAGGCGGAGAGCTCGCCGTAGGCGATCGCGCCGAGGAGGTCGACGGCGGCGCGGCGGTAGTCCTCGTCGGGCGATGCCGTTTCGGCCGATGCGCTCATGCGCGCAGCCTAGCGATAGCATCGAGGGCACCGAGCCGTCGACAACGTGTCGGGCGGCCACCTGTATGTGCGCGGTTGGCATTCCCTCCCTGCAAGCTTCCTCGAGTGGGCTGACCGCATCCGTGTGGGACATCCAACTCAGCAGAGAGCGAACTTCGTGACCACCTTCCGTGACATGGGCGTGCTGCCCGAGATCTGTGACGCGCTCGAGCGCGCCGGCATCACCACCCCCTTCGCCATCCAGGAGATGACCCTCTCGGTGGCCCTCCTCGGCACCGACCTCATCGGCCAGGCCCGCACGGGCACCGGCAAGACGCTGGCCTTCGGCATCCCGGTGCTGCAGCGCTCGATCGCCCCGGGCAACCCGGCGTACGCCGACATGCCGCAGGGCAAGCCGCAGGCCCTGATCGTCGCCCCGACCCGCGAGCTCGCGCTCCAGGTGTCGAACGACCTCGCCCTCGCCAGCGCCGACATGGGCCTGCGCGTGCTGACCGTCTACGGCGGCGTCGGCTACGAGCCGCAGCTCGAGGCCCTCGACACCGGCGTCGACATCGTCGTCGGGACGCCCGGTCGCCTCATCGACCTGGCCAACCGCCGCGCCCTCGACCTCTCGCACGTCCACGCCCTCGTCCTCGACGAGGCCGACGAGATGCTCGACCTCGGCTTCCTGCCCGACGTCATCACGCTGATCTCCAAGACCCCGGAGACGCGCCAGACGATGCTGTTCTCGGCCACCATGCCGGCCGCGATCGTCGCGTTGGCACGCACCCACATGCGCCACCCGATGAACATCCGGGCCGAGTCGTCGTACGAGAACGCGACGGTCCCCGCGACCGCCCAGTTCATCTACCAGGCCCACGACCTCGACAAGACCGAGATCATCGGGCGGGTCCTGCAGGCCGAGGACGCCGACAAGATGATCGTCTTCACCCGCACCAAGCGGCAGGCGCAGCGGGTCGCCGAGGACCTCCAGGAGCGCGGCTTCAAGGCCTCGCCGCTCCACGGCGACATGGCACAGGTGGCGCGTGAGAAGGCGCTGGCCCGCTTCCGCGAGGACAAGATCCAGGTCCTCGTGTGCACCGACGTCGCGGCGCGCGGCATCGACGTGCGGGGCGTCTCCCACGTCATCAACTACACCTGCCCCGAGGACGACAAGACCTACGTCCACCGCATCGGCCGCACCGGTCGCGCCGGCGCCTCCGGCACGGCGATCACCTTCGTCGACTGGGCCGACCTGCACCGCTGGAAGATGATCAACAAGGCGCTCGAGCTGCCCTTCGACGAGCCGCAGGAGACCTACTCCACCTCCGAGCACCTCTTCCACGACCAGGGCATCCCGGCCGGCACCAAGGGCCGTGTCGTCGACCCGGCACCGGTGGAGAAGAAGGAGCGCGCCCCGCGCGAGCGCCGCTCCGGCTCGGGCCGCTCCGACTCCGGCCGCTCCGACTCCGGCCGCTCCGACTCCGGCTCCTCGGAGAAGTCCGGCGACGCGCCGCGCCGCCGCAACCGCAACCGTCGTCGTACCCGTGGCGGCCAGTCCGTCGAGGCGCCGAAGGCATGAGTCAGCGCTTCTTCGGAGCCTTCTTCGCGGTCTTCTTCGGCGTGGGACGTGACGCCCGCGCGACGAGGTTCTCGGCCACCTCGCGGTAGGCCTTCGCGCCCTTGCTGCTGCGGCTGGTCGCCAGGATCGAGCGGCCGGCCGCGGGGGCCTCGGCGAACTTGATGGTCTTGGGGATGGGCGGCTCGACGACCTCGAGGTCGTAGGTCTCGCTGATCGTCTCCAGGACCGTGCGGGAGTGGTTGGTGCGCCCGTCGTAGAGCGTCGGCAGCACGCCCCACACCTCGAGGCGGCGGTTGGTGAAGCGGCGTACGTCGTGGACGGTGTCGAGCAGCTGCCCCACGCCGCGGTGCGAGAGCGTCTCGCACTGCAGCGGCACCAGCACGCCGTCGGCGGCGGTCAGGGCCGCGACCGTGAGCACCCCGAGCGACGGCGGGCAGTCCAGCAGGACCCAGTCGTACGCCTCGTCGCCGAGGTCCTCGGCGAGCTGCTCGAGCGTGCCCTTGATGACGTGCTCGCGACCGGTGCGGGTGAGCAGGTCGGCCTCCGCGCGAGCCAGCTCGATGGTGGCTGGCAGCACGTCGACCCCGTCCTCGGTCTCGATGATGACCTCGGCCGGGTCCAGGCCCTGCGTCAGGACGTGGTGGACCGAGGTCTCGAGGTCCTCGGGGTCGATGCCGAGGGAGAAGGTCAGGCACGCCTGCGGGTCGAGGTCGACGAGCAGGACGCGCTGGCCCATCTCGGCCAGGGCGGCCCCGATGGAGGCGACGGACGTGGTCTTGGCGACCCCGCCCTTCTGGTTCGCGACGGCCAGCGTGACGGGGGCCGCTCCCCGGCTCTTGGTGCTCATCGCTGGCCATTGTGCCGGACCGGGTCGCGCCGCGACCGGTCGTCCTGAAATGCTGTGGCCATGAGCACCTCTCTCATCACCGGCGCGACCGCCGGCATCGGCCTCGAGTTCGCCCACCAGCTCGCCGGCCGCGGCGACGACCTCGTCCTGGTCGCCCGCGACGCCCAGCGGCTCGAGGCGGTCGCCGAGGAGCTGCGGCGCGCCCACCAGGTGGAGGTCGAGGTGCTGGTCGCCGACCTCGTCGACCGCGACCAGCTCGCCACCGTCGAGGCCCGCCTCGCCGATCGGGCGCGACCGGTCGACCTGCTGGTCAACAACGCCGGCTTCGGGTTGAAGCAGCGCTTCCTCGACAACTCCGCCGACGACGAGACCGCGATGCTCGAGGTGCTCGTCACCGCCGTGCTGCGGCTGAGCCACGCCGCCCTCGGCGCGATGGCCGAGCGCGGGCACGGCGGCATCATCAACGTCTCCAGCGTCGCGGCCTTCCTCCCCCGCGGCAGCTACTCCGCGGCCAAGGCGTGGGTGAACAGCTTCAGCGAGTGGGCGCACCTGGAGTACCGCTCGCGAGGCGTGCAGGTCATGGCGCTGTGCCCCGGCTTCACCAAGACCGAGTTCCACCAGCGCATGCAGGTCAGGCGCGGCGACGGGTTCATGTGGCTCGAGCCGGACTTCCTGGTGCGCAAGGCCCTCGAGGACTTCGCCAAGGGCCGCGCCTACTCCATCCCGGGCGCGCAGTACAAGACGATCATCGCGCTCACCAAGGCCATCCCCAACCGGGCCCTGCGGCTGACCCAGGGCATGGGCCGCCGGTGACCGTGCGGGTCGCGCCTGCCCGCGTCGAGGACGCCGAGGCCCTGGCCGGTCTGCACCTCGACGTCTGGGAGGAGGCCTACGCCGACCTCATGCCCGCCACGGTCTTCGCCGAACGGCGGGCCCGGCGCGCGGAGCGGGTGCAGAGCTGGAGCACGATCATCGCCGCCGGGTCGAGCGACAACCTGCTGGCGTGGTCCGGCGACCTGCTCGTCGGCTTCTCCAGCACCGGTCCCGGCCGCGACGACCCGGACGACGGCCTCCCGCCGCTGGAGCTGATGGCGCTCTACGTGCGGGCGTCGTCGTACGGCACCGGGGTGGGGTACGCCCTGCTCGAGGCGGCCGTCGGGGCGTCCGACGCCTACCTCTGGGTGCTCGACGGCAACGAGCGGGCGATCGGCTTCTACGAACGTCAGGGCTTCCGCTTCGACGGTGCCACCAAGCCCGAGCAGGTCGGACTCCACCGGCGGATGGTCCGCCGGGGCCCGGAGTCACCCTAGGTGCACACCGCGGCGTCGAGCTGGGGCCCGGCGATGCCGTTCAGGCGCGCCACGAGGTCGGCGAGGCGGAACGGCTTCTTCAGCACCTCGTCGGCCCCGGCCGAGCGGCACTCCTCGTCGTGGGCGATCCCGGAGTGTCCGCTCGCGACCATGACCGAGCCGCCGAAGCCGTCACGGCGCACGCGCCGGACCAGCTCCAGGCCGTCGCCGTCGGGGAGGCCCCGGTCGACGACCATGACGTCGACGTCCTGGCCGGCGAGCACCGCAACGGCCTCCTCGCCGGTGCCGCAGCTGACCACGTCGAAGCCGGCCCGCGTGAGGGACAGGCTCATCACGTGGACCAGGTCGGGCTCGTCCTCGACGAGGAGCACAGACAGGGGCACACGCGAAACGTACACGTCGAAGCAACACCTCGGGACCAGAACGGTAACGAAAGGATCCAGCACAACGATTCGGTGACGTCCGTTGTGCCTGCGCGTCCGCCCGGCCACCCTCGGGGCATGTCGACCGGGAGAGCGCTGGCTGCAGCCACCCTGGCCCTGCTGCTCGCCGCCTGCGGCGACAGCGCCACCCCGGACACCGCGGCGCTCGGCGACGCCACGGCGCCCGTCCCGGCCGGGCTGGAGGACGGGTGCCCACCCGACGACACGCCCCTGCGGCTGGCCACCGGCGACCTGCCCACCGGGGCGGTCGGGGTGCGCCTGTGCCCCGGCCCACCGACCGTCGGGTACGACGGCACGCGCCACGGACCGTTCGTCCAGCCCGTCACCGACGAGCTCACCACCGGCATCGAGCCACTGGTGGACCTGGTGAACGGCCTGCCTGAGTACGAGCCCGGCGCCTGCCCCCTGGACGGCGGCGCCCACATCGTCTACTGGTTCCGCTACCCCGACGGGGATGCTCGCGCCGTGGCCTACGGCGAGCGCGGCTGCCACACCCTGACGACCGGGGAGAACCTCATGCGCGAGCGCGGCGAGGACCTCGCCACCGCGTTCGCCGACGCCCTCCGAGCCCAGCGCGCCACGGCACGTCCATCCGCCACGCCCCCGGCACCGACGCGCCCACCCGAGTGCCCCCTGCCGACGAACGAGACCCCCCTCAGCGTGCTCCCCCAGGTCCCGCTGGACCTCACCCGGGCCACCTGGTGCCAGGGCGGACCTCGCCGTACGCGGTCGGCGACGGTGCCGCCGAGGCTCCTGCGCCGCCTCGAGGAGGGCCTGCTGGGCAAGCGGGCGCGAGGTCGCGACACCTGCGAGCCCGTCGGGTACGTGCAGTCGATCGAGGGCACCACCAGCTGGGGCGACCGGGTCTCGTACTGGGTGCTGTCCGACTGCCGCATCCATGTCCGCGTCGGCTACGGACGCGACACGAACATGGCCACCTTCGAGGCCGCGCCCGACCTCATCGCCGCGTTGCGGGCGCTCCCACCGACCAGCGTCCTGCGACACCCCTGAGCCCTAGGGGGTGGCGAGCGAGGTCAGCCAGGCGTCGAGCTCGCGCGGATGCCGGAACAGCAGCACCTCCGGTCCGTCCGGGGCGTCCGCCCAACCGCGCATCCGGTCGCGCTTGCGCGCGAATGACTGGAAGTGCCAGCGGATGATCGAGGACCGGTCGACCATCTTGCGAAAGCTCTCGACGTTGCCGTTGCAGCGCGGTTCCTTCGTGATCGCGCCCGACACCGTGCGCCGCACGAGCCGGGACAGCGACAGCCAGCGCGGGTAGTCGAGCCCGATGACGAGCTGGGTGCGCGGCAGGAGGAGGTCGAGCCAGTCGCCGTACGCCGAGTCGAGCAGCCACCGCTCCCCCGCGACGATCTCGCCGATGACCTCCCGCTGCCGCGACGCCTCGACCGGCACCCAGCCGGGCAGCCAGGTGAGCTCGTCGACCAGCGTCACGGGGTGCCCGGTGCGGGCACCGATGGCCAGGGCGGCCGTGCTCTTGCCGCTCCCCGTGACGCCGTAGACGAGGACGCGGTCGGGAAGGGGTCTCGAGGCTCGCTGCGCTCGCACCTCAACCACCGAGGGGGCGGCGCGCGAGCGAGAGCAACCGCTCGTACTGCTCGGGCTCGGTCGTGTTCACCCCGAGGTCGTGGTCGACCTTCCCGAGGCCGTGGTGGTCGCTGCTGCCGGTGACGACCAGGTCGAGGTCGGCGGCGATGCCACGCAGCCGGGTGCGGACCTCGGGCGGGTGGTCCTGGTGGTCGACCTCGATGCCGGCGAGCCCGATGGCACGGAGGGACGCGAGGACGTCCTCGGTGAGCACCGTGCCACCGCGCCGGCCCCACGGGTGGGCGATCACGGGCACGCCGCCTGCGGCGACGACGATCCGCACCATCTCCTCCAGCGCGGGTGCGTAGCGGTTGACGTACCCGGGCTGCCCCGGGCTCAGCAGCGTCGCGAACGCCTCCGTGCGGTCGCCGACCACGCCGAGCCGGACCAGCGCGTCGGCGACGTGCGGGCGGCCGGCGGCCACCGACTCCCCGGCCTCGCGGTGCACGTCGTCCTCGGTGATGTCGATGCCGTGGCCGCGCAGCGCCGAGACGATCGCGGGGGTGCGCTCGGTGCGCCCGGCGAGGATCCGGTCGAGCACCTCCACCAGCGGTCCGTGGGTCGGGTCCGGCAGGTACGCCAGGAGGTGGACCCCGCGGTGGTGGAGCTTGGTGCTGATCTCCAGGCCCGGCAGGAGGGTGATGCCGACCTCGTCGGCCGCACGCTGGGCCTCGGCCCAGCCCGACGTCGCATCGTGGTCGGTCAGCGCGACGACGTCGAGGCCGGCCGCCTTCGCCTCGCGCACGAGCGCAGCGGGCGTGTCCGTGCCGTCACTCGCGGACGAGTGGGTGTGGAGGTCGATCCGCACGTCAGCTGTTCCACTTCAGCAGGACGGGGGTCTCGCGCTCGAAGCCGAGCACCGACACCGTCGAGGTGTCGAGGCGGAAGAAGCGGCCCTCGGCGGCCGGCTGCTCGAGCCAGCGGGCGGTCAGCACCCGCAGCGAGTGCCCGTGGGCGAAGACCAGCGTCCGGTCGTGCTCGCGCGCCCGGGCGATGACCCGGTCGAGCCGCGCGGACACCTGGTCGGCGGTCTCGCCACCCGGCACGGGGTGCGTCCACACCGACCAGTCGGGGACGGTCTCGCGGATCTCGGCGGTGGTGACGCCCTCGTAGTCGCCGTAGGCCCACTCGACGAGGTCCTCGTCGACGTCGACGTCGGCGAAGCCGGCCATCTCGGCCGTACGACGGGCGCGCTGGCGCGGGCTGGTGAGCACCAGGTCGAAGTCGACGTCGTACAGGCGCGGCCCCAGCAGGATGGCCGCCTCCTCGCCGTCCGCGGTCAGCGGCAGGTCGGTCGTCGACGTGTGCTTGCCGTCGCGGCTCCACTCGGTCTCGCCGTGACGGACCAACCAGAGCTCGGGACCGGCGGTGGAGGACATGCGCGCGAGTCTGCCACGGGCGCGCGGGTCTCCTGCCACGATGCTCGCCATGAGTGGACCCACCCCCGCTGCCGTCGACATCGGCCGCGCCCGCCTCGCGATCGCGGCGGCCTTCGGCACCCAGGGGTTGGTCTTCATCAGCCTGACGACCCGGCTCCCCCGCATCCAGGACCGCTGGGACCTCGGCGAGCTCGCCCTGTCCGGCGTGCTGCTGATGATGGTCCTGCTCGCCGGTGCGGGCTCCCTGCTCGCGGAGCGGCTGGCGCCCCGCCTCGACAGTGCGGTGGTCCTGCGCGCCGGCCTGCTCGTCGTCGGCGCCTCGGTCGCGTTGGTCGTCCTCGCCCCGGCGAAGGCGGTCTTCGTCCTCGCGCTGGCGGCGTACGGCGTGGGGCTGGGGCTGGTCGACGCCACGGGGAACATGCAGGCCGTCGCGCTCGAGCACCGGCTCGGGCGCGTGGTGCTCCCCTCCTGCCATGGCGCGTGGACCCTCGGCGGCGTGGTCGGCGCGGTGCTGACCCTCGCCACGACCGACGTGCCGTGGTCGGCGACCGCACTGCTGGCCGTGCTCCCGGTGGTGGCCGCGACCGCGCCCTACCTCCTCCGCGACCACGGCGAGGCGGCCACGTCGACGCACACCGACGTGCCGTGGCGCGCGATCGTCCTGGTCGGGCTCGCGCTGGTCGTGTTCTACACGGTCGACACCGCCGCGGCGACGTGGGGACCGGTCTACCTCGACGACGTCTTCGGCGCTCCGGAGGCGCTGGTCGCCCTGGCCACGCTTCCCTACCTGCTGGCCAGCGGCATCGTCCGGCTGGCCGGCGACCGGCTGACCGAGCAGGTCGGCGCGGTCCGCCTGCTGCGGGCGGGGGCAGCGCTGGCCCTCGTCGCACTCGTGGTCGTCGTGACCGCCCCGGCCTGGGAGGTGGCCGTCGTCGGCTTCACCCTCCTCGGCTGCGGGGTCGCGGTCGTCGCCCCCCTGAGCTTCTCCGCGGCGGCGGCGCTCGCCGGCCGCGACGCCGACCCCGCCACACGGCAGGCGCGGGTGGACGCGGTCGTGGCGCGCTTCAACCAGTTCAACTACGCCGGGGCCCTGCTCGGTGCGGTGATGACGGGCGCGGTGGGCGCCGGGTCGCTCCGCGTGGGCTTCGCCGTGCCGCTCGTCCTGGTGGTCGCGCTGTTCTGGCTGGCGAAGGCGTTCGCGCCGGCGGACGCCCCTGCTGGGCACGCGCCCGCCGACGCCTGAACTCCTGGCGGTGGGGGCTCAGACCCCGCCGCCACCGGCCTTGCGCCGGTGCATCGGCTTGGCGACGTTGGCGTTCGAGACCTCCGAGCCGTGCGCCTTCTCGCGCGAGCCCGCACTGTCGTCGGGGTGGTCGTGGCCCTTCTTGCGATCAAGGGCCTCCCGCATCTTCGCCTTGAGGTCTGCGTTGGGGTCCTGATCAGCCATGGGTCCTCCTGGATCCGAGGTGGGTCGGGTGGTGCCACCCTGCCAAACGCATCGAGCGGGGTCGAGGGGTTATCCCCGGTCGGGGCGGCGCAGCACGTCGACCCTGCCGGCGAGCTTGCCCTCCATCCGGTAGACGTGCCACCGGCAGTCGCCCAGCATCAGCTCGTAGGCCTCGTCGCCGAACTCGGCCCGGTAGCGCTCCGGGCGGCGGAGCAGGCGCGCGAGGTGCAGCAGCGCCCGGGACGCGCGCCCCTCGTGCTCCTCCGACCACTCGCCCCACTCGCTCGCGAGGTCGAGGGTGTCGACGACCTCGAGGCCGGCGTCCGCTATCGCCCGGTCGAGCACCGCCGGGTCGGTGGCGGCGGGCACCACCCCCATGACGCCGAAGAGCCACTCCGCCTCCTCCCGCGGGAGCAGGTCGGTGGCGACGACCTGGTAGCCGACGGCGTACCCGCCCGGGCGCAGCACCCGGGCGAGCTCGGCGTACGCGTCCTCGGGGTGCGCCACGTGGACCATCACGTCGCGGCACCAGACCAGGTCCATCGAGGAGTCGGCGACGGGGACGTGCGTCGCGGCGCCCCGCTCGAAGGACACCCGTGAGGCGATGTCGGGGGCGAGGTCGCGGCGGGCCTCGCGGGCGAGGTCGAGGTGGCGCTGGACCGGGTCGATGCCGAGCACCCGGAAGCCGAAGTGGGTGGCGAGCCGGAAGGCATGGACGCCCTCGCCGCACCCGACGTCGACGACGCGGCTGTCGGGGCGCAGGCCGAGCTCGCGCACGACCTGGAGGAGGACCGAGGGGTCGCGCGGCGCCAGGCTCTCGTCGAGACGCGCGGCGAAGGCCGCCTCGGCCCGCGGGTGGGCGTCGTAGAACAGATCCCGGTCCCAGGCCACGTGCCGAGTCTGCCCCACCGGAGCGGCCGCGCCCGGGAGGCGCAGTAGGGTCACCGCCATGGCTCGCCGCGCGTTCCTCCACGTCGGGACCGCGAAGTCGGGGACCTCGTTCCTGCAGGACCTGTGGTGGCAGCAGCACGACGGCCTCCGCGACCGCGGGCTGCTGCTGCCGGGCTCGGGACGCCGCGACCACTTCGCGGCCGCCGCCGTCGTCAAGGGCATGACCGACGTGGTGGCGACCTTCGGCGTTCGCGAGCTCGACGCCTGGGGCCGGCTCGTCGACGAGGCCCGCGCGTGGAGCGGTGACGTGCTCATCACCAACGAGCACTTCTCCGACACGCCGCCCGAGGCGGTCGCCGCGGCCCTCGCCGACCTGTCCGGCGCCGCCGACGAGGTGCACGTCGTGCTGACCGCGCGCGACCTCGGGCGCGTGCTCCCCTCGGCGTGGCAGCAGCGGGTCAAGATGGGAGCCCGCCAGCCCTACCGACGCTTCCTCGCCACCGTGCGCCGCGGCGAGGACGACCAGAAGTTCTGGCGCTACCAGGACGTCCCGGCGATCCTCGACCTCTGGTCCGCCGGCCTGCCGCCGGCGCGCGCCCACCTCGTCGTCGTACCCGCGCCGGGGGCGCTGCGCGAGGAGCTCTGGCTGCGCACCAGCGCCGTCCTCGGCCTCGACCCGGCCGGCCTGGAGACCGAGGCCAGGCGAGCCAACGACTCGCTGTCCCTGGTCGAGGCCGAGCTGCTGCGCCGCGTCAACGAGCGCGTCCCTCGCCCCCGCCGCTCCCCCGCCCTGACCCGGCACGTGAAGGGCACCTTCGTCCCGCAGGCCCTCGCCGGCGCCGCACCCCGTGAGGGATTCGCCGTCCCCGAGCGGCACCACGACTGGATCCGCGACCGCTCCGAGCAGGCTGTCGCGGCCGTCCGCGCGAGCTCGTACGACGTCGTGGGCGACCCCGGCGACCTCCTGCCGGCGCTGCGCGCGGAGGGGCGCACCCCCGACCAGGTGACCGAGGAGGAGCTGCTCGCGGCTGCCCGGGTGGTGCTGGACCGGCTCGGGGCCGATCCCCCGGCCCCCGACTCCCTCGACGGCGCTCTCGACGTCGTCGCGGCCGACCTGCTGGCGCGGTTCAGCGCGGGATGAGCACCCAGTGGTCGAGGTCGAGCAGCACGCCGCCGGCGTACTTCCCGTCCTCGCCACGCAGGTTCATCGACTCGTCCCGCCCCTTGGTGGCCACCAGGCGCAGCCGCAGCGCGCCAACACCGGGGGCGTCGAGCGTCGCCTTGTCGAGCACCTCGGACCAGGCGTAGACGGTGTCGCCTGCAAAGGCGGGCGCGACGTGCGCGCCGGCGTTGATCGCCGCGACGAGCTGGGCGTTGGCCAGGCCGTTGAACGACAGCGCGCGGGCCAGCGAGATCACGTGGCCGCCGTAGACCAGCCGGTTGCCGTCGGGCCGGGCCTCGGCGTTGAAGTGCACCTTGGCCGTGTTCTGCCACAGTCGGGTCGCCATCATGTGCTCCGCGTCGGTCAGGGTGACGCCGTCGACGTGGTCGATCCGCTCCCCCACCTCGTAGTCGTCGAAACGGTGCGGCTCGCCGGCGGCAGCGACGTCGTACGCGCTGAAGTCGAGGCCCGCCGGCACCACGAGGTCCTCCGGCGCGACGACGTCTGCGAGGGCCGGCACGACGGTCTCAGGGGCGGGTGAGTCCGCGGACCGCTTGTGCACCATCACCCAGCGGGCCCAGTCGATCGCGACCTCGCCGCGCTGGTTCGTGGCCGTCGAGCGCACCCACACCACGCCCGTCCTGCCGTTGGAGTTCTGCTTCAGCCCGATGACCTCCGAGCGGGTGCGCAGCGTGTCGCCCGGGACGACGGGCACGTGGAAGCGGCACTCGGCGTAGCCGAGGTTGGCGACCGCGTTGAGCGAGACGTCCGGGACGGTCTTGCCGAAGGCGACGTGGAAGCCGATGAGCTCCTCGACCGGGTGCGGGTCGAGGCCGACGGACGCGGCGAACTCCGCCGACGACGGCACCGCGAACCGGGTCGGGTAGATCGCGCCGTAGAGGGCCCGGTCACCCTCGGTGACCGTCCGCGGCGTCGCGTGCTCGATCACCTGACCGACGGTGAAGTCCTCGAAGAAGTTGCCGGCGTTCGTCTTCATGCCGCACATCGTGCCGCAGCCAGGACCACCGGAGCGGCCGCGGTCGCGTGGGATGTGTCACCCTCCGTACGGGTAGCTCCGGATGACCTCGCCGGCGAGCGTGGTCTTGAGGTAGCCGATCTCGTCGAAGGTGTTGCCGATGTAGATGTTGACCGTCGGCTCCCCGCTCCAGCTGTTGACCAGCACGTGGGTGAGCCTGCCGCGCTCGACGTCGAGCGTCCGCCTCGCGGTGGCGATGTTGTCGAAGAGCCGGCGTACGTCGAGCCGGCCCAGGTCGATGGCGTCGCCGGGGCCGGTCACGGCCGCGGCCTGCGTGTCCTGGCGCCAGGAGCCGTCCCAGGTCCAGCGCTCGTAGCGCGGCCGCGAGCCGCGCACCGGCACCTGCACGCCGACGCGCGTCGGGTAGAGGCCGGCCTCGAAGGCGTCGAGGGTGCCGAACTCGCGTTCGTAGGCCCGCAGGAACGCGCGCACCTGCGGAGCCCTCATGGCGAAGGACGCGGGCACTGCCGTGGGCCGGACGGACGCCACCGGGTCGGGCGCGATCGCGACCCCCTCGGACGTCGCGGTGTCCTGCTCGCCGCCGGACGCGAGGAGGACCAGCGCGCCGATCGCGCCGAGGACGAGGAACACGACGAACCCGGCGAGCAGCAACGCCACCGCCGGGCCCGATCCTCGCGCCCGGGACGGTCCGGGGCGGTCCGCCGCCGGGACGAAGCCGGCCGGCCGCTGCAGGTCGCGGGTGAGGGTCTCGAGCTCGTCGACGGTCTCCGCCGACAGCGCCCGGCCGACGCGGAGCTCGCGGTCGGCGTCGCCGAGCTGGCCGTCGACGTAGGCCGCCTCGATCAGCTCGACGTACCGGTCGCGGTCGGCGTCCTTGGCCCGGAATCCCCTCATGCGCGGGAGTCTAGGGCTCGCTCAGCCCTCCGACTGCTTGCTGAAGGCCGCGTCGAACGACTGCGCCGGAGGGTCGAAGTCGAGCGCGCGCAGCCGCTCGAGCGCCTCCGGCGCCCCCCGCAGCCGGTCCATCCCGGCGTCCTCCCACTCCACCGAGATCGGGCCGTCGTAGCCGATGGCGGTGAGGGTGCGGAAGCAGTCCTCCCACGGGATGTCGCCGTGCCCGGTCGACACGAAGGTCCAGCCCCGGCGCGGGTCGTCCCACGGCAGGTGCGAGGAGAGGATGCCGTTGCGGCCGCCGCCCATCCGCATCCGGGTGTCCTTGCAGTCCACGTGGTAGATCCGGTCGGCGAAGTCGGTGATGAACGCGACCGGGTCGATGCCCTGCCACACCATGTGGCTGGGGTCCCAGTTGATGCCGAACGCCGGACGGTTGCCGACGGCGTCGAGCGCCCGGCGGGTCGTCCAGTAGTCGTAGGCGATCTCGGAGGGGTGCACCTCGTGCGCGAACCGCACGCCGCACTCGTCGAAGACGTCGAGGATCGGGTTCCAGCGGTCGGCGAAGTCCTGGTAGCCCGCCTCGATCCGCTCAGCGGGCACGGGCGGGAACATCGCGACGTACTGCCAGATCGAGGAGCCGGTGAAGCCGACGACGGTCTTCACGCCGAGCTTCTGCGCGAGCCGGGCGGTCAGCTTCATCTCCTCCGCCGCGCGCCGGCGCACGCCCTCGGGGTCGCCGTCTCCCCACACGCGCTCACGCACGATGGCCTGGTGGCGGAAGTCGATCGGGTCGTCGCAGATCGCCTGCCCGGTGAGGTGGTTGGAGATCGCGAAGAGCTGCAGCCCGTGCCTGTCGAGGATGCCGAGCCGCTCGGCGACGTAGTCGTCGTCGTCCCAGCGCCAGGCGTCGAGGTGCTCGCCCGAGACGGCGACCTCGAGGCCGTCGTAGCCCCAGCCGGCCGCCAGCTCGGCGACCTCCTCCAGCGGCAGGTCGGCCCACTGCCCGGTGAACAGGGTGAACGGTCGGGTCATCGGTCCTCCACTCCTTCGGTCGTCACGCCTGCTGCCTCCACGTGCACCGTACGACCCTCGGCCGCCGCGCTCTCCTCGATCGCCGCGAGCACCCGCTGCACGGCCAGCCCGTCCTCGAACGAGGGCGCCGGCTCCTCCCCCGAGGCGAGGGCAGCGAGGAAGTCGGCCGCCTGGTGGGTGAACGTGGCGTCCCACCCGAGCACGTGGCCCGGTGGCCACCAGCCGTCGAGGTAGGGGTGGTCGGGCTCGGTGACGAGCACGCGGCTGAAGCTGTCGGCGCCGTCGAGCGCGACGTCGAGGTGGTTGAGGGACTCCAGGTCGAAGCGCAGCGCGCCCGAGCTGCCGTAGACCTCGATGCCGAAGGCGTTCTTGCGGGCGCTCGCCATGCGCGACACCTCGAGGCTGACCACGGCCCCGCCGTCGGTGCGCAGCGTGCTCCACGCCGCGTCGTCGACGGTCACGTCCTCCGGGCCGTCGGCGCCCGCCCGGCGGCGGACGAAGGTCTCCGTCAGCGCGTTGACCCCGGTGACCTCCTGGCCGAGGAGGTGGCGGACCTGGTCGACCGCGTGGGAGGCGAGGTCGCCGAGGGCACCGGAGCCGGCGAGCTCGCGCCGCAGCCGCCACGTCATCGGGGCGTTCTCGTCGGCCAGCCAGTCCTGGAGGTAGGCGATGCGCACCTGGCGCACCTCCCCGATCCGGCCGGCGGCGACGTGCTGCCGCGCCAGCGCCAGGGCGGGGACGCGGCGGTAGTTGAAGCCGACCATCGACTGCACGCCGTGGGCGCGGGCCGCACGGGCGGCTGCCACCATCTTCTCCGCCTCCCCCAGGCTGTTCGCCAGCGGCTTCTCGGCGATCACGTGCTTGCCCGCCTCGAGGGCGGCGATGGCGACCTCGGCGTGCAGGTGGCCCGGCACGCAGACGTCGACCACGTCGATGTCGTCGCGCTCGAGGACCGCGCGCCAGTCGGTCGCCGACTCCGCCCAGCCGTACTGGTCCGCGGCCACGGCGACGGCGTCGGCGTCCCGCCCGACGAGCACCTGACGACGTACGCCGGGGGCGCCGGGACGCAGGGCCCCGACGTTGCGCCAGGCGTGGGAGTGCGCCTTGCCCATGAAGGCGTAGCCGATGACGGCGACGCCCGGGGCGGTGGGGGCGGCGCTCGGTGGGGTGGTCACGTCGATCTCCTGACTGTGGTCGCTCAGCCGAGCGAGCGGAGGAAGGCCAGCCCGTCGCGGGCGAGGTCGTCCTGGGTGGGTGCCAGCGGCCGCCAGATGGAGGCGGCGGTGGCGATGGAGGCGTTGTCGGCGGTGAAGCTCTCGATGACGAGCGGGCCGTCGTGGCCCACCTCGTCGAGGGCGGCGACGAGCGCGGGCCAGTCGGTCTGGTCGCCGCCGGGCGCGCCGCGGTCGCTGCCACACACCTGGACGTGCGCGAGGTGCGTCCCGGCCGTGCGGATCGCGGCGGCGCTGGAGCGCTCCTCGATGTTGAGGTGGTAGGTGTCGAGCGCCAGCCCGAGTCCCTCGCCGAGCAGCGGCTCCAGCGCGGTCAGGGCCTGCTCGACGGTGTTGACCAGCGAGGTCTCGTAGCGGTTGAGCGGCTCGATGCCCAGGCGTACGCCGCTCGCCACGGCGTCGTCGACGAGGGGTGCGAGGTGCCGGCGCAGGTCGGCGTAGGCCGCCGCACGCTCGTCGGCGTCCATCCGCCACACCCGGCCCGTAGCGGCGTAGAACGGGCCGCACACCGCGGTGGCACCGATGCCGGCCGCGAACTCGATGCAGGCACGGAGGTAGTCCTGGGTGTCGGCGACGGCCGACGCGTCCACGAGGTCGCGTCCGGGCGCCATCGCGCCGACGACGCACGGCCTCAGCCCCGTCTCGACGAGCACCTCGGAGACGACCGGGATCGTGAGGTCGCCGGGGTTCTCCAGCGGCAGCTCGACGGCGTCGAACCCCATGCCGGCGATGCGGCGCAGCATCTCGCCCACGTCGGCATCGGTGAGGGGGGAGGTCCAAACCCACGTGTTGACGCCTATCGCGCGCATGCGGTGGCCGTCCTTCCGGGCGGGAGGTGGA
>NZ_JAUZVE010000042.1:0-62082 GCF_031844425.1 Microbacterium sp. ARD31
CACGGGCGTGCATGCCGCGGCCCGGGCCGATGCTGGCGAGGACCACGGACCGCTCCGGCACGAAGCCGAGCGCGACCGGGACGAACGCGGCGATGTCGCCCGGCGAGCGCGCGGTCATCGTGGTGGTGCTGGAGCCGGAGGGACGGAGGGCGCCGTTGCTGCGGTCGGAGGAGGTCATGGCCCCGACGGTTCCCCCCGGCACCCACGTCCGGGCACCCGACGGGCGCGCGCGTGTGGACAACGCGTTGCCGGGGCACGCTGTGGACGACTGGTGGCCCGCTCCGCGTCGCACGCCCGGGCTGGGAGACTGTCCGGGTGAGGCCCGTCCCGATGCTGCCCGCCCCAGGCGGGCGGACCTGATGCGCAGCACCGCGTCGGTGCTGCACGTCGACCTGGACGCCTTCTTCGCCGCCGTCGAGCAGCGCGACAAGCCGTCGTTGCGGGGCAAGCCGGTGATCGTGGGCGGGACCGGGGGCAGGGGCGTGGTGGCGACGGCGTCGTACGAGGCGCGCAGGTACGGCGTCGGGTCGGCGATGTCGACCCGCGAGGCGCGCGCCCGGTGCCCGCACGCCGCGTTCCTGGGTGGGCGCTTCCACGCCTACCGGGAGACCAGCGCGCGGGTCATGGCCGTGCTGCGCGAGCTGTCCCCGCTCGTCGAGCCGCTCTCGCTCGACGAGGCCTTCGTCGACCTCGCCGCCGCGGACCTGCCCGACCTCGACGTGGCCACGGTCACGCGGGTCGGCGAGGAGCTCCGGCGTCGCATCACCGAGGTCAGCGGCGGACTCACCGCCACGGTCGGCGTCGCGTCCTCCAAGTTCCTGGCCAAGGTCGCCAGCGAGCTCGACAAGCCCGACGGCATGACCGTCGTCCCGCCCGGCACCGAGCTCGAGCTGCTACGACCGATGAACGTCGCGGTCATCCCCGGCGTCGGCCCCGCCACGGCCGAGCGCCTGCGCCGCGCCGGCATCCACACCATCGCCGACCTCGAGCAGGTGAGCGAGGACGAGCTGGTCCGGCTGCTCGGCAACGCGCAGGGCCACGGGCTCTTCCAGCTCGCCCGGGCGCGCGACGACCGCCCCGTGGTCGCGGAGCGCGAGACCAAGTCGGTCAGCGTCGAGGGCACCTGCGACTCCGACCTCACCGACCGCAGGCTGATGGAAGGGCTGCTGACGCGCCAGGCCCGCGACGTCGGCGCCCGCCTCCGCAAGAGCGGCTACTCCGGGCGGACGGTCACCATCAAGGTCAGGATGTACGACTTCACCACCCTGAGCCGCTCCACGACCCTCTCGAGCCCCACCGACGACGGCGGCACCATCGGGCGGGTGGCGCGCTCGCTCCTGTCCGACCTCGACACGACCGGAGGCGTCCGACTGCTCGGGGTCGGCGTCTCGGGCCTCGCCGACTGGGTGCAGGAGGACCTCTTCGGGGAGGCGCCCAGCGAGGACGAGGTCGAGGTGGTCCTGCCGGAGCCGCCGCGCCGCACGTGGCCGCCGGGGGCCGACGTGGAGCACGACGAGCTCGGGCCCGGCTGGGTGTGGGGCTCCGGCGCCGGAGTGGTGACCGTGCGCTTCGAGACCGCGGACACCCCGCCCGGGCCGGTCCGCAGCTTCCGGGTCGACGACCCGGCGCTGCGCCGTCGCGAGCCGCCCACCGAGGACTGATCCCCCGGGCCGTGGCGCCGTCGCGTCACCCGCCGTTCACCGCGGCGCCGTTGCACGTCCCGCCCCCGCCGGGGCAGCATGGTCGGGCCCTTGCGGGGGAAATAGGGTGAGGGGCTCCCGATGGTATGAGCATCAGGAGCCCCTCGGCTCGACCGGGAAGGTGACGTCCGGTCCACCGGACCGGTCTCCCAGCCCCCACCGACCCCGTCACCAGGCCTGCGCGGCGAGCAAGTCGCCGTGTGGAGCTGCTTGTCCGATCCGATCCCCGACCCCGCCCGAAGGCGGTCTCGGTAGGGAGAGTTCTATGCCTGCGCGGCCGGGTGCCGCAAGGGGTTGGCGGAACAAACTTCCGGTCCCACAGGGTTCCCCACAGAACTTCCGCGGCGCTCCACAGCCGCACCGCACCCCCTCCACAGGTTGCGAGCCGGGCTGTGGAGGAGCACGACGAGGCGGACGGCCGGCCCGCATGAGCACGCCGACGCCGGGGAACCCCCTGAGAAGTCCCTGAGAGTTCGTGTTTCGTGCAACTCCCGTGGGCACTGGCTCGTCAGTGCAGATGAAGGCACCGACATCCGATCGGGAATCTCGCATCGAACACAGGTGTTGGAACAGGTGTGCGACACGGGGTGATCGCACGAGAAGCAGGAGGACGAAGATGAGCACTGCACAGGCCAAGCGCACCACCACCACCACTCGTGAGATCGAGGGCCGCGACAGCGTCGGT
Organism: Microbacterium sp. ARD31; assembly: GCF_031844425.1. Classification (NCBI taxonomy): domain Bacteria; kingdom Bacillati; phylum Actinomycetota; class Actinomycetes; order Micrococcales; family Microbacteriaceae; genus Microbacterium; species Microbacterium sp. ARD31. Next base: position 2,386 of record NZ_JAUZVE010000042.1, read on the forward strand.
CTCTACCTGGACGAGATCGCCCGCACCCCGCTGCTCGACGCCGAGACCGAGGTCGAGCTCTCCAAGACCATCGAGGCGGGCCTGCTCGCCCAGCACCTGCTCGACACCGGCCGCGTCGGCCGCCGCAAGGGCGGTGCCCCGATGAGCGCCAGCGAGGCCGAGCTCGAGTGGCTCGCCGAGCAGGGCCGGCTCGCGGTGGACCGCTTCATCGAGGCCAACCTGCGCCTCGTCGTGTCGATCGCCCGCAAGTACGGCCGGTCGCAGATGCCGATGCTGGACCTGATCCAGGAGGGCAACACCGGCCTGATCCGCGCGGTCGAGAAGTTCGACTACACCAAGGGCTACAAGTTCTCGACGTACGCCACCTGGTGGGTGCGTCAGGCGATCACCCGCGGCATCGCGCAGCAGGCCCGCGTCGTACGCCTCCCGGTGCACGTCGTCGAGGAGCTCAACCAGGTCGGTTCGGCCCGCCGCACGCTGGAGCGCCAGCTCGGCCGCGACCCCGAGCCGCACGAGATCGCCACCGAGCTCGGCATGGACCTCGACCGGGTCCTCGACCTGATGAGCTGGGGTCGCGAGCACGTCTCGCTGGACACCCCGGTCGACGAGGACGGCGACACCTCCCTCGGTGACCTGATGGCGCAGGAGACCGCGCCCGGCCCGGACCTCAACGTCCTCGACGCCGAGGCCCGCCAGCGCCTCGACGACCTGGTCGGGATCCTCGACGAGCGCTCTGCCGACATCGTCCGGGCCCGCTACGGCCTGGCCGACGGGCGCCAGCACAAGCTCGCCGACATCGGTGCCCGCCACGGCATCTCCGCGGAGCGGGTCCGCCAGCTCGAGCGGGAGGCTCTCCAGAAGCTCCGCCGCGCCGGCGACCCCGACCTCGCGGCCTGACTCAGGTTCAGTACGCCGCGGACAACAGGTCCGCGCTCGCGGCCCGTGCCTGCTCGACCACGTCGGGCGGCACGGGCCGCTTCGCTGCCACCCGGGCCTGCCACATCTGCAGGGCGACCACCCGGGCCGCGGCCTCCTCGATGCGCGCACGCGAGAGCTCGCCGGACTCCAGCGCGTCGACGACGATCTGGTGCGTGGTGGCGGTGTCCACCGGCATCAGCAGCAGGTCGGCACCCGCCTGCAGCGCCTGGAGGGCGGGCGTGGGCCGGCCGCCGACGGCGCCCATCCCGAGCGAGTCGGTGATCGCCACGCCCTCGAAGCCGAGGTCGTCGCGCAGCAGGTCGTAGACCTCCGGCGCCATGCTCGCCGGCACGCCGGGGGCGATCTCGGTGAGGTCGAGGTGGCTCATCATCACTGCGGGGGCGTGCTTGGCGATGGCGAGCTCGAACGGCGGCAGGTCGTGCGCGCGGATCTCCGCGAGGGACGACCCGACGACCGGCAGGGCGTCGTGGCTGTCGGTCGTCGCGGTGCCGTGGCCGGGGAAGTGCTTGACCGTGGACACGATGCCGGCGGAGTCGTAGCCCTTGACGGCGTACGCCGTCGCGAGCGCGGCGACCTTCGGGTCCTGCGACGGGGACCTGGCCCCGATGGTGGGGTCGGCGGCGCCGATGGTCACGTCGGCGACCGGGGCGAACACCCAGGTGAACCCGAGGTCGCGCAGCTCGTAGCCGGTGGCGCGGGCCGCCAGTCGCGTCACCTTGCGACCGGTGCGCAGGTCGGCCTCGATGGCGGTCCCCGCGGACTGGAAGTGCGGGAAGTCCGTGGCGATGCCGCGCAGGTGGGAGACGTAGCCACCCTCCTGGTCCACCCCGATGACCGGCGGGAAGTCCCGGCCGTCCTCGGCCGCCGCCTGCGCGACGGCCGCGGTCATCGCCAGCACCTGCTCGCGGTCGGCGATGTTGTCGGTGGTGATCGAGACCCCGGCCAGGTGCAGGTCGCGCACCATCGCGGCGGGCTCGAGCGGGTCGGTGCCGTGGAAGCGGCCGACGATCACCTGACCGGCCAGCTGAGCGGGCGACCACGTGCTGACCAGCTGCTGTGCCTCCTCGACCTCGCCGATCGTCGGACCCCACGAGGTCGGCGTGTCCGGGTCGGCCGGGCTCTCCGTGGCCGTGGGCTCGCCGGACGACGCCGGGGCGCTCGAGGAGGGCGCTGGCCCGCTGCCGTCGTCGGTCCCGGTGGCAGCGCACCCGGTGGCCAGGAGGACACCAGCTGCGAGGACGGCCAGACGGGGTCGGAGCGAACGCACGCCCGGAGGCTACCTGCCGTCCGGTCTGGACCGGGAAACGTCAGGCTCGTGCGCGGAGGTCGGCGTAGACCTCCTCGACGCGCTCGCGGAGCTCCTCCAGGGAGCCGGTGTTGTCGATGACGTGGGTCGCGATCGCCAGGCGGTCCTCGCGGGTGGCCTGGGCCGCGATCCGCGACTCCGCCTCCTCCCGGGACCAGCCGCGGTCGCGGACCATGCGCTCGACCTGCACCTGCGCGGGCACGTCGACCACGACCACCGCGTCGAACGAGCCCGCACGCCCGCCCTCGGCCAGCAGGGGGATGTCGTGCACGACGACCGCGTCGGCCGGTGCCTGCGCCTCGAGCTCGGCGCCGCGCCGGTGCACGAGCGGGTGGATGATCGCCTCCAGCCGCTGGCGGGCAGCAGGGTCGGCGAAGACGATCGCGCCCATCGCCGGTCGGTCGAGCTCGCCGTCGGGCGTGAGCACCTCCTCCCCGAACTCCGCCACCACGGCGTCGAGCCCGGGCGTGCCCGGTGCCACGACCTCGCGCGCCAGCAGGTCGGCGTCCACGACCACGGCCCCCAGGCCGGCCAGGATCGCCGACACGGTGCTCTTGCCCGAGGCGATGCCCCCGGTCAGTCCGACCCGAACGGTCACTGGTCCTCCCCCACGACGACACTCAGGATCCCGTGGAGCGTACGACGCTGCTCCTCCGTCAGCACGCCCAGGACCTGCTCGGAGGCGTCGCGGCGCACGTCCTCGATCCTGGCGACGAGGTCCTGGCCGCGCGGGGTCAGGGTGAGCATGGTCGCGCGCCGGTCCGTGGGGTCGGCGGCCCGTCGCAGCCAGCCCCGGTCCTCGAGCGCGTCGACGACCTCGGTCGCCGAACGCGGGGCGATGCGCAGCTCGTCGGCGAGCACCGACGGGCGCACGCCGTCCGGGTGGGTCGACAGGACCCTCAGCGCCCGCGACTGCGACGGGGTGACCTGCCACGCGGCCAGCGAGTCGGCGTACGCCCGGCGGACACGGCGCGCCAGCGCCATCACCAGGTCTCCGGTCGCGGGCTCATGCCCGCCCTCGTGTGGGACCACGGAATATCTCCGCTCCTGCGTCGGTTGCACCCTCATAGTGAGGCTACCTCACCTTCTCCCGACCTCCAGAGAGGAGCTGGTCGCATGGATGACCACATCACCTCGACCCCCGGCTCCCGCCGCTCGCGCAGCGGCCGTCCCGACCCCGCCGACCTACGGCAGCTCGCGGACTCCCCCGTCTCCCTCCGGCGCATCGCACGCCTCTTCGCACCCCACCGTGGCACGCTCGCCGTCGTCGTCGCGCTCATCGTGCTGAGCTCGACCGTCTCGCTCGCGCAGCCGTTCCTGGTCCGCCACGTCATCGACGAGGCGCTCCCCCAGCAGGACGTGCGCCTGCTCCTGCTCTGCGTCGCCGCCATGATCGGTGTCGCGGTGGCGAGCGCCGTGATCGGCGTCGTCCAGACCTGGCTCTCGACCGCGGTCGGCCAGAAGGTCATGCACCGTCTGCGCAGCGACTTGTTCGCCCACCTCCAGCGCCAGTCCCTCGGCTTCTTCACCCGCACCCGCGGCGGCGAGGTGCAGTCGCGGCTGGTCAACGACATCGGCAGCATGCAGGGCGTCGTCACCCAGACCGCGACCTCGATCGCCGCCAACCTGACCGTGGTCGTCGGCACCGCCGTGGCGATGGTCGCGCTGAGCTGGCGCCTCGCGCTGCTCTCGCTCGTCGTGCTGCCGCCGGCCGTGCTGCTCACCCGGCAGGTCGCGCGCATGCGTCACCGGATCACCGCCGAGCGCCAGCGCCGGCTGGCCGACCTCCACGTCCAGATCGAGGAGGGGCTCTCCGTCAGCGGGGTGCTGCTCACCAAGACGCTCGGTGCCTCACCCCGCCTGACCGCACGCTTCGAGGAGACGTCCGCGGACCTCGTCGGCCTCGAGATCCGCTCGCGGCTGGCCGGCCGGTGGCGGATGGCGACGATGAACGTCGTCTTCGCCGCCGTGCCCGCCGCGATCTACCTCGCCGCCGGCTTCCCCGCGACCTCCGGCGGGATGACCATCGGCACCCTCGTCGCCTTCATCGCACTCCAGGGCACGCTCTTCAGGCCGCTGATGGGGCTGCTCAACGTGGGTGTCGACTTCACCTCCTCGCTGGCCCTGTTCAGCCGCATCTTCGAGTACGCCGACCTGCCGGTCGAGGTCGCCGAGCCCGCCAGGCCCGTCCGGCTCCCCCGTCGCAGCGCGGCAGGAGAGGTGCGCTTCGAGGACGTCGGGTTCGCCTACGACGACGAGCGCCCCGTGCTGAGCGACATCGACCTCGTGGTCCCGAGCGGTGCCACGCTCGCCCTCGTCGGGGAGACCGGCAGCGGCAAGTCGACGCTCGCCTCCCTCGTCCCGCGCCTGCACGACGCGACGTCGGGCCGGGTCAGCATCGACGGCGTCGACGTGCGCGACCTCGCCCTCGCTGACCTCGCCGACCTCGTCGGCGTCGTGAGCCAGGAGACGTACCTCATGCACGCGACGGTGCGGGACAACCTGCGCCACGCCCGCCCGGACGCGACCGATGCCGAGATCGAGGAGGCGTGCCGCGCGGCGCGCATCCACGACGTGGTCGCGGCCCTCCCCGACGGCTACGACACCGTCGTCGGCTCGCGCGGGCACCGGTTCTCCGGCGGCGAGAAGCAGCGCCTGGCGATCGCCCGCACGCTGCTGCGCGACCCCGCGGTGCTGGTGCTCGACGAGGCCACCAGCGCCCTCGACAACGAGACCGAGCGCGCCCTGCTCGGCACCCTCGCGGACGTCGCGCGGACCCGGACCACGATCACCATCGCGCACCGGCTCTCCACCGTCCGTGACGCCGACCAGATCGCCGTGATGGACCGCGGCCGGGTCGTCGAGCTCGGCACCCACGAGGAGCTCCTGCTCCTCGGCGGCAGGTACGCCGACCTGGTCCGGGGCGGCCTGCGCGCGGAGCCGGCCGCCGCCTGACCGGCGTCAGGCGGCTGCGGCCTTCTCGGCCGCCGCCAGCAGCACGCAGGTCGCGACGGCCTCCATCGCCTCCGTGACTTCCTCGAGCGGGGGCATCGTCGGCGCGAGCCGGATGTTGGTGTCGTCCGGGTCCTGCTTGTAGGGGAAGGACGAGCCCGCCGGCGTCAGCGCCACCCCGGCCTCCTTGGCCAGCTGGACCACGCGGCTCGCCGTGCCGGGCACCACGTCGAGGTTGACGAAGTAGCCGCCCGCCGGTGTGTTCCACGTCGCCACGCCGCGACCGCCGAGGCGCTCGGTGAGGACCCGGTCGACCTCGGCGAACTTCGGCGCGATGATCTCGCGGTGGCGGACCATGTGGTCGCGCACGCCCTGCGCGTCGCCGAAGAACTCGACGTGGCGCAGGTGGTTGACCTTGTCCGGCCCGATCGAGCCGTTGCCGAGGTGCCCGAGGTACCACTGCACGTTGGCCGTGGACGCCGCGAGGAAGGCGACCCCGGCACCGGCGTAGGTGATCTTCGAGGTCGAGGCGAACATGATCGGCCGGTGCGGGTGCCCGGCGGCCGACGCGAGGGTCAGGATGTCGGCGCTCTTGGCCTCGTCCTCGGTCAGGTGGTGCAGCGCGTAGGCGTTGTCCCAGAAGATCTTGAAGTCCGCGGCAGCCGTGGGCATCGCCGCGAGCCGCGCCGCCACCTCCTGGCTGACGATGGCCCCCGTGGGGTTCGCGTAGGTCGGCACGACCCACATGCCCTTGACGCTCGCGTCGTCACGGACCAGCGCCTCCACGGCGTCCACGTCGGGGCCGTCGTCGTGCATGGGGACCGTCACCATCTCGATCCCGAGGCTCTCCAGGAGCGTGAAGTGGCGGTCGTACCCGGGGACCGGGCACACGAAGCGCACCTTCTCCTCGCGGCTCCACGGGCGCTCGGAGTCGACGGCGCCGAAGAGCATCAGGTCGACGAGGCAGTCGCGCATCATCGTCAGGCTGGAGTTGCCGCCGGCCACGACCTGGTCGGGCTCGACCCAGAGCAGCTCGGCGAAGATCTCACGGAGGTCGGCGAGGCCCTCGAGCCCGCCGTAGTTGCGTACGTCGACCCCGTGGGAGTCCTTCGTCGACGTCGGCAGCCGCAGCAGGTCGTCGGCGAGGTCGAGCTGCTGCGCCGACGGCTTGCCGCGCGTCAGGTCGAGCTTCAGGCCCCGCTTCGTGAGCTCCTCGTAGGCCGCGCGCTGCTCCTCGAGCAGCGCGGCGAGGTCGTCGGCGGACAGGTCGGCCAGCGCAGTCGCGTTCACGCGGTCAAGGCTACCGAGGTCCGGACGTCGCTCAGGCGGGCGTCCGGAACGTCCGCCGGTACTCCTGCGGGCTGACGCCCCGGGCGCGGCCGAAGTGGTGGCGCAGCGTCGCGGCGTTGCCGAACCCGACCTCGCCGGCGACCCAGTCGATCGAGTGGTCGGTCTGCTCCAGCAGCTCCTGCGCGGCGCGGACCCGCTCGCCGAGGATCCAGCTGTAGGGGGTGGTGCCGGTCTCCTCCTTGAACCGCCGCGCGAAGGTGCGACCCGACATGTGCATCTGCCTCGCGAGGGTCTCCACGTCGAGGTCCTCGGACAGGTTCGCGCTGATCCAGGCGAGCAGCGGCGCCAGCGCCTCCGACTCGCAGACCGGGACGGCGCGCGCGATGAACTGGGCCTGGCCACCGTCGCGGTGCGGTGGCACGACCATCCGGCGGGCGGCCGTGGCGGCGACCTTGGCTCCGAACTGCTGGCGCATGACGTGGAGCGCGGCGTCGAGGGCGGCTGCCGACCCCGCGCCGGTGATGATCGTGCCGTCCTGGACGTAGAGCACGTCCGGGTCGACCACCGCCTCGGGGTAGCGCTCGGCCAGCTCGGCGGCGTACCGCCAGTGGGTGGTGCAGCGTCGACCGTCGAGCAGGCCCGCCTCGCCCAGCATGAACGTCGCCGAGCAGTGCGCGAAGATCATCGCGCCCCGCTCGTGGGTGGCCCGCAGCAGCTCCGACACCTCCGGGGAGGTGCCGCGGTGGTTGCTCTTGGGTGCCAGGCAGACCAGGTCCGCGTCGGCGGCCTCCTCCAGCCCGTGCTCGACCACCAGGTCGAAGCCGGCCCGCGTGCGCAACCGGCCCGGCGTGGGGGTGACGACCGTGAAGTCGAAGACCGGGTTGTCGTCCTCGGGGTGGTAGGGCTCGGCCCAGACCTCGCACAACGCCCCGAGCCCGAACGGCTCCGGCTTCTCCTGGACGACGACCGCCACCTTCTGCATGGGGACAGCCTGCACGAGCGGTGGCAGGAAATCAACTAACTCTGGCATTCCTGCCACTAGTGGCAGCAAGTCGACGGGAGAATGATTACTGCCATGAACACCATCGTCGCTCTCCTGGTCCTGACCGCCCTGTTCGCCGTGCTGGTCAGCTACGCCCGCCACGACCGATTCGCCGGTCCCTCCTCCACCCACCACCCCCTCGACGACCTCGGCGACATCGACCTCCGCCAGCACCTGGTCCCGCGCGGCTGAGGTGACCGAGAGCTCAGGGAGGCGGCAGGATCCGGGGTGTGCCGCACCCCTCCGTCCCGCTCGCCGCAGGCTCCCGCGTCGCCCTCCTCGTCCCGGGCTCGACGACGTACGTCGACCTCGTGCTGGCGCTGCTCGCCGACGGGGTCTTCCCGGTCCCGCTCGACCCGGCGCTGACCGCGGCCGAGCGCGACCGGGTCCTCGCACCCATCGCGCCCGACCTGGTCGTGACCGGGACCGGCCAGGTCGAGGCGCTCCTCGACGGGCGCCGCGACCGCGTCAGGTCGCTGCCGCGGGGGCGGCCGATCCACTGCACGAGCGGGACCACCGGCACGCCGAAGGGCGTCTGGTCGGGCCTCCTTCCAGACGAGGACGCCGCCGCGCTCGTCGCCGAGGAGCGCGACCTGTGGGGCTTCACGGCGAGCGACGTCAACCTCGTGCTGAGCCCGCTGCACCACTCCGCTCCCCTGCGCTTCGCCACGGGGACGCTCCTCGCGGGCGGCCGGATCGTGGTGCCCGGGAAGTTCGACCCGGCGCGCGTCACGGCAGCGATCGCCGCTGAGCGCCCGACCACGATGTTCTGCGTACCGACGCACCTCCAGCGGCTGTTCGCGCACTGGGACGAGGTCGGCGTCCCTGACCTGTCGTCCTTCCGGCTGGTCGCCCACGCCGGGGCGCCCTGCCCGCCGGCCACCAAGCGGCGCCTCGTCGAGCTGTTCCCGGCGGGATCGACCTGGGAGTTCTACGGCTCCACCGAGGGCCAGTTCACCGCGTGCCGGTCCGAGGAGTGGCTCACCCGTCCCGGCACGGTCGGCAGGGCGCGTCCCGGCCGGACGCTGAGCATCGCGTCGGACGGCCGGATCTGGTGCGCGGTGCCGCCCCACGCGCGGTTCACCTACCTCGGCGCCCCCGAGCAGACGGCACGAGCCTGGCGGGAGACCCCGGCCGGGCCCGCGTTCACCGTCGGTGACGTCGGCCGGCTCGACGACGACGGCTACCTCCACCTCGACGGCCGGCGCACCGACCTCATCATCTCCGGCGGCGTGAACGTCTACCCGCTCGAGGTGGAGAACGCCCTGCGCGAGGTGCCGGGCGTCACCGACGTCGCGGTCTTCGGAGCCCCCGACCCGGACTGGGGGCAGCGGGTGTGTGCCGCCGTGGTCGGCACCGCCACCGCGGCGGAGCTGGCCGCCCACGCCCGGGTGGTGCTGGCGCCGGCCAAGCGCCCCAAGGACTACCTCAGCGTCGGTGAGCTGCCGATGACCGCGACCGGGAAGGTACGGCGCGAGGCCCTGCCGGCCCTGGTCACGGGTCAGGCCCCCTGACCCGCGATCTCAGGCCTCCCACACCTCGCGCAGCCGGGCGGCGAGGTCACGGGACTGCCGCAGCCCGGCCTCGGCCGCGACCTTGCGCTTCGCCGGGTCGAGGAGGTTGCGGCCGAAGGCCTCGAGCGCTGCGGCGTCCGGGGTCACCACCGACCACGCTCGCGGCCCCACGCGCTCGAGCTGGGCGCGGATGGACGTCTTCCTGCTCAGCGAGCGCGGCAGCGGGGCGAGGACGACGACCCGCTCCGCACCCCGCGCGACGTCGACGTTGGCCGTTGACCTCATCCCGCCGTCCATGTACGTGCGGCCGCCGATCTCCACGGGGGGCCAGACGGTCGGGACGGCGCAGCTGGCCGCCACCGCGGACACCAGGTCGACGCCGGAGTCCGGGGTGAAGACGGTGAACTCCCCGCTCGCCGCGTCGACGGCGGTGATGCGCAGGTCGCGGTCCGGCCAGTCCTGGACGGGCAGCCGGGACCGGATCACGCCCTCCCGGTCGACGCTGCCCGGCGCGTGGGAGGCGAGTGCGACCCGACCGACGCGGGCGAGCTTGTCGCGGCCGCTGCCGGGCAGGACATAGGGCGGGACGAGCTTGAGCGCGGCGATGCGCGACAACCGGCCGCCCAGCTCGGCGTCGGGCGGCTCGAGCTGTCCGGCGTACAGGTCGGCGAGCGGCTGCCCGTTGGTCACCTGGGCGCCGACGACCGAGCCGGCCGAGGTGCCCACCACGATGTCGGCGTCGGTCAGGTCGACGCCGGCCTCCGCGAGGCCGGCCAGGATGCCGAGCTCCCACGCGATGCCGGTGATGCCGCCGCCGCCGAGGACCAGTGCCGAGGTGCCGTGACCTGTCATGGGGCAGTTCTAGCGGACCCGCCCTGACGGGTCACCGCGGAGTGCCCGGACACGACGACGGCCCGCCGGGAGTCCCGGCGGGCCGTCGTGCGTGGATCAGTCGATCAGCGGATCAGTTGGACCCGCCGGTCAGCTTCTCGCGGAGCGCCTGCAGCGCCTCGTCGGAGGCCAGCGAGCCGCCGGTGTCGCCACCGGTCTCGGCCGCCGCGTCGCCGCCGGAGGAGTAGGACGTGGCCTCGCCGGCCTCGACCTCGGCCTGCTTGGCCTCCTCCTGCTGCTTGACGTGCGCCTCCCAGCGGGCGTGCGCCTTGGCGTACTGGTCCTCCCAGATCGCACGCTGCTCGTCGAAGCCCTCGAGCCACTCGCCCGTCTCGGGGTCGAAGCCCTCGGGGTAGACGTAGTTGCCCTGCTCGTCGTAGGTGGCGGTCATGCCGTAGAGCGTGGGGTCGAACTCCTCCACGTCGGCGGCGGCGGCGGTCTCGTTGGCCTGCTTGAGCGACAGCGAGATCCGGCGACGCTCGAGGTCGATGTCGATGATCTTGACCATGACGTCGTCGTTGACCTGGACGACCTGCTCGGGGATCTCGACGTGACGCTCGGCGAGCTCGGAGATGTGCACCAGGCCCTCGATGCCCTCCTCGACGCGGACGAACGAACCGAACGGCACCAGCTTGGTGACCTTGCCCGGGACGATCTGGCCGATCTGGTGGGTGCGGGCGAAGTGCTGCCACGGGTCCTCCTGCGTCGCCTTCAGCGACAGGGAGACACGCTCGCGGTCCATGTCGACGTCGAGGACCTCGACGGTGACCTCGTCGCCCACGGCGACGACCTCGGACGGGTGGTCGATGTGCTTCCAGGAGAGCTCGGAGACGTGGACGAGGCCGTCGACGCCGCCGAGGTCCACGAACGCACCGAAGTTGACGATCGAGGAGACGACGCCCTTGCGGATCTGGCCCTTCTGGAGCTGGGTCAGGAAGCCGTGGCGGACCTCGGACTGGGTCTGCTCGAGCCAGGCGCGACGCGACAGGACCACGTTGTTGCGGTTCTTGTCGAGCTCGATGATCTTCGCCTCGAGCGTCTGGCCGACGTAGGGCTGCAGGTCGCGGACGCGACGCATCTCCACCAGCGACGCGGGCAGGAAGCCACGCAGGCCGATGTCGAGGATGAGGCCGCCCTTGACGACCTCGATGACGGTGCCCTCGACGACGCCGTCCTCCTCCTTGACCTGCTCGATGGTGCCCCAGGCCCGCTCGTACTGAGCACGCTTCTTGGACAGGATCAGACGGCCTTCCTTGTCCTCCTTCTGGAGGACCAGGGCCTCGACCTTGTCGCCCACGGAAACGACCTCGTTGGGGTCGACGTCGTGCTTGATCGACAGCTCGCGCGAGGGGATGACGCCCTCGGTCTTGTAGCCGATGTCGAGGAGGACCTCGTCACGGTCCACCTTGACGATGGTGCCGTCGACGATGTCGCCGTCGTTGAAGTACTTGATGGTCGCGTCGATGGCCGCGAGGAAGTCCTCTTCGGACCCGATGTCGTTGACCGCCACCTGGGGGGCGTCGTAGTCCGGAAGAGTGGAGAGCGTGCTCGTCATATGGGAAGTGATTCCTTGGATGGATGGAGTCGTGCGGACGCACACAGCCGTCTGTTTCACTGGTCGCTGACGGTGACGGATCACTGGCGGCGACGCGGCGAGCCCCGGTTCGCTCGGTACGGAACCCGGGCGGACGACTGGCGCAACGCTTAAGACTACGCGCGCTCGACGGCCGGAGTCCAACCGGGGCGCACGCTCAGCGGCACGCTCGGCCCACGCTCAGCGACCGAAGGGCCAGGCGTGCACGTCGCCCGTCGTGGCGATGGCGCGCAGCAGCTCCTCCGCACGGTCGGCGACGGGGTTGTCACCGGCCCGCGAGGCCAGGTCGACCAGTGCCCAGAGGTCGGCCGCACGGGCACCCGCCAGCAGCTCGTCCGGGTCGCCGCCTCGCAGGGCCGTCCACGCCGACAGGACCGCGGCGACGTACGCCGGGTGGCGGTCGAGGCGCAGCAGGTTGCCGACGTCGGTCCAGGGGTGCCCGGCGTGGGCGAACTCCCAGTCCAGCACTGCCGCGACGGCGTCCGAGCCCGGGCCGACCAGCACGTTCTTCGGGTTGAGGTCGCTGTGGACCACGCTCGTGCGGCCCACCGTGTCGAGGAGGTCCTGGGCGGGCCCGGCAACGCGCCGCAGCCGCTCGCGGTCGGGCGCCGACCAGTCGACCATCCGCTCGACCCACTCGGCCAGCCCGCCGTCGGAGAACTCTCCCACGGCCAGCTCGGCGTCGAGGAAGGGGCCCGCACGCAGCGTCGGCATCCCGGCCAGGGTGCCGGCGACCGAGCCCATCGACCCACCGAGCCGCCCCAAGGCCTCGACGTCGTCGCGGGCGACGAGGTCGGCGAGGGCCAGGTCGCCGCGCTCCCCCGGCAGCCACTGCGTGACCAGCAGCCCGGGAAGCCCGTCCTCGGGCTGCGGACGACGTACCTCCACGACCTCGGGCACCGGGACGAGGCCACGGACCAGGCGCAGCACGGCGGCGTCGACCTCGGGTGCCCCCGGACCGCGCTCGTCGCCGGGCGGGTAGACGCGCACGACGGCGCGCTCACCGCCGACCTCGCCCAGGAACGTCCGTCCGGAGTGGCCGCCGGCGAGCGGGGTCAGGGAGGGGCCGAGGTCGCTCACCGGAGGATGGTGGCACGCACCCGTCGCGTCCGGGCCCCGCACCCGTACCCTTCCGGTGTGGAGGACCACCTGCCCCAGTCCGTCCGGGTCGAGCGTCGTCCCGTCACCGAGCACGAGTCCCGCCGTGCCAACGGGCCCGACTGGGACCGGTACGCCGACGAGTACCAGGCCACGCACGGCGCCTTCCTCGGCGACGCCGGCTTCGTCTGGGGACCCGAGGGCCACACCGAGGACGAGCTCGCGATCCTCGGCGACGTGCGCGACCTCGACGTCCTCGAGGTCGGCAGCGGCGCGGGCCAGTGCTCGCGCTGGGTCCGCACCCACGGTGGCCGCGGGTTCGGCCTCGACCTCTCGCACCGCCAGCTCCAGCACTCGCTGCGCCTCGACGCGGAGACCGGCGTGGCCGTCCCCTCGGTGCGCGGCACCGCCACCGACCTGCCATTCGCGGACGACAGCTTCGACATCGTGTTCTGCTCGTTCGGGGCACTGCAGTTCGTCAGCGACATCGAGGTCGCCGTCGCGGAGGCGGCCCGGGTGCTGCGTCCCGGCGGCCGGTTCGCCTTCTCGATCACCCACCCGACGCGCTGGATGTTCCCCGACGACCCGGGCGAGGCCGGGCTGACGGCGACGCAGTCGTACTGGGACCGCACCCCCTACGTCGAGGTCGACGACGCCACGGGTGTCGTGTCGTACGTCGAGCACCACCGCACGCTCGGCGACTGGGTGCGGCTGCTGCACGCGGGCGGCTTCACGCTGGCCGACCTGGTCGAGCCGGAGTGGCCCGAGACCCACGACCGGGTGTGGGGCGGCTGGTCACGCACCCGCGGGCTGCTGACGCCGGGCACCGCGATCTTCGTCGCGCACCTGGCGCGCGCCTGACGCCTCCCGCGACCGGTTGCGCGCCCAGCCGGCGAGCAGCGAGGCAGGGTTGAGCAGCGCCCAGGCCCGGTGCGGCAGGTCGGCATCGCGCAGCAGCTGTCGGCGCAGCTTCTGGCAGGCGGTCCAGAACTCACGCGCGTCGTCGGCGTCGGCCGGTCGCGCCGCGAAGACGGCGGCGTCGGCGCGGCGGGCGAGGTCGAGCCCGACGCCGAGGCGGGTGGCCTGGGTGACACGGCTCCACGTGTCGGGCACCGGCGTGCCGCGGTCGCGGGCGGCGTCGAGCACCTCCTGCCAGCCGTTGACGTAGGGCGCCGACCACGACGGCGTGCGCCGACGGCGCGCGCGACGCAGCCATTTGGCGATCGGGACGAGGAGGAGCGCGAGCAGCACGGCGGCCAGGACCGCACCGACCGCCCGCAGGATGATCTCCCACGGTGAGAGGGGCTCGTGGATGGCGGTCCCCTCGGGCAGCGTGACCCGCGTGCCCTTGGGCAGGCGGATCTCCTTGTCCTTGCCCTTCGCGGCCGCCTCGAGCTGCTCCTTGACGAAGCCCGCGGCGTCCGCGGCCGCGGCGGCGTCCTCGCCCTCGGTGACCAGGTGCACGCCGACGTACCGCTGCGGGTCGAGCGGCCGCCAGGTGCCATCGGCGAACTGCAGCTCCACCCACGACGTGATGTCGTCGTGGGTGACGAGGCCGCGGGCGTCGGGCTCGGCACCGGTCACCACGCGTGCCGGCACACCCAGCCGGGAGGCACCCAGCGCCATCACGGCCGAGTACTGGAACGGGGTGCCGGACATCTGCTTGGAGCCGAGCAGCCGCAGCCCGAGGTCGACCGGAGCCTGCGAGGACGTGCCGGTGAATCGGGTGGAGCCGTTGAGGCGGAGGTAGCGCGCCAGCAGCAGCACGCGCTCGATCGGCCGGATCTCGGCGCGGTCGAAGGGGGCGAGGTACTGATCGAGGAACGCCCCCGCCGGCTGGCGCTGGTCCTCGGTCGCCTCCTGCGTGGGGTCGCGGCGGGTGAACTCGTCCTCGGTGAGCACCGAGGCGAAGGTGTAGTCGTCGCGGGTGTTGACGCCCCCGATGACGAGCGCGCTGGAGGTGGCCTGGTTGTAGCGGACGTCGGCGAGCTGGGTGCGGCCGTCGGTGTAGTCCAGGGTGAGGCTGGTGAGCTCGCCGAGCATCGGCAGCCAGTCGCTGGAGTATCCCGGGCGGACCTGGATGCGAACGCCGACCGTGCGTCCGTCGTGCAGGGCGTCCACGTTCTCGCCGATGCGCTTGAAGGTGCCGAAGCCGTCGGTGCCGGGCGACTCCTCCGCGGGTACCCACGCCTGGCCGTCGTACAGGTCGAGGGCCGCGAACCGCAGCAGCCGGCCCTCGGGCACGCCGGTCGCCTTCAGCAGCTCGTTGCGACGGCCCACCCGCCGGGGCACCACCGACTCCGCGGCGCCCGCGACGACGGCGCTGTTGCCGTCGCCCTTGAGCAGGACGCGGTCGACCTCGTTGCGGTCGGGGACCAGCAGGCTCACCACGCCCGAGACGAGGGTGACCGTCAGCACCGCGGTCATCGCGGCGGCGACCGACCCGCGGGCCTCCCCGACGATCGCCTCGCGCCGCCGCGCCCGGGCCGCAGCCCACGCGACGAGCACGATCGCGAAGAAGATGCCCCGCGGGACGAGGAGCGACGGCACCAGGACGCCGAGCGGGATCGCCGCGGCGAGGGCCGCCACCAGCGGTACGGCCGGGGCGAGGGTGCTCCGGGTGGCCAGGGCCAGCCAGGCAGCCGGCGCCGCGGCGAGGAAGCCGATCAGGAACGGCACCAGCATCACCTGGCCGCTGGGGTCCACGGGCGGGACGGTGCTGACGAGTGTCGTGGGGGCGCTGATGCTCTCGCCCAGCACCCGGTTCATCGTCTCGAAGGTCGGCAGCACGTAGGGGCCGGGGCGGCGCAGCGCGACCCACGCGCCCAGCGGGGCGAACAGCACCACCGCGGCGAGGGCGTACCACCACACGCCCTCGTGCACCCGCCGGAAGAGCACGGCCAGCCCGAGGAGGAGCACCACCGGCACGAGACCCGTGACGAGGTAGCTCCGGTCGGCGAACGTGTCGTCGAGGACGCTCAGCGCCACCGCGACCAGGAGCAGGACGACCGAGGCGTCCAGGACGCTGCCACGCTGGCGGTTCACCGCATCCCCCTCGCGAGGAGCTCCTGCAGGCGGGCGAGGTCGGGGATGGAGATCTCCCGCAGGGCGTGGCTGTCACGCAGCCGCGCCTCGCCCTCGCTGTCGGCCCGTACGACGATCCAGTCGGCGCCGCGGTCGAAGCGGCTGGCGGCCTGGTCGAGCTGCACGAGGTCGCGCGCGGCCCCCGTCACCTGCACGACGAGGCCGGTGCCGCTGACGGCGGTCGCCGCGTCCGCGGCCTGCGCAAGGTAGTCGTCGTCCCCCGCGACGAACCGGCACGCGGCGTCCGTCATCGCGACGGCGTGCCGGCCCCGGGCCAGGTGCGGTCCGCAGCGCAGGTAGGTGTCGAAGTCGTCGCGCACCGCCCGCAGGGCGATCGACGTGGCCACCGACACGGCGAGCTCGAAGTCGCGCAGCCGGGGGTACGACGACCGCGCATCGTCGACGAGCACGGTCACGTGGCCGCGACGGGTCTCGTGGTACTGCCGCACGAGCAGCTGGCCGGCCTTGGCGGAGGAGCGCCAGTGGACGTGGCGCAGGTCGTCGCCGGGGACGTACTCGCGCAGGGCGTGGAAGGCCAGGTCGCTCATCGAGAGCTGCTGGCTGGTCGCACCGTCGAGGTCGTTGGTCAGGCCTCCGGCGAAGACCGAGAGGTCGGTCACCCGGGGCGCGACCAGCAGCTCCAGCGGCTCACCCGTGCTGAACCGGCGGGTGACCAGCCCGACCGGGTCGGTCTTCTCGTAGGTGACCGGGCCGACGAGGTAGACCCCTCGTGGCACGGCGGGCAGGGGCACCGCCTCGGTGTGGCGGGCGAAGGGTGCGAGGAAGGGCAGCCGCAGCGACACCGTGCGACGGCCGACGGGGACGGTCACCTTGGGGAAGAGCATCGGCGCGGCCCCGGCCTGGACGTGCAGCGTCGCGGTCGGCGGTGTCCCGCCCTCCACGATCCGGTTGGGCCGCAGCACGAGCTCCGCGACCGGCGTGCCGGGCAGCACCTGCCAGACGAGTCCGAGCACGAGCAGCCCGAAGGCCACGACGGCGAGCTGGGTGAACTCCTGCCAGTTCAGCCACACGGCCAGCACGAGGGTGAGGATCCCGAGCACGAGGACGCTGCGCCCGAGTCCGGTCAGCATCCGGACGGGCGAGAGCACCCGCGAGAGCAGCCGCCCCGCGCGGGCCGTCGACGGGACCTGCCGAGCGCTCACGCGCGGTCGCGAGGCACCGGGACCTGGACCAGCAGGTTGTCGATGACCTCCTCGGGGGTGACCCCGCCGAACGCCGCGCCTGACGCCATCAGCAGGCGGTGGCCCAGCACCGGTCGCGCGAGGGTGGCGATGTCCTCGGGGACGACGTGGCCGCGACCCTCCGCGAGGGCCCAGGCCTTGGCGGCGCGGATCCAGGCCAGCGACCCGCGGGTCGACAGCCCGATGCGCACGTCGGGGACGTCGCGCGAGGCCTCGGCCAGGCGCCGGACGTAGCTGATGATCGCCCGGTCGACGTGGACCATGTCGGCGAGCTGGCCCATCTGGGTGATCTCCGTGGCGCCGACCACCGGCGTGAGACCCGCGGCCCGGTCACGGACCCGGGACTCGGCGAGCAGCGCCTCGGTCGACTCCGCGTCGGGGTGACCGACGCTCGTGCGCATCAGGAACCGGTCGAGCTGCGCCTCCGGGAGCTGGTAGGTGCCTGCCTGCTCGATGGGGTTCTGGGTCGCGATCACCATGAACGGGCGGCCCACCTCGTGGGTGCGTCCGTCGACGGTGACGTGCCCCTCCTCCATCACCTCGAGCAGCGCCGACTGCGTCTTGGGCGAGGCCCGGTTGATCTCGTCGGCGAGCACCACGCTGTGGAAGATCGGCCCGGGGTGGAAGGAGAACTGGCCGTGCCCCTGGTCGTAGACCGTGACCCCGGTGACGTCGGAGGGCAGCAGGTCGGGCGTGAACTGGATGCGCGCGAACGAGCAGTCCAGCGACTTCGCCAGCGCCCGCGCCAGCATCGTCTTGCCGGTCCCCGGCAGGTCCTCCAGCAGGAGGTGGCCGCCGGAGACCAGGCAGGTCAGGGCTAGACGCACGACGTGCTTCTTGCCGAGCACCGCCGACTCCACGTTGTGCACGACCCGCTCGAACGTGTCGGCGTACCACCGGACGTCGTCGGTGTGGACGGTCGCGATCTCCGTCATGCGGTCGCGGACCTACCTCTCGGGTGTCGCTGGTCAGGCAGCAGCGGAGCGGCGCCGCATGAGCTGCAGCGCGATGCCGATCAGCAGGGCCGGGATGCCGACGATGTAGCCGACCAGCGGCACCGTGTCCTTGATGAGCTTGAGGCTGCTGGCGTTGGACTTCGAGTCCTCGGCGTTGCCGGCGACCTGATCCTCGGTGAAGCCGTAGTCGAGGATGAGGAACGGGTTGCCCTCGTCGTCGATGCGCTCCTGGTGCTCGAACTGGTTCACGATCGCGCCCGTGGTCGGGTCGATCCAGATCTCACGGTCCGTGGAGTAGGTGCCCTGCACGCCGTCGGTCACTTCGATCGGCGCGTCGGTGACCTCGATCTTGTAGACGTAGGTCTCCAGGCCGTCGACGTCCTCGGTGCGGTCGTACGTCGCGTCGACCGCCTCGCCGGCGAAGCTGTCCCAGTACTTGTAGTCCTTCTTCTCCGCCTCGAAGGGCCACTTGTTGATCAGGCCCTCCTTGTCCTCGGCGCTGGGCGGGAGGTACTTCGGGTCGTCGACGGCCTCGGCGGTGCGGCGGTCGGTGGCGAAGTTGTCGGTGCTGGCCGAGAGCAGGCGCTCCTGCGGGTCGCTGGCGCTGACGCACTCGTCGATGCCGCCCTCGTCCTTGACCAGGCAGCTCGAGTTCTGGAACACGATGACCTCGGAGTCGGAGCGGTCCGAGTCGGCACGAGTGACGCTGAAGGCCTTGACCGGGAACTCGTTGGTCCCGCCGGTGCCGTCGGAGAGCTGTGCCGTGCCGTCCAGCAGGGTGAGGCTGTCGGTGTCCAGCGGGGTCTTCATCAGACGCCCGGGGGCCCAGAACTGGGCCAGGACAGCCAAGGTGACCAAGAATCCACCCAGCACCGTCAATCCGATGCCGAAGCCCTTGCGCATAGCGATTTTCCTCCCGGTCGCCTCAAAGTCGGGGCGACTCTAGCAGCGAAGTGACTGTTCGGTAGCCAATCGGCGCGGTGAAGTTTTGCGTCGTCTGATACCTCCGAGCGACGCCGGGTTAGGGTTCGCGCCATGTCTGCAACCTCCCTCGGAGCCGCGAGCGCAGCGCCCGCAGGTGACCCCGCGGCGGACGGGATGAACACCTCCCGGCGCGTCGCGCTGATCGACGGCATCCGGGGGGTGGCGATCGTCCTCGTCGTGCTGTCGCACGGCTGGGTCGTGTGGCCGATCGAGCGGATCGACGAGACGGCCTGGATCCGCCCGCTGTTCCGCAGCGGCAACTTCGCGGTCACGGTGTTCCTGGTCGCCGCCGGCTACCTCGCCTACGTCTCGCTCGCCTCCCGCGGACTCGAGCACGCCCGCCCCGGCGTCACCCTCGTACGTCGCGTCCTGCGGGTCGGCCCGTCCCTCTGGCTCCTCCTCGCCGCAGTCCTCGTCGTGTCGACGCTCGACAGCACCGACGAGACGACCTCGGGCGACAACGTCGACTCGGTGTGGCACGTGCTGACCTACACGTGGAACTGGTACGTCCAGGGCAACCTGGTCACCTCGCGGCCCGACTTCGGGCACCTCTGGTACCTCTCGGTCGACATGCAGGCGTTCGTGGTCATGGCGGCCGTCCTCTACATGATGCGGCGCCGCCCGGTCGGCGTGCTGTTCGTCCTTGGCGGCCTGCTCCTCCTCCTGACCTGGTGGCGCTTCCACGTCACCGACACCGAGTTCGTCTTCCAGGTCCTGGTGCGCACGACGGCCCGCATGGACCCCTTCGTGGTGGGCGTGATGCTGGGTGCCGCGCTCCCCCTCGTACGACGCCTGGACGTCCCGCAGTGGGCGGTGCGCTGGACCGCGACGGCCACGCTCGTGGCACTGGTCCCGCTCGCCTACTACTGCTCGCGCGACGAGCGCTTCCTGGCGTGGGGCGTCACCCTCCTCGAGCTCGACCTCGCGCTGCTGTTCGGCGCCACCGCGATGCTCGTGCGCGCGCCACGGCCGATCACCGTCATGAGCGCGCGCCCGCTGGCGTTCCTCGGACGGCACTCGCTCCTCCTCTACATCTGGCACTACCCCGTCTTCACCTTCCTCGCGCGGCACACCGAGGACTGGGGCTGGGTCCCCCGCACCCTCGTCGCGCTCCTGCTCACCGTCGTGGTCTCGCTGCTGGCCCACCGGATCGTCGAGCGCCGGGCGACCGAGCTGCTGCGCCACCCGGCCTGGGCCGAGGTGCAGCGCAAGGGGCTCGTCGGCTACCTGCCCGGCCTGGTCGACGCCAACGTGAGACGCGCCTTCGCCGCCCAGCACCGGGAGCGCCCCTCCGCATGAACCCACCCACGGCAGACGTCGTCACCGAAGATCCCACGTCTCGCGCCGGCACCCGCCGCGCCCCGTCCGGGCGCCGCCGCCGGCCGGCGGTGCCCACGCTCATCCTGGCCGTGTGCCTGGTGGCCTACGGGGCGTGGCTGGTCCACTCCGCCAGCGGGATGTGGTTCTGGATCGACGACTACGAGTTCCTCATCCACCGCGGCACGATCCCCGGGCTGGACCACGGACTGTTCGAGCCGCACAACGGCCACTGGTCGACCATGGTCGTCCTCGTCTACCGCGTGCTCTTCGCGGCGTTCGGGATGACGACCTACGTGCCCTACGTCCTCGTCACCATCGTCATCCACCTCGCGATCGCTGCGCTGCTCTACACGTTGCTGTGCCGCGAGGGCGCCAACCGGTGGGCCGCGCTGCTGGCGAGCTGGTTCGTCGTGTTCATCCCGATCGGCTTCGACAACATCCTGTGGGACGCCGCGATGAACAACACCGGCGCGCTCCTCTTCGGCTTCCTCGCCGTGCTGGCGCTATCCCGCGCGGGGTTCTCGAACCGCTCCGTCGCGATGGCCTGGGCGCTGCTCGTCGTCGCGCTGATGTTCTCGGGGACCGGCGTGTCGGCCGTGGTCCTCGCCGCCGCCTTCGCCGGCGTGTCCCGCGGCCCGCTGGTCGGGCTCAAGGTCGCCTCCGTGCCGGCGGCCGTCTTCGTGGTGTGGTTCCTCGCGGAAGGACGCCACGCCAACAGCCTCGAGTGGTCGCTCACGCAGGTCCCGCAGTTCGTGTGGACCGGCCTGACCGGCACGCTCGGGAAGGTCATCGGTGTCGAGACAGCGGGCCCGGTGCTGTTCGTGTGCCTGCTGGCCGCGCTGCTGACCGACCGCCACGGGCCCGAGGACGTACGCCACCTGGCGTGGGCCGGCCTGCTCGCCGCGACCACGCAGCTCTTCCTCGAGGCGCTGACGCGCGGCTTCCTCGGCGCGGACCTCGCCAACTCGGGTCGTTACGCCTACTTCACCGTCGTGCTGCTCACCCCGGCGTTCGGGCTGCTGATCAACCGGATCTGGCACGTCGCCGTCGAGCCACGCTGGGTGGTGGCGGTGATCGCCGTGGTCCTCGCGGCCGGCCACCTGACCCACTCCCTGGGTGCCCTCAGCACCTTCGCCGAGGGCTGGCGCGGGGTGACGAGCGAGACGCGCGGGTTCGTCCTCGCGACCAGCGAGAACGTCGCCGACGGGCAGCTCGTGGTCGCGCCGGAGCTCACCGGCCCCTACGAGTTCATCGACGTCGAGGCCCTCGGGCGCGAGGACGTACGCCGACGGCTGCCCGACATCGAGGTCAGCGCGGAGGACCGGCTCCGGTCGGAGACCGAGCTCAACATCGGGGTCTCGCCCGACACCTACGAGCTGTTCCGTCCCGTCCTGCTCGACCTCACCAGCGGGTGGAAGGAACGCGAGGCCGCCCTCGGCCCCGGGTGCCAGGCCTACACCGCGACCCGGGACGACCCGCTGATCCAGATCGCCACCCAGGACGGCACCGAGATCGGCATCACCAGCGAGGCCACCCAGGTCGTCACGGTGCTCCAGCGCGACGACGTCCAGGGTCCGGTGCGCATCTGGGGCGTGCGTCCCGGCGCCATCCACATCGCCGTGACGGCCCGCGACGCGGTCCTCAAGATCAGCTTCAACGCCGGGGGCGAGTACACGATCTGCAAGCAGTGACCCCCGCACGCGAACGGCCCCCGAGCAGCTGCTCGGGGGCCGTCGTCGTGCCGGGGACCGGTTGCGGCTACTTCTTGCGACGCAGCCGGTCGACCGAGTGCAGGACCTTGTGCGCGAGCTCGTCGGAGATGCCAAGCCGACGCTTCACCCGGTCGTAGACGTCGAGCACGGTGCGGTCGGCGGCGATGGCCGCCTTCTTCGCGCGGGTCTCCTCGGGGCGGGCCTGGTAGTTGGTCGACTTGCGGACCGGGGCCGCCTCCTCCGTGAAGTAGTACATCGCGAGCGAGCGGCGCGCCATGTCGGGCGGACAGGTGAGGCCGTCGGGGTGGCCGTGGAAGGAGTCCTCCGACGTGGTGAACACCAGCATGCGGTTGCCGGCGGGGGTCACCCTGCCCTGGCAGGCGGTCATCTCGGGGTCCCAGAGCTCGAGCTTGCCGCCCCAGTCGTCGTGCCACTCCTCGTTGAGGTAGAGCAGGATGTTGACCCGACGGGCCCAGTTCTCGTGGGTGTGGTGGGTGGTGAAGTCGGCGTGGATGTTGAGGTGACCGCCGCGCAGCGTCTGGTGCAGGCCACCGCCGTCCATGGTGTAGTCCGGGATGAGGTTCGAGATGCCGGTGAGCTGCTCGAGGTAGGAGACGAACTCCGGCGAGCAGAACTCCTGCGCGATCGCCTGGAGGCTCGGCGCCCACGTGTCGGGGTAGACGTTGCAGTACTTGGTCTCGTTGACGTGGAGGTAGCCCTTCCAGAACTCGTCCTTGATCCCGGGGAAGTCGCGCACGGCTGCGGCGAACGCCTCGGGGTGGAGCACGTCGTCGAGGACGATGTGCGGGAAGGGCTGGGCAGAGCGGTAGGCCTCGGACGACGCGGCGAGGTCGGCGTTCAGCCGCGTCTGGTCGACGAGCTTCAGGGCGGTCTCCATGGCGCGCATCATGCCACCAGAGGTGGCACGACGGACCGGGTTGGACCACATTTGTGGTCCACCTTCGTGACGTTCCGGCGCAAAACCTACTGGCGGGTTAGACTCGCCCGGTTCTCCGCTGGTGACGTCCGTCACCGCACCATGAGGACGTGTCTGGAGGGAGAGCCGTGCAGTCGACCGACGTGTCCACGGGGCTGCCCGCCGGCCGGCGCGAGCCGCGGGTGGGCGTGCTCGTCGTGGCCTACAACGCCGCGTCCACGCTGGAGAAGACGCTCAACCGGCTCCCGCAGTCGTTCGTCGACACCGTCGACCACGTCATGGTGTGCGACGACGCCAGCGCCGACGACACCTACGAGATCGGGCTGCGCTTCCGCGACACCGCCCGCTTCCCGATCACCGTGGTCAAGCACGAGCGCAACCTCGGCTACGGCGGCAACCAGAAGGCCGGCTACCGGTGGGCACTCGAGCACGGGCTCGACGTGGTGGTGCTGCTGCACGGCGACGGCCAGTACGCCCCGGAGTGCATCGAGGACCTCGTCGCCCCGCTGGTCAGCGGTGAGGCAGACGCGGTGTTCGGCTCGCGGATGCTCGACAAGGGTGGCGCGCGCGCCGGCGGCATGCCGGCCTACAAGTACGTCGGCAACAAGATCCTCACCCGGTTCCAGAACACCCTGACCGGCCAGCGGCTCTCGGAGTGGCACTCCGGCTACCGCGCCTACCGCACAGATGCGCTCGCCGACCTCGACCTGGCGGCATACAGCGACGACTTCGACTTCGACACCGAGATCATCCTCGGCCTGATCCGCGCGAGGAAGCGGATCGTCGAGGTCCCCATCCCCACCTACTACGGCGACGAGATCTGCTACGTCAACGGCGTGAAGTACGCCCGCGACGTCGCCGGCGACGTGGTCCGGCACTGGGCCACCGAGCACGGCTTCGGCGGCGGCGTGCAGTCCCTGGAGTCCGACGAGTACGCCCTCAAGGACGAGTACGGCTCCCACGCGGTCCTGCTGGAGTGGCTCGCCCGCCACGAGCCCGGGCGAGTGCTCGACGCCGGCTGCTACGACGGCCGGTTCGCCCAGCGGGCCCGGGTGCTGGGGCACCACGTCACCGGCCTGGACCGGCAGAAGCACGAGGGGGTGGCCGAGCGGGTCGACGAGTTCATCGAGGCCGACCTCAACCTGCCGCTCCCCCACAACCTCGACGCCCAGTACGACGTCGTGGTCGCCGGCGACATCCTGGAGCACGTCGTCGAGCCGCACCTGCTGCTCACGGACCTGGCGGCCAAGGTGCGCCCCGGCGGCGAGCTGCTCGTCTCCGTCCCCAACTTCGGCCACTGGTACCCCCGCGGACGGATCGCGGTCGGCAAGTTCGACTACGACCAGCGCGGGCCGCTCGACCGCGGCCACATCCGCTTCTTCACCCGCGACATGATCGAGCGGCTGCTGGCCGACTGCGGCCTGTCCGTGCTCGAGACCCGCATCGTGGGCACCCCGTTCAACACCTTCGCCGACTCGTCCCAGGACAACCTGGGCGGGCGCGTGGTGCGTCGCATCGAGCGCACGGACCGCGGCCTGGTCCGCGCCTGGCCGCGGCTGTTCGGCTATCAGTTCCTTTACCGACTGGAAGTGGCGTGACCTCGACCGTCCTGACCCGTTCCACCTCCGCACCGACCCCGCCCCAGCCGGACCGCCAGGCCCGCATCCGTCTCGTCGCCACCACCACCGGCCTCCTCGTCGGCGGCCTGGGCTACTTCCTGACGCTGCTGAACTACTCGACCGACATCGGTCGTACGGCGCTCGGCGGTGGCTACTTCTCCAACTTCTTCGACGACCAGATGCGGGCCATCCTCGACGGCCACCTCGACATGGACCCGGAGTCGCTGGCGATCGAGGGCTTCGTGCACGACGGGAAGACCTACACCTACTTCCCACCGTTCCCGGCGCTCCTGCGGCTCCCGATCCTGCTGACGACCCGCGAGTTCGACTACCAGCTCACGCTGCTGTCGATGGCGGTCGCCTGGATCGTCCTCGCGGTGATGTCCACCAAGCTGATCTGGCTGCTGCTGGACCACCTGGTCGAGGGCGAGCTCACCTGGCGCTCCGGCACGCTGGCGGGGATCTTCGTCGCGGGGGCCACCGGCGGCACGTTCCTCACCTACGACGCCAGCCTGCCGTGGGTCTACCACGAGGTTTACACGTGGGCCGTGGCCGCTGCGGTCGGCGGCCTCTACTGGATGGTGCGCACCTGTCTCGCGCCCTCCACGCACACCGTCTTCTGGCTCGGCGTCTTCGCCCTCGTCACCGTCGGCTGCCGGACCACCGAGGGGTGGGCCATCTGCCTGGGCACGATCGGGCTGGCCCTGCTCATGCGGTTCCGCCCGTTCTCGCCCGAGCACCGCACGCTGTGGTGGCGCACCCTCGCGGCGGGCGTGGGCCCGCTGGCCGCCTCGATCGCGCTCAACCTCTACAAGTTTGACGCGATCTACATGTTCCCGCTCAAGGACCAGGTGTGGACCCAGGTCAACGCCCAGCGCCAGGCGGCGCTCGAGGCCAACGGCGGCACCCTGAGCGGACCGCAGTTCTTCACGACGTCCTTCATGGCCTACCTGCGTCCCGACGGGATCCGCTTCACCGAGTACTTCCCCTGGATCACGCTGCCCGCGTCGCCGGCGAAGGCCTACCACGGTGCGTTCGTCGACCAGGCCTACCGCACCGGCAGCGTCACCAGCTTCATGTGGCTGTTCCTCCTGCTGATGGCCCTGGCGGTCGTCGTCGCCTTCTGGCCGCGGCGTGACGCCACGGTCGCCCGGCTGCGGATCCCGCTCGTGGCCAGCGTGCTGTGCACCGGCGGCGTGATGACCTACGGCTACTACTCGACCCGCTACGCCAGCGACTTCGTGCCGGCGATGGTCCTCGGCGGCGCGATCGGCACCGCGCTGCTCGCCCGGTTCGTCGCGCGGCGCCGCCGCTGGACGGTCCCGGTCACCGGCTTCCTCGCCGTCGGCGTCGTCTTCGCGATCGTGGCCCAGATGGCGATCGGCCTGTTCATGGCCGCCTCGCTCCACCGCGGCGAGCCGCTGCAGCGCTACGTCGCCTGGCAGGCCGACCTCTCCCCCGACGCCCAGCGCGGGCTGATCAGCCGCATCGACGGGCTGCCCGAAGGGGGCGAGACCGACGACCTGGCGATCCGCGGGGACTGCGAGGCGCTCTACCTCCACACCGGTGACCAGTACGAGCCGTGGGTTCCCGTCGAGGAGCGCGACCGGGTCTGGAGGTTCGAGGTCACGGGTGAGCTGGTCCCGGGCAAGGTCAAGATCCTCGACATCTCCGGCGCTCAGCGGCAGTCGGTGTGGCTCGACGTGCGCGAGGACCGCCTGGTCCGGGCGATCCTCTACAAGGGTGGCGAGTCCAGGAGGGGCGACCTGTTCGAGATCCCCACGGACGGCGGCTTCGCCCTCGGCATCCGCAACCTCCTCGACGTGGGCTACTTCCAGATCGAGACGACGCCGGGCGGCCCGTTCGGGTACACCGAGTCGGTCTACTTCGACGACGACTGGAACTCGGTCCCGGCGCAGGCCGAGGACGCCTACGCCGACTCCGAGCTCGCGTCCCACGGCTTGTCCGTGACCCGGGAGTTCGGCCTGCCGATCCCGCTGTGCGAGCGCCTGGCCGAGGACGCCGGGTCGGCCGCCAGCGGGAGCTGACGTGCGGATCGCCTTCCTCTCCTGGCGGGACACCACCCACCCGGACGGGGGCGGCTCTGAAGTCTTCGTCGAGTCGGTCGGGCGCGAGCTGGTCCGTCGCGGCCACGACGTCACGCTCCTCTGCGCACGCCACCCCGGGGCGGCGCGGCGCGAGGTGCGCGACGGCGTACGCCTGCGGCGGCTCGGTGGCCGCCTGACCGTCTACCTGTGGGGCCTCGCGTGGCTCGTGCGGCACCGGCGCGACGTCGACGTGGTCGTCGACGTGGTCAACGGGCTGCCCTTCGCCTCCCCGCTCGTACGCCGCCACGGCGTGGTCGCGCTCGTCCACCACGTCCACGCCGAGCAGTGGCGCATCATCTACCCCGGCCTTGCGGGACGACTCGGCTGGTTCGTCGAGAGCCGGGTCGTGCCGCTCCTCTACCGCGGGCGTCCGTTCCTCACGGTGTCCGACGCCTCGGCGCGCGACCTGGCCCGGATCGGCGTCGACCCGCACAGGATCACGGTCGTGCGCAACGGGCTCGCCACGGCGCCCCCGGACGTCGTACCGGCAAAGTCACCGGCCCCGAGGCTCGCGGTGCTCTCCCGGCTGGTGCCCCACAAGCAGATCGAGCACGCCTTCACCGTCGTGCGACGCCTCGAGCACGACCTGCCGGACCTGCACCTCGACGTCGTCGGCGACGGGTGGTGGCACGACGAGCTCGTCGCCGCGGCGGCCGCCGAGGGCGTGAGCGACCGGGTGAGCTTCCACGGCCACGTCAGCGACGCCCGGCGCGACGAGCTGGTCGGCCGCGCCTGGCTCATGCTGATGCCGTCGGTCAAGGAGGGGTGGTGCCTGGCGATCACCGAGTCGGGCGCGCAGGCCACCCCGAGCGTCGCCTACGCCAGCGCGGGCGGTGTCACCGAGTCGATCCGCGACGGGGAGACCGGCCGGCTGGTCGCCGACCTCGACGAGATGGTCGAGGTCGTGCGCGAGCTCGTGCACGACCAGGCGCGCCGACGGGCCATGGGCGCCGCGGCGCGCGACTTCGCCGCCTCCCTCACGTGGGAGGCCTGCGCCCAGAAGGCGGAGACGGTGCTCCGGTCAGCCGGAGCACGAGGGGATCAGTCGCCGTAGACGAGGATCTGCTGGCTGGCAGGGTTCTTGTCGGGCGTCGTGGTCTGGCTGTAGACCAGGCCGCCGAGGAGGCTGCCGGCGAGGAGCGCACCCACGGCCGTCGGGACCACGATGCTGGTGACGATGCCACCCAGCGCCGACCCGCCACCTGCTGCGTTGCTGCCCGTGCTGCTCACTGACATCTCCCTCTGACGAAGTTACCGAGCGTTAGGTTACATCAACTGGCGGTTCGCGTCGCGTTCTCGACGAGGCGGGGGTCCGTGTCGGCCCGATGTCCCCTTCCCGGTCGACCTGCGGCGCGGGCGAGGACCGCAGCCCCGGCGACGGCGAGGGCGAGCAGGTGCGCCGCCCACACCGCCACGCGCCGTCCGTCCGAGTCCGGGGCAGGTCGCGATGCGGCACCCGGCACCCGGTAGACCTCGACGTCGTCACCCCGGAGGACCGGCTCGAGGCCGGCCAGGTCGAGCTGCGCGGCTTCCCGGTCGTCGGGGTAGACCACGACCCAGGCCACGCCCAGGGCCGGCAGGGACTCCGCCGGTGGCCCGGTCTCCAGTGCCGCGCCGATCCGCGCCGCGAGGGTGCTCTCCCCCGGCACCAGCACGGCTCCGACCTGCAGGGAGTCGCTGGTGACCACGTCTGCGTCGAACATGCGGATCGCCGGGTCGGACGACGTCATCCCGCGGTGGCCCCAGGAGAACGCGCGGTAGGACCGCCACGGCAGCGTCACCACCACGCCGTCCTCGCCCGCGAGGACGTCCGCTGCGCGGTCGAGGTCGCCGGGGAGGGCCACCGGCTCGACGGTGCGCCACGTCTCGGTGGTGGCGTCCGGCAGGAGGAGCACCGGGACCACGGCCAGCACGAGCACGGCGAGACCGTGGGCGTCGGTGCCGGCGAGCGCGCGGCTCATGCGGGACGCGCAGGCACCGAACCCCGCGGCGGCGAGCACGACGACGGGCGCGAGCAGCTTCTGGGTGTCGCGCAGCAGTCCGGCACCCGGCACGGTGCCGACCAGCCACACCATCACCTCCTCGCCCCAGGAGGTCGCGGCGAGGACCGCGGTGCCGCCCAGCACGGCGGCGAGCAGCACCCAGCGGAGGGTGTCGCCGGTCCCCCAGGCGCGGCGCAGCAGCACCACCCCGGCGACGAGCACGACCACCACCACGACGGCGGCGACCAGGGCGGGCCACGTGGTCCGCGTGGCCGGCTCCGAGCCGGCGTCCCAGATCCCCCCGAGGCCCAGCAGCGCTACGACCGGGCCGAGGGGCGAGCCGGTGTCCGGCGCGAAGACCGAGACCCCGGAGGTGTCCGACACGCGGGCCCCGGGTCCGGTGAGGGCGGCGACGACCCACGGTGCCTGCAACGCCAGCCCAGCCGCCACGACCACTCCCGTGCGCCGCAGGTGCGGCGCGCACGCCGCGACGAGCCCGGCGAGGGCGAGGAGGCCGCCGGTCGGTGTCAGCGAGGCCAGCGCGGCCCAGGCGATCGCCGCCGCGAGGTCGACGCGCCGGCCGGACCGCCGGTAGCGCATGCCCGCCGCGACCAGCCACGGCAGCGCCGCCAGTCCGAGCAGGAGGGCCCACTGGCCGAGCGCGAGCCGCTCGACGACGTACGCGTTCCAGACCGCGAAGCCCGACCCCGCCAGCTGGGCCGTGCGGCCGGCCGGCGCGAGCAGGGCGGCGACCCCCCAGCCGAGCACGGCGAGGGTCAGCGGGAGCACGACGCGGGCCAGCACTCCCCCGTCGACGACGTGCGTCAGCGCCGCGACCACCGAGTCGAGCGGGACCGCGCGCGGCGCGACGTCCCCGAGCCCCCACGTCGCATCCGTGAAAGGCTGGCGTGGCACGAAGACCAGGTCGCGCGCGAGCGGGTGCCCCGGGCGCACCATCAGGGGCGCCACCAGGACGAGGGCCAGGACCGGCGGCCAGAGCAGCACGACGCCGTCGCGCCAGGTGCGGGCGATC
The DNA here is from genome assembly GCF_031844425.1 of Microbacterium sp. ARD31. Lineage (NCBI taxonomy): Bacteria > Bacillati > Actinomycetota > Actinomycetes > Micrococcales > Microbacteriaceae > Microbacterium > Microbacterium sp. ARD31. Next base: position 31,949 of record NZ_JAUZVE010000042.1, read on the forward strand.
GGCGACGGGGCGGCCGGTCTGCGCAACTTCCCTGCCGGCACCACCGGGCCAGCCTATGCTGTGGCCGATCCAGACACCGCCGTTCCACGACGCTCCACGAGGACTTCCGTGCCAGACCCGACCGAGCCGGTCCTCGCCTTCGAGGACGCGTGGCGGCTCGCCGACCGGGTCGACGGGTGGCTCACCGAGGACCAGGCGCGCACGCTGTACGACGCGGCCCGTGCCGCCGCGCCCGGACGCGTGGTCGAGGTCGGGAGCCACCTGGGACGCTCGACGATCGTGCTGGCGGCCAGCGGCGCCGCCGTGACGGCCGTGGACCCGTTCCCCGACGACTGGAGGTACGGGCGGCCCGACACCGAGCGTCGCCTCCGCGCCCACCTCGCGGACGCCGGTCTCGCCGATCGCGTCGACGTGCACGTCGCCACCAGCCACGACGCGCGGACGTCGTGGTCCGGGGAGGTGCGCATGGTCTACGTCGACGGCAAGCACGACATGTGGTCGTGCCTCGACGACCTGCGCTGGAGCGCGTTCCTCCGACCGGGAGACGTGGTGCTCGTCCACGACGCCTTCTCCTCGCTCGGCGTCACCCTCGCCGTCCTGCGCGACGCCCTGACCACCGACCACCACGTCTACACCGGCCGCACCGGCTCCCTCGCCCGCTTCGAGGTCGGCCGGCCCATGGTCGCCGACCGTCTCCGCGTGGCACGGGAGCTGCCGTGGTTCGCCCGCAACCTGCTGGTCAAGGTGCTGCTGCGCCTGCGCGCCCGACCGCTCGCGCGGCTGCTCGGCCACACCGACACCGCCGACCCCTACTGACCGGGGCCCGCTCAGCATGGACCTTCGTGAACCTAGGATCTCCGACGTGACGGCAGCGAGCAGCGCGCGCACCCGGCGCGGCTTCGACGGCAGCGCGGTCGCCGTGGCCACCAGCGTGATGAACATCGCGACCTACGGCTTCACCATGCTCGCCGCACGCATCATCGGTCCGTCGCAGTACGGCGCCTTCGTCGCGTGCCTGAGCCTGCTGATCGTGGTCCAGGTCGTGGCGCTCGGCCTCCAGGCCACCGCGGCGCGCCGGATCGCGGTCGACCAGGGCAACGTCGCCTCGATCGAGCGCGCCATCCTCGCGCTCACCACGAAGGTCTCCCTCGCCGTCGGGCTCGTGCTGTGCCTCCTCGTGCCGGTGATCGACGCGCTGCTCAACCTCGACAGCCTCCTCACCGCCGCCGTGGTCGCCATCGCGGCGGTGCCGCTGACCCTGGCCGGCGGGCAGGCCGGCATCCTCCAGGGTGAGCGTCGCTGGGGTGCCCTCGCCGTGTTCTACCTCGCCGGCGGCATCCCCCGGCTGGTCGTCGGGACCGCGATGATCCTGTGGCGCCCCGACGCCACCAACGCCATCCTCGGCGTCGGCCTCGGCTACTTGTTCCCGCTGCTGGTCGGGTGGTGGGCGCTGCGGCACCGTCGTACGCCTGAGGCGGACGCGCCCGAGCACTCCGCCCGCTCGATGCTCGTCGAGAGCGCGCACAACGCGCAGGTCCTGTTCGCCTACTTCGCGCTGTCCAGCGTGGACATCGTGCTCGCCCGGCAGGTGCTCGACGAGCACGACGCGGGCCTCTACGCCGCGGGGCTGATCATGGCGAAGGTGATGCTGTTCCTGCCGCAGTTCGTCGTCGTCATCGCGTTCCCCGACATGGCCACGCCGGAGAGCCGACGCCGCGCCCTGGTGCGCAGCCTGACGGTCGTCGCCGTGCTGGGCGCCGTGGTGGTCATCGCCGCGCAGGTCCTCTCCGACGTCGCGATGGTCTTCGTCGGCGGGTCGGACTTCGACGAGGTCGAGCGGCTGCTGTGGGTGTTCGCGGTGCTCGGCACGGTGCTGGCCATGCTGCAGCTCCAGGTGTACGCCGTCCTGGCCCGGCAGGGCCGTCGTACGGTCGTGCTGGTCTGGGGTGCGCTCGCAGCGGTGGTCGTGCTCGGCTCGCGCATGCACACCCTCGACGGGCTCGTCACGGTCGTCGTGGCGGTCGACGCCGCCCTGCTCGCGGTGCTGACGATCGTCAGCCTGCACATCGCCAAGCGCGCCGAGCCCGCCCCGGTCGCTCCCGAACCCGTCGCCTGAGCCCGCCGGCCCCGGATCAGTGGGCCGCGTCGTGCCAGCTGCGCCCCGAGCCGACGGAGACGTCGAGCGGGACCAGCAGGTCGGCCGCGCCGCCCATCTCCGCGCGCACCAGCGCGGCCAGCGCGTCGGCCTCGCCCGGCGCGACCTCGAAGACGAGCTCGTCGTGGACCTGCAGCAGCATCCGCGAGCGCAGCCCCTGCTCGGCCAGCGCCCGCTCGACGCCGAGCATGGCGACCTTGACCAGGTCGGCGGCCGAGCCCTGGATCGGCGCGTTGAGCGCCATCCGCTCCGCGGTCTCCCGGCGCTGGCGGTTGTCGCTGGTGAGGTCGGGGAGGTAGCGCCGGCGACCCAGGATCGTCTCGGTGAACCCCGAGCGCCGGGCCTCGTCGACGATGCCGCCGAGGTAGTCGCGCACGCCGCCGAAGGTCTGGAAGTACTCGTCCATCAGGCCGCGGGCCTCGGAGGTGTCGATGCGCAGCTGCTGGGAGAGACCGAACGCCGAGAGGCCGTAGGCGAGGCCGTAGTTCATCGCCTTGATCTTGGCGCGCTGCTCGGTGCTCACCTCCGCGGCGTCGACGCCGAACACCCGCGCGGCGGTGATCGAGTGGAAGTCCTGGCCGGACTTGAAGGCCTCGATCAGCAGGGCGTCCTCGGAGAGGTGCGCCATGATCCGCATCTCCACCTGGCTGTAGTCGGCCGTCATCAGCGACTCGAACCCCTCGCCCACCACGAAGCCCGCCCGGATCCGTCGTCCGGCCTCGGTGCGGATCGGGATGTTCTGGAGGTTGGGGTCGGTGCTGGAAAGGCGTCCGGTCGCAGCGATGATCTGGTTGTAGGTGGTGTGGATCCGCCCGTCGGAGGCGACGGTCTTCAGCAGCCCCTCCACGGTCTGGCGCAGGCGGATCACGTCGCGGTGGCGCAGGAGGTGCTGGAGGAACGGGTGCTCGGTCTTCTCGAAGAGCTGCTGCAGCGAGTCGGCGTCGGTGGTGTAGCCGGTCTTGGTGCGCTTGGTCTTCGGCATGTCGAGCTCCTCGAAGAGCACGACCTGCAGCTGCTTGGGCGAGCCGAGGTTGATCTCCTTGCCGATCACGTCGTAGGCGTCGTTGGCGGCCGTGCGGACCTGGTCGCCGAACTCGGACTCGAGACCCTCGAGGTAGTCGATGTCGACCGCGATGCCCGTCTGCTCCATCCGCACGAGGGTGCCGATCAGCGGCAGCTCCACCTCGCGCAGCAGCTGGGTGCCGCCGTGCTCCTCGACGGCGCCGTCGAGGGCGTCGGCGAGGTCGAGGACCGCGCGCGCGGCGAGCATGGCGCTGTCGCTGCCCGAGGTGTCGTCGATCGCGTCGAAGCTGAGCTGGTCGGCGTCGGTGGTGTCCTGGCGCAGCTCGCGCTTGAGGTACCGGAGGGTGAGGTCGGCCAGGTCGTAGGAGCGCTGGTCGGGCTGGACGAGGTACGCCGCGAGGGCGGTGTCGACCTCGAGGCCGCCGAGCGACCAGCCACGGGCTGCCAGGGCGAGGCTCGGGCCGTTGGCGTCGTGGACCGCCTTGGGCCGGTCGGGGTCGACGAGCCACGCCGCGAGGGCCGCGTCGTCGTCGGGCCCGAGGTCGGTGCAGTCGACGAACGCGGCCTCGCCGCTGCCGGTGGCGATCGCGACGGAGTGGACGTCGCCGGTGCCGGCACGCCAGGTGCCACCGATGGCGACACCCACGCGGCGCCCCTCCGGCGCGTGCTCGGCGAGCCAGGCGGCCACCTCGCCGGCGGCGAGCCGACGCCCGTCGAGCTCGAAGCCGGACTCCGCCTCCAGGGTGTCGGCGGGGTCGGGGTCGATCGTGTCGAGGAGGCGGGTGCGGAGCTCGCCGCGGAACTCCAGCTCGTCGAGGAGCTCCAGTCCCGCGGTGCGGTCCCACGTCTGGCGCGCCAGGTCGCCCGGACCCACCGGCAGCGTGAGGTCGCGCACGAGCGCGTTGAGCTGCCGGTTGCGGATCACGTCGCCGAGGTGCGCGCGCAGCGCCTCGCCCTTCTTGCCCGTGACCTCGTCGGCGCGGGCGATGACGTTGTCGAGGCCGTCGAACTGGTTGATCCACTTCGCGGCGTAGCCCTGGCCCACGCCGGGCACGCCGGGGAGGTTGTCGGAGGTCTCGCCGACGATGGCCGCGAGCTCGGGGTAGCGGTGCGGGGGGACGCCGTACTTCGCCTCGACCGCGGCGGGGGTGAGGCGGGCGAGCTCGCTGACGCCGCGCATGGTGTAGAGCACGGTGGAGTCGTCGGTGACGAGCTGGATGGAGTCGCGGTCGCCCGTCATGATCAGCACCTGCATGCCCTGGTCGAGCGCCTGGGTGGTCAGGGTCGCGATGATGTCGTCGGCCTCGTAGCCCTCCATCGAGAGGTGCTGGATCCGCAGCGCGTCGAGCACACGGCGGATCAGGGGCAGCTGGCTGCCGAACTCGTCGGGGGTCTTGTTGCGCTTGGCCTTGTAGTCGGAGTACTGCTCGAGCCGGAAGGTCTGGCGCGACTTGTCGAAGGCCACCGCGACGTGGGTGGGCACCTCGTCGCGGAGCACGTTGACCAGCATCGAGGTGAAGCCGTAGACCGCGTTGGTGTGCTGGCCCGACGCCGTCGCGAAGTTCTCCACCGGGAGCGCGAAGAAGGCGCGGTAGGCCAGGGAATGCCCGTCCAGCAGCAGGAGGCGGGGGCGCTCGGTCTCACTCGTCTCAGGCACGTCCGCGACTCTAGTCGTCGCGACCGACAGCCGTGGCGGGGGTGAGCGGCCGGCCGGGCGCAGGGGTCCGACACAATGACCGCATGAGCGAGACCCCCCACTCCCTGGCCGACCTGAGCATCGAGGACTTCCTCGCCTACATGCCCCAGGGCATGGGACGGCTCAACGAGAAGATGGGCATCGAGCTCGTCGAGATCTCCGCCGAGCGGATCGTCGCGACGATGCCGGTCGAGGGCAACACCCAGCCGTTCGGGCTGCTCCACGGCGGGGCCAGCGTGGTCCTCGCCGAGACGCTCGGGTCCATCGGCTCGGCGATCCACGCCTACCCCGCCAAGGTCGCCGTCGGGGTGGACATCAACGCGACCCACCACCGCTCGGCCACGTCGGGCACGATCACCGGCGTGGCCACGGCGGTCCACCTCGGCCGCTCGTCCACGTCCTACGAGGTCGTGCTGAGCGACGAGCGGAGCAAGCGGGTGTGCACCTCGCGCATCACCTGTGCGCTGGTGGAGATGCCGCAGCGCTGACGCCCCGCGGGGGCCCCGGTCAGCCGGGGGTCAGCCGGGGACGCGCTCGCCGCGTCGTACGCGCCGCGCGGCGAGCACGCGGTCGATGCGCTGCTTGCTGGTGGCGGCCGGCGTGACCTGGCGCGCCTTCGGCAGCCGTGCGCGTACGGCGCTGGTCGTGGCCGCCCGCAGCATCGCCTGCGGCGCGAACGACAACCGCGCCATGAAGCGGTTGGCGTCGCGCGCCTCGGCCGCGGCCGCGGTCTGGACGTGGGCGATGCCGTGCTGGTCGGCGAACCGGCACGCCACCTCCATCAGCGCGCTGCCCACGCCCTTGCGACGGAACTGCGGGAACACGTGGGGCGAGACGGCGAGCACGGCGGGCTCGAGGTTGAGCGGGGTGAACGTCGTCGCCTCGAGGTAGACCGCGCCGGCCACCTCACCGTCGATCTCGGCCACCGCCACGCACTGGTCCTCGCGCTCGCGCGCCATCGCCACCACGCGGGCCACGTCACCGAGCTGCTCGTCGAGCCCGCCCTTGCGGAGGATGTCGCTCCACAGCTCACGCAGCGACGGGACATCCGTCGGCTCTGCAGCACGAACGGTCACCGGCGTCCGACTCATCGACCCACCCATTTCCAGTTGCACCCACAGTGGCCCCCTGCCGAGGAGTCCGGCACCACCACACCGGACGAGACCCTACCGCCGGCAGTCCGATCAGGCTACGCCGAGGTAGGCCTCTCGCACTGAAGGATCGTCGAGAAGCTCCGCGCCGGTGCCCGTCTTGACGATGCGTCCCGTCTCCAGGACGTAGGCGCGGTCGCTGCGCGAGAGCGCCTGCTTGGCGTTCTGCTCCACGACCAGGATGGTGGTGCCCTGCTGGGCGATCTCGGTGATGATGTCGAAGATCTGCTGGATCAGCATGGGCGCCAGGCCCATCGACGGCTCGTCGAGCATCAACAGCTTCGGCCGCGACATCAGGGCCCGCCCGATGGCCAGCATCTGCTGCTCGCCACCCGACATGGTGCCTGCGACCTGCTTCTTGCGCTCGAGGAGCCGCGGGAAGAGGCTGAAGACCCGGTCGTAGTCCTCGTCGATCGCCGCCTTGTCCTTGCGGGTGTAGGCGCCCATGTTGAGGTTCTCGGTGACCGTCATGCCCGGGAAGATGCCGCGGCCCTCGGGGCACAGGACCAGGCCCTTGCGCAGGCGCTGGTCGGCGCGGAGCTTCGTGACGTCCTCGCCGTTGAACACCACGGAGCCCGAGGACAGGCCGCGGACACCCGAGAGCGCACGCATCGTCGAGGTCTTGCCGGCACCGTTGGCGCCGATCAGCGAGACGACCTCGCCCTCGGCGACCTCCACGCTGATGTTGTGGAGCGCCTCGATCTTGCCGTAGCTGAGCACGGCGTCCTTCATCTCAAGCAGCATCGTCGGGTTCTCCCAGGTAGGCGGCGATGACCTTCGGGTCGCGGGCAACCTCTGCAGGGCTGCCCTCGGCAATCTTCTGCCCGAACTCGAGGACGACGATCCGGTCGGTGACGCCGAGGACCAGTTTCATGTCGTGCTCGATGACCAGGACCGTGTGCCCGAGGTCGCGGATCCGGCGGATGAGACCCATCAGGTCCTCCTTTTCCGCCGGGTTGAAGCCGGCTGCCGGCTCGTCGAGGCAGATCAGCTCGGGCTCGGTGGCCAGGGCCCGAGCGATCTCCAGACGACGCTGGTAGCCGTAGGGGAGGTTGCGCGCGAGCTCGTGCGCCCGGTCGGCGATGCCGACGAACCGGAGCAGCTGCATCGAGCGCCGGCGACCGGCGCGCTCCTCCAGGGTGTGGCGGCTGATGCCGAACACCTTGGCGAAGCTGCGGCGGATGCCACTGTCCGGCAGCTCGTCCTCGGTGGGACGCACGCGGTAGGCACGGAAGAGCGCACCGAGCACGCTGGTCTTGTGGCGCGCGTCGCAGCCGACCATGACGTTCTCGAGCGCCGACATCTCCGGGAAGAGCCGGATGTTCTGGAACGTCCGGGCGATGCCGAGCTGGTTGATCTTGTGCGACTTCTGGCCGGCGATCTCCTGGCCCTTGAACCGGATGGTGCCCTCGGTCGGGGTGTAGACCCCGGTCATCGCGTTGAAGCACGTCGTCTTGCCGGCGCCATTGGGGCCGATCAGCCCCAGGATCTCTCCGCGACGGATCTCGAAGTTGACGTCGTCGAGGGCCACGACGCCACCGAAGCGCAGGGTGACGTGGTCGACCTCCAGCAGGACGTCACCCACCGCTCCCGACGTCTCGAGGGTGATCTCGTCGTGGTTCGAGGTGTCCGGAAGGGCCTCGACGCCCTGGTCGTGCGTGGTCTGCTCAGACATCGGCAGCAGCCTCCTCGGCCTCGTGTCGTCGATCCTCGAACTCTCGTGCTCTGCGCCTGCTCGGCACCAGGCCCTGCGGCCGCAGCACCATGACGAGGACGAGAGCCACACCGAAGGCGAACGGTCGCCACTCCTGCAGCTCGCGGAACCGCTCCGGGAGGTAGGTGAGCAGGAAGGCGCCGACGAGCACGCCGACGACGTTGCCCGAGCCGCCGATGACGACCATGGCCACGAAGAGGAACGAGAGGTTGAGCATGAACGCGTTGGGCTCGACGTACTGCTGCTTGCTGCCGAACAGCAGGCCGGCGAAGCCGCCGACCGACGCACCGATCGCGAACGCCCACAGCTTGAACTTGAAGCCGGCGACGCCCATGACGGCAGCGGCATCCTCGTCCTCGCGGATTGCCAGCCAGGCACGACCGACGCGGCTGTTCTCCAGGCGCAGGGTCAGCCAGATGATGAGGAGGAGGATGACGAGCGCCAGCCAGTACCAGCGCTCGGCGTCGATCGTGTTGAAGAACGACCGCCCGTCGATCTCGGGTCCCGGCGGGGTGGGCACCTGGGTGATACCGGCGGCGCCGCCCGTCACGTTGTCGAGGTTGCGCGCGGTGATGCGGATGATCTCGCCGAAGCCGAGCGTCACGATCGCGAGGTAGTCACCGCGCAGCCGCAGCGTGGGGGCACCCAGAATGACGCCGGCGATCAGCGACATCGTGATCGCGATCGGGATGCAGATCGCGAACGGGACGGCCCACTCCTCGGAGAGTCCGAAGCGCGACTGCAGCGCCTCCACGACGGGCGAGGACGGCGAGCCGAAGAGGGCCACCGAGTACGCACCGAGGGCGTAGAAGCCGACGTAGCCGAGGTCGAGCAGGCCGGCCAGGCCGATCACGACGTTGAGCCCGACCGCGACGATCATGTAGACGACGATCAGGAACAGCACGCTCGCCCAGTCCGAGCCGGTCGGGTTGAGGTCGGTGCGGATGTACGCGAACGGCAGGATGTTGAGGTACGGCAGGTAGAACGCGAACGCGACGACCAGCAGCAACAGCCCGTACTTGAGCCACTTGGGGGCGCGGTCCCAGCGGTTGCCGATCTGGAGCCCGCGGTAGGAGTCGAGGATCTGGCTCATGCGCGTGCCTTTCCGAGGGACTCACCGAGCAACCCGGTGGGCCGGAACATCAGGACGAGGACGAGCACGATGAATGCGGTCACGTCGGTCCAGCTGGAGTCCCAGACCTGGGAGGCGTAGACCTCGACGACGCCGAGGAGGAGACCGCCGACCAGCGCGCCGCGCAGGTTGCCGATGCCTCCGAGGACGGCCGCCGTGAACGCCTTGATGCCGATGATGAACCCGATGTCGAACTTGGTGATGTCGTACTGGATGGTGAACAGCAGTGCCGCGACGCCGGCCATGGCACCACCGAGGACGAAGACCAGCATGATGACGCGGTCCTGGTTGACACCCATGAGGGACGCGGTGTCGGGGTCCTGCGCGACGGCGCGGACGCCGCGACCGAGGCGGCTCTTGTTCACGAAGGTGTCGAGCGCGACCATCATCACGATGGCGCCGACGATGATCAGCAGCCGGGTGTTGGTGACCGGGAGGTCGATGCCCGGGATGGTGAAGACCACGCTGGTCTCCAGCACGGAGGGCACGTTGGCGGTCACACGGCCGAACGGCGGGCCGAAGAAGGCCCGCAGCACCTGGCCGAAGGTCTCGACCAGGACGATCGAGCAGCCGATGCCGGTGATGAGGAAGATCAGGGGCGGAGCGCCCTTCTTGCGCAGCGGTCGGTAGGCGATCCGCTCGACGGCCAGCGCGGTGCCGGCCGAGGCCAGCATCGCCGCGATCAGCGCGAGCAGCGTGGCCCCGATGACCATGCCGAGGCCGGAGCCGGCGGTGGCACCGATCACGGTGTAGGTGCCCAGGACCGTCCAGGTGCCCACCATGAACACCTCGGAGTGGGCGAAGTTGATCAGCTTCATCACGCCGTACACCATCGTGTAGCCGAGCGCGACGAGCGCGTAGATGGATCCGCGGGTGATGCCGTCGAGCGTGTGACGGTCCAACCCGTTGATCAGGGCATCGAAGTCCACTCAGGGCCCTCCAAGGTCGTGGCCCTCATCGGGCCATGGAGCGGGGGCGGCCGAGTTCCGGCCGCCCCCGCGGTGTCATGCGTCGTGCCTCGATCAGCCCTCGGGCTTGACCTCGACCTCGGGGACGAGCGTGCCGCCCTCGTTCTTGTAGGCCCAGTAGGAGACGTTCTCGGCCGGGACGTCGCCGGCGTCGTCGAAGGCGATCTCCTTGCTGAGGCCGTCGCCCTCGTAGCCGTTGATGAACTCGAGGACCTCCTCGCGGGTGCGCGCGCCGTCGTCGAGCGCGGCGAGGAAGACGGTCATCGCGTCGTAGCCCTCGGCGGCGTAGGCGCCGGGAGCGGAGCCGAACTGCTCCTCGAAGTCGGCAGCGAAGGTGCTGTCCTCCTCGATCGGGGCGCAGGGGCACATCACGACAGCACCCTCGCCGGCTGCGCCGACGGCGTTGCCGAAGTCGGCACCGTAGAGGCCGTCACCACCGACGAACGGGGCGTCGATGCCCGCGTCGCGGATCTGCTTGAGCAGCGGGGCCGCCTCGGCGATGTAGCCGCCGTAGAAGATCGCGTCGGGGTTGGCCGACTCCATCTTGGAGATGGTCGGCGCGAAGTCGGTCTGGCCGACCTGGGTCTTGTCGCGCTGCACCATCGCCTTGCCGAGGGTCTCCTCGACGCGGTCGGCCAGCGGCTCGCCGTAGGCCTCGGAGTTGTCGACCACGAACACCTTGGAGGCGCCGACCTCGTCGGTGAGGTACTTGGCGATCGCCGCACCCTGGTAGTCGTCGTAGGGAACGAGACGGTGGAAGACCTCGACGGGCTCGTCCTGCGTCAGGTCGGTCGCGGTGGCCGACTGGCTGATCATCGGGACGCCGCCGTCCTGATAGATCGTCTTGGTCGCGCGGGTCTCGCCCGAGAACGCGCCACCGATGACGCCGATGAACGACTCGTCGCCGGCGATCTGGGTCGCGACCGGGGTCGCCTTGGCCGGGTCGCCCTCGGTGTCGAAGCGCTCGAGCGTCACCTCGCACTCGTCGTTGTCCCACTGCTCCAGCGCGAGCTCCGCACCGTCGACCGACGGGAGCACGATGCTCGCGTTGGCGCCGGACAGGGCCCCCATCGCGCCGATCTTGAAGTTGCAGTCCTCGCCGGACGCGTCGCCGCCGCCACCATCGGTGTCGGTGGTTCCGCACGCGCTGAGCACCAGACCGGCAGCCGCCGCCACGGCGACAGCGTGCCACGTCTTGGATGAGCGGATCATGGATCCCTCCGTTGTTCTATGGCTCTTGGGCTGACCACCTCGGCAGCCTCGTGGCGGGAACCTAACATCATGGATGTGGCGCGGGACACGATTGTGCGCCGGGTTTCGACGGCCGTTGTCGTTTCGTGACCAAGCGGTCTGTACCGGAAACAGCACCGAAACATCCGGTGTCATCAACGGTTTCCACGGTCGCCGGGGCCGCGGGCCGCCAGATCTGCGGCGAGGCGGCTCCCCGACGCCCGAGGTCGGCCGACGTCAGCCGTCGCTGGCGTCGCCGCCCGTCGCGCCGGCGCCGGGGCCGAGCCCCGCCACGCCGTGCTCGACCACGCCGTCGGCGACCTGCTTCATCGACAGCCGCAGGTCCATCGCGGTCTTCTGGATCCACCGGAACGCGTCGGGCTCGCTCAGGCCGAGCTTCTCCTGCAGCACGCTCTTGGCCCGGTCGACCGCCTTGCGGGTGGCCAGGGACTCCTGGAGGTCGGAGACCTCGCGCTCGAGGACGGTGATCTCGGCGAAGCGGCTCACGGCCATCTCGATGGCCGGCACGAGGTCGCCGCGCTGGAACGGCTTGACCAGGTACGCCATCGCCCCGGCGTCGCGCGCTCGGGCGACGAGGTCGCGCTGGGAGAAGGCGGTGAGGATGACGACAGGTGCGATCCGCTCCCCCGCGATGACCTCGGCGGCAGCGATGCCGTCGAGCACCGGCATCTTCACGTCGAGGATCACCAGGTCGGGCCGCAGGTCGCGCGCGAGCTCGATGGCCCTCTGGCCGTCGCCGGCCTGGCCCACGACGTCGTACCCCTCCTCGCCCAGCATCTCGGCGAGGTCCATGCGGATGAGCGCCTCGTCCTCGGCGATCACCACGCGGCGTACGTCGTCGGGAGCGGTGCTGTCGTCGGCTCGGTCGGGGGCGGGCTGCGTCACGACGGCAAGGCTAGTTCGGCTACGGTGTGCCCACCTAGCCGGGTTGGCGGAATGGCAGACGCGGTGGTCTCAAACACCACTGCCCGCAAGGGCGTGTGGGTTCGACTCCCACACCCGGCACGGTGTCGGTGGTCTCAGGCACGCTGGGATCCATGGCACATGTCCGGCCGCAGTCCGTCGTCGACTCCGCGCTCGCCTGCTCGGACCGCGGCATGAGCGACGCCGACAACGCCGATCTGCACGGGGTGGCAGTGAAGACAATCCGACGCTGGCGCCGCCTGTACCAACGCCAAGGCTTGCCTCGCGGCGGAGGACACCTCGCCCCGCCCTGCCCTCGATGCGATGCGGCCGGGCTGGCCGAACGCGAGTATGCCGAGCTTCTCGGCTGGTACCTCGGTGACGGACACATCTCACGCGGTCGGCGCGGCGTCTTCAACCTGCATGTTTACAACGACGGTCGATACGCCGACCTCAATGCACACTTGCTCGACCTGATGACCACCGTCAAGCCCGACGGCCGACCGCACGCGCGCCTCCACGCGGGCGCGGTCGTCACGACCGTGTCGTGGAAGCACTGGCCGTGCCTGTTCCCACAGCACGGACCTGGGCGAAAGCACGAGCGCCCCATCGTCCTGCAACCCTGGCAGGAGGACGTCGTCCGGGCGTTCCCGGCCGACTTCTTGCGAGGCCTGTTCCACTCCGACGGCGCTCGCGTCAACAACTGGGCCACCCGGATGGTCGACGGTGAGAGGCGCCGCTACGACTACCCGCGCTGGCAGTTCTCCAACAGGTCGGACGACATCCTCGGCCTGTGCGGCTGGGCCCTCGACCTGGCGGACATACGGTGGCGCCGGTCGGGGCCCTGGACGGTCTCGGTCTCCCGACGCGAGGCCGTCGCCACGCTGGACGACCTCATCGGCCCGAAGTCGTAGGCCGCGCCGGGCTCGACCCGGCGCGGCCTTCGACTCAGACGGAGGCGGTGGCGCCCCGCGCCTCGTAGGTGAACTGCGCGACGAGGCCCTGGAGGCGCTGGGCCATGCGGGACAGCTCCTCGGCCGCGGAGCTCGTGCTGCCGGCCGCGGCCTGCGTGTCGGACGCGGTCCGGGCCACCCCGGTGATGTTCTGCGCGATGTCGGTGGAGCCCACCGCGGCGTCGGCGACCGAGCGGGTCATCTCCTGGGTGGTGGCCGTCTGCTCCTCCACGGCCGAGGCGATGACGGTCTGGGTGTCGCTGATCTGGGCGATGATCCCGGCGATCTCCGAGATCGCGGTGACCGCCTCCTGGGTGTCGGCCTGGATCGCCCGGATCCGCTGGTCGATGTCGCCGGTCGCCTTGCTCGTCTCCTGGGCCAGCTCCTTGACCTCGTTGGCGACGACGGCGAAGCCCTTGCCGGCCTCGCCGGCGCGGGCGGCCTCGATGGTCGCGTTGAGGGCGAGCAGGTTGGTCTGCTCGGCGATCGAGTTGATCACCTTGATGACGTTGCCGACCTCGGTGGAGGACTCGCCCAGCTTGGCGACGGTGGCGTTCGTCGACTCTGCGGCCACGACCGCCTGGGCGGCCACGCCGGCGGCGTTGCTGGCGTTGACCGCGATCTCGCGGATGGAGGCGCCCATCTGCTCGGTCGCGGCGGCGACGGTCTGCACGTTGTTGGACACCTGCCCGGCCGCGGACGACACCAGGCCGGCCTGGGCGGATGCCTCGGAGGCCGAGCTGGTCATCTGGCCGGACACGGCCGAGAGCTCCTCGGATGCCCCGGCGAGCTGGACCGCGGTGCCCGCGATCTCGGACATCGCCTCGCCGAGGTTGGCCACTGCGCTGTTCAGCGCGCTCGCGAGCTGACCGATCTCGTCGCCGCGGTCCTCCTCGATCCGGCGGTCGAGATGACCGGCAGCCACTGCCTGGAGCACCCCGACGGCACGGCCGAGGGGACGCGTGATCGAGCGCGTCACGCTGACCACGACGGCGGTGCCGGCGACGATGACGAGCACCAGGCCGACGTAGACCATCATCCGGCCGCGCTTGGACACGACCGCGAGGTCCGCCCGCAGCGCCTTCTCGCGCTCCTGCAGCGAGTCGCCGAAGGCGCTCATGTCCTCGTAGACCGCCGTCCAGGCCTCACCCGCGGCGCCGCCGTTGATGCTGTTCATGATCTGCGGCATGGCGTCGAGACCGCGAGCATCGAGACGCTCCACGATCCAGTCGTCCTGCTCGAACAGCTGCTGGAAGTTCGCCTCGGTGCTGGCGAGGATGTCCTTCTGCTCGCCGGTCAGGCCGGTGGTGTCGACGTCGGCGAACATCTCCTCGATGGCCGCCTTGCTGTTCAGGTACCCGTCGCGGTTGTAGCCGTCCTCGGACAGCGCCGCCTCGACCCCGAAGGCGGTGGCGTCGGCGAGGTAGAGGCCCTGCCAGCCGGTGATGTCGTTGATGTTGATGAGCATGAGGTCCGCGAGGGCGCGGTGGGTCGCGACCTGCTCGATCTGGTCACGCATCCCGTCGGCCTTGCTCTGCGCTGAGAGGCCGAGGTAGGCGGCGAGGCCCACGAGGACACCGCAGGCGGCGAAGGCGGCGGCGAGCCGCACTCCGATCTTGAGGTCTCGCAGGGCTTGGCTGGGCGAAGTCATGAAGGCAGTTCTCCGAGTGCTCGCGGCGCCGTGGACGTCCGTGTCGTCAGGTCACCGCTCCACTCATCGGCCGCGACCCAGGCCGACCTGAGGGAAATGCCGTCGTGCGTTCAGCGCTGGCGGCGGTACGCCGGTGCCAGCTCGTTGATCGCGTCGCCCATCCGATGGATGCGGAGTGCGTTGGTGGAGCCGGGGATCCCGGGCGGGCTGCCGGCGATGATCACCACGAGGTCGCCCTCGCGGACGCGGCCGATGTGCAGCAGCGACTCGTCGACCTGGCGGACCATCTCGTCGGTGTGCTCCACCGGCGCACCCTGGAACGTCTCCACGCCCCAGGTGAGGGCGAGCTGCGAGCGGGTGCGGGCCTCCGGGGTGAACGCGAGGACCGGGATCGGGCCGCGGTAGCGGGAGAGCCGCTTGGCCGAGTCGCCACTGGTGGTGAAGGCGACGACGTACTTCGCGCCGACGCTCTCGGCCACCTCCGCGGCGGCCTTCGCGATGATGCCGCCGCGAGTGTGCGGCTGCCAGGTGACGGCCGCCATGTGGCTCAAGCCGTGGTCCTCGGTCGACTCCACGATGCGGGCCATGGTCTCCACCGCGACGATGGGGTACTCGCCCACGCTGGTCTCGCCGGACAGCATCACGGCGTCGGCGCCGTCGAGCACGGCGTTGGCCACGTCGCTGGCCTCGGCGCGCGTGGGCGCCGGCGCCTGGATCATCGACTCGAGCATCTGGGTCGCGACGATGACCGGCTTGGCGTTGCGCCGCGCCTTGTCGATGATCAGCTTCTGGTGGATCGGCACGTCCTCGAGCGGGCACTCCACGCCGAGGTCGCCACGGGCGACCATGACGCCGTCGAACGCGTCGACGATCTCGTCGATGTTGGCGATCGCCTGCGGCTTCTCGATCTTCGCGATCACCGGGACGAAGACGCCCTCCTCCTGCATGACCGCGCGCACGTCGTCGGCGTCGGTGGCGCTGCGCACGAAGCTCAGCGCGATGAAGTCGACGCCCAGGCGCAGCGCCCAGCGCAGGTCCTCGGTGTCCTTCTCCGACAGCGCCGGCACCGAGACCGCGACACCGGGCAGGTTGATGCCCTTGTGGTCGGACACCTTGCCGGGCACGACGACCTCGGTGACGACGTCCTGGCCCTCGACCGCGGTGACCTTCAGCCGCACCTTGCCGTCGTCGATCAGCAGCGGGTCGCCGGGCTGCACGTCGCCGGGCAGGCCCTTGTAGGTCGTGCCGCACTGGGCGACGTCACCGTCGACGTCACGGGTGGTGATGGTGAAGGTCGCGCCCTTCTTGAGCTTCACCGGACCGTCGGAGAACGTCTCGAGGCGGATCTTGGGACCCTGCAGGTCGGCGAAGATGCCGATCGCGTGGCCGGTGTCGTCGGAGGCTTGGCGGACCAACCGGTAGACCGACTCGTGGTCGGCGTACCGGCCGTGGCTCATGTTGAGCCGCGCCACGTCCATGCCGGCGTCGACGAGGGCCCTGATCCCTTCGGGGGTGTTCACCGCGGGACCGAGGGTGCAGACGATCTTGGCTCTACGCACACCCCAACCCTAGCGGGTGTTGGAACGATCCAAGCAAGACTCGCTCCACCAGCCGGACTGCAGGCACCGGTCAGACGACCAGCGGGCGCTCGTGCGGCTTGATCGGCGCGGGCAGCGTCGTCGAGCCGGTGAGGTAGGCGTCGACGGCCGCCGCTGCGCTGCGGCCCTCGGCGATCGCCCACACGATGAGCGACTGACCGCGACCGACGTCGCCGGCGACGTACACGCCCGGGACGGAGGCGGCGTAGGAGTCGTCGCGCCGGACGTTGCCGCGCTCGTCGAGCTCGACGCCGAGCTGCTCGACCAGGCCCGGCTTCTCGGGGCCCACGAAGCCCATCGCCAGCAGCACCAGCTGTGCCGGGATCTCCCGCTCGGTGCCCTCGACGGGCTGGAACTTCGCGTCGACCTCGACCAGCCGCAGCGCCGAGACGTGGCCGTCCTCGTCGCCCAGGAACTCCTGCGTGGAGACGGCGTAGACCCGCTCGCCGCCCTCCTCGTGCGCCGAGGAGACGCGGAACAGCATCGGGTACGTCGGCCACGGCTGGCCCGTGGGCCGCTCCTCGCCGGGCTGCGGCATGATCTCCAGCTGCGTGATCGAGCGGGCGCCCTGGCGGATCGAGGTGCCGAGGCAGTCGGCGCCGGTGTCACCGCCGCCGATGATCACGACGTCCTTGCCGGTGGCCACGATCTGCTCCGACCCGTCGCTCGTCGGTGCCTCGCCGAGCGCCACGCGGTTGGCCTGGGGCAGGAACTCCATGGCCTGGTGGATGCCGCCGAGCTCACGGCCCGGCACGGGCAGGTCGCGGGCCGCGGTGGCCCCCATGGCGAGCACCACGGCGTCGTACCGGGTGAGCAGCTGCGGACCCGTCAGGTCACCGCCCACGTCGACGCCGGCCCGGAAGACGGTGCCCTCGCGGCGCATCTGGTCGAGCCGCCGGTCGAGGTGCTTCTTCTCCATCTTGAACTCGGGGATGCCGTAGCGGAGCAGGCCACCGATCTTGTCGGCGCGCTCGTAGACCGCGACGGTGTGCCCGGCGCGGGTCAGCTGCTGGGCCGCGGCGAGGCCGGCCGGCCCGGAGCCGATGACGGCGACCGTCTTGCCCGAGAGCCACTCCGGCGGCTGCGGCCGGACGTAGCCCGAGCCCCAGGCGCGGTCGATGATCGAGACCTCGACGTTCTTGATGGTCACCGGGTCCTGGTTGATGCCCAGCACGCAGGCGGTCTCGCAGGGCGCCGGGCAGAGGCGGCCCGTGAACTCCGGGAAGTTGTTCGTCGCGTGGAGCCGGTCCATCGCGCCGTCCCAGTCGTCACGCCAGACGAGGTCGTTCCACTCCGGGATGATGTTGCCCAGCGGGCAGCCCTGGTGGCAGAACGGGATGCCGCAGTCCATGCAGCGTCCGGCCTGGGTGTTGATGATGGGCAGCAGGGCTCGCCCGATGCCGTCGGGGTAGACCTCGTTCCAGTCCTTGACCCGCTCGGCGACCTCGCGGCGCGAGGCGACCTCCCGGCCGTGCTTCAAGAAACCCTTGGGGTCAGCCATGAAGGACCTCCATGATCCGTGCGGCGGCCTCGTCCTCGTCGAGGCCCTCCTCGAGGGCCTCCTCACGAGCCTCGAGGACACGCTTGAAGTCGCTCGGCATCACCTCGGTGAAGCGAGCAAGGGATGCGTCCCAGTCGGCGAGGAGCGCGGTGGCGACGGCCGATCCGGTCTCCTCGGCGTGCTGCTCGACGAGCGCCTTCAGCTCGTCGGCGGCCTTGCCCTGCACCGGCGAGAGCTCGACCAGCTCGGGGTTGACCCGTGACTCGTCGAGGTCGAGCACGAAGGCGTAGCCGCCCGACATGCCGGCGGCGAAGTTGCGGCCGGTCGGGCCGAGCACGACCACGACGCCACCGGTCATGTACTCGCAGCCGTGGTCGCCCACGCCCTCGACGACCGCGCTGGCGCCGGAGTTGCGGACGCAGAACCGCTCGCCCACGCGACCGCTGAGGAAGATCTGGCCCGACGTGGCGCCGTAGCCGATCGTGTTGCCGGCGATGATCTGCTCGCCCGCCTCGAAGGTGGCGGCCCGGTCCGGCCGCACGACCAGGCGGCCGCCGGACAGGCCCTTGCCGACGTAGTCGTTGGCGTCGCCCTCCAGCCGCAGCGTCACCCCGCGCGGCACGAACGCGCCGAACGACTGGCCGGCGGAGCCGGTGAGGGTGATGTCGATGGTGCCCTCGGGGAGCCCGTCGCCGCGGTAGCGCTTGGTGACCTCGTGGCCGAGCATCGTGCCGACGGTGCGGTTCACGTTGCGGACCGCCACCTGGGCACGCACCGGCTCGCCGGACTCCAGCGCCGGTGCGGCGATGGCGATCAGCTCGTTGTCGAGCGCCTTGTCGAGGCCGTGGTCCTGCGTCTTGGTGTTGCGCAGGTCCTGGTCCTCGAACTGCCCGAACTCACCGTGGGCCGAGGCCTGGTGGAGGATCGGCGCCAGGTCGAGCCCGGAGGCCTTCCAGTGGTCGACGGCCCGGGCCACGTCGAGGGTGCCGACCTGGCCGATCGCCTCGTCGAGGCTGCGGAACCCCAGCTCGGCGAGCAGCTCGCGGACCTCCTGGGCGATGAACTCGAAGAAGTTCACGACGTACTCGGCCTTGCCGCTGTAGCGCTCGCGCAGGACCGGGTTCTGCGTCGCGACGCCCACCGGGCAGGTGTCGAGGTGGCAGACCCGCATCATGATGCAGCCGCTGACGACCAGCGGTGCGGTGGCGAAGCCGAACTCCTCGGCGCCGAGCAGCGCCGCGATCACCACGTCGCGCCCGGTCTTGAGCTGGCCGTCGGCCTGCACCACGATCCGGTCGCGCAGCCCGTTGAGCAGCAGGGTCTGCTGGGTCTCGGCCAGGCCGAGCTCCCACGGACCGCCCGCGTGCTTGAGCGAGGTGAGCGGCGAGGCGCCGGTGCCGCCGTCGTGGCCCGAGACCAGCACGACGTCGGCGTGGGCCTTGGAGACGCCCGCTGCGACCGTGCCGATGCCGACCTCGGAGACGAGCTTCACGTGGATGCGCGCCGCGGGGTTGGCGTTCTTGAGGTCGTGGATCAGCTGCGCCAGGTCCTCGATGGAGTAGATGTCGTGGTGCGGCGGCGGACTGATCAGCCCAACGCCCGGCGTGGAGTGCCGGGTCTTGGCCACCCACGGGTAGACCTTGTGGCCGGGCAGCTGACCGCCCTCGCCGGGCTTGGCGCCCTGCGCCATCTTGATCTGGATGTCGTCGGCGTTGGTGAGGTACTCCGACGTGACGCCGAACCGGCCCGAGGCGACCTGCTTGATCGACGAGCGGCGCTCCGGGTCGTAGAGGCGGTCGGGGTCCTCGCCGCCCTCGCCGGTGTTGGACTTGCCGCCCAGCCGGTTCATGGCGATCGCCAGCGTCTCGTGGGCCTCCTGGCTGATGGAGCCGTACGACATCGCGCCCGTGGAGAAGCGCTTGACGATCTCCGAGACCGGCTCGACCTCCTCGACGGGGATCGGCTCGCGCCCCGACCCTGCAGCGTCCTTGAAGGTGAACAGGCCGCGCAGCGTCATCAGGCGCTGCGACTGCTCGTTCACCCGGTCGGTGTACTGCTTGAAGATGTCGTAGCTGCCGGTGCGGGTCGAGTGCTGGAGCCGGAAGACGGTCTCGGGGTCGAACAGGTGCGGCTCGGCCTCACCCTTGACGCTGCGGCGCCACTGGTACTCGCCGCCGATGGTCAGCTCGCGGTGCGCCGGCGCGCCGCCGCGGGGGTAGGCGACCGCGTGGCGGCGGGCGACCTCCTCGGCGATCGTCTCGAGCTCGATGCCGCCCAGCTTGGACGTCGTACCGGTGAAGTAGCGGTCGACGACGGCCTGGGAGAGGCCGACGGCCTCGAAGATCTTGGCGCCGGTGTAGGAGGCGACGGTGGAGACGCCCATCTTGGACATCACCTTCAGCACGCCCTTGCCGAGCGCCTTGATCAGGTTGGCGACGGCCTTCTCGGGGTCGACCTTGACGTAGTAGGCCTCGCGGGCGAGGTCCTCCACCGACTCCATGGCGAGGTAGGGGTTGACCGCCGCCGCGCCGTAGCCGACCAGCAGCGCGACGTGGTGCACCTCGCGGACGTCACCGGCCTCGACGAGCAGGCCCACCTGGGTGCGGGTCTTCTCGCGGACCAGGTGGTGGTGGATGGCCCCGGTCATGAGCAGGGACGGGATCGGCGCCAGGTCGGCGGTCGCGTGGCGGTCCGACAGCACGATGATCCGGGCGCCGTCGGCGATCGCGGCCGAGACCTCGGCGGACAGCTCGTCGAGCCGGGCGGCGAGGGCCTCCCCTCCCCCGGCGACCTCGTAGAGGCCGCGGACGACGTGGACCTGGAAGCCGGGCATGTCGCCGTTGCGGTTGATGTGGCGGATCTTGGCCAGGTCGTCGTTGGAGAAGACCGGGAAGGGCAGCACCACCTGGCGGCACGAGGCCGGCGTCGGGTGCAGCAGGTTGGCCTCGGGACCGATCGAGCCGCTCAGCGAGGTGACGAGCTCCTCGCGGATGGCGTCGAGCGGCGGGTTGGTCACCTGCGCGAACAGCTGGGAGAAGTAATCGAACAGCAGCCGCGGCTTGTCGCTCAGTGCCGCGATCGGGGTGTCGGTGCCCATCGAGCCGAGCGCCTCGCCACCGGTGTTGGCCATCGGGCTCAGCAGGATGCGCAGCTCCTCCTCGGTGTAGCCGAAGATCTGCTGGCGCCGCGTCACCGAGGCGTGCGTGTGGACGATGTGCTCGAGGTCGTCGAGGTCGTCGAGGTGGATCAGCCCGGCGTGCAGCCACTCGTCGTAGGGGTGCTCCGAGGCGAGCTGGCTCTTGATCTCCTCGTCCTCGATGATCCGGTGCTCCTCGGTGTCGACGAGGAACATCCGGCCCGGCTGCAGACGGCCCTTGCGGACGACCGTGGCGGGGTCGAGGTCGAGCACGCCGACCTCGGAGGCGAGCACGACGAGGCCGTCGTCGGTGACCCAGTAGCGCGAGGGGCGCAGGCCGTTGCGGTCGAGCACGGCACCGACCTGGGTGCCGTCGGTGAAGACGACGCAGGCAGGCCCGTCCCACGGCTCCATCAGGGTGGAGTGGAACTCGTAGAACGCGCGACGCTTGGGGTCCATGTCGCGGTGGTTCTCCCAGGCCTCCGGGATCATCATCAGCACCGCGTGCGGGAGGGAGCGTCCGCCGAGGTGTAGCAGCTCGAGGACCTCGTCGAACGAGGCCGAGTCGGACGCGCCGGGCGTGCAGATCGGGAACAGCCGCTCGAGGTCGCCGGGGATCAGGTCGCTCTCGAGGAGCGCCTCGCGGGCGCGCATCCAGTTGCGGTTGCCCATGACCGTGTTGATCTCGCCGTTGTGGGCGATGAACCGGAAGGGGTGGGCCAGCGGCCAGCTGGGGAAGGTGTTGGTGGAGAAGCGTGAGTGCACGACCGCCATCGCCGAGGCGACGCGCTCGTCGGTGAGGTCGGGGAAGACCTGGTCGAGCTGGTCGGTCGTGAGCATCCCCTTGTAGGCCAGGGTGCGCGAGGACAGCGACGGGAAGTAGACGTCGGTCTCGGACTCGGCGCGCTTGCGCAGGCAGAACGCCAGGCGCTCGAGGCCCATGCCGCTCACCCGCGCGCCCTTGCCGGCCACGAAGAGCTGGACGAACGACGGCATCACGCTGCGGGCCGTGGCGCCCAGGGTCGAGTCGTCGACGGGCACCTCACGCCACCCGAGGACCGCGAGGCCCTCCTCGTCGGCGATCTCCTCGATGCGCTGGCGGGTCTTGGCGACCGTGTCGGCGTCGCCGGGCAGGAACGCGGTGCCGACGGCGTACGAGCGGGCCGGCGGCAGCTCGAAGTCGACGACGGCCCGCAGGAACGCGTCGGGGACCTGGAGCAGGATGCCGGCGCCGTCACCGGAGTTCACCTCGGCGCCGGCGGCACCGCGGTGGTCGAGGTTGCGCAGCGCGGTGAGCGCCTTGGCCACGATGTCGTGGCTGGCCTCCCCCGTCAGGGTCGCCACCATGGCGACGCCGCAGGCGTCCTTCTCGTGGCGAGGGTCGTAGAGACCCTGGCTCGGCGGGAATGCGTGCATGGAGGCATTCTCCCGTCGTCGTCTCGGCGCGCCGGGGCGTGCTGAGGGGTGGGCGTTACCGCTGGGGACGACGTTGGCCCGAGCGAGACGGAATCTATCACCGGTGACAGGCGCCGGCGCGCGTCGTTTCAGGCCGTGGGATCGGCGGTGCTGCGCTCGTCGGCCGTGTCGTCCTGCGCGTCCGCCTCCGGCTCGCGCGTGCGCACCGTCTCCTCGCGGCCGGGGTGTCGCCGGGCCGACCAGAGGAAGAACGCCGTCGCGAGGACGAACAGGACGATCGAGGTCCAGACGTTGAGCCGCAGGCCGAGGACGTCGTTCATCTGCACGTCGTCGATGCGGAGGTTCTCGATCCAGGCACGGCCGGCGGTGTAGAGCATGACGTAGAGCGCGAGCACCCGGCCGTGGCCCAGCCGGAACCGGCGGTCCAGCCAGACCAGCAGCGCGAAGGCCGCGAGGTTCCACAGGCACTCGTAGAGGAACGCCGGGTGGAACGTCGTCACGTCGAGGTACTGGGTGGGGCGGTGCGCGACGTCGATCTCCAGGCCCCACGGCAGGTCGGTCGGGCGGCCGTAGAGCTCCTGGTTGAACCAGTTGCCCCACCGGCCCAGCGCCTGCGCGACCAGGACGCCCGGCGCGAGGGCGTCGAGCAGCGGCAGCAGCTTGATGCCGCGCAGCCGGGCGCCGATCCACACGCCGAGCGCGCCGAGGGCGATCGCGCCCCAGATGCCGAGCCCGCCGCGCCACACGTAGAGGGCGGTGACGGGGTTCTTGTCCTCGCCGAAGTAGAGCTCCCAGTCGGTGATGACGTGGTAGAGCCGGCCGCCCACGAGGCCGAAGGGGACCGCCCAGATCGCCAGGTCGCTGACCTCGCCGGGGAGCCCGCCACGCGCGACCCAGCGTCGCTCCCCCAGCCAGATGGCGACCACGATGCCGGCGATGATGCACAGCGCGTAGGCGCGGATCGGCACGGGCCCGAGGTGCCACACGCCCTCGGCGGGGCTCGGGATCGAGAACAGGGTCACCAGGGGGGACGAGAGGGACGCGGCGATCGACATGGTGAGCATCATCCTTCGTCGAGCAACATGGTGACGTCGTGGGCCAGCTGCGCCTGGGAGACGTCGTAGTCCCAGAAGACCGGGGTCTCGTCGGCCGCGTCGATGGCCATCACCTGGGTGCCGTGGGTGACGTCGTACCCGCCGCTGGGCAGCTTCTTCCCCTTGTCGACCCCGATGGCCAGGCTGCGGCCGACCTCGACGATGTCGTCGAGGTCGCCGGTGAGGCCGATGATGCTCGGGTCGAAGGCGTCGACGTACTCCTGCACCACCTGTCCGGTGTCACGGGCCGGGTCGGTGGTCACGAAGACGACGTCGAGCCGCTCCTTCTGCTCGTCGTCGAGGCGGGTGAGGGTGCCGGCCAGCGTGGCCATCACCTGTCCGCAGATGTCGGGGCAGTTGGTGTAGCCGAAGAACACCAGGGTGAGGTCCTTGTCGGTGTCCTCCGACAGGCTGTAGGCCGCACCCTCGGTGTCGACGAGCGGGGTCGAGGAGACCTCGAAGGGTGGGTCCAGCTCGGTGCCGCTCAGCTCGGCCGCCTCGCCGGAGCCACCGCAGGCGGCCACCAGGGCCAGCAGCGACACGGCCAGCAGGGTGCGGGCTCTACGCACGGCGTACGCCCTCGGCGAGGTCGGCGGTGAGCGCACGCAGGGCCTCGAGGCCGGCGGCCTCGTCGCCCGCGTGGTCGAGCAGCACCCGGACGAACGCGGAGCCCACGATCACGCCGTCGGCGAAGCGGGCGACCTCGGCGGCCTGGTCGCCGTTGCTCACCCCGATGCCGACGGCGACCGGGATGTCACCGGCAGCGCGCACGCGCGCCACGAGCGGACCGGCGAGGTCGGACGTCGCGTCGCGGGCGCCCGTGACGCCCATGACGGCAGCGGCGTAGACGAAGCCGCGGCTCTCGGCCGCGGTCATCGCGACCCGCTCGTCGGTCGAGCTCGGGGCGACGAGGAAGACCTTGTCGAGGTCGTGGGCGTCGGCTGCGGCGATCCACTCCGACCCGTGGTCGGGCGTGATGTCGGGGGTGATCAGCCCCGCACCGCCGGCCGCGGCGAGGTCGGAGGCCCAGCGCTCGACGCCGTAGCGCTCGACGGGGTTCCAGTAGGTCATCACCAGCGTCGGCGCGCCGGTCTCGGCGACCCCGCGCACCACCTCGAGGACGTCGCGCGTGCGCACGCCCGCGTCGAGCGCCTGCTGCGCGGCCGCCTGGATGGTCGGGCCGTCCATCACGGGGTCGCTGTAGGGCAGGCCGACCTCGATCGCGTCGCACCCGGCCTCGACCATCGTGCGCATGGCCGCGATCGAGCCCTCCACGCTGGGGAACCCGGCCGGGAGGTAGCCGATGAGGGCGGCGCGGCCTTCCGCGCGGGCCTTGTCGAACGCGACGGTCGTGGAGGTCACTGCGCCGCCTCTTCCGCGACCTGCTCCAGGTCGGCGTCGGGACCCAGGTCGGCGTCACCGAGGCCGAACCACTCGATGGCCGTGCCCATGTCCTTGTCACCGCGACCGCTCAGGTTGACGATGACCGTCGCGTCCGGGCCCTTCTCCTGCCCCAGCCGCTTCGCGAGCTCGAGCGCGCCGGCCACGGCATGGGCGGACTCGATCGCGGGGATGATGCCCTCGGTGCGGCTCAGCAGCGCCATCGCCTCCATCGCCTCGGCGTCGGTCACGGGGGTGTACGTCGCCCTGCCGGACGCGGCGAGCCACGAGTGCTGCGGGCCGACGCCGGGGTAGTCCAGGCCGGCGGAGATGGAGTGGGACTCGACGGTCTGGCCGTCCTCGTCCTGCAGGACGTAGGTGCGCGCACCGTGGAGCACGCCGGCCTCACCGGCGTGGATGGTGGCCGCGTGGCGGCCGGTCTCGACGCCGTCTCCCCCGGGCTCGAAGCCGTGGATCTCCACGCCCTCGTCCTCGAGGAACGCCGTGAACAGACCGATCGCGTTGGACCCGCCGCCCACGCACGCCGCGACGGCGTCCGGCAGGACGCCGTACTGCTCGAGGCACTGGGCGCGCGCCTCGTCGCCGATGCCGCGGCAGAAGTCGCGCACCATGCTCGGGAACGGGTGGGGTCCGGCGGCGGTGCCGAAGAGGTAGGCCGTGTGGTCGACGCTGGCGACCCAGTCGCGCAGCGCCTCGTTGATGGCGTCCTTGAGGGTCGCGCTGCCGGACTCGACGGGCACGACCTTGGCGCCGAGCAGCTGCATGCGCGCGACGTTGAGGGCCTGGCGGCGCGTGTCGACCGCGCCCATGTAGACGGTGCAGTCGAGGTCGAACCACGCCGCCGCGGTCGCGCTGGCGACGCCGTGCTGGCCGGCGCCGGTCTCGGCGATCACCCGGGTCTTGCCCATCCGCTTGGTGAGCAGCGCCTGGCCCATGACGTTGCGGATCTTGTGCGCGCCGGTGTGGTTGAGGTCCTCGCGCTTGAGCAGCACCCGGGCGCCGACCTTCTCCGAGAGCCGCTCGGCGTGGTAGAGCCGGCTGGGCGTGCCGGCGTAGTCGCGCAGCACCCGCTCGAACTCTGACACGAACGACTCGTCGGCCATCGCGTCCTGCCACGCCACGGTCAGCTCGTCGAGCGCCGCGACGAGCGCCTCGGGCATGAACCGGCCGCCCCACGTCTCGCCGAAGTAGCCGCGCTCGTCGGCCTCGTAGCGCATCGGGCCGCCGGGCGGCGTCTGGATCTCGGCCTGGCTCATCTCGCCGTCACTCCTGTCATCGCTCGTACGGCGGCCTCCGGGTCGCCGTCCTTGACCAGCGCCTCGCCGACCAGCACGGCTCGCGCACCCTCGTCGACGAATCGCTGGACGTCGGGGACGCCGGTGATGCCGCTCTCGGCCACCAGCACCTCGTCACCGCGGATCTGCGGGGCGAGGCGGCCGAACACGTCGGGGTCGACCTCGAGGGTCTTGAGGTTGCGGCTGTTGACGCCGATCAGCCCGGCGTCCAGCGCGAGGGCCCGCTCGACCTCGGCCTCGTCGTGGACCTCGACCAGGACGGTGAGGCCGAGCTCGCCGGCCTCGTCGTGCAGGCGGCGCAGGGTGTCGTCGTCGAGCGCCGCGACGATCAGCAGCGCGAGGTCGGCGCCCGCCGCCCGCGCCTCGACGAGCTGGTAGGTCTCGACGATGAAGTCCTTGCGCAGGATCGGCGTCTCCACCGCCGCGCGGACCGTGCGCAGGTCGGCGAGGCTGCCGCCGAAGCGGCGCTCCTCGGTGAGGACGGAGATCGCCGCCGCCCCACCCCGGGCGTAGGCGCGGGCGAGCTCGGCGGGGTCGGGGATGTCGGCGAGGTCGCCCTTGCTGGGACTGCGGCGCTTGACCTCGGCGATGACGCTCGAGCCACGCGCGCGGAAGTGCGGCATCGGGTCGCGCGGGGCCGGTGCGTCGGCGAGGTGCGCGAGCAGGTCGGTCATCGGGAGGGCGGCCTCGCGGCGCGCGAGGTCCTCCCGCACCCCGGCGACGATGTCGTCGAGAACGGTCGCAGGCATGGGTCAAGCCTCTCACCCGGGCCCAGCCCCTGCGGGGCCGGTGCCCAGTGGTCGGACCGGGCTGCCCGGTCCTCGATCAGTGGTGCCGGCTCAGTGGTCGGAGGCGTTGAAGCCGAGCTTGGCCAGCACGAGGAAGAGCGGGAACGCCACGACGGCGACGATGATGCCGATCCACAGCAGGGTCATGCTCGCCGGCGTCTGCAGCAGGGCGACGCTGCCCACGACGAAGCCGAGCATCGCGACCGCCACCGCGGTCCAAGCAGCGGGGGTGTTGCCGTGGCCTGACGCCATCGTGGGTGCTCCTTCGTCGAACCGGATCCTTGCGGGACGAGTCTAGGCGGTCGGGTCCCGGCCCTCGTCGAGGGCCTTCCAGATGTCGATGTTCTCGGCCGGTACGTCGCCGCTCCCGCCCGCCGCTGCGCCGCTCGCGTCCGCCGGGTCGCGCGTGCCGGCAGGGGCGTCGTACTTGCTGCCCATCTCCGGCCACGACGGCACGAGCCGGACCGCGGCCAGGGTGGTGGCGACGCAGATCACCGCGGCGACCAGCGCGGCGGCGTACCAGCCGGTGAAGGACGTGCTGACGGTGTCCGTGCCGGACAGCTCCTGGAGGGCGCCGCCGAGCTTCGCGGGCAGGCTCCAGTAGCCCTCGACGGTGGCAGCGAGCATCCCCAAGGCCGCGACGAGGGCCAGCCCGGCGACCGCGCGGCGGAACCGGCCACGCGTGACGAGCACGACGCCCCAGCAGGCCAGCACCACCAGCGCGAGCGCGAGGGCGAGGGGCGACTCCCCCGCGCCGTTGGCCGAGAGGGTCGACACCATCGCCTGGTTGTCGTCGGCGCTGGTGTCGAAGGCGCCGGAGCGTCCGGACACCCAAGGCTTGCCGCCGGCGACGGCCGCGAGCGTGGCGCCCACCAGCCCGGCGAGCACGACAGGGCCGAAGGTGCTCCTGCGCCCGCCGCCCTCCTCCGGGTCAGCCATCGACGCGGTGGACGAGGTCGGCGTCGAAGCAGGTGCGGTCGCCGGTGTGGCACGCCGCGCCCACCTGTTCCACCACGAACAGCAGCGTGTCGCCGTCGCAGTCGAGCCGGATCTCCTTGACCCACTGGACGTGGCCGGAGGTGTCGCCCTTCACCCAGTACTCGCGGCGCGAGCGCGACCAGTAGGTCGCCCGGCCGGTGTCGATGGTGCGGGCGAGCGCCTCCTGGTCGACCCAGGCGAGCATCAGCACCTCGCCGGTCCCCTGCTGCTGCACCACGACGGGCACGAGCCCCTCGGCGGTGGGGTGGAGCCGGGCGACGAGGTCGGGGTCGAGGGTGTTGCTCATGGCTCCATGGTCTCAGCCTCGCGGGCGGCCCACGTCTCCGCGCACCGCTGCGTGACCGGACCCGGCGCCGGCAGCAGCCGGTCGTCCCACCGCGCGACCGCCTGGACGTCGCGCGTGGTGGAGGCGAGGAACACCTCGCTCGCGGACGCGAGGACGTCGGCGAGCGGCTCGTCGACCTCGCGGGCACCGCACCACTCGACCACCAGTGCCCGGGTGACGCCGGCGAGGCAGCCGGACGCCAGCGTGGGGGTGCGCAGCTCGTCGTCGACGACGTAGAAGACGTTGGAGCCGGTGCCCTCGCAGAGGTGGCCGGCGGTGTTGGCGAAGACCGCCTCGGTCCCGCCGCGCTCGGCGGCGTGCGCGAGGGCGATCACGTTCTCGGCGTACGACGTCGTCTTCAGCCCGGCCGTCGCGCCGTGCTCGTTGCGCGTCCACGGCACGGTGACGACGGTCGTGGTCGCGGCGGCGGGGGCGATGGCGCTGTAGGCCACGGCCAGGGTGGGCGGTCCCCCACCGCGGCCCGAGCCCATCGGGTGCGGGCCGGCCGTCCAGGTGATCCGGAGGCGACCGATCGGGTCGTACGCCGCACCTCCCGCCAGCACCGCGGCCACCCCACGGCGTACGTCGTCGAGGTCGGGGGCGGGCAGGCCGAGCCCGGCGGCGGAGCGCTCGAGGCGGTCGAGGTGGCGGGTCAGTGCGAACGGGACGCCGTTGAGCGTCTTGACCGCCTCGAAGACCCCGTCGCCCACGGTGAACCCGTGGTCGGTCACCGCGATCGCTCCCTGGGTCGGATCGGCCAGCAGGTCACCGTTGAGCCACGCGCGCATGGCGTCACCCTATGTGGCGCGGAATGCTGGGTGGACACGCTGACCCGGGACCCGATTTTGGACCCGCGCAGCCCATGTACTACTGTTCCACTCGCGCTCAGGACGGGAAACCGGCCGGGGTAGCAAGCGGACATAGCTCAGTTGGTAGAGCGCAACCTTGCCAAGGTTGAGGTCGCGAGTTCGAGTCTCGTT
The DNA here is from genome assembly GCF_031844425.1 of Microbacterium sp. ARD31. Classification (NCBI taxonomy): domain Bacteria; kingdom Bacillati; phylum Actinomycetota; class Actinomycetes; order Micrococcales; family Microbacteriaceae; genus Microbacterium; species Microbacterium sp. ARD31. Next base: position 61,079 of record NZ_JAUZVE010000042.1, read on the forward strand.
GTCCGCTCGGAGAGGTCTCCCCCAGGTCGTGGGCCTCCACGGTGGGTTGGCCGAGAGGCGAGGCAACGGACTGCAAATCCGTCTACACGGGTTCAAATCCCGTACCCACCTCGCATCATTCACAACTCCACACGGGCGATTGGCGCAGCGGTAGCGCGCTTCCTTGACACGGAAGAGGTCACTGGTTCAAACCCAGTATCGCCCACCACAGCATCACCGCAGGTCAGAGCCCGGTCCCTCCTCGCAGGGGCCGGGCTCTTGCGTGTGCCTGGCCGCGCCCTCGCGCCCCCCACGGATCGTCGGACACGTGTCCTCGGAACGGCGCGGTTACTTCCTGCCCGGGACGTCGACGGTCGAGCGCGAGACGGCGGCCTGGACGACGTCGGTGCCGGCGTAGCTCACGACGACCGGCCTGGTGCCCGCCTGGAGGCCGCGCACCACGAGTCGGGCGACGCCGTCCACGACCTGGCCCTCGACGACCTTCTTGCCGATGCTGACGCTGATCGCGCCGGCGGGCCTGGCCGCCCCGACCGCCTTGACGCGCACGTCCACCACGACGCGGTCGCGCTTGGCCTCGGTGCGGACCCGCAGCTTCGGGACCGTGGTGACGGGCGCCACCGCGACGGTCTCGGTCGTGGGGCGGAAGTGGCGCCGGTCGAGCGTGACCTGGACGGACAGGCTGTGCCCGAGGTCGCCACGACGGACGGTGTAGGTGGGGTGGGTGGCCTTGGCGACCGGACGACCGTCGCGCAGCCACTGGTAGGTCGCCGTGGCGTCGCTGGGGCGCGTGGTGGCTGCCTTCGCGGTCAGGCGGCTGCCCACCTCCGGGGTGCCCTTCACGCGGGAGGGCTTCACCACGGACACCGGCTTGGCGAGGACGGGTGTGGTCTCCGCCGCGGTCGTCCGGCCCTTGCGGTACGCCTTCGCGCTGGCGGTGACGCGGGCGCTGATGCGTGCGCCGACGTGGTCGCGGGTGAGCACGAGGGTCGACCCGGTGGCGTCCG
>NZ_JAUZVE010000043.1:0-60922 GCF_031844425.1 Microbacterium sp. ARD31
TGGATGGCCGTGCCCATCGCGCCGTCCAGCACCAGGATCCGCTCGCGGAGGATCGACGTCAGGGCGTCGGTGGCGTCGGGACGGTGCTCGGGCTTCACGGGATGTGGCCTCTCTCGGCGGCTCTCTGGACGGGCAGACAGCCAGACTAGGAACCCGGTCCGACAGGTGGACGCGGTTTCCACATCGTGGCACCGCGGGACACGAGCGTGAAATCACCACGGCTGGCTAGGCTGGACCGGTGATCGAGTTCGACGACGTGCAGGGTCTGGTCTCCCCGGTGGTGATCGCCGCCTTCGAGGGGTGGAACGACGCAGCCGACGCGGCCTCCGGCCTGGTCGACCACCTGCTCGAGCAGTGGAAGGCCGAGATCATCGGCGCGGTCGACCCCGAGGAGTTCTACGACTTCCAGGTGAACCGCCCCGTCATCGGCACCGACGCCAGCGGGCACCGCCGGCTCACCTGGCCCACGACCCGCATCGCGATCGCTCGGCCGGCCGAGCTCGACCGCGACGTCATCCTGGTGCGCGGCATCGAGCCCAACATGAAGTGGCGGCAGTTCTGCGCGGAGCTGCTCGCGGCGTGCGACGACCTGGGCGCAGAGCTCGTGGTCACGCTCGGCGCGCTGCTCGCCGACACCCCGCACACCCGCCCGATCCCGGTCAGCGGCACCGCCAGCGAGCCGGAGCTGGTCGACCGGCTCGACCTCGAGCAGTCCAGCTACGAGGGCCCGACCGGCATCGTGGGGGTCTTCAACGACGCCTGCATCCAGCTCGACATCCCGTCGGTCTCCTACTGGGCCGCGGTCCCCCACTACGTCGCGCAGCCACCGTGCCCGAAGGCGACCCTCGCCCTCCTGGGCCAGCTCGAGGAGCTGCTCCAGGCGCCGATGCCGCTCGGCGACCTTCCCGACGACGCCAAGGCGTGGGAGCGCGGGGTCGACGAGCTGGCCGCCGAGGACGAGGACGTCGCCGACTACGTCCGCGCGCTGGAGGAGACCCGCGACACCACCGACCTCCCCGAGGCGTCCGGCGAGGCCATCGCGCGGGAGTTCGAGCGCTACCTCAAGCGGCGCGACACCGACTGACCGGCCGCCGCGTCCTGGGTCGAGCGGACCAACGGCCGCTCAACGGCCGCCATGGCGTACGTCCAGCGTCCATTTCGCAACGCCAGTTCGCGGGCCGCGTCCAGGTCACCACTCCAGCGCACGGTTGTCCGCTCGAGCGACCAGATGGACGCTCGACGCCTACGTCACAGGGACAGGCCGAGCGCCGCGTCGAGCAGCCGGTGGACGGTCGCGGCCGCCTCGTGGTCGGATGTGTCGGCCAGCCCGGTCGTGCCGAGGGTGGCGTCGACCCACTCCTGCACGGCCGCGACGGCGGTGGGGGCGTCGAGGTCGTCGGCGAGCGCTGCGAGCACCCGCTCGACCACCGGGGCGGACGCGGCACCATGGCCGAGCGCCAGCGCGCGGCGCCAGTCGGCGAGCGTGTCGACGGCGTCCCACAGCTGGTCGTCGGTCCACTCCCAGTCGCTGCGGTAGTGGTGGCGCAGCAGCACCAGCCGGATCGCCATCGGGTCGACGTCGCTCATCCGCAGCGCCGAGACGAAGACCAGGTTGCCCTTGGACTTCGACATCTTCTCGCCGTCGTAGGCGACCATGCCGGCGTGCGCGTAGGCGCGGGCGAAGCGCTCCCCGGGGTGCGCGACCTGGCCGTGGCCGGCCGACATCTCGTGGTGCGGGAACACGAGGTCGCTGCCGCCGGCCTGGACGTCGAAGGTGGTGCCGAGGTGCTCCAGCGCGATCGCGGTGCACTCGACATGCCACCCGGGTCGGCCGGGACCGAAGGGGCTGTCCCACGACGGCTCCCCCGGGCGCTCGGCGCGCCACAGCAGGCAGTCGAGGGGGTCCTTCTTGCCCTCGCGGTCGGGGTCGCCGCCGCGCTCGGGGAAGATCGTGAGCATCGTGTCGCGGTCGAGGCCGGAGACCTCGCCGAACGCGGAGTCGGCGGTGACGGAGAAGTAGAGGTCGTCCTCGACCTTGTAGACCGCGCCCGCCTCCTCGAGGCGCTGGATCAGCGCGACGACCTGCGGGATCGACTCCACCGCGCCGATGTAGTGCGCGGGTGGCAGGACGCGCAGGGCCTCCATGTCCTCCCGGAACAGCTGCGTCTCGCGCTCGGCGAGCTCGGCCCAGTCGACCTTGACCTTCTCGGCGCGCTCCAGCAGCGGGTCGTCGACGTCGGTGACGTTCTGGACGTAGGTCACGTCGTGGCCGGCGCTGCGCCAGGCACGGTTGAGGAGGTCGAAGGCGACGTAGGTCGCGGCGTGGCCCATGTGCGTGGCGTCGTAGGGCGTGATCCCGCAGACGTACATCCGCGCCGGACCCTCGGGCCGGGTCTCCACGAGCCCGTTGCTCGCGGTGTCGTGCACCCGCACCACGGGACCCGTCACGGGGAGTCGGGGAACGTCGGGGGACGACCAGGCACGCATGCCGCGCAGCCTATCGGCCGCCCCCACGCCCCCTGACGTGGTAGTCCCCGACGTTCCGGTCGGCGCCGACGCTCCGGGGCGTGCAGAACGTAGGGGACCACCCCGGGGTCAGGGCCGGTGACGGTCAGAAGGGTGGCCAGGGGATGACGGGGTAGCGGGAGGACGCCGGGGGCGGGAAGGTGCCGTCCGAGAGCAGGCGCCGCAGCCGACGGGTGGTCACGGCGACCTCGTCGTCGGTCAGCAGGTCGGTGAGCGTGGCCCCGAGCTCGCCGTCGAGGGCGGTCGCGAGCCGCCGCAGTCCCGCGGCCTCGTCGTCGGTGATCGGCTCGCCGACGAACCCCCACAGCACGGTGCGCAGCTTGTGCTCGACGTGGAAGGTCAACCCGTGGTCGACGCCGTGTCGGTGCCCCGAGGCCATGGGCAGGACGTGGCCGCCCTTGCGGTCGGCGTTGTTGACGACCACGTCGAAGAGCGCCATTCGCCGGAGCTCGGGCGAGTCCTCGTGCACGAGCGAGACGGACTGGTCGTGGGCATCGAGCCCGTCGAAGACGTGGCGGAAGCCGCGCGGCACCTCCCCCTCGGGGACGATGTCGACCGGCGCCTGGTCCTCGACCTCGTCGCGCCACAGCTGGACCATCCCGGGACCGTGCGGACCGTCGCGCAGGACGGTGGTCGGCACGATGTCCCAGCCGAGGGCCTGCGAGACGGCGTACGCACCGACCTCGCGCGCCGCCAGGGTGCCGTCGGGGAAGTCCCACAACGGCCGCTCGCCGGCGATCGGCTTGTAGACCACGCGGACCCCGTCGACCTCCCCGACGAAGGTCGCGTTGGAGGCGGGCAGGACACGCCCGTGGAGGGTGAGTTCACCCGTCGGGAAGCCCGCCGGCGGATCGTCAGGGGTCACGGCGACGGAAGCCGTTGGCCCGCACGCACAGGTGGCCGTCGGGGTCGATCGGCTCACCGCAGAAGGGGCAGTCAGGACGCCCGGCCTCGATCACCGAGCGGGCGCGCTCGACGAACGAGCGCGCCGCCGCAGCGGTGATCCGGACGAGGAAGATCTCCTCGGGCTCGGGCTCGAGGAGGTCCTCGAGGTCCTCCTGGAGCTGCTCGGGCGAGACGACGGCCGCCTCGGTGAAGGGGAACACCTCGATCACCACGCGCTCGTCGCCCGCGTCCCACGACAGCGTCATGGTGCCGGCGCGGAACTCCTCCTCGATCGGCTGCTCGAGGGGCTGGTTGTCGGTGAGGTCGCGCGGCGCGATCGCAGGGATGAGCACGTCGTCGCCCGCCGCGGTCATCAGCTCGTCGAGGAGCTCGTCGATGCGCTCGGCCAGCGCGGAGACCTGCTGCTTCTCGAGCGAGACGCTGATCAGACGGGCTCCCTCGCGGGCCTGCAGGAAGAAGGTGCGCTGGCCGGGCTCGCCAACGGTGCCGGCGACGAAGCGCTCGGGTGGGTCGAAGCGGTGCACGACGGGCATGTCACTCACCCTAGGACCTCCCTGTCTGGGCGCCGGGGCCTGCTCCCCCACCCACCTCGGCGTCGTCGCGGCGACGGCGCGACCGCGCCTTCTTCGGCGGGGTCAGCCAGGACAGGTCGCCCGCGTGGGTGTTGGTGCCGAGGACGAAGGGCCGGGTCTCGCCGTAGCGGATGATCGACACCGAGCCGGGGTCGACGTGGATGCGCTGGAACAGGTCGAGGTGGCTGCCCAGGGCGTCGGCCAGGATCGACTTGATCACGTCCCCGTGGCTCACGGCCAGCCAGACCGCGTCGTCGCCGTGCTCGGCGCCCACGCGGCTGTTGTGGCGACGTACGGCGGCCACGGCCCGGTCCTGCATCGCTCGCATCGACTCCCCGCCGGGGAACGTGACGGCCGACGGCTGGGCCTGGACGGTCCGCCAGAGCTTCTCCTTGGCCAGCTCCTTGATCGGACGTCCCTGCCACTCGCCGTAGTCGCACTCCGAGAGCTGCTTGTCGGTGGTCGCGCGCAGTGCGGCGGGCTGCCGCGAGGTGATCTCCCTGGCCGTCTCCCGGCACCGCTCGAGCGGACTGGTGACCGCGGCTGCGAGCCGCACGCCGGCCAGCCGCTCGCCGACCGCGCCCGCCTGCTGCACGCCGGTGTCGTCGAGGTGCACGCCGGGTGTGCGGCCGGCCAGGACGCCGGCGGTGTTGGCCGACGAGCGGCCGTGTCGGACGAGGATGACGGTGGGCACGGGAGCGACCCTAGTAGGACTAGCCTGACCCGGTGATCGTCGACAACGCCCTCTACCACCAGGGACGGCGGGTGGGCCTGGGAGCGGGCGACGACCAGAGCCTCGGCTACGCCCGGATCCCGTGCGACCCCGGTGACTTCCAGTGGATCGGCATCCACGACCCGAGCGCCGAGGAGCTCGAGCTCATCGCCCGCACCTTCGGCCTGCACCCCCTCGCCGTGGAGGACGCCGGCGACTCCCACCAGCGGCCCAAGCTCGAGCGCTACGGCGACACGCTGTTCCTGGTGCTCAAGACGCTCTGGTACGTCGACGAGGAGGACGCGGTCGAGACCGGTGAGATCAACATGTTCGTCGGCCCCGACTTCGTGGTGACCGTCCGGCACGGCCAGGGCATCGACCTCGCGGCGTCGCGGCGCGACCTCGAGCGCCGCGCCAAGGTCCTCGAGCACGGCCCGATGGCGGTGCTGTACGCCATCTGCGACCGGGTGGTCGACGAGTACGAGAAGGTCGGCGCGGCGCTCGAGGTGGACGTCGACGAGGTCGAGGAGTCGGTCTTCTCCCCCGCCCGCACCGACGACTCCACCCGCATCTACGTCCTCAAGCGCGAGATCGCGGAGGTGCGCCGCGCCGTCTTCCCGCTCCGGGAGCCGATGCGCAAGTTCGCGATGGGCGTCGAGGAGCGCGTCTCCCCCGAGACCGCGACGTACTTCCGGGACGTGGCCGACCACCTCCAGCGGGTCTCCGAGGTCATCGACAACCTCGACCAGCTGCTGTCCACCGCCTTCGACGCGCACCTCGCCCGCATCTCGGTGCAGCAGAACGAGGACATGCGCAAGATCTCCGCCGGCGCCGCGCTGGTCGTCGTACCCACCCTGGTGGCCGGGGTCTACGGCATGAACTTCGACCACATGCCCGAGCTGCACTGGACCTACGGCTACCCGTTCGCCCTGCTGCTGATGGCGTCGATCGTGGTCGGGCTGTTCGCGTGGTTCAAGAAGTCCGGGTGGTTGTGAGCCGACCTGCTCCGACCGCGTGGCGCGTGGTCTGGTGGTTCGGCTTCGTCAGCCTCGCCGCGGACATGGTCTACGAGGGCGCCCGGTCGGTCTACGGCCCGCTCCTGGCGGCGCTGGGCGCGTCCGCGGTCGTCGTCGGGCTGGTCACAGGCGCCGGCGAGGCGGTCGCGCTGGTACTGCGGCTCGCCTTCGGCCCGATCGCGGACCGCACCGGGCGGTACTGGTCGCTCACGATCGTCGGCTACGGCCTGACCGCGGTGTGCGTGCCCCTCATCGCCCTGGCGCCGCGGCTGGGCGCGGCAGGCGTCGCCTTCGCGGCCACGCTGATCCTGCTCGAGCGCCTCGGCAAGGCCGTGCGCTCACCCTCCAAGTCGGCCCTCCTCGCGCACGTGGCCGCCGCCGTCGGCCGCGGCCGCGGGTTCGGGGTGCACAAGGCGCTCGACCAGGTCGGCGCCTTCGCCGGCCCGTTGCTCGTCGCCGCCGTCGTCGCCGTCGCGTCGATCTGGTGGGGCATGGCGGTCCTCGCCGTCCCCGGCGCGGTCGCGATGGTGCTGCTGCTCACCTTGCGCCGGCGGGTCCCCGACCCGGCCGTGTACGACGCCCAGCCGTCGGCCGCGACCCCCGGCGGGGAGCGCCGCGGCTGGTGGGCCGAAGCGGTCGGCGCGGGCCTGTCCGGCGACTTCTTCCGCTACGCCGTCGCCGCCTCGCTCACCACCGGCGCGCTGGTGACCTTCGGCATCATCGGCTACCACCTCACCGTCGAGGGCCTGGTGCCGGTCGCGGCGGTCCCGGTCGTCTACGCCGCCGCGATGGCGGTCGAGGCGCTGGCGGCGCTGCTGGTCGGCTCGGTCTACGACCGCACAGGCACCCGCGTGCTGCTCGTCGTACCCGTCCTGGTCGCGCTCGTGCCCGCCCTCGCGCTCGGCCCGGCGCCCGTTGCGGTGCTGGCCGGGGTGGTGGCGTGGGGCTTCGCGCAGGGCGTGCAGGACTCGACGGTCAAGGCGGTGGTCGCCGACCTCGTCGAGGCCCCGCGGCGCGCGACGGCGTACGGCGTCTTCGCGGGCATCCAGGGCATGTTCGCAGTCGTCGGCGGCGTGGGCGCCGGCTGGCTCTACGAGCGGTCCCTGCTCGCGCTCGTCGCGGTGGTCGCGGTCACGCAGGCCGTCGCGCTCGCGCTCCTGGCCGACACGTTCAGGCGCTCAGCACGCCTGCGCCGAGCAGGATGAGCGTGGCGGCGCCGAGCGCGATGCGGTAGAGCACGAACGGGGTGTAGGACTTCGTGCTGACGTAGCGCAGCAGCCAGGCAATGGCGGCGTAGCCGACCACGAACGACACCACGGTGGCGGTGATCGTGGGTGCCCAGCCGAAGTCGTTGTGGCCGTGCGGGATCTCCTTGAGCTCGAACAGGCCCGCGCCGACCACGGCTGGGATGGCGAGCAGGAACGCGAACCGGGTGGCGGCCTCGCGCTCGAAGCCGAGGAAGCGGCCCATCGAGATGGTCGCGCCCGAGCGCGAGACGCCCGGGATGAGCGCCATGGCCTGGGCGGCACCCATCAGCACGGCGTCCTTGAGCGTGATCTTGCCCAGTGCCCGGTCGGTGCGGCCGACGCGGTCGGCGACGCCGAGCACGACGCCCAGCACGATCAGCGTGCAGCCGATGATCCAGAGGTTGCGGAAGTCGCGCTCGATGACGTCCTTGAGCAGCACTCCGAGCACGACGATGGGCAGCGAGCCCACGATGATGAACCAGCCCATGCGCGAGTCGATCGTGCCGCGGAACTCCGGCTGGAACAGCGAGCGCACCCATGCGCTGCCGATGCGCCAGATGTCCTTGCGGAAGTAGATCAGCACGGCGAGCTCGGTGCCGATCTGGATGACCGCCGTGAACGCCGCCCCCGGGTCGCCCCACCCGAACAGCTCCGGGAAGATCCGGAGGTGGGCGCTGCTCGAGATCGGGAGGAACTCGGTCAGGCCCTGGATGACGCCGAGGACCACGGCCTTGAGGAGATCGGTCACAGGGCAGGAGCCTACGGGCGCGTCCGTGCCCGTCCGCGCAGGACCCGTGGCTACGCTCACCTGCATGCAGCAGCGACGGCTCGGCGCGACCGGCCTGAAGGTCTCCCGCCTCGGCCTCGGCACCATGACGTGGGGCCGTGACACCGACGAGCACGAGGCCCGCGACCAGCTCATCTCCTTCGCCGAGGCGGGCGGGACGCTGCTCGACACCGCTGCCGGCTACGGCGATGGCGCCAGCGAGGAGCTGATCGGGTCACTCGTCGGCGACGTGGTGGCGCGCGACGAGGTCGTGCTGGCGACCAAGGCCGGCATCTCGCGCCGCACCGGCGAACGGGTCACCGACACCTCCCGCGGCACCCTGCTGTCCACGCTCGACGCCTCGCTCGCCCGGCTCGGCGTCGACCACGTCGACCTGTGGCAGGTGCACGTCTGGACCGACGAGACGCCCGTCGAGGAGACCCTCTCCGCGCTCGACCTCGCCGTGTCGTCGGGCCGCGCCGCCTATGTCGGCATCTCCAACTACACCGGCTGGCAGACCGCCCAGGCCGCCACCTGGCAGCGGGCGGTCCCCGGCCGCACTCCCCTGGCGTCCACGCAGGTCGAGTACTCCCTGCTCAACCGCCAGGTCGAGCACGAGGTCGTGCCGGCCGCGCAGGCCCTCGGCCTGGGTGTGCTGCCCTGGTCCCCGCTGGGCCGCGGCGTGCTCACCGGCAAGTACCGCACCGGTACGCCGTCCGACTCGCGCGCCGCGACCGAGCACTTCGCCCGGTTCGTGGGCGCCTACCTCGACGAGCGGGGGCGGGGCATCGTCGAGGCCGTCGCGCGCGCCGCCGACGGCCTGGGCTGGACCCCGCTCGAGGTGGCGCTGGTCTGGGTGCGCGACCGCCCGGGCGTGACCGCCCCCATCGTCGGGGCGCGCACCGCCGCCCAGCTCAAGGGAGCGCTGGCGGTGGACGAGCTGACCCTGCCCGCCGAGATCGTCGACGCGCTCGACGACGTCTCCGCCGACTGACCGACGAGTCCGACGCACGAGGAGGTTGCCCATGGCCCGGATCCAGCGCCGTCCACCCGGACGGGGCATCGAGTGGGAGTTCGAGACGCTCGTGCTGCCCAAGGACTTCTCGCGCAACGTGGTGACCCGCATGCTGGTCGAGCGCGCGGAGCACGGAGGCTGGGAGCTGGACCGCCTGCGCATCGGCAACGACGGCAAGCGCCGCGTGGTGCTGCGCCGCAAGATCATCCGCCAGCGACTGACGCTGTTCGCCGGCTGACCCCCGCCTTCGGCGTAGGGGACTACCACCGCCGATGGGGTCGGGACCCCATGGCGGCCGGAGGCCGGAGGTGCTCGACTCGAGGTGACGGGGTCGCCCGACCCCGGTGAGGGGACGACGTCGATGTCCATGCGACGCAAGCACAAGACCGAGCTCGGGATCGTGGAGCTGGCCGTCGACCCGGCGGACGTCGACCGTCGCACGTACCCGGTGCGGATCCGGCTCACCCGCCCGCTCACGTCGTGGGAGGTCGAGGGCCTGGCGACAGTCGTGCCCGGTCTCCGCGCCGACGGGGACGCGATCGTGGTGCCCGACGCCCGGTTGGACGACGTGGCGCGCGAGCGCGAGGAGTGGACGTTCCGGCTCGAGCGCGTGCAGTCGCTCGCCGACGAGCTGGAGGGCGAGAACCTGGTGGCCGACCACCGGCGCGTGGACCGGCAGGCCCGGCACGGGTCGCACCTGTGGAGCCGGCAGGCCGACGACCGCGGCCTGCACTGAGGGCTACCAGCCGGAGGTGCCCGGGGCGCCCTTGAACGGGCCGGTGACCCTCGACGTGATCCAGCCGCCATAGAAGCTGCCCGGCTGCGGCTGGACGACCTCGCCGTCGACCGTGCACTCGTCGACGCGGCCCGGGTAGAGCGCGACGTGGTCGAGCAGTGCTTCGAAACCCGGGCTCGGGGTGGGGTAGGTCCACGCGACGGCGGGCACCACCTGGTCGCCGACGACGAGGTCGAGGTAGGCGGCCTGGCCCTTCCACTCGCACCACGAGGCGCCGTCGGCGGGCCGGAGCGCGCCGGGCGCGAACGCGTCAGCCGGCAGGTAGTACGTCGGCGGGTGGCTGGTCTCCAGCACGCGCAGGCTCGCGGTCGTGTCGGCCACCACGACACCCCCGTGCGTCACCACGACGCGTTCGCTGCTCGGCTCCACCCTCGGCGGACGCGGGTAGTCCCACACGGACTCGGTCATGGCGCCAATGTACGGAGCCCGACCCAGCAGAGCAGTCAGTCGGGCAGGCCGCGCGACGCCAGCCACGCCCGGCCACGCCGGTCGGAGGCCTGGGCGAGCCAGGCCTCCTCGACGATCTCCACCAGCTCGTCGCGGTCAATCTCGCCCACCCGGGAGGCGCGCAGCAGCACGGACGGGTGCCCGTCGAAGTGGGGCGTGGTGAAGAACGGCAGGCGGTCGTCCTGGAGCAGCGCCTGCTTGTCGCCCTCGGACGCCACCCAGATGACCACCACGTCGTCGTAGCGCTCACCGGTCTCCGGGTCGACCGCGTCGGGTCGTGGGGTCCGGAAGAAGACGAACGACTTGCTGCCCACCTGGTAGACGGGGTTGCGCTCGGGACGGAACACGGTGACGTGCGGCATCGCCCGCGCCGTGGCGTGGATGTCGTCGACCGTCGCCCGTCGGCTCACGTCGCGGCGGACTCGGCTCTCTCGCGCAACGCCGCCACCATGGCGTCGGGGTCGTCGGCGGAGTAGACCGCCGAACCGGCCACGAACACGTCGGCACCGGCCTCGGCGCACCGCTCGATCGTCTCCAGCGACACCCCGCCGTCGACCTGGAGCCACGTCTCGACGCCGTGCTTGCGCATCAGCTCGCGGGCGGTGCGGATCTTCGGCAGGCACAGGTCGAGGAACTTCTGGCCGCCGAACCCCGGCTCCACCGTCATGACGAGCACCATGTCGAGCTCGGGCAGCAGGGCCTCGTAGGGCTCGATGGGAGTGGCCGGCTTCAGCGCCATCGACGCGCGCGCCCCCTGCGCGCGGATCTCCCGGGCCAGCCGGACCGGTGCCTTGGCCGCCTCGGCGTGGAAGGTCACCGAGCCGCAGCCCGCCTCGGCGTACGCCGGTGCCCAGCGGTCGGCGTCCTCGATCATCAGGTGCGCGTCGAGCGGCTGCGAGGCGTGCTTCGCGAGCGACTCGATCACCGGCAGGCCGAGCGTCAGGTTCGGCACGAAGTGGTTGTCCATCACGTCGACGTGCACCCAGTCCGCGCTGGGGATCCGGGCCACCTCGTCGGCCAGGCGCGACAGGTCGGCGTTGAGGATGCTCGGCGTGATCTGGATGCCCACGGGGTCGATCCTAGGGACTGCCGGGTCCGTCCATCCGGGCGGCTCGGCTCCCGGTGGGTACGACGACGTGGAGGGCGTTGCGGTCGACCTCGAAGGTGGCCGGGGTCGTGGCCGCGATCTCGCCGTCCAGGTTCACCGGCAGCGGCTCGTCGGTGACGAGGCGCAGCCGGCGGGCGGTCACGTGGTGGACCCGTTCGTGCTCGACGAGGTGACCCGTGCGCAGCAGGCGGGCGACCGAGACGTGGTCGCGCAGCCGGCCCTGCTCGACGGCGTACACGTCGAGCAGGTGGTCGTCGATCGAGGCCCTCGGCGCGACCGTGAGGCCGCCGCCGTAGTGGCGCCCGTTGCCGACCGCGACCTGCATGAGGTCGGACAGCTCCAGGACGGTGCCGTCGTCGAGCTCGAGCCGGGCGCCGAAGGGGCGGTGCGCCCGGTAGGCCGCCAGCGTGGCCACCGGGTAGGCGAGCCGGCCGAGCCGTTGCTTCAGGGCCGGGGAGAGGCGCTGAGTGACCGCCACGGACAAGCCGACCGAGGCGACGTTGAGGTAGGCCCGCCCGTCCACCCGGCCGAGGTCGATGTCGACGACCTTGCCGGTGACGAGCGTGTCCACGGCCTCGACCAGGCCCGTGGGGACCCCCAGCGTCCGGGCGAAGTCGTTGGCCGTGCCGAGCGGCAGGACGCCCAGCCGGGTGGGCGTGTGGGCGACCATCTCGGCCGCGCACCCGATGGTGCCGTCGCCTCCCCCGGCCACCAGCAGGTCGGGCGCGTCCTCCATCGCGGCGGACAGCGCCTCGAGCAGCTCGAGGCCGCCGTGCACCGGCCGGACCGTGACCTCCCCGGCCACACCGCGCAGGGCCTGTACCACGAGCGGCAGGACGCGCGCGCCGCTGCGGGAGGCGGTGTTCACCACGACGGCGACGCGGTCGGTGCGCAGGTGGGCTGGGGTCTCTGGCGGCATGCCCAGAACGTAGGTGGTGAGGGTGAGAGGAGTCTGAGGGCGACCTGTGGCAGGGCTGTGCGCCGGTCCACCCCTACGCCTGCTCCTCCAGGTCCGGGGTCGTGTGGCCCTCCGCCTCGTCGCGGTCGGCCCACTCCAGCAGCGGCGCGATGTCGAAGGGGTGCTCGTCGATGTCGGCGTGGAGGTCGCCGAGGTCGGCGTACCGGGCCGGCATGGTGAAGAGGGTGAAGTCGTCGGGCGTGCAGTCGTCGACCTCGTCCCAGCGGATCGGCGCCGAGACCCGCGCCTGCGGGACGCCCCGCACGGAGTACGCCGCCGCGATGGTGTGGTCGCGGGCGTTCTGGTTGTAGTCGACGAACAGCTGCGCGGGGTCGCGGTCCTTGCGCCACCACGCGGTCGTGACGTCCCCGCCCGCTCGGCGCTCGATCTCCCGGGCGAACGCGAGCGCACCGCGCCGTACGTCCTGGAAGCCGTGGTCGGGCGGGATGCGGACGTAGACGTGGAGGCCCGAGCCACCGCTGGTCTTCGGGAACCCCACCGCGCCCAGCTCGTCGAGGATCTCGTGCGCGACGTGCGCCACCCGCTGGACGGTGGCCCAGTCGCACTCCGGGCCGGGGTCGAGGTCGATGCGCCACTCGTCGGGCTTCTCGGTGTCGTGGCGCCGGCTGTTCCACGGGTGGAACTCGACCGTCGACATCTGCACGGCCCAGATCACGCTCCCCAGCTCGGTGACGCACAGCTCGTCGGCGGTGCGCTTCCACCGCGGGAAGAACAGCTGCACCGTCTCCACCCAGTCCGGAGCGCCGGCGGGGAGCCGCTTCTGGTGGACCTTGTCGCCCGCGAGGCCCTTCGGGAAGCGGTGCAGCATGCACGGGCGTTCGAACAGCGCGTTGACGATGCCGTCGCCGACCGCGAGGTAGTACTCGACCAGGTCGAGCTTGGTCGCCGCCGGCCGGCCCTCGAAGGGCGGGAAGTAGACCCGGTCCGGGTTGGTGACCTTGACGACGCGGCCCTCGACCTCGATCTCGGTGAAGGGCGACGCCATGTCGAGGAGCCTAGCCGGACGGGGTGGGCTAGGGGGTCGGCTGCTCGCTCGGCTGGTCGGTCGGCTTGTCGGTGGGGGTCCCCGGGTCGGCACCGGCCTCGACGGTCACGGTGACCGTGCCGGACCAGCCCTCGTCGGCGTACTGGCTCTCGGGACGGTGCCAGCGGAACTCGGTGGTCTCGGTGACGGGTACGTCGACGGCCACGAGCCCGTCGGCATCGGCGAGCACCGGCGCGCCGGTCGCCTGCCATGCGCCGCCGGGCGCCCGCGACTCGAGGACCAGCGGGTCGCCGGTGACGCGCGCGTGCGCGTCGGTTACCCGGCCGGTGAGGGTGATCGTGTCGCCCGCCGCCGCCTGGTGCCGGCCGGCGGAGATCGTGGTGTCGAGCGACACGCCCTCGAAGTCGAAGGTCGACCCGCCGCCCTGCACGGCGTCGAGGTTGAACGCGCCACCGTCGCAGCCGAAGCCGGACACGACGAGGCCCTTGCCGTCACCGTGGGCGGCGGTGAACGCCGCGGTCGTCGCGGTGCCGCCGGACTGCACGGACGCGTGGGTCGCCAGGTCGACGAGGGTCCACTCGTAGGCGATCTCGGAGGTCGAGACCCGGCTCCATCCGCCGGGAGACGCGGACAGCGGCGCCCGGGCCAGCCAGGCAGCGCCAGCCGGGGTGTCGGGGGTGACCACGACGACGTACGACACCCCGGTGCTGCCGCCGGTCGAGGCGACGGAGAAGCTCGACTGGACCGCCGCGAGCGAGTCGAACCAGACCACCGGGCCGGAGGCGGTGCCCGCGCTGCCCGGCACGAGGCCGAGCGAGCGGCGACCCATCGGGGCCTCGAACGGACCGAGGTTCAGCCGTGACGCAGGCGCGGTGCCCGGGCTGAACAGGTCGTCGCAGTCGACGTAGGTCAGGTAGACCTCGGCGTCGCCCGTGGCCGGGCCGGTCAGCGTCTGGACGCCCTCGGCGTGGGCGGGCGCCACCGGCAGCACGCACAGCAGCGCAGCCGCAGCGACCGTCATGAGCGTGGACCGCACCCGCATGCTTCGTCTCTCTCCCCGTCGCACGGCACACCCCTCCGGCGCATCGCGCTGAACCCATCATGCGCGGGTACGCCCGGGTTGGGAACAGGCGACACGGAGATGACCAATTCTTCGTACCCCTTCGGGCGGGGTGGTGCCCGCTCCGTCAGGCGAGCGGCCGGCGGCGGAGCGTCGCCGCGAACATCGCGTCGGTGCCCTCGCGGTGCGGCCAGAGCTGGAAGCGGTCGACCTCGTCGGCGTCGCCGCGACGCGCCAGGACGGCGGAGACGACCTCGGACGTCTCCGCGAGCACGGGCGAGCACGTGGCGTAGACGACCACTCCCCCGGGCCGCACCGAGTCGATCGCGACGTCGAGCAGGACCTGCTGGAGGGCCACGAGGACGTCCAGGTCGTCGGGGCTGCGTCGCCACCGCGACTCCGGGCGGCGGCGCAGGGCGCCGAGGCCGGAGCATGGCGCGTCGACCAGCACCCGGTCGAACGTGCCGGGCACCCAGGCCGGGCGCGTACCGTCGCCGGCGACGACGTGCACGGCGGACGCCGGCACGGCGCGCAACGCGGACGACACGAGCGCGGCCCGGTGGGGCTGGCGCTCGTGGGCGACGAGATGGGCCCCGCGCTGGGCGGCCAGCGCGGCCAGCAGCGCCGCCTTGCCGCCCGGACCGGCGCACAGGTCGAGCCAGCGCTGGTCGCGACCGGCCAGCGGTGCGTCGGCCAGGGCAAGGGCGACGAGCTGGGAGCCCTCGTCCTGCACCCCGGCTCGCCCCTCCGCGACGGCGGGGACGGCGGACGGGTCGCCGCCCGCGAGCACGGCGCCGTACGGCGACAGGCTGGTGCGGGCGGCGCCGGCCGCCTCCAGCTCGCCGACCTCCGCCAGCCCGGGACGGGCGACGAGGGTCACGCGCGGGGCCGCGTTGTCCGCGGTGAGGAGGGCCTCCAGCTCGTCGTCGCCGCCGAGGGCCTCGGCGAGCGCGTCGACGACCCACCGGGGGTGGGACTGGGCGACCGCGAGGTGGCCGTGGGGGTCCGCGGCGGCGTCGGGAGCCACCTCGTCCACCCACGACGCCAGGTCGCGACGGGACACCTTGCGGAGCACGGCGTTCACGAGGCCGGAGGGTCCCTGTCCGACGGTGGCGCGCACCAGGTCGACGCTGGTGGAGATCGCCGCGTGGTCGGGGACGCGCATGGACAGGAGCTGGTGGGCGCCGAGCCGGAGCACGTCGCGCACCTC
The DNA here is from genome assembly GCF_031844425.1 of Microbacterium sp. ARD31. Taxonomy (NCBI): domain Bacteria; kingdom Bacillati; phylum Actinomycetota; class Actinomycetes; order Micrococcales; family Microbacteriaceae; genus Microbacterium; species Microbacterium sp. ARD31. The sequence goes on from NZ_JAUZVE010000043.1 coordinate 15,346, forward strand.
CGCCTGGAGGCGCGGCCGGGTCAGGCACGCGTCGATGATCGGGTCGTAGAGCCCCTGCATCCGGATCGCGCCGGACGCCAGCTCCGTGGCCAGGCCGGCGTCGCGTCCCTCGAGGCGGTGCTTGCGCAGCACCTGCGGCAGGACCAGGTTGGCGTACGCGTCGTCGACGCGGACCGCGGTCAGCACGTCGAGCGCCGCGTGGCGCGGACGGTCCACCGGCCGGCGGCGCTCACCCACCGAGGTGCTCCCGGACCAGCCGCTTCGGTGCCCGGGCGGCCCACGCGTCGGTGATCACCTCGACGAGCTCCTGACGGCTCAGCTCGCCCAGGCGGGACTGCCGCACCAGCACGGCGTTGTAGCCGTTGAAGTGGTCGATGGTGAAGAACGGCGTGGTGTCGTCCTCGACGAGGGCCTGCTTCTCCGCCTCGGTGGGGGTGACGATCACGACCAGGTCGTCGTACATCTCCCCCGTGTCGGGGTCGACGGCCGTCTTGTGCGGTGCGCGGTAGAGGACGAACCCCCTGCCCTTGTCGCCGCGCGGGACCTTCCAGGTCGGACGGTCGCCCCACGACGTGCCGAGCTCGGTCTCGGGCAGCGACGCGCAGATCTCGTCGACGTCGTCCGGTCGCGCCGGCCGCTCCGTGCTCACGCGCCGCCCCCGTCACCGAGGCGGGCGCCGGACTCGAGGCGCACTCCGCGCGCCCAGTCAGCCGCCGGCATCTGCTTCTTCCCGAACGCCTTGACGTCACCCAGCCGGACGGGAGTCGTGCCGGTGCCGACGAGGACGGCGTTCTTGGTGACCTCGAGCACGCCCGGAGCGATCGGCTCGTGGTCGGTGAGGTCCACCGGGCCGACCTTGAACCGCTCGCCCTCGAAGGTGCTCCACGCGCCGGGCGCGGGCGTGCAGGCCCGCACCTGGCGGTCCACGGCGACGGCCGGGTGGCGCCAGTCGATCCGCGCGTCGTCGACGAGGATCTTGGGAGCGAAGGACACGCCGTCCTCCTGCTGCCGGCGTGCCTCGAGGGAACCGTCCTCGATGCCGTCGAGGGTCTGGACGAGGAGGCCGGCTCCGCCCTCGGCGAGCCGGGCGAGGAGGTCACCCGCGGTGTCGCCCGGTCGGATCCGCTCGGTCATCACCCCGAAGACGGGACCGGCGTCGAGCTCCCGGACGATCCGGAACGTCGTCGCGCCGGTCACCTCGTCACCGGCCCAGAGGGCGTGCTGGACAGGGGCCGCGCCGCGCCAGGCAGGGAGCACCGAGAAGTGCAGGTTGATCCACCCGTGGGGCGCCAGGTCGAGCGCCGACTGCGGGAGCAGGGCGCCGTACGCCACCACCGGGCAGGCGTCCGGTCGCAGGGCCGCGAGGGCGGCCTGGAACTCCGGCTCCCGGGGGTGCGCGGGCTTCAGCACGGGTACGCCGAGCTCCTCCGCCCGCTCCGCGACAGGGCTCGCGACCAGCCTGCGGCCGCGGCCGCTGGGCGCGTCGGGCCGGGTGACGACCCCGACGAGCTCGTGCCGGCTGGCCGCGACGGCGTCGAGGGCGGGCACGGCGACCTCCGGGGTGCCCGCGAAGACGACCCGCATCAGCGTCCCAGCCCGAACGTGCTGTGCGGGCTGACCCGGACGGTCGGCCTCTCGAGGCCGAACCAGTCGGACTCCCGGATCTCCTTCATCGCCGCCTTGCGCGCCTCGGTGTCGAGCTTGTCGATGAACAGGATCCCGTCGAGGTGGTCGGTCTCGTGCTGCATCGCCCGGGCGAGCAGCTCGGAGGCCTCGATGCGCACCGGCTCCCCGTGCACGTCGAACCCGGTGGCGACGACCGACAGGGCCCGCAGGCACTCGTAGGTCAGCTCGGGCAGCGAGAGGCAGCCCTCGGGGCCGTCCTGGGTCTCGTGGGAGAGCGACAGCGTCGGATTCACCAGGTGGCCCACCTCGCCCTGGACGTTCCAGGTGAAGACGCGCAGGCCGACGCCGATCTGCGGCGCGGCCAGACCGGCGCCCGGCGCGGCGAGCATGGTGTCGGTGAGGTCGGTGACCAGCCGCTGCAGCTCCTTGTCGAAGCTGTCGACCTCGATCGCGCGCTGGCGCAGGACGGGGTCACCGAACAGGCGGATGGGCTGGACGGCCACGGAACTCCTTCGACCTGGGGAGCAACGGCGACCCGGTTCGGGGGACGCCGCACGGAGCGCCCCAGTCTAGGGACGGCGCCGCTGCCGGACCCAGTCGCGGTCAGACGCTGAGGGGATCGACGTGGATCCGGACCGGGTCGAGCTTGCGCGCCGACCGCACGCGCTGCAGGTCGCCGAGCGCCTCGGACAGCGCGGCGCCGCGCGACCACGGCACCCGCAGCAGGACCCGGTGCTCGTCGCCGACCGGGACGGGGCCGAGCACCTCCGCGCCCTCCGGGAGGTCGAGCAGGTGGAGGACGTCGTCGAGGGCGCCGAGGTCACCGGTCACGGTCGCAAGCCGGGCCGCCGGGGGCAGGTGCGCCTGGGCCCGCTCGTCGGACTCGCGCTGCGCGAAGCCGGCCGGGTCCCACCGGACGAGGGCCTGGAGCGCCGGGTGGGCGGGGTCCCCCACCGCCACGACGTGGCCACCCTCGCGCACCAGGGCCGCGGCGTTGAGCCAGCGCCGCAGGGCCTCCTCGGCGGCCCGCAGGTCGTCGCGGGCCAGGCTCAACCACGCGTCGAGGAGGACCACGGCGGCGTAGCCGGCCTCGGCCACGGGCTCCGCGCCGACGGTGGCGACGACGATGTCGGGACGGTCGGTGACGTGCTCGAGGACCCGCTCCCCGCTGGAGCTGCGCACGGTCGTGCCGACGAACATCCGGCCGAGCTCCTCCGCGGTGCGGGCCTCTCCCCGCACCGGGGCGCGCAGGCCGCGCCCCCCGCAGGTCGGGCACGCCCAGGAGCCCTCGACGTGCCCGCACCACCGGCAGTGCGGGGGCTCGGTGGGGCCGCCCACGGCGAGCGGTCCGGTGCAGACGGTGCAGCGGGCCGGCGAGCGGCAGGTGTCGCAGGCGAGCGACGCGGCATAGCCGGCGCGCGGGGTCTGCACGAGGACCGGCCCGCTCGACAGCCCGCGGCGGATGGCGTCGTACGCCGCCCGCGGGACGCGGGTGCCGACCGCGCGGTCCTCGGCGGGAACGGCCTCGACCCGCACGCGTCGTCGCAGCACCTCCCGCGGGACGGCGAGCTCGTGGGCCCAGCCGCTCGCGAGCAGCTGCTGCGCCTCCGGGGTCCGGGCGAAGCCCCCCAGCAGGGCCGACGTACCCTGCTGCGCCACGCGCGCGAGCAGCACCTCGCGGGTGTGCGGGTAGGGCGCGCGGGGCTCGGCGTGGAGGTCGTCGCCGTCGTCCCACAGCACGACCAGGCCGAGGTCGTGCACCGGCGCGAAGGCCGCCGAGCGGGTGCCGACGAGCACGCGGCGGGCTCCGCGGGAGACGGCGAGGAAGTCGCGGTAGCGGCGTGCCGGGCCGCCCTCGGCGGTCAGGCACACGTGGTGCCCCTCGCCGAGCACGGCTGTGAGCGCCGCGTCGACGCGGGTGACGTCGCGGCGGTCGGGGACGCACACCAGCGCGCCCCGCCCGGCGGCGTACGTCGTCGCGACCGCCGCGGCGACCATCGTCGGCCAGTCGTCGGCGGGCGCGGCCGACCACACGGCGCGGGGAGAGTCGCCGCTGCGCAGCCGGCGCAGGAAGGCGTCGCCGTGCGCGACGTGACCCCAGGCTGGCGGGGGCGTGCCGGACCAGGGCGGAGCCGCGGGCGACGGCTGCTTCTCGGTCGCGGCGTGCCGCGGCGGCACCGCGAGCCGCAGCACGTCGGAGCGCGCGCCGGCATAGCGGGTGGCGAGGGCCTCGCTGAGCCGGGCGACCTCCGGTGCGAGCACGGGCTCGGCGCTGACCACCCGGCGCAGCGGCTGCAGACGGCCGGTGTGGTCGGTCTCGGTCGCCCGCTCGACCACGAAGCCGTCGACGTCCTGGCCGGCGAACCGGACCTTGACCCGCGCGCCCGGCACGGCCGTGTCGGCCATCGCCGTGGGGACGGCGTAGTCGAAGGGGCGGTCGAGGTGGGCCAGCGCGATGTCGACCAGCACCCGGGCGACCGGGTCGGTCGCCGCGGGCTCCCAGGCCGCGGCCTTGCGCCGGCGGGTGGCCGCGGCCTTGGCGCGGGCGTCGTCGACGGCAGCACGAAGCCCCGGGAGCATGTCTGCTTCCGGGGCCTCGTGCTCGCTCATGCGGTGGATTCTGTCAGCGGCGTACGACTGTCGGGCGGGCACCGTCTCGTGCGCTGGTGTTGTCAGGCTCTCGCTGAACTTGTCGGCCCGTGCACGGCCTGACAAGTTCAGTGATCCCCGGTCAGCCGGGGATCACTGGAGACCGAAGCCAGGACTCAGATGCCGGCGGCGGCCTTGAGCTTCTCGGCGCGGTCGGTGGACTCCCAGGTGAACTCGGGCAGCTCGCGGCCGAAGTGGCCGTAGGCCGAGGTCTCGGCGTAGATCGGGCGGAGCAGGTCGAGGTCGCGGATGATCGCGGCCGGGCGGAGGTCGAAGACCTCGAGCACGGCGTCCTGGATCTGCTCGTCGGACACCACGCCGGTGCCGAAGGTCTGGATGAAGACACCGACGGGCGCGGCCTTGCCGATGGCGTACGCCACCTGGGCCTCGCAGCGGCGGGCGAGGCCGGCCGCGACGACGTTCTTGGCGACCCAGCGCATGGCGTAGGCGGCCGAGCGGTCGACCTTCGACGGGTCCTTGCCGGAGAAGGCGCCGCCGCCGTGGCGGGCCATGCCGCCGTAGGTGTCGACGATGATCTTGCGGCCGGTGAGGCCGGCGTCGCCCATCGGGCCGCCGATGACGAAGGTGCCGGTCGGGTTGACCAGCATCCGGTAGCCCTCGGAGGGGATGGCGAACGTGGCGAGCACGGGGTCGATCACGTGCTGCTTGATGTCGGCCTCGAGCCGGCCGTGCTCGATGCCGGCGTCGTGCTGGGTCGACAGCACGACGGTGTCGATGCGGACCGGACGGTCGTCCTCGTCGTACTCGATGGTGACCTGGGTCTTGCCGTCGGGACGGAGGTAGGCCAGCGTGCCGTCCTTGCGGACCTCGGTGAGGCGCTGGGCGAGCCGCTGGGCGATGGTGATCGGGAGCGGCATCAGCTCGGGCGTGTCGTCGCAGGCGTAGCCGAACATCAGGCCCTGGTCGCCCGCACCGCGCTTGTCGAGCTCGTCGTCGGAGTCGCCGACGCGGGACTCGTGGCCGGCGTCGACGCCCGCGGCGATGTCGGAGGACTGGGCGCCGATCGCGACCTGGACGCCGCAGGAGTGGCCGTCGAAGCCCTTCTCCGAGGAGTCGTAGCCGATCTCGAGGATCGCCTTGCGGACGATGTCGGCGACCGGGGCGTAGGCGCCGGTGCGGACCTCACCGGCCACCACGACGAGGCCCGTGGTCAGCAGCGTCTCGACGGCCACGCGCAGGTTGGCCTTGTCGGGGTCCGCCGCCATCAGGTGGTCGAGGACCGAGTCGCTGATGCGGTCGGCGATCTTGTCCGGGTGACCCTCGGTCACGGACTCGGAGGTAAAGAGGCGTCCAGCCACGTCGTCACTCGCTTCTTCTGTGGAACGGTTCGGTCACAACGTACCTGCTGCCCAGCATCCGGGACGCATGTCTCACCCGACGAATCGACGGGCGACCTCGTCCCAGATGACGTGGGCCAGCGCGGTCTTGCTGCCGCGGGGCACCTCGACGGAGCCACCGTCGGCGCCGAGGATCACCGCCTCGTTGTCGCTGCTGCCGAAGACCGCTCCCCCGCTGACGTCGTTGACGACGAGCAGGTCACAGCCCTTGCGGGCGAGCTTGGCGCGCCCGAGGTCGAGGACCGACCCGCTCGCGTCGCCGGTCTCGGCCGCGAACCCCACGATGACGGCGCCCTCGCGGGCGCGGTCGTGGGAGATCTCGGCCAGGATGTCGGGGTTCTGGGCGAGCTCGATGGCGGGCGCCGAGCCGTCGTCGGCCTTTTTGATCTTCGCGTCGCTGACGCTCGTGGGTCGGAAGTCGGCGGGCGCGGCCGCCATCACCACGGCGTCGGCCGTCGCGGTCGCGGCCACCACGGCGTCGCGCAGCTGCGCCGTCGTCTCCACGCGTACGACGCTGACCCCGGCCGGGTCGGGCAGGGACACGTTGGCGCTGACCAGCGTGACGTGGGCGCCACGCGCGGCGGCGGCCCGGGCGAGGGCGTAGCCCTGGAGGCCGGAGGACCGGTTGCCGAGGAACCGGACCGGGTCGAGGTACTCGCGCGTGCCGCCGGCGGAGACGACGACCTTGCGACCGGCGAGGTCGTGCCCGGCGTCGCCCCGGTCGAGGACGCCGACCACGAGCTCGAAGATCTCGGCGGGCTCGGGCAGGCGGCCCTTGCCGGTGTCGGCGCCGGTGAGGCGCCCCTCGGCGGGCTCGATCACGATCGCCCCACGCTGGCGCAGCGTGGCGACGTTGGCCTGGGTGGCGGGGTGCTCCCACATCTCGGTGTGCATCGCCGGGGCGAACACCACCGGGCAGCGCGCGGTGAGCAGGGTGTTGGTCAGCAGGTCGTCGGCCAGGCCGTGGGCGGCCTTGGCCAGCACGTCGGCGGTGGCGGGGGCCACGACGACCACGTCGGCGCTCTTGCCGATGTGGACGTGCGGCACCTCGTGGACGTCGGTCCACACCTCGGCGGACACCGGCTTGCCGGACAGCGCCGCCCACGTCGGGGCGCCGACGAACTGCAGCGCCGCAGCGGTGGGCACGACCGTGACGTCGTGTCCGGACTCGGAGAACCGGCGGAGCAGCTCACAGGCCTTGTAGGCCGCGATCCCGCCGGAGACGCCGAGGACGACCCGTCTGGTCATCGTGGGGCTCGCGTCACTCCGTGTCGTCGCCTGCGGCGGCCTCGGCGGCGGCGGCCTCGGCGGCGGGGTCGATGTCCTCACAGGTCAGGAGGTCGTCGTTGATCTCGCGGAGCGCGATGGAGAGGGGCTTCTCCTGCACGTGGGTGTCGACCAGCGGGCCGACGTACTCCAGGAGGCCCTCACCGAGCTGGGAGTAGTAGGCGTTGATCTGGCGAGCACGCTGGGCGCTGTAGAGCACCAGCTTGTACTTGCTGTCGGTCTTGCTGAGCAGGTCGTCGATCGAGGGGTTGGTGACGCCCTCGGCTGCGATGGTGGGAGAAGCCACGGTCGCGTGCCTCGCTTCTGGTCGGTGGTGCGGTCGGGTGGGTCCTGTGCACGCCGGAACGCCCGGCGGACTCAGTCGAGCGACGAGTCTTCGCCCTGGATCGTCATCAAGGCTACCAACTCGTCCGCGGCAGCGTGAACTTCGTGGTTGACGATGGTCACGTCGAACTCCGACTCGGCGGCCAGCTCGTCGCGGGCGGTGGCCAGTCGGCGCTCGCGCTCGGCCTCGTCCTCGGTGCCGCGCCCGACGAGGCGGCGGACGAGCTCCTCCCACGACGGCGGCTTGAGGAAGACGAACAGCGCCTCGGGCATGGTCTCGCGCACCTGGCGAGCGCCCTGGAGGTCGATCTCGAGCATGGCCGGATGGCCGGAGGCCAGCGCGAGGTCGACCGGGCCGCGCGGCGTGCCGTAGCGGGCGGCCTTGTGGACCACGGCCCACTCGAGGAGGTCGCCGCGCTCGATCATCGCGTCGAACTCCTCGTCGGAGACGAACCAGTAGTGGACGCCGTTCTCCTCACCCGGCCGCGGTGGGCGGGTGGTGGCCGAGACGGAGATCCACACCTCGGGATGCGTCTCGCGCACGGCCGCGGCCACGGTGCCCTTGCCGACCGCGGTCGGGCCGGCGAGCACGATGAGGCGGGAGCGGCGGTGGGGGTTGCCCCCTCCGGTGCCGCTCACGAGGCGTCGGGGCCGAACTCGCGCTCGAGCGCCGCGACCTGCTTGACGCCGAGGCCACGCACCCGGCGGCTCTCGGCGATCCCGAGGCGCTGCATGACCTGGCGGGCGCGCACCCGGCCCAGGCCGGGAACGGACTGGAGCAGCTCGACCACGCGCATCTTGCCGATGACCTCGTTGGTCTGGCCCTCGTGGAGCACGTCGAGGATGGAGCCGCCGGAGTTCTTGAGCCGGTTCTTCACCTCGGCCCGCTCACGTCGGGAGGCCGCAGCCTTGTCGAGGGCTGCCTGGCGCTGCTCGGGCGTCAGAGGGGGCAAGGCCACGAAAGCTGTCCTTCTACGTCGGGTGGAGGTCGGGTCCGGCGGTGGTCCGGCTCAATCTAGTCATCTCGCGACGAGGCAGGCAATCGAGCCGACCGGGGCCCTGGCTGGACGTGACGTACGCCATGACGGTTCACCACGGTATGTCGGCGGACAGGCACTTCACACGGTGAGCTCACCGTGGGAAGTGCCTGCTGGGCGACATCCCATGGTGGAGCGTCAGCGTGAGAGCGGGGTGCCGCACACGTCCAGGGCGTGCTGCTCGACCGCCCCCATGGCGGTGACGGTGCGCTCCGACCCGACCTTGCGGGCCGCGGCCTCGATGGCCGCCCGGTCGTCGGCGGACAGCTCGGCCGGTGGCTCCTCGGCGGAGTACGTCGACGGGTCGACGCCGGCGTGCTCGAGTGCGTCCTCGAGGTCGCGCAGCGGCTCGATCACCGCCGCCCAGTCGTCGGCGATGTCGCGGGGCGCCCGGGCGTGCAGGTCGTCGTAGGTGTCGAGGACCTCGAACAGCGCGCCGGCGTCCTCCGCGGCGGCGACGTCGGTGAGCGCCTCCTGGTGCTCCTCCACCGCCTCGCAGTAAGCCTCGGCCGGGTCGCTCGAGCAGGCGGCCAGTGCGACGGGGAGCAGCAGCGCGAGGAGGAGGGACCGGCTCACCCGCCCAACTCCTGCACGGCCTCGTTGCCGCGCAGCGCGGCGTCGCGGAGCGCGATGACGTCCGGGCCGGCCCGGAGCACCTCGCGCGAGGAGCTGGGCAGCGCCCACCGGGCGGCGGCGCCGAAGATCCGCCTCAGGTCGGCCGTCGTACCTCCCTGCGCGCCGTAGCCGGGCACCAGGAACGGGCCGTTGACGTCGAGGTCCTCGCCGGTCTCGCCGATGGTGGCGCCCACGACAGCCCCGAACGAGCCGACCGGCTCGGCGCCGGCGTTGAGCGCACGGAGGTGCCCGAGGACGGTGCCGGCGACGGTCGAGTCGCCCGTGCGGGCGTGCTGCACCTCGGGACCCTCCTTGTTGGAGGTGAGGGCGAGCACGAAGAGGCCGCCGCCGTGCTGGTGGCAGGCCTCGACCATCGGGTCGAGGGAGCCGAAGCCGAGGTAGGGGCTGGCCGTGATCGCGTCGGAGGCCAGAGGGGAGGACGGGTCGAGGTAGGCGTCGGCGTAGGCCTGGCTGGTGGACCCGATGTCGCCGCGCTTGACGTCGAGCAGGACGAGCGCGCCGGCCTGCCGGGACTCCGCGACCACCCGCTCCAGCACCGCGATGCCGCGGCTGCCGAAACGCTCGTAGAACGCGCTCTGCGGCTTCACCACGCTCACCACGGGCGCGACCGCCTCGACCACCGTCAGCGCGAAGCGCTCCAGGGAGGCCACGTCGTCGCCAAGACCCCAGTCGTGGAGCAGGGCGGCGTGCGGGTCGATGCCGACGCAGAAGCGTCCGCGCGCGTCGATCGCCCGGGCGAGCCGGGTGCCGAAGGGGGTCATCGGGTCTCCTCGGAGTCGGTGAACGTGGCCCGGAGCCGGGCGAGGGTCGTCGGGTCGTGCAGCAGGGCGGTGCCGACCTGGACGGCGGCGGCACCGGTGGAGAGGTACGCCCGAGCGCTGGCGACGTCGTGCACTCCCCCGCACCCGACCGTGGGCACGTCGGGGAGCGCACGGGCGACCTCGGCGACGCAGCGCATCGCGACCGGGGCCACGGCAGGGCCGCTCAGCCCGCCCGACCGGCCGTCGGGGAAGGCCGCGGGGACGGCGTTGCCGACCACCACGGCCGTGGCGCCGGCCTCGTGGCAGGACCGCGCGCCCTCCACGATGCGCGAGACGTCGGGGCGCAGCTTGGCCAGGACCGCCCGGTCGGCCGGGAACTCGCGTCGCACCGCGGCGATGACGCTGGCGGCGTGGTAGGGCTCGCGCACCTCGAACAGGCCGGCGCCGGCCTCGTCGGGGGCACCCACGTTGACCTCCAGCCCGGCCACCCCGGGTGCGCGGCTGAGCCGGCGGGCGAGGTCGGCGTACTCCCCCATGGTGCTGCCGGCGATCGACACGAGCACCCGCGCGCCCGCGCGCACCAGCCACGGCAGCTCGGTGGCGAGGAAGTGCTCCAGCCCGGGGTTGGGCAGGCCCACGGCGTTGACCAGGCCGCCGGGGACCTCGACCAGGCGGGGACCGGGACCGCCGGGTCGCGGGTCGAGGGTGATCGACCGGGTGACGAAGTCGAGCCCGGCGAGCCCGGCGGGACCGGCGTACGGCACGAGCTCGCGGCCGGTGCCGCCACACCCCGAGGCCACCATCACCGGGCCGGGGACCGGGGCACTCACAGGGAGTCCCAGCGGACGCGGTCGCCGCGGACGACCGGACCCTCGGTGCAGGCCCGCACGACGCGGTGCACGCCGTCCTCGCCGACGACCGGGAGCGGACAGCCGTGGCACAGCCCCGTGCCGCACGGCGTGCCGGTCTCGACGGCCACCTGGCTCCAGGCGCCGGCCCGCTCGGCCGCGACGGCGGCGGCCTGCAGGACGTCGGCCGGTCCGGCGGCGTAGACGACGTCGGCGTCGGTGCGCCGCACGAGGTCGTCGACGTGGTCGGCCACGGTGCCGCGCTGGCCGACCGACCCGTCGGCGGTGAGGACGGTGACCGACCGCGCGGAGCGCCGCGCCTCGAGGGCGGACAGCAGCCGTGCCTCGTCGGGGGCGGAGACGACCAGGGAGACCGCGCAGCCGCGCTCGCGCAGCCGCCCGGCGAGCGGGAAGAGCGGCGCCGCGGCGTACCCCTCCCCCACGAGCAGGCAGGAGACGGGCTCCTTGGGCAGGGCGAAGGCCCGGCCCAGCGGTCCGGTGATGGCCACCGTGGCGCCCACCGGCTGCGCCGCCAGCCAGGTGGTCCCCTCGCCGCGCGCCTCGATGACGACGTCGAGGGTGGGCCCGAAGGCGCTGGACGCGCGCACCCGGTGCACCCAGAGGGCCCGCCGGGCGACGTGCCCGGCGACGGTGACCGCGACGAAGTTGCCGGGCCGGAACGCCTCGGGCACCCCGGGTGCGGTCAGGGTCAGGTGGCGGTAGCCGCCGATCCGCTTGGTGGCCACGACCTCGCCCACCACGTGGACCGGACCGTGCACGGGACCGTGCACGGGACCATGCGCGGGGTGGCGGGCGCCGCCGGGGACCGGGACCTGGGTCATGCCTGCGCGAGCCCCCGCACGATGCGGCGCGGCCACAGCGGACCCTCGTAGACGAACGCGGTGTAGCCCTGGAGCAGGTCGGCGCCTGCGGCGAGGCGGCGGCGGGCGTCGTCCACCGTGGTGATGCCGCCCACGCCGACGAGCGCCAGGTCCGGGCCGACGCGGCCGCGCAGGAGCCGTACGACGTCCTCCGACCGCCGGGTGAGCGGGCGACCGCTCAGCCCTCCCGCACCGATCCCCTCCACCGTCGCGGCGGGGCTGGCCAGCCCGTCGCGGCTGATCGTGGTGTTGGTGGCGATGATGCCGTCGAGCCCGGTGGCCAGCGCGAGGTCGGCCACCGCGAGCACGTCGTCGTCGCTGAGGTCGGGCGCGATCTTCACCAGCAGGGGCACCCGGTGGTCGGGACGCACCTCGTCGGCGCGCCGCCGCACGGCGGCGAGGATCGGCCCGAGCTTCTCGACCGCCTGCAGGTCGCGCAGGCCGGGGGTGTTGGGCGAGGAGACGTTGACCACGAGGTAGTCGGCGTAGGGGGCCAGCAGGCCCGCGGACTTCTCGTAGTCGCGGGCGGCCTCCTCCTCGGGCACGACCTTGGTCTTGCCGATGTTGACCCCGAGCAGCGTCGAGCCACCTCCGGCTCGCCAGGTGGCGAGCCGCCGGGCGACCACCTCGGCACCGTCGTTGTTGAAGCCCATCCGGTTGACGATCGCCCGGTCGTCGGTGAGGCGGAACAGGCGGGGCCGGGGGTTGCCCGGCTGGGCCTCACCGGTGACGGTGCCGACCTCGACGTGGCCGAAGCCGAGTGCCGCGAGCCCGTCGATCCCGACGGCGTTCTTGTCGAACCCGGCCGCCAGGCCGAGCGGGTGCGGGAACGTGAGACCCAGGGCGTGCACCGGCGCGGTCGGCACGCGGACGGCCCGACTCGTCACCGGGGCGGCGGCGCGGATCGCCCGGAAAGCGGCGTGGTGGATCCGCTCCGGCTCGACCCGGGTGAGCGCCCGCTCGAACAGGACGTCGTAGGGGCGTGGTCTCGAGGCCCGCACCTCAACCACCGTTGGAGGGGGCGGTCCGGAGGTGCGCGGCCCAGTCCTGCAGGGACCGCACGCCGATGTCGCCGCGCCGCATCGCCTCCAACCCCTGCACCGCCGCGCCCAGGCCCTGGATCGTGGTGATGCACGGGATGTCGGTCAGCACCGCCGCGGTGCGGATCTCGTAGCCGTCCGCGCGCGGGGAGCCGCCGCTGGTGGCGCCGTGGGGCGTGTTGATCACCAGGTCGACCTCGCGGTCGAGGATCTTCCCGACGATCGTCTTCTCGCCGTCTGGGCCCTCGCCCTCGGACTGCTTGCGCACCACGGTGGCGACGACGCCGTTGCGGCGCAGCACCTCGGCGGTGCCGGCCGTCGCCAGGATCTCGAACCCCATGTCGGCGATCTGCTTGACCGGGAAGATCATGTGCCGCTTGTCGCGGTTGGCGACCGACACGAACACCCGACCGGACAGCGGCAGCGAGCCGTAGGCCGCGGACTGGGCCTTGGCGAAGGCCGTGCCGAAGAAGGCGTCGAAGCCCATCACCTCGCCCGTCGAGCGCATCTCCGGGCCGAGCAGGGCGTCGACCGTGCGGCCGTCGGCGGTCTTGAAGCGGTCGAAGGGCATGACCGCCTCCTTCACCGCGATGGGCGAGCCGTCGGCCAGGTGGCCGCCGTCGCCCTCGGCCGGCAGCACCCCGGCGGTGCGGAGGTCGGCGATCGACTCCCCGAGCATCACCCGCGCCGCCGCCTTCGCGAGCGGGGTCGCGGTCGCCTTGGAGACGAACGGCACCGTCCGCGACGCGCGCGGGTTGGCCTCGAGGACGTAGAGCACGTCGGAGGCGAGGGCGTACTGGATGTTGAGCAGGCCCCGGACACCCAGCCCGCGCGCGATCGCCTCGGTCGAGCGGCGGATGCGGTCGATCTCCTCCCGGCCGAGCGTGATCGGCGGCAGGGCGCACGACGAGTCGCCGGAGTGGATGCCGGCCTCCTCGATGTGCTCCATCACGCCACCGAGGAAGAGGTCCTCGCCGTCGAACAGGGCGTCGACGTCGATCTCGACCGCGTCGTCCAGGAAGCGGTCGACGAGCACGGGCTGGCGCTCGTTGATGAGGCCGTTGGCGACGTAGCGCTCGAGGTAGCGCTCGAGGGCGGCGTCGTCGTAGACGATCTCCATGCCCCGGCCGCCGAGGACGTAGGACGGGCGCACCAGGACCGGGTAGCCGATCTCGTGGGCGATGCGCTGCGCCTGCGGGTACGACGTCGCGGTGCCGTGCTTGGGCGCCGGCAGGCCCGCGTCGGCGAGGACCCGGCCGAAGGCGCCCCGCTCCTCGGCGAGGTGGATCGCCTCCGGGGTGGTGCCGACGATCGGCACGCCCGCGTCGGCGAGCCCCTGGGCCAGGCCGAGCGGCGTCTGCCCGCCGAGCTGGCACACGACGCCGGCCACCGGGCCGGCCTGCTGCTCGGCGTGCACGATCTCCAGGACGTCCTCGAGGGTGAGCGGCTCGAAGTAGAGCCGGTCGGAGGTGTCGTAGTCGGTACTGACGGTCTCGGGGTTGCAGTTGACCATGATCGTCTCGTAGCCGGCCTCGGCCAGCGCGAGCGAGGCGTGCACGCAGGAGTAGTCGAACTCGATGCCCTGGCCGATGCGGTTGGGGCCGGAGCCGAGGATGATCACGGCCTCCTTGCCCTCCGCCCGGGGCTGCACCTCGGTCTCCTCGTCGTAGGACGAGTAGTGGTAGGGCGTGCGCGCCGCGAACTCGGCCGCGCAGGTGTCGACGGTCTTGAAGACCGGCCGGATGCCCAGGGCGTGGCGCACGCCGCGGATCACGTCGGCACTGAGGCCGCGGATCCGCCCGATCTGCTCGTCGGAGAAGCCGTGCCGCTTGGCCAGGCGCAGCAGGTCGGGCGTGAGCTCGGTGGCGTCGATGAGCTCCACGGCGACCTCGTTGATCAGGGCGAGCTGGTCGACGAACCAGGGGTCGATCTTCGTGGCGTCGAAGATCTCCTGCGGCGTGGCGCCGGCCCGGATCGCGTCCATGACCTTCTTCAGGCGCCCGTCGTGCGGGACCTTGATCTCCTCGAGGAGGGCGGCCTTCGACTCGGCGGAGGCCAGGTCGTCGTCGAAGTGCTTGTGCCAGTCGAACGGCGCGTGCTTGCTCTCCAGCGACCGCAGCGCCTTCTGGAGCGCCTCGGTGAAGTTGCGGCCGATGGCCATCGCCTCGCCGACCGACTTCATGTGCGTCGTCAGCGTCGGGTCGGCCTCGGGGAACTTCTCGAAGGCGAACCGCGGCACCTTGACCACGACGTAGTCGAGCGCCGGCTCGAAGGAGGCCGGGGTCTCCTCGGTGATGTCGTTGCGGATCTCGTCGAGGGTGTAGCCGATGGCGACCTTGGCGGCGATCTTCGCGATCGGGAAGCCGGTGGCCTTGGAGGCCAGCGCGGAGGACCGCGAGACGCGCGGGTTCATCTCGATGACGATGAGGCGGCCGTCGGCCGGGTTGACGGCGTACTGGATGTTGCACCCGCCGGTGTCGACGCCGACCGCGCGGATGATGCCGATCGCGAGGTCGCGCATCTTCTGGTACTCGCGGTCGGTCAGCGTCATCGCGGGGGCGACGGTGATCGAGTCGCCGGTGTGCACGCCCATCGGGTCGAGGTTCTCGATCGAGCACACGATCACCGTGTTGTCGGCGCGGTCGCGCATGACCTCGAGCTCGTACTCCTTCCAGCCGAGGATCGACTCCTCGAGGAGCACCTCGGTGGTGGGGCTGGCGGCGAGGCCGGCACCGCCGATGCGGCGCAGGTCCGCCTCGTCGTACGCCATGCCGGAGCCGGTGCCGCCCATCGTGAACGACGGGCGGACGACCATTGGGTAGCCGAGCTCCTCGGCGCCGGCGAGCAGGTCGTCGACCGAGTGGCAGATGAAGCTGCGCGCCGACTCGCCGCCGAGCTGCTCGACGATCTTCTTGAACTGCTGGCGGTTCTCGCCGCGCTCGATCGCCTCGATCGAGGCGCCGATCAGCTCGACGCCGTACTTCTCCAGCGTGCCGGCCTTGTCGAGGGCCATCGCGCAGTTGAGCGCGGTCTGGCCGCCGAGGGTGGCGAGCAGCGCGTCGGGGCGCTCCTTGGCGATGACCTTCTCGACGTATTCCGGGGTGATCGGCTCGACGTAGGTCGCGTCGGCGAACTCCGGGTCGGTCATGATCGTCGCCGGGTTGGAGTTCACCAGGATGACCCGCAGGCCTTCCTGACGCAGGACGCGGCACGCCTGGGTGCCGGAGTAGTCGAACTCGCAGGCCTGGCCGATGATGATCGGCCCCGAGCCGATGACCAGGACGCTCTGGATGTCGGTGCGCTTGGGCATCTCAGGCCTCCTTCCTCTCGGTCATGAGATCGCAGAACCGGTCGAAGAGGTACGCCGCGTCGTGGGGGCCGGCAGCGGCCTCCGGGTGGTACTGCACGGAGAACGACAGCAGCCGTCCCCCTCGCTCCTCCGGGTCACGCAGCTCGAGGCCCTCGACCACGTCGTCGTTGAGGCACACGTGGCTGACCGTGGCCTCGCCGAACTCGGTGGTGGTCGAGCCCTCGAGGGGCGCATCGACGGCGAAGCCGTGGTTGTGCGCGGTGACCTCCACCTTGCCGGTGGTGCGGTCCATGACCGGCTGGTTGACGCCGCGGTGGCCGTACTTCAGCTTGAAGGTGCCGAAGCCGAGCGCGCGGCCGAAGAGCTGGTTGCCGAAGCAGATCCCGAAGTAGGGGATGCCGGCGCGCAGCGCGTCCTGCAGCAGGGCGACCTGGGCGGTCGTGGCAGCCGGGTCACCGGGGCCGTTGGAGAAGAAGAGTCCGTCCGCCCCGGTGGCCTGCACGTCGTCGAGCGTCGCGGTCGCGGGCAGCACGTGCACCTCGATGCCGCGCTCGCTCATCATGCGCGGGGTGTTGGCCTTGATGCCGAGGTCGACCGCCGCGACGGTGAAGCGCTTGTCCCCCACGGCCGGCACGACGTAGGCGTCGGCCGTGGTGACGGCCTCGCTGAGGTTGGACCCGGTCATCTCCGCCGAGCCGCGGACCTTCTCCAGCAGGCGCTGGGGGTCGGTCTCGGTGGTGGAGATCCCGACGCGCATCGCGCCCCGCTCGCGCAGGTGGCGGGTCAGCGCGCGGGTGTCGACCCCGCTGATCCCCACGACGCCCTGCTCGCGGAGGTCGTCGGCGAGGCTGCGGGTGCTGCGCCAGTTGCTGGGCACCCGCGCGGGGTCGCGGACGACGTAGCCGGCGACCCAGATGCGCGAGGACTCCATGTCCTCGTCGTTCATCCCGGTGTTGCCGACGTGCGGGGCCGTCATGACGACGACCTGGCGGTGGTAGCTGGGGTCGGTGAGCGTCTCCTGGTAGCCGGACATGCCGGTCGAGAAGACCGCTTCGCCGAAGGTCTCACCGACGGCGCCGAAGGACTCACCGCGAAAGGTGCGCCCGTCCTCCAGGACCAAGAGCGCAGGGGCAGGCAGAGCCATGCCGCACCTCCTTCTCCGCCTCACGGGACGGATCGTTAAAGGATGTTCGAGCCGTCGCCGACCCTACCAGCGCGGACCGCACTGCCCGGCATCGTGTCCACGACGCGACTCGAGCGGCCACATGTCCGCTCGAGTGGCCCCATTCCGGGGTCCCAGCGGCCATTTCGCGCGCCCAGCGGGCGTCACCACGACGTCAGTCCCAGCTCCGGGCCCTCCCAGCGCCGACGCAGCCACCTGTCGTGCGAGGCCAGCAGCACCCCGCCCGGGGCGGTGGCCAGCGCCTCCTCCAGCTCGCCGGCCAGCGCCAGCGAGACGTGGTTGGTCGGCTCGTCGAGGAGCAGCAGGTCGGGTGCGGCGGCGATGGCGACCGCGAGGCCGAGCCGGCGGCGCTGCCCGACGGACAGGCTCCCGACGGGGGTCCGGTGGTCGCGCGGGTGGAGCAGCCCGAGCTCCCGCAGCGGCGGTGCGTCGGGCAGGGCGCGCACCGCGGCGTCGTACGTCGCCAGCGCGGAGCGCGACGGGTCGGTGGGCTGCGGGTCCTGGGTGAGCTCGCGGACGGTCCGGGCGGCCACCACGGCCGTGCCGCTCGACGGGGTCACCCGTCCCGACAGCACGCCCAGCAGCGTGGACTTGCCCGAGCCGTTGGGGCCGGTGAGCAGCAGGTGCTCCCCCGCCGCGAGGT
The DNA here is from genome assembly GCF_031844425.1 of Microbacterium sp. ARD31. Classification (NCBI taxonomy): domain Bacteria; kingdom Bacillati; phylum Actinomycetota; class Actinomycetes; order Micrococcales; family Microbacteriaceae; genus Microbacterium; species Microbacterium sp. ARD31. Next base: position 32,929 of record NZ_JAUZVE010000043.1, read on the forward strand.
CCAGCCGTGCCACCCGGAGCCGGCCGGCCACCTCGAGGTCGCGGACCTGCACGAGGCGGCCGGCGGCGCGCGCGGTGAGGGCGCCGCGGAACCGCAGGGGCGCCGGCGGCTTGCGCACCTGCTCGCGCTCGGCCACCTCCAGGCGACGCTGGGCGTCGGCCTTGCGGCGTGACAGCGCCTTGGCGACCTTCTGCCCCTTGCCGAAGTAGATGAACTTGTCGTTGTCGGTCGGGGGACGGTTGTGCGCGATCGCGCCGGTGCCGATCCGCGTGGCGTCACGCAGGCGGGCGATCTCCTCCTGCTGCTCGGCGTAGGTCTGCTCCCAGCGCCTGCGCGCGTCCGCGCGCGCCACCTCGTACGCCGTCCACCCGCCGCCGAACCGCCGGCCACCGTTGCCGTCGGTGCCGAGCTCGCCCGCGTCGAGGTCGACGAGGTCGGTGCACACGTCGTCGAGCAGCACGCGGTCGTGGCTGGCGAGGACCACGACGCCCGGCAGGTCCGCGAGGAAGCCGGTCAGCACCTCGATCGCGTCGTCGTCGAGGTGGTTGGTCGGCTCGTCGAGGAGCAGGCACGTCGGCCGGGTCGTCATGATCGTGGCGAGCGCGAGCCGGGTCCGCTGGCCGCCCGACAGCGTGCCGACCGGGCGCGCCGGGTCGAGGTCGTCCAGCCCGAGCCGGGCCGCCGCGAGCGACGCCCGGCGGTCGGCGTCCCAGGCGTCGTGCGCCAGGGCGAGCTCGAGGGCGCGCTCGTAGGCCGCATCGCCCTCTGGTGTGCCGACCTCCGCCGCCGAGCGCTCCACCTCCGCGACGGCGTCGCGCAGCGGTGCGAGGGTCATCGCGAGGACGTCCGCGACCGTGGCCCGGTCGCGGAACGGTGGCTCCTGGCCGAGCAGGACGAGGTCGCCGGGCGCGGTGATGCTGCCGGACGTGCGGGCACGGGACGGCAGCCGGCCCGCGACCGCCCGGAGGAGGGTGGACTTGCCGGCGCCGTTCTCACCGACCAGGCCGATGCGCCGGCCGGGCTGGGCCAGCAGGTCGACACCGGTGAGGACCGACCGGTCGGGATATCCGACGGACAGCCCGGAGACGACGAGCGGGGCGAGGAGGGAGGAGGTGGTCGAGGAGGGTGCAGGCATGCGGACGTCCTTCGCGCGATCAGGAGAGGACTCGCCGGGCATGGGGGCGCACGAGGGCGCCGCCGCGGACGCGAGTCGGGTCAGTCCTGGATCCACATGGTGGGTCCACCCTAGGCCGCGCGCCGGACCTCGCCAACCGATTTTGCCGACGCCCCCGTTTCACCGCGGCCGTGCCCGGGGAGCATCGCGGCCATGAAGACCACGACGTCAGTCCTGTCCCGTGCCGCCCTTGCTGCCACCACCGCCCTCGGCGCCGCTACTGCCCTGGTGGCCGTCGCCGCGCCGTCCCACGCCGGCACCGTCGTGCAGGACTGCGCCGGCGGTCCGGTCACGATCGGCTCGACGCTCGACGACGTGACCCTGACCGGCGTGTGCACCGACGTCCGCGTGGACGCGTCCAACATCACGGTCGTGCTGCCCACCACCACCTCTCTCACGATCACCGGTGCGAACCTCGAGATCACCGCCTCCGGCCCGGTCGGGGCCGTCGGCCTCGGCGGTGCCAACAACACGCTCTCCGCCCCCGAGGCCGGCGACGTCGCCGTCAGCGGCGGCAACAACGAGGCCACCTTCGCCGGAACCATCGGGCGGACGTCGGTGGTCGACGGGAACAACACCGTGCGGGCCGCGAGCATCACCCGGCTCCGGGTGGAGGACGGCAACCAGGTCGTCCGGGCCGGGACCGTCGGGGCGGTCACGATCCAGGGCAGCAACGCGACCCTCACCGCCTCCCGAGCGCCCAAGGTCACCGTCAAGGGGGCCAACAACTCGGTGCGGCTCGGTCGACTGCCGGTCCTCCGCATCGTCGGCAGCAACAACCGCGCCGTGGTGACCAAGGGCAGCACCAAGGTCACGGTCCGTGGCGCCAACAACGTGGTGCGGGTGAAGAAGCGCGCCTGATCCGTCCCCCCGCGGGAGGGCGGGCTGGCAGGCTGTCCGCATGCGAGTGGTCGACATCGCCCGGGCCGTCGAGGCCGTCCGAGCCCACTGCGAGTCGCTGGGCCGGGTGCCCCGGCTGGCGACCAGCGGCAACTTCGCGTCGCCGGTCACGCTGCTCGAGCCGGTGCTCGCCGAGCTGCCGGCCGTCCGGCTGCACGCCCTCAACGCCCAGACCTCCCTCCCGCTGCACGACGGCGTCGTCCCCGAGACGACGTTCGTCGGTCCCGGCTTCCGGGGACATCCGCGCCTGTCCTACGTCCCGTGCCGGCTGTCGATGGTGCCGCGGCTCTTCCACGGGCCGCTGGCGCCCGACGTGGTGGTCGTGCACACCACGGCACCGCGCGAGGGGCTGGTGTCGCTCGGGCTCGAGGTCAACGTGCTGCCCGCGGCCATCGAGGCGGCGCGCGAGCGGGGGGCGCTCGTGGTGGCCCAGCTCAACCCGCGGATGCCCTGGACCTCCGGCGACGCTGTCATCCCGGTGGACGCCTTCGACCTCGGCGTCGACGTGGAGGTCGCGCCCACCACGCACACCGCACGGGCGCCGGGCGAGGACGCCCGGCTGATCGGGGCGCTGGTCGCGGCCGAGATCGGTGACGGGGCGACGCTCCAGGCGGGGATCGGCGAGGTGCCCGACGCGACCATCGCCGGCGTCCTCGACCGGCGCGGCCTCCGGATCTGGACCGAGATGTTCAGCGACGGCGTCCTCACCCTCGAGAAGGCCGGCGCCCTCGACCCCGCCACGCCGCTGCGGACGTCGTTCGTGTTCGGCAGCGAGGAGCTCTACGACTGGGTCGACGACAACCCGCGGGTGCAGATGCTGCGGACCGAGACCACCAACTCCCCCGCCGAGATCGCCCGCCAGCCGGCGATGACCTCGATCAACACCTCGCTGCAGGTCGACCTGTTCGACCAGGCCAACGCCTCGCGCATCGGCGCCCGGATCTACAGCGGCTTCGGCGGCCAGACGGACTTCACCGTGGGGGCCAGCCACTCGCCGGGGGGCCGCGCCTTCATGGCGCTGCGCAGCTGGCACCCCCGCGCGGACGTGTCCACCATCGTGCCGCTGGTCGACGAGCCGGTCACGTCCTTCCAGCACGGGGCCGTGGTCACCGAGCAGGGCATCGCCTGGATGTGGGGCCGCGACGAGCGCGAGCAGGCGCGCAACCTGATCGAGCACGCGGCGCACCCCAGCGTGCGCGACGACCTCCGGGAGGAGGCGCGGGCTCTCGGCCTGGCGTGAGGCCCGTCGGGACCGTCAGCCCCAGGACGCCCGCATGACGTCGTACGTCACCGCGGGGGTGTCGTCCTGCTCGGGCACGTGGTTGCGCATCACCATCTCGACCGAGGTGCCCGCGACCCGCACCTCGACGTCCCAGCGCCAGCCGGGCGCGTACTCGTAGCCGACGGTGGCCGAGGCGCCGTCGCCGCTGCCGGTGAGGTGCGCATGGTCCGGCTGGTGCCAGCTGTCCACCCACCCCGCCCTGACCAACCCGTCGTCGCCGGCCACGCCCAGCAGCAGCGTGCCGGCCTGCTCGCCGTCCTCCGGGTGCACCCACGTGTAGTCCAGCCGGACCGCGCGGCCGCGAGCCGAGGCGGCTGCCTCCAGGGACGACGCGCCGGTGGCGAGGTCGTCGGTCGGCATCAACCGGAAGCCGGCGCTGCCGGACGCGGGGCCGGGAGGTACGTCGTACGGCAGCGGGGTCGTCACCGGACCATCATCGCCCCGGTCAGGCCACGAAGACGCAGAAGACGTGGCCGGCCGGGCTGGCGTACGCGCGCAGCGGCTCCTCGGGGTCGTCGGTGCGGTCGAAGCGGAGCTCGCCGCCCAGCTCGAGCACGCGCTCGTGCACGGCGTCGAGCGCGCTCCGCGACGGAACGGTGGTGTCGAGGTGCGACACCGACGGGTGGCCGGGCTCGGGCCACCGGCTCGGCGGGAGGGCGTCGACCTCCTGGACGGCCAGGCAGCGTCGTCCGTCGGGGTGGGTCAGCACCAGCCAGTCGGCGTCGTCCGCGCCGTCGGCCGGCACCTCGTCGCCGTCGCGGTAGGCCAGACCGAGCAGGTCGCGCCAGAACTCGGCCTCCGCGCGGACGTCGACCGCGTCGAGGACCGTGTGGAGCAGCTGCGGGACCACGGGCGGGAAGTCGCTCATCCCCCGACCCTACGAGGTGTCAGGATCGGACCGTGCTCCCCCGCCCTGCCTGGATCCAGCTCTTCCTCGACACCCCCGCCGCGGCCTTCGAGGAGGCGGTCGCCTTCTGGTCGGCCGTCACCGGCTGGGCGCCGTCGCAGCGCCGCGGCGAGGACGGCCAGTTCCTCACGCTGCTCCCGCCCGGGGGGTCGGCGTACCTCAAGATGCAGGCGGTGGACGGGCCGCCCGGCATGCACCTCGACCTCGACTCCGCCGATCGCGCGGCCGTCGCCGAGCGGGCCCGCGAGCTCGGTGCCACGCCGGCATGGACCTACCACGACGTCGAGGTGATGCGCTCGCCCGGCGGCCTCCTCCTCTGCCATACCCGCCTCGAGGGGACGCCGCTCCTCGAGCGCTCCGGCGCCACTGTCCTCGACCAGGTGTGCGTCGACGTCCCCCGCCCGCACTGGGACGCCGAGGTCGCGTTCTGGGCGGCGCTGACCGGGCGGGAGCCGCAGGTCGGCTCCCTGCCGGAGTTCGTGCGCCTCGTGCAGGACGGCCTGCCCCGGATGCTGCTCCAGCTGCTCGACGAGGACGAGGGACCGGTGCGCGCCCACCCGGACCTGGCCACGGCCGACCGGGAGGCCGACACCGCTGCCCATGTGCGGCTGGGTGCCGACGTGCGGGCGGTGAACGAGTTCTGGACGGTCCTGGCGGCGCCGGGCGGGCAGGTCTACTGCCTCACCGACCGCGACCCCCGGACCGGCTCCGCCGGGTGATGTGACCGGGCCCACGGCGGCGACCTGCCCAGTTGCGTACTGTCGGTATGTGACCTCGAGCCGCCGCGTCCTGTCCAGCAGCCTCCTCGTCCTCGCCCTCGGCGCGAACGCGACGGGCGCCGTCCCCGCGAGCGCCGCCGGCATCACGGTCCCCGTGCAGTGCGAGCTCGGGAACGAGACGCTGCTCCCCTGGGACGGCATGTCGTACGACCTGCAGGGCACGTGCGGTGCGGTGCGCGTGACGGCCGACGACGCGACCGTCACCATGCCCGCCGCCACCCGGCTCACCGTCGAGGGCGCCGGCAACGTCGTGACCGCCAAGCCGTTGGGCGCCGTGTCAATCACCGGATCCGGCAACGCCGTCACCACCCCGAGCGTGCAGGACCTCGCGGTCTCGGGCGGCGGCTCGGTCGTGAGCGTCGCCGGCCTCGTCGAGCGGGCCGAGCTGGCCAGTGCGGGGTCGGCGCTCTCCGCCGACACCGTGAACGTGCTCCGGCTCCGGGCCTCCGACAGCGTGACCGCGCGCAAGGCCTACCGCACCCGCGTGACCGGGTCGGGCAACACCCTCGACCTGACCCGCGCCGACCGGCTCGTCGTCACCGGCGACCGCAACGCCGTCACCGTCGCCCGGGGTCGTACGACGGTGCGCGACCGCGGGCAGGACAACGTGCTCGACCTGCGCCGGCGCCGGCGCTGAGCCGCGCCGCCGGTCCCGGTCAGGCCAGGGCGCCGTCGCGGACCGTGACCCGGCCGGCGTGCACCGTGTGGACCACCCGCGAGGTGAGGGTGCGCCCGTGCCACGGGTTGTTGCGCGAGAGCGAGGCCGAGGTGGACCGGTCGACGGTCACCGAGGCGCCCGGGTCGACCAGCACGAGGTTCGCCGGCGAGCCCGGCTCGAGCGCCTGTCCCTGGCCCTGCAGCCCCGAGATGCGAGCCGGGTTCACCGACATCACCCGGGCGATGTCGGCCCACGTGAAGTCGTCCATGACCGTCCGCACGACCGCGAGCGCGGTCTCGAGGCCGACCATCCCGAAGGCCGCGTCGACGAAGGCGTGCTCCTTGTCGTGGCGCGCGTGTGGCGCGTGGTCGGTGGCCACCGCGTCGATCGTGCCGTCGGCCAGTCCCGCGCGGACGGCGTCGACGTCCTCCTGCGGACGCAGGGGCGGGTTCACCTTGAACGTGGGGTCGTAGCCGGTGAGCAGGTCGGTGGTCAGCAGCAGGTGGTGGGGCGTCACCTCGGCGGTGACGTCGATGCCCTGGGCCTTGGCCCACCGCACGACCTCGACCGATCCCGCGGTCGAGACGTGGGCGACGTGCACGCGCGACCCGGTGTGGCGGGCCAGCATCACGTCACGGGCCACGATCACCTCCTCGGCGATGCCGGGCCACCCCGGGAGGCCGAGCCGTCCGGACAGCTCGCCCTCGTGGCAGCACGCCGACGAGCCGGCGAGCGTCGGGTCCTGGGCGTGCTGCGAGACCACGCCGCCGAAGGCCTTGACGTACTCCAGGGCCCGGCGCATGACGCGGGCGTCGTGGACGCACCTCCCGTCGTCGGAGAACACGGTGACCCCGGCCCGCGAGCGGTGCATGAGCCCCAGCTCGGCCAGCTCCTCGCCGCCGAGGCCGCGCGTCACGGCGCCGACCGGCTGGACGTGGACGAGCCCGGCCTCGCGGCCGAGCTCCCACACGCGGGTGGCGGCCTCGGCCGTGTCGGTGACCGGGGTGGTGTTGGCCATCGCGAGGACGGCGGTGTAGCCGCCGAGCGCCGCGGCCCGCGACCCGGTCAGGATCGTCTCCGCGTCCTCACGCCCGGGCTCGCGCAGGTGCGTGTGGAGGTCGACGAGGCCCGGCAGCGCGACCAGGCCACCGGCGTCGATGGTCTCCGCGCCGGACGGTGCGGTGTCGACGAGCCTCCCGGCGTCGTCGACGTACAGGTCCGCGGTGCGCTCGCCGAGCAGCGAGGCTCCCTTGATCACGAGGGCCATCAGGCTTCCTCTCCTGCCAGCAGGTGGTAGAGCACGGCCATCCGGATCGCCAGCCCGCTGGAGACCTGCTCCAGCACGACCGACTGCGCCGCGTCGGCGGCGTCGGCGGCGATCTCGAGGCCTCGGTTCATCGGGCCGGGGTGACAGATGGGCACGTCGGGCTTGAGCAGCGCGAGCCGGTCGCGGGTGAGGCCGTAGCCGACGGTGTACTCCCGCGCGCTCGGGAAGAACGCGCCCGACATCCGCTCGCGCTGGACCCGCAGCATCATCACCGCGTCGGCCTCAGGCAGCACCGCGTCGACGTCGTACGACGTCTCGAAGCCGGCCGCCGCCGACCAGCTGCCGATGCCGCTGGGCATCAGCGTCGGCGGGGCGACGACGGTCACCCGGGCGCCGAGCTTGGTCAGGCACTGGACGTTGGAGCGGAAGACCCGGCTGTGGGTGAGGTCGCCGATGATGGCGACGTGGCGTCCCTCGAGGGAGCCCAGGTGGCGCTGCAGGGTGTAGGCGTCGAGGAGCGCCTGCGTGGGGTGCTCATGGGTGCCGTCGCCGGCGTTGACCACCGCCGCGTCGACCCACTCGCTGACCTGCAGGGCCGCGCCGCTGGCGGGGTGCCGGATCACCAGGCCGTCGACACCCATCGCGCAGACCGTCAGCACGGTGTCGCGCAGGCTCTCGCCCTTCGACGTGCTGGAGCCCTTGGCGCTGATGTTGATGACGTCGGCCGAGAGCCACTTGCCGGCGATCTCGAAGGACGACCGGGTGCGGGTGGAGTCCTCGAAGAACATGTTCACGACCGTGCGGCCGCGCAGGGCCGGCAGCTTCTTGACGTCGCGGCGCTGCACGTCGTGCATGTCGGCCGCGGTCTCGAAGAGCTGCTGGACCTCGTCGGTGGAGAGGTCGTCGATGGAGAGCAGGTGCTTCACGAGATGGTCACCTCGTCCACGCCGTCGACCTCGCTGAGCCGGACGCTCACGCGCTCGGCCAGGGCGCTCGGCAGGTTCTTGCCGACGTGGTCGGCGCGGATCGGCAGCTCGCGGTGGCCCCGGTCGACCAGCACGGCGAGGCGGACGGCCGACGGACGGCCCAGGTCGGCCAGCGCGTCGAGGGCGGCCCGGATCGTCCGCCCGGAGAAGAGCACGTCGTCCACCAGCACGACGACCTTCTTGTCGATGCCGGTCGGCGGCAGCGCGGTCTTGTGCGCGCGACGCGTCGGCTGCGAGCGCAGGTCGTCGCGGTACATCGTCACGTCGAGCTCGCCGACCGCGACGGGCGCGCCCTCGACCGCGGCGATCTTCTCTGCGATCCGCCGCGCCAGCGGTACGCCGCGCGTGTGGAGGCCGAGCAGCACCAGGTCGGTCGCGCCCTTGTTGCGCTCGAGCAGCTCGTGGGAGATGCGGGTGAGGGCCCGGGAGATGTCACGGGCGTCGAGGACGGTGCGGTCCGCCCGGTCGCTCACGGAACTGGGCGTGGACCCGGGCAGGGCTTCTTCGGGGGCAGGCATCTGCGCGCCGGACCTCCTTCTCCGCCTCACGGGACGGCTCGTTAAAGGATGTCGATCGGCCCCGACCCTACCGGACCGACCGGGCACTTCCTCGCGCTGGCGCAGGCTGACCGGGCACTTCCTCGCGGTGTAGCGCGAGGAAGCGCCCGCTCAGCGCTCGAGGATCGCGACGACGCCCTGGCCGCCGGCGGCGCAGATCGAGATCAGCGCGCGGCCCCCCGTGCCGGTCGACTCAGCCTTCTGGGCGAGCAGCTTGGCGGCGACGGGGAGGATCCGCCCGCCGGTCGCGGCGAACGGATGGGCGGCCGCGAGCGACGAGCCGTTGACGTTCAGCCGGTCCCGGTCGATGGCCCCGAGCGGCCCGTCGAGGCCCAGGCGCTCCTTGCAGAACACCGGGTCCTCCCACGCGGCGAGGGTGGAGAGGACCTGGGAGGCGAAGGCCTCGTGGATCTCGTAGTAGTCGAAGTCCTGCAGGGTGAGCCCGTTGCGCTCCAGCATCCGCGGCACGGCGTACGCCGGTGCCATCAGCAGGCCCTCGTGCCCGTTGACGTAGTCGACCGCGGCCGTCTCGGCGTCGACGAGGTGCGCCAGGACGGGCAGCCCTCGCTCCTCGGCCCACTCGTCGCTCGCGAGCAGCACGGCCGAGGCGCCGTCCGAGAGCGGCGTGCTGTTGCCGGCGGTCATCGTGGCGGCCGAGCCCTTGCCGAAGACCGGCTTGAGGGTGGCGAGCTTCTCGACGGTGGAGTCGGGACGCAGGTTGTTGTCGCGCTCGACACCGCGGAACGCCGTGATCAGGTCGTCGTGGAAGCCCTCGTCGTAGGAGCGGGCCAGGTTGTGGTGCGAGCGCGCGGCGAGCTCGTCCTGCGCCTCGCGGGTGATCCGCCACTCCAGCGCGGTGAGGGCCGCGTGCTCCCCCATCGACAGCCGCGTGCGCGGCTCGCCGTTCTGCGGGATGTCGAGGCCGATGTCTCCCGGGCGGATGGCGCCGAGCGCCTTGAGCCGGCTGGCCGTGTCCTTGGCGGAGTTGACCTTCATCAGCTTCTTGCGGAGCTTGTCGCTGATCGCGACAGGCGCGTCGGACGTGGTGTCGGTGCCGCCGGCGACACCCGCGTCGATGACCCCCAGGGCGATCTTGTTCGCCACCTGGATCGCCGCCTGGAGGCCGGTGCCGCACGCCTGCTGGATGTCGGTGGCGGGGGTCTCGGGGGCGAGCCGCGAGCCCAGCACCGACTCGCGCGTGAGGTTGAAGTCGCGCGAGTGCTTGAGCACGGCACCAGCCACGACCTCGCCGAGGCGCTCGCCCTGCAGGTCGAAGCGGGTGACCAGGCCGTCGATGGCGGCGGTGAGCATCTCCTGGTTGGAGACACCGGCGTAGACCGTGTTGGACCGGGCGAAGGGGATGCGGTTGCCGCCGACCACGGCGACCGGGCGAGTGGAGTTCTGCATGTCCATATCCTTGCCGGTGAGCACCCCGACGCCAACGGGGTGAGGGGCACGTCACGAAAAGTGGACTCCGAGTTGCACAGGGAGTTACATGTGCCCGTCCGCCGCACACCGAAAGGCCCCGTCCCATGAGCGACCGCTACCAGGGCTTCGCGTCCACCCCCATCGGCCAGCTGTTCGTCAAGAACCTCGGCCTGCCGAACCCCACCGCGCTCGAGCGCTGGTCGGAGGGGGCGCCGCTCGTGGACGGCGTGGTCGTGCTCGGCGGGTCCGGGCGCCTCGCCGAGGTGCTCCCGACGACCCTCAACGGGCTCGGCGTCGCCTCCACGGACGCGCTGGAGGACGGCGCGCGGGCCAAGGGCCTCGTGTTCGACGCCACCGGCATCACCGACACCACCGGGCTTGTCGCCCTGCAGGAGTTCTTCACCCGGCTGATGCGGCGGCTCGAGACCTGCCCGCGCGTCGTCGTCCTCGGTACGCCGCCGGAGCTGGCGTCCGGCTCCGAGCGCGTCGCCCAGCGCGCGCTGGAGGGGTTCACCCGCTCGCTCGGCAAGGAGATCGGCCGGGGCGGGACCGTCCAGCTCGTCTACGTCGCGCCCGCCGCAGACGGCGCCGTGGACTCCACGCTCGCCTTCCTGCTCTCCCCCAAGTCGGCCTACGTCTCGGGCCAGGTGGTGCGGATCGGCGTCCACGGCGCGACGTCGACCGACCGGGTGGCCGACTGGACCCGCCCGCTCGCCGGCAAGGTCGCGCTCGTCACGGGCGCGAGCCGCGGCATCGGCGAGGAGATCGCCCGGGTGCTGCACCGTGACGGCGCCACCGTCGTCGGGGTGGACGTGCCCCAGGCTGCCAGCGAGCTGCAGACGCTCATGGCCGAGCTCGACGGCGACCACCTCGTGCTCGACATCACCGCCAAGGACGCACCGCAGCGCATCGCGCACCACCTGCGCGAGCACCACGGCGGGGTCGACGTCGTGGTCCACAACGCCGGCATCACCCGCGACAAGAAGCTCGCCAACATGGCCGAGGACCGCTGGAGCAGCGTGGTCGCCGTCAACCTCACCGCGCCCGAGCTGATCACCCGCGAGCTCCTCGACGCAGGCGTGGTCCACGCAGGCGGCCGCATCATCGGCGTCGCCTCGATCGCCGGCATCGCCGGCAACGTCGGGCAGACCAACTACGCCACCTCGAAGGCCGGCGTGATCGGGCTCGTGGAGAGCCTGCGCGACGAGCTCCCCGACGGGATCACCGTCAACGCCGTCGCCCCCGGCTTCATCATCACGCAGATGACCGCCGCCGTGCCCTTCGCGACCCGTGAGGTCGGCCAGCGCCTCAACGCGATGGCGCAGGGCGGCCTGCCCGTCGACGTGGCCGAGACGATCGCGTGGTTCGCGAGCGCCGGCTCCGGCGCCGTCAACGGCAACGTGGTGCGCGTGTGCGGCCAGATGATGCTGGGCGCCTGATGGGCGGCCCGACGCCCGCTCCCAGGACCCTCACCGCGGAGCCGGGCGGCCTCACCACCCTCGTCCGGGCGGCGCTGCCGGCCCTCCCCGGGGTCAACCGGTTGCCCGGCATCCGCAAGCGCCCGGCCTCCGACTTCGACGGGCTCGCCTGCTCCCGCACGGACGTCGTCGTGGCACGCGAGCGGGTCGACGCGTACGCCGCCGTGTGCGGGTTCCCGCGCAAGGACGTCACGCCGGTGACGTACCCGCACCTGCTCGCCTTCCCCCTGCACATGGCGATCATGAGCGATCCGGCGTTCCCCTACCCGGCGATCGGCATGGTGCACGTCGAGAACGCGATCACCGCGCACCGCCCGGTCGGTGTCGGCGAGACGCTCGACGTCACCGCGGCGGTCGGGGCGCCGCGTCCCCACGCCCGGGGCGTCCTGCTCGACTTCGTCACGACCGTGACGGCGGGCGGCGAGGTCGCCTGGGAGTCGACGTCGACCTACCTGCGCCGCGGCCGCTCCGTCGAGGGCGAGCCCGCCCCCGGGATGACGATCGCCGGCGCGCCGAGCGGTGGCATCGAGTGGCGGCTGCCCGCCGACCTCGGCCGGAGGTACGCCGCGGTGTCCGGGGACGCCAACCCGATCCACCTCTACCCGCTCACCGCCCGCGCGCTCGGCTTCCCCCGCCAGATCGCGCACGGGATGTGGACCCTGGCGCGCTCCGTCGCCGCCATCGAGAACCGCCTGCCCGACGCGGTGACGGTCGAGGTCGCGTTCAAGAAGCCGGTGCTGCTCCCGGCCACGGTGGCCTTCGCCGCCCGCCAGGACGACGACCGCTGGAGCTTCGCGATGACGAGCCCGAAGGACGGCTCGCCCCACCTGCTCGGCCGGACGTCGCCCGCCTGACGCGCCGCGGGTGGCGCGTCAGCGGCGCGGGTTTCCGAAGCGGAGGGTGCGCACGACCCGCCGCACCGACGTCGCAGCGCGGCCGACACCCTGGGTGAACGTCGCGGTCGCGGGCGACCAGACGCCCAGGTCGGTGACGCCGTCGCCGTTCCAGTCACCGGTGACCGGCAGGTCGCCGGCCGCGCCGAACTGCACGACCTCCAGGGCCGACAGCCCGGTCGGGCCCACCACGCGGAGGGTGAAGGTCGCGGTGGCCTGGTCGAAGACGCCGAGGTCGGTGGTGCCGTTGCCGTCCCAGTCGCCCGTGACGGGCAGGTCGTCGGCGTCGCCCAGCCACACCGGGCTCGCGGACCCGTCGGGCATCCGCTGGTAGAAGGTGCCCTCCGAGGGGCGGCGTACGCCGATCTCGGTGGTGCCGTTGCCGTCCCAGTCGCCGCTCACCGGGATGTCGGACGTCAGGCCCCACTTCGTCCGGATGATGCCCCGGGGCGTCTTGAGGCGGAACTTGCTGTTCCGCGGCGTCCGGACGCCCACGTCGAGCTGCCCGTCGCCGTCCCAGTCCCCGAGCAGCGGCTCGTCGAAGGCCTTCCCGAACGTGACCGTGACCCCCGAGCGGAAGAGGAACGACGACCGCTTCGCGCGGCGGAACACCGCGACCTCCGAGACGCGGCTGCCGGCGAGGTCGCCCGCCAGCGGCACGTCGACGCAGTTGGCGGAGGTGAGGGCCCCGCTGCGGAACGCGGTGCCGGCGAACCAGGCCGGCACGACGCTGCGGCCGACCTTCTCCTCGAAGTGCAGGTGCGACCCGGACGCGTTGCCGCTGTCGCCGAGCGTCCCGACCATCGCGCCCTGGTCGACCCGCTGGCCGACGCCCACCACCACGCTCGCCAGGTGCGCGTAGAGCGACGACTCGCCGTTGCCGTGGTCGAGGACGACCCAACGGCCGTAGCCGCCCTTCGGGGTCGCGTACGCCGTCGTCACCACCCCCGCGGCGGCGGCCACGACGGGCGCCCCGAGGTCGGGGTTGCGGTTCCAGTCGATCGCGTGCGGGCTCGGGCTGTGCCCCGCGCGGGTCGCTCCGCTCCACGTCTCCCCGCACGGGAACGGCATCTGGTACGCCGTCACCGGCGCACCGCGACGCGCCGCCGCCGGTGCCGCCGGCGCGAGCAGCGCCAAGGTCGCCGCGGCAGCCACGACGGTCGTCGTACGCGGGGTCAGGCGCATGGGTGAGCGTCCTCGTCACGGTGCAGTCAGGGGTGGAGGCGTCACCGGACCGACCGCACGAACCGTCACGGCAGTCACAGACGCCACACGAGCACTCGCAGGTTACGGCGACGCGACACGCCGCGTACGCCGAATGCCGAGAACTACAGCGATGTAGTGCTACGAGCGGTCGTCGCGAAGCCTGATCAGGCCCTCCTGCGCGACCGTCGCCACCAGCTCGCCCGACTGCGTGAAGACGCGTGCCAGCGCCAGGCCCCGCGCTCCCCCGGCGAACGGGGAGAACTGGTCGTAGAGCCACCACTCGTCGGCCCGGAACGGCTTGTGGAACCAGATCGTGTGGTCGAGCGAAGCCGGCATCAGTCGCGGCGAGGCGATGTGGATGCCGTGGGGCACCAGGGCCGCGCCCAGGAGCGTCAGGTCGCTGGCGTAGGTGAACGCCGCGGCCTGGAGCGTGGGGTCGGAGGAGACCTCGCCGTCCACCTTGATCCACAGCCGGGCCCGGGCGGGGTGGTCGGGGTCGTCCGGGATCCCGGTGCCGGTGATGCCGACGTGCCGGATGTCGAGCGCCGACCACTCCCGCTCCCAGAGCTCGGCGGCCTCCGGACCGCGCTCGCGCGCGAGCTCGACGAGCGGCATGCCCTGCTCGGGCGGCACCACGTCGGGCATCCGGTCCTGGTGCTCGAGGCCCGGCTCGGGGATCTGGAAGTTGGCGGTCATGTAGTAGATGGGCCGGCCGTGCTGGCGCGCGGAGACCCGCCGGGTGGAGAACGAGCGGCCGTCGCGGATGCGCTCGACGTCGTACACGATCGGAACGGCCGGGTCGCCCGGCCTCAGGAAGTAGGAGTGCAGCGAGTGGAGGACGAAGTCGCCCTCGACACTGCGCGTGGCCGCCACGACGGCCTGGGCCGCGACCTGGCCGCCGAAGACGCGCTGGCGCTCGGTGCGCGCCTGGGTGCCACGGAAGAGGTCGACCTCCAGCTCCTCGAGCTCGAGCAGGGTCGCGAGCTCGGCAGCGCTGCCCGCCATCAGCGGTCCTCCCAGCCGGTCTCGTCCCCGTTGTCCTTGCCGGGGTCCTTGGACGGGTCGTCGAGCCCGGCCAGGAACGCCTCGAAGGCGCTGCCGATCTCCTCGCCGGTCGGCAGCGGCTCGTCGCCGGCGAGCAGGGACGTGCCCGAAGCCTCGGCCTCGCGGAAGGAGTCGTACTGCTGCTCGAGGCCGCGCACGACGTCGCCGACCTCGTCGTGGGAGGCGAGGTAGCGGTCGACCTCGGTCTCGGTGATCTCGGCCGCCTCGCGGACGTCGGTGAGGTCGATGGTCAGGTGGCCGCCGATCTCGAGGTGCTCGAGCAGCACGAGCGCGGCCTGGGGGTACTCCATCTGCGCGAGGTAGTGGGGGATGTGGGCGACGAAGCCGAGCGCGTCGTGCCCCCACTCCCCCAGCCGGATCTCGAGCAGCGCCTGCGCGCTGGCCGGCACCCGCAGCTCGCCCTGCCACGGGCTCTCGCCGGGCACGAGGTCGGGCCGGTTGGCGTGCGGGGTGATGGCGATCGGGCGCGTGTGCGGGACGGCCATCGGGACCGCGCCCAGGCTGACCACGCGGGCCACGCCGAAGTGCTCGACGACCTCGCGGACCGCGCGGGCGAAGGCCTCCCACCGGATGTCGGGCTCGGGCCCCGCGAGCAGCAGGAACGGCGTACCGCCGGTGTCGCGCAGGGCGCGGACCGCCAGGCGCGGCGCCTCGTAGTCGGCGTAGTGGTCGCGGTGGAACGTCACAGGCGGGCGGCGGGCGCGGTAGTCGTGCAGCGCGTCGACGTCGAAGGTGGCCACGACCTTGCCGCCGGCCAGCTCGGAGAGGTGGGTGGCGGCGAGCTCGGCCGCCTTGCCGGCGTCGAGGAAGCCGGTCAGCACGCAGACGAGCGTCAGGTCGCCCGCGTCGGCGAGCACCTCCGCGTCGTCCACGATGTGCACGAGTCGTTCGGCCATGGGGCAACCCTAGTGAGTGGGCACCCGTGACCCGACACACACCCGCACTTCTGGGCAGGTCTTGTTACTCAGGGGTAACGTGTCGCCGTCCTGCTGTTCTCATCCTTGGGAGACATCCGTGCCCCGTCCACAGCGTGAGGTCGTCTTCGTCGACGGCGTGCGCACCCCGTTCGGTAAGGCCAAGGGCCAGTACGCCGAGACGCGCGCCGACGACCTCGTCATCAAGTGCATCCGCGAGCTGATGCGCCGCAACCCGTCCCTGCCGCCCGAGCGGGTGGACGAGGTCGCGGTCGCCGCCACCACCCAGATCGGCGACCAGGGCCTGACCATCGGCCGCACCGCCGCCCTCCTCTCCGGGCTGCCGCAGAGCGTCCCGGGCTACTCCATCGACCGCATGTGCGCGGGCGCCATGACCGCGGTCACCAACACCGCGTCCGGCATCGCCTTCGGCGCCTACGACGTCGCCATCGCCGGCGGCGTCGAGCACATGGGCCGCCACCCGATGGGCGAGGGTGTGGACCCCAACCCCCGCATCCTCTCCGAGCGGATCGTCAACCCCGACGCGCTCGTGATGGGCAAGACGGCCGAGAACCTCCACGACCGCTACCCCACGATCACCAAGCAGCGCGTGGACGAGTACGCCGTCCGCAGCCAGCAGAAGACCAAGGCCGCCTACGACGCCGGCAAGATCCAGCCCGACCTCGTGCCCGTCGCGACCCGCTCCGCCGACGCCGGCTGGGGCCTGGCGACCCTCGACGAGCCGATGCGCCCCGAGACCACGCTGGAGTCGCTGGCCGGCCTCAAGACGCCGTTCCGCTCGCACGGCAACGTCACCGCCGGCAACGCCGCGGGCATCAACGACGGCGCCACCGCGGCGCTCCTCGCGGACGAGGAGACCGCGCGCGAGCTCGGCCTGCCGGTCAAGATGCGCCTGGTGACCTACGCCTTCGTCGGCGTCGAGCCCGAGGTGATGGGCGCCGGTCCGATCCCGGCCACCGAGAAGGCCCTGCGCCTCGCCGGCCTGACCATCGACGACATCGACGCCTTCGAGGTCAACGAGGCGTTCGCGGTGCAGGTGCTCGCGTTCCTCGAGCACTACGGCATCGCCGACGACGACCCGCGCGTGAACCCCTACGGCGGCGCGATCGCGATGGGCCACCCGCTGGCCTCCTCCGGCGTGCGCCTGATGAACCAGCTGGCGCGCCAGTTCGAGGAGCGTCCCGAGGTCCGCTACGGCCTCACCACCATGTGCATCGGCATCGGCATGGGCGGCACCGTGATCTGGGAGAACCCCCACTGGAACGGCGCCGCCTCGGACGAGGGAGACACCAAGTGAGCACCATCTTCGAGCGCGCGCAGGCGATCGTCTCCGACGCCGAGCGCGTGACGCAGGCCCACCTGCGCAAGGTCACCCTGCCCGGCGCGACCTTCGGCCTGATCACCCTCGACAACGGCGAGGACCACACCAAGCCGAACACGTTCGGCCCGGCCTCGCTGCTCGCGCTGAACTCCGCGATCGACGCTGCGCTGGCCGACGAGTCGGTCGACGCGATTGCGGTGACCGGCAAGCCGTTCATCCTCGCCGCGGGCGCCGACCTGACCTCGATCCAGGGCGGCGGCCCCGACGCCGTGCGCACCGTGGCCGAGCTCGGCCACGCGGTCTTCCGCAAGCTGCAGGACGGCGGCAAGCCGTCGTTCGGCTTCATCAACGGCCTCGCGCTCGGCGGCGGCCTCGAGGTCGCCCTGCACTGCACCTACCGCACCGTGATGGACTCCGCGCCGGCCCTCGGGCTTCCCGAGGTCATGCTCGGCCTGGTGCCCGGCTGGGGCGGCGCCTGGCTGGTGCCCAACCTCGTGGGTGCCGACAAGGCGGTGACGCTGATCATCGAGAACCCGCTCAACCAGGGCAAGACTCTCGGCGGGCAGGCGGCGTACGACGTCGGGCTGGCCGACGCGGTCTTCAACGGTGCCGACTTCCTCGAGCAGTCGCTCCTCTGGGCGGCCTCGGTCCTGCGGGGCGAGGTCACCGTGGAGCGTCCCGAGGTGGACCGGGGCGAGGCCTGGGACGCCGCGATCGCCCGCGCCGAGGGCATTGTCGCGAGCAAGACCGGCGGTGCCTCGCCGGCCGCGAAGAAGGCCGTGGAGCTCATCGCCGCGGCCCGTGACACCGACCGCGACGCCGGCTTCGCCGCCGAGGACGACGCCCTCGAGGCGATGTCGCAGACGGCGGAGCTGCTTGCCTCGCTGTACTCCTTCGACCTGGTGCAGAAGCGTGCCAAGCGGCCCGCCGGTGCGCCGGACAAGTCGCTGGCGCGCCCCGTCACCAAGGTCGGCATTGTCGGTGCCGGCCTGATGGCCAGCCAGCTCGCGCTGCTCTTCGTACGACGGCTCGAGGTGCCCGTCGTGCTGACCGACCTCGACCAGGAGCGGGCCGACAAGGGCGTCGCCTACGTCCACGCCGAGATCGACAAGCTCCTCGCCAAGGGTCGGATCAACCAGGACAAGGCGAACCGCCACAAGGCGCTGGTCTCCGGAGCGACCGACAAGCAGGTCGCCTTCGGCGACGCCGACTTCGTCATCGAGGCCGTCTTCGAGGAGATGTCGGTCAAGAAGACCGTCTTCGCCGACGTGGAGAAGGTCGTCTCGCCCGAGTGCGTGCTGGCCACCAACACGTCCTCGCTGTCGATCACCGAGATGGCAGCCGACCTCGAGCACCCCGAGCGGGTCGTCGGCTTCCACTTCTTCAACCCGGTGGCGGTCATGCCGCTGCTGGAGATCGTCAAGGGTGAGGCCACCGACGACGCGACGCTGGCGACGGCGTTCGCGACCGGCAAGGCCCTGAAGAAGACCACGATCCTGGTCAAGGACAGCCCGTCCTTCATCGTGAACCGGCTCCTGGGCCGCTTCATGAGCGAGGTCGGCCGCATCGTCGACGAGGGCACCCCGGTCGAGGTCGCCGACGGCGCGTTCGCCGGCATCGCCCCGATGCCGCCGTTCGTGCTGCTGTCCCTCGTCGGTCCCGCGATCGCGCTGCACAACAACGAGACGCTGAAGGCCGCGTTCCCCGACCGCTTCTACGTCTCCCCCGCCCTGGAGCGGATCGTGGCGGCGAGGAAGGGTGCCTACTACGGCCCCGACGGGGCGCTCGACCCCGAGGTCGAGGCGCTGCTCGAGAAGCCGGCCGACCCGGTCGTCCTCACCGCCGAGGAGGTGCGCGAGAAGACCCTCTCCGGCCTCGCCGAGGAGGCGCGCCTGATGCTCGACGAGGGCGTGGTCGCGGCCCCCCAGGACATCGACCTCGCCATGATCACCGGTGCGGGGTTCTCGTTCTGGAACGGCGGCCTGACCTTCATGCTGGACGTGAAGGGCATCTCGGAGAAGGCGACCGGCAAGCGCTTCCACTGACACACCACAGGTGGTCGAGCAGCTCGCGAGCGCAGCAAGCGGCGTATCGAGACCTTCTCCGAGAGGGGTCTCGATACGCCGCGCTCGTTCCTCGCGCGGCTACTCGACCACCTGGGTGCTGTCTGCCGGGCGGGTGTGCTTGTCGTACTCCCCGCGACCGAGCCGGCTGTGCGAGCGGCCGTAGAGGAAGTAGACAGCCAGCCCGATCGCCATCCAGATCAGGAAGCGGACCCAGGTCTCGCCGATGAGGTTGAGCATCAGGTAGAAGCACAGCAGCACCGACAGCGTGGCGATCACGCCGACCGCCGGCGTGCGGAAGGCGCGCGGCAGGTCGGGACGCGTGCGCCGCAGCACGAGCACGCCGACGCTGACGAGGACGAAGGCGAAGAGCGTGCCGATGCTCACGAGGTCGCCGAGCGTGGCGAAGTCGACGAAGCCGGAGAGCAGGGCGACGCCGACGCCGGTGATGGCGGTGATGCGGTAGGGCGTGCCGCACGTGGGGTGCACCCGCGCCAGCCACGTCGGCAGCAGCCCGTCGCGCGCCATCGCGAAGGCCACGCGGGTCTGGCCCATCACCAGGATCAGCACGACGACGGTGAGCCCGATCGTCGCGCCGATGGAGATGACGTTGCCGATCCACTCCACGCCCGCCTTGTCGAACGCCGTGGCCAGGGGTGCGGCGTCGTCGGGGTCGATGTCCTCGTAGGACTGCATGCCCGTGATGACGAGGCAGACGGCGATGTAGAGCACGGTGACGATCGCCAGCGAGCCCAGGATGCCGATGGGCACGTCGCGCTGGGGGTTGTGGGTCTCCTCCGCGGTGGTGGCGACGACGTCGAAGCCGATGAAGGCGAAGAACACGATCGCGGCGCCCGCGATGACGCCCCCGATCCCGAACACCGCCGGCTCCAGGCCGAAGAGCGACGTGATCAGGGGCGACTTCCAGAAGCCGCCGTCGGCGCCGCTGGTCGGCTGGCTCTCGGGGATGAACGGCGAGTAGTTGGCCGTGTTGATGTAGCCGATGCCCATCACGATCACCAGCGCGACCACCGCGAGCTTGATGGCGACGATGACCTGGTTGATCCGGCTGGAGAGCTTGATGCCGCCGATCAGCACGGCCGCCACGAGGAGCGAGATGATCACCGCCGGCAGGTTGACGTACCCGTCCCCGGCCGACGCGAGGGACGCGGGCACCTCCAGCGGGGTGCCCTCGAGGACGTTCTGGAGGTAGCCGGAGAACCCGGCAGCCAGCGCAGAGGCACCGACCGTGAACTCCAGCACGAGGTCCCACCCGATGACCCACGCGATGAGCTCGCCGAACGTCGCGTAGCTGAACGTGTAGGCGCTGCCGGCGACCGGCACCGTCGAGGCGAACTCGGCGTAGCAGAGCGCCGCGAGCGCGCACGCCAGGCCGGCGATGAGGAACGACAGCGAGATCGCCGGTCCGGCGTTCGTCGCTGCGACCAGCCCGGTGTAGACGAAGATGCCCGCGCCGATGATCACGCCGACGCCGAAGATGGTCAGGTCGAGGGCGCCGAGGTTCTTCTTCAGCCGGTGCTCGGGCTCCTCCGTCTCGGCGATCGACTGCTCGACGGACTTGGTGCGGAAGAGGCTCATCCCAGCAACCTAGGACTCGCCAGTCGTTACCGTCGAGTCACCCTTCGTGACGGATGGTCAGGCGGAGTGGTCCACCTGCACCGGTGCCACGCCCTCGTCGAGCGCGGTGACGTCCTCGACGATGCCGCGGGCGATCGTCTGCGCGTCGAGGCCGATGCGGCTGAGGATCGCGTCACGCTTGGCGTGGTCGAGGAACTCCTGCGGGATGCCGTGGAGGCGGAACGGCGTGTGCACGCCGGCGTCGTTGAGCGTCTGCAGCAGCGTCGCCCCGCAGCCACCGACGCGGCCGTTGTCCTCGACGCTGACCACCAGGCGGTGCTGCGCAGCGAGCTCGATGAGGGCCGGGTCGACCGGCTTGACCCACCGGGGGTCGACCACCGTCACGCCGATCCCCTGCGCCGTCAGCCGGGTGGCCACGTCGACAGCGGTCGACGCCATCGAGCCGACGGCGACGATGAGCACGTCGGGCGATCCCTCGCTGACGAGGATGTCCACCCCACCGTGGCGCTCGATCGCCGGCACGTCCTCGGGCGGCGGGCCCTTGGGGAAGCGCACGACGGTGGGGGCGTCGTCGACGTCGACCGCCTCGCCGAGCAGCTCGCGCAGGCGGGGCACGTCGCGGGGCGCGGCCAGGCGCAGGCCGGGCACGACCTGCAGGATCGACATGTCCCACATCCCGTTGTGGCTGGCCCCGTCGTCACCGGTGACGCCGGAGCGGTCGAGCACGAAGGTGACGCCGCACCTGTGGAGCGCGACGTCCATCAGGACCTGGTCGAAGGCACGGTTGAGGAACGTCGCGTAGACGGCGAACACCGGGTGCATGCCGCCCATGGCCAGCCCGGCGGCCGACGTGGCGGCGTGCTGCTCGGCGATGCCGACGTCGAAGGTGCGCTCGGGGAACTTCTCGGCGAAGACGTCCAGGCCGACCGGGTGCATCATCGCGGCGGTGATGGCGACGAGGTCCTCGCGCTGCTCGCCGAGCTCGACGATCGCCTCGGAGAAGTGGTCGGTCCAGATCTTGCCCTTGGGCTTCTCGGCGCCGGTCTGGACGTCGAAGGGGCCGGGGGCGTGGAACTGGTCGGCCTCGTGGCGCAGGGCCGGGTCGTAGCCCTGGCCCTTGCGGGTGATCGCGTGGACGATGACGGGGCCGTTGAACCGCTTCGCGCTGGCGAGCGCCTGCTCCATCGCCGCCCGGTCATGGCCGTCCACCGGACCGACGTACTTCAGGCCGAGGTCCTCGAAGAGGCCCTGCGGGGCCAGGGCGTCCTTCATGCCCTTCTTGACCGCGTGGAGCGCGTCGTAGGCGGCGTGACCGACGCCGGGGACGGCGTTGAGGCGCTTCTTGACCAGGTCGAGGACCTGCTCGTAGCGCGGGTTGGTGCGCAGCGACGTCAGCGCGGTCGCGAGCCCGCCGATGGTCGGCGTGTAGGAGCGCTCGTTGTCGTTGACCACGATGACCAGCCGGCTGTCCTTGGCGATCGCGATGTTGTTGAGCGCCTCCCAGGCCATGCCGCCGGTCAGCGCGCCGTCACCGATGACGGCGACGACGTGCCGGTCCTCGCCGCGGATCGCGTAGGCCTTGGCGAGGCCGTCGGCGTAGGACAGGGACGTGGAGGCGTGGGAGTTCTCGACGATGTCGTGGTCGGACTCGGCCTGGCTCGGGTAGCCGCTGACGCCACCCTCCTTGCGCAGGGTGCCGAAGTCGCCGTGGCGGCCGGTGACCAGCTTGTGGACGTAGGACTGGTGCCCGGTGTCGAAGACCACGCGGTCGTGCGGGGAGTCGAACACCCGGTGGATCGCCAGCGTCAGCTCGACCACGCCGAGGTTCGGGCCGAGGTGACCAGAGTTCGTCGCGACGGTGCGGATCATCAGGTCGCGGATCTCCGCGGCCAGCTCGTCCAGCTGCTCGGCCGAGAGCCCGCGGAGGTCGCGCGGCGACGCGATCGAGTCGAGGTGTCCCATGGCGGATGAGTCTATTTCATGCCCGGTCGAGGACAGCCACCGCCGGTTCGTGGAGGCTCCCCATCCACACCCGGCCGTCGTGCTCACGCACACCGGTGACCATGTGGTAGCCGGGGTGGTCGATGTCGAGGTCGTGCACGAGGCGGCCGGCGTCGTCGTAGGCCTGGACGCGGATCGTGCGCTTCGGCTTGGGCTGCAGCGCCTCCGGGATCCTCGTCACCGCCCGCCGGAGCACCATCGGGGCGGACCCGAGCCGCTCCACCAGCGGGTCCACCGGGCTGGCGACGGTGACCCAGATGAGCCCGTCGCTCCCGCGGCTGATGTTGTCGGGGTAGCCCGGCAGGTCGGTGACCAGGTGGTCGCGCTCCCCCGCCCGCGGGCCCGTCAGCCAGAGACGTACGACGGTGCGGCCACGGCACTCGGCGACCGCGACGTAGGACTCGTCGGCGGCGAGGGCCACCCCGTTGGCGAAGGCCAGCCCGTCGAGCGCGACGGTGACCGTGCCGTCGGAGTCGCGCCGGAGCAGCCGGCCGGTGCGGGTGTCCTGGACGAAGTCGTCCTTCCACGCAGCGACGCCGTGGTGCAGCGAGGAGTCACTGAACCAGATCGTGCCGTCGCCGGCGACGGCCGCGTTGTTGCAGAACCGCATCGGCACGCCGTCCACGCGGTCGAGGAGCAGCTCCACGTCGCCGGTCACCGGCGAGACCTGCAGCAGGCCCCGCTCGGCGTCGCACACGAGCAGGTCGCCGTCGGGGAGCAGCTCGATGCCGAGCGGGCGCCCGCCGGTGTCGGCGACCCGGCGGGCGTTGCCGGTGGCGGGGTCGAGCGCCCAGATCGCGCCGTCCTCGGTGCCGGTGTGGACGACGCCCTCGGGCGAGACGACGACGTCCTCGGCGCCCATCGACGGGACGGGGTGCACGGTGAACGAGGGATGGCTCATGGCGCCATGCTGGCGTAGACCTCGCTGCGGAGGAAGGCCGGGACGATCGCCTCGGCTCCCTTGGTCAGGGGCAGGCCGCGAGCCACCTCGGGGTCGACGAACACGATCCGGCGGCCCTCCCGGCAGTCGATGTCGGCGTCGCTCAGCTCGCACGCGGCGGCGTAGACCCACATCCGGTCCCAGGTGCCGTAGGACTCGCGGTGGTCGTTGGCGAACGCGCCGACCTCGCGCAGGTCGGCCGGTTCGACGTTGACGCCCGTCTCCTCCTCGAGCTCGCGGAGCGCGCCCACCGCCGGATCCTCGCCATCCTCGAGGTGCCCGCCCGACAGGCCCCAGCAGTCGGGGTCGATCCGGGCGTGCTCGTCGCGCTCCTGCATCAGGATCCAGCCGCGCCGGTCGACCAGGATCACCCCGGCGAAGCCGCGTGCGTCGTCGGGCGGCACGGGGGTGTGGTCGGCTGCCCAGTCCCGCACCGCCGACAGCGCCACCTCCGTGGAGCGGACGACGGGAAGGGCCTCGATCGTGGCCGGGTCGACGAAGACGATCCGACGGCCCTCGCGGCAGTCGACGTCAGCGTCGCCGAGCTCGGTGGGCGCGGCGAAGACGTGGTAGCGGAACCGGCCGTGCGTGGAGTCGACCTCCAGCTCACCGAGGTCGGTCAGGTCGTCAGGCGCCACGCGGATGCCGGTCTCCTCCTCGAGCTCGCGCACGGCGCCCTCGCGTGCGGTCTCGCCCGGCTCGATCCCACCGCCGGGGAAGCACCACGCGTCGGGCCACACGGGAGCGTGCTCGTCACGCTCCTGCATGAGGAACCACCCGCGCGGGTCGACGAGGGTCAGGCAGACGAAGTCGGTGCGGACGTGATCGGCAGGAGGCACCGTGCGACCCTAGCCAGCCCTCACATCCGGACCCGGTAGCGACGCCCCCGCAGGGCCTCCTCGACCAGGCCCACCTCACGGCGTACGGCGAGCAGGCGGGCGTCCTCGAGCTGGAAGGTCTGCACGGCCGCCTCGACCACCGCCCGGCTCGCGACGTCCTTGAGGTCGCCGCGGATCTCGCTCAGCCCACGACGCGTGGCCAGCTGCTGCGCCTCGACGTGCAGCACCGCGAAGCGCGCGAGCACGACGACGTGGCGGCGAAGCCCGGCGAAGCGCCGGTAGTCGGGCGGACACAGGTCGAGCAGCCAGCTGGCCGCGGTGGTCTCCCAGTCCGGCGCGTCGGGCGGGCGCACCTGCCGGGGCCACCCCGGCGGCGCGACGCCGGGATGTCCTTGCGGTGGCGTCGGTCGCGGCCGGGGCTGCGGTGTCGGGAACACCGCGACAGTCTATCGAACACCTGTTCGACGCGTGAGCTCAGTCCGGCGGGTGCTGCCCGGCGAACAGGTCCTCCAGGAAGGCCAGGTCCGGGTCGCGCAGCCCGGCCGCGTCGTGGCGCCACCAGACATCGGGATAGACGACGCGGCCGGTCATCCAGTCCTCGTAGCAGCCGAAGGTGACCACCTGGAAGGCCGCCTCGGGAGTGCGACGCGACGCCGGCTCCAGCCCCAGCGTGCTCGCCCGGGTGAACCCGCGCGAGCCGTAGAACACCGGGCTGCCCTCGAGGAAGAGCGCCGGACGGCCCGTGCCGCGCGCGGCCTCCATCGCCGCCGCCACGAGGGTCGTGCCGATGCCCTCGCCCTGACGGGCAGGTGCGGTGCTGAGCGGGCTCAGCACCGCCACGTCGACCAGCTCCCGGCGTGCATCGAGCCAGCAGTGGCTGATCCCGACGTGACCGAGGACCTCGGGGCCGTCGACCGCGACGAGCTCGGCGAGGACGTGACCGAGGTCGCGCACCTCGGCCCACAGCGCCGCGACCTTGCCGCCCTCGCCCGGCGCGTCGGCGTCGAACGCCGCGCGGACGACGGCGTCGATGCCCGGCTCGTCGGACGGAGAGGCGGGACGGACCTCGACGGCTCAGCCCTCCAGGAAGGACCAGCGCACCTCGCGCCGGTCGTTGTCGACGTTGAGGTCCACCAGGCAGATGCTCTGCCAGGTGCCGAGCGCCAGCCTCCCGCCGAGGACCGGCACCGTGCAGTGGGGTGGCACGACGGCCGGCATCACGTGGGACCTCCCGTGCCCGGGCGACCCGTGGCGGTGCCGCCACCGGTCGTCGGCGGGCAGCAGGTCGGCGAGGGCGGCGAGCAGGTCGTCGTCCGAGCCGGCGCCGGTCTCGATGATCGCCAGCCCGGCCGTCGCGTGGGGCACGAAGACGTGCAGCAGCCCGTCGCCGCGATCGGCCACGAACGCCGCCGCGTCCTGCGTCAGGTCGAGCACGACCTCCTCGCCGCCCGTGCGGTACGTCCTCGTCTCGCTGTGCATGCGGCCACGCTAGCGCCGTCGCGGACGGCTCAGTCCTGCAGCGCCTGCTCGATGCGCTCGACCTTCGCGGTCAGCTGGCCGTCGTACCCGGGGCGGATGTCGGCCTTGAGCACCAGACCGACGCGCGGGGAGACCTCGGCGACGACGTCGACGGCGCGCTTGACCACGGCCATCACCTCGTCCCACTCCCCCTCGATGTTGGTGAACATCGCATTGGTCTCGTGCGGCAGGCCGGACTCGCGGACGACGCGCACGGCGGCGGCGACGGCCTCGGTGACCGACCCGCTGGGGTCCTGGGCGACGGGTGAGATCGAGAAGGCGACGAGCATGGCACCACGCTAGCGAGGTGGTCCGCGCTCAGGCGTTGGCACCCTGCTCGGGCAGGCCGCCCTGCGGGTCCGGCGTGCCGCCCTGGCAGGTGACGCCGAACTCCGGGGCCGTGTGCCCGTCGCCGTACTCCTCGAGGAACAGCGCCAGGCGCCCGTCGTCGGCGCCGTCGAGCTGGAGCTGTGCGCCCCACACGGTCACCACGACCTCGGACGGCAGTCCCTCGCGCGGCGACATGATGCCGTTGTCGGGCAGGTCGGCCGCGAGCCGCTCGACGTCGTCGGCGGAGAGGTCCGGGTCGTGGGTGATCCACACGGTGCCGTGCTCGAGGTCGTGGACGGCGTTCTCGTCGCGCACGGGCTCGTCGTAGACACCGCACGCCAGCCAGACCGGGGCGTGGGGTCCGCCCGCGGGCGGGGTCTGGGGGTATGCGACGTCTCCTGTGGTGTGGGTGCGGTCCGTGATCTCCCACGTCTCGACCAGGCTCAGGTCGAGCGCGCGCTCCGCCTCCTCGTCGCCGCGCAGCACCCGGTCGACCAGCGGCGCGACCAGCGCGGCGGCCAGGACCAGGACTGCGCCGACGCTCGCCAGGACGAGGGGCAGGCGGCTCGAGCGCTGCTCCTCGACGACCGTCGTCCCGGTCGCTGCAGGGTCGAGGGGCGTCCCGTCGTACGTCCCCTCCCCCAGCGCGTGGTCGATCGAGGGCTCGGCGTCGGTCACCGCGACAGGCTACCGGCGGCCTCCACGTCGCTCCCGTCGGCGAGTAGCGCGACACGTCCACACGCCGGGGGCGGGCGATCCGGAGGGGCCGGTCCGAACTCTCGCCCGGGTCATCTAGGGACGGTCTGGTAGGCGAACCGGCCCTCCGACCTACCGGAACGTCCCTAGATAGGGGTCTTCGAGACGGAGCGGACTGTTCTCAGACCAGCGCCGCGCGCACGGCCGCGGCGCGCTCGTCGTACTCGTCCTGGGGGATGTTCGGCAGCATGTCGGCCCAGACCGGGAGGTTGGACCCGCGCAGCTGGAGGACGCCACGCGGTCGCGCCATCACGTTCATCGAGAAGTGGCCGCTGCCGTTCTCCCACTTGGTGATGTGCACGCTGCCCACGCCGTCGAGCGCCTGCACGGCGGCGTACGTGCGCGCGACCAGGCGACCCAGCTCGACGTGCCCGTCGTCGTCGAGGTCGTCGAGCAGGACATGCTCGCGGGTCACGACGTTGGCCACGAACGGCAGGCTGGTCGCGCCCGGGCGGATCACGGCGAGCCGGTCCCCGGTGTGCAGCACCTGCGTGTCGAGCTGGAGCGCCCGGCAGGTGCGGCAGTCGTCCTGCTCCTTGCGGCGGTCCGGCTCGGGGTCGGCGTACTCCGTCAGCGGGCGCGCCCGCAGCCCCTCGCGCTCGAAGGGGAAGACGTCCCACGCCGGCATGGACCCGAGCGGGAGGCGGCCGTCGTCACCGACGGCCGCCTCCGCGCGGTCGAGGAAGTCCCTCACCGAGGTCAGCCCCGCAGCAGGTTCCGCAGGACGTACTGCATGATGCCGCCGTTGCGGTAGTAGTTCGCCTCGCCCGGGGTGTCGATGCGGACGGTGGCCTCGAACTCGCTGGCCTCGCCGTGGGCCTGGTCGGTGCCGGGTGCGGGCTCGACCTTGACCGTCACCGTGCGGGGCGTGGTGCCGTCGTTGAGCTCGGTGATGCCGGAGATGCTGATGATTTCGGCGCCGGTGAGGCCCAGGTCGTCGGCGGTCTTGCCCTCGGGGAACTGCAGCGGGATGACGCCCATGCCGATGAGGTTCGAGCGGTGGATGCGCTCGTAGGACTCGGCGATCACGGCCTTCACGCCGAGCAGCGCGGTGCCCTTGGCGGCCCAGTCACGCGAGGACCCGGAGCCGTACTCCTTGCCGGCCAGGACGA
>NZ_JAUZVE010000044.1:0-59309 GCF_031844425.1 Microbacterium sp. ARD31
TGCACCCGACCCGCCCGCCGCTCGGACATCGACCACATCGTCGCCTACGACCACGACGCCGACGCCGAGGGCCGACCACAGCCCGGCCCGACCACCACGTCGAATCTGGCCTGCTTGTGCCGGTCCCACCACCGGTTGAAGACCCACACCGCCTGGCACTACCGCACGGTCACGCCCGGGGTGTTCGAGTGGACCAGCCCCCACGGCCACCACTACCGCCGCGACCCCACCGGGACCACCCCGATCGCAGAGCCCCGGCCACCCGACCGACCCTGACCCCGCCCCGCACCCCGCCAGTCCCCACGACGGCGGGGCCACAGGCACGTCCGGAGCCCTCGGATCGATCCTCATCGCGGCAGATCCGGACGCATCGCTAACGGTGGTAGCGGAACTCGTACCGATCGCCGAGTTCGGAACGTAGCCGCCCTAGGAGCATCTCGGCTTCTGCATGGCGCTGGGCGTGGTCTTCGCGCCCATCCCAGCGCCTCCCCCAGTCCTCTAAGGTCAACGCCAGTCCCTGACTGAGCCCGAGCAGTCGAACTGCCCCGTCAGCGTCAGCGAGCAGCAGTCCGTCATGCCACAGTGGCATGTCGGCTCCGTAGTCACCCATCAGCCTGATCAACGATCCGTCCGGCGGTGGCTCCCACGCGTCGGCACTCTCGTGGTCCACCGCTTCATACGAGAAGTGACCCTCCGTGGGCGCGTGTTCGTCGTGCTTGGCCATGGAATTAAGTCTGCCTCGACGCATCCGCACATCGGCAGATGCGTGCGTTCGCACGGTCCCAGCCGAGCCCGGTGTCACGGTGCTGCCGACCGAGCGAGAGGCTGACGGCATGGACACCACAGTCGAGTCCTCCTCGGCCAGATTGCTGGGCTTCGACGGATGGGACACGTTCGCCACCCTCGCGGGCGGCAGGGGCGGCGCCCACCTGGCGTGGCGGGACGGGGTCGCACACGTGGTCAAGGCCTACCCGTCGGACGACGGTCTGCGCGGGGCGCGGGAGCGGGCCGCGCTGAGCGCGCTCGACGGCGCCGCAGGTACGCCCTCGCTGCTGGCCGAGGGTGACGATCCGCCGATGGTGGTGATGACCCACCTCGACGGGACCGGCAGCCTGGCCGACGCGCTCCTGGGGGCGGATGCGCCGGCTGCTCGCCGGGCGTTGACGCTGTGGGCGCAGGCCTTGGCCGGGCTGCATGCCGCGGGCACGTCCGACACGCGTACCGCGTTCGTCGAAGCGCTCGCCGCGCGAGCGCCCCAGCTCGAGCCCCGCACACTGGCCGGCGACTTCAGGGTGGCCGCGGACAGGTATGCCGACGTGCTCCACGAGCTCGGTCTGCCGCCGCACCCGGAAGCTTTGGACGACCTGCGCAGGCTGCCGTCGAGGTTGGCCGATCCCCGCCACGAGGTCCTGAGCCCGGCCGACACCTGTCCGGACAACAACGTGCTCACCACGGGGCGGGCGCACCTGCTCGACTTCGAGTACGCCGAGCTGCGCCACCGTGCGTGGGACGTCGCCTACCTGTACGCACCGTGGCCCAGCTGCTGGTGCGCCTGGATGCTGCCCCACGACGCTGCCGAGGCCGCTGTCTCGGCGTACCGCCAGGCAGCCGGCACGGCCGTCGACGACGCCACCTTCGGCGCCGATCTCTCCCTCGCCACCCTCGGGTGGCGGGCGATGACCCCCGCCTGGTTCATCGCTGGTGCCCTGGCCGGCGCCGACCCCACGGGGGACGCGCGACGGCCGAGCCGACGGGCGTTCGTGCTGCACCGCCTGGCGGCGGTTGCCGGCAACGACGACCATCCTGCTCTCGCCGCCATGGCCGCAGACCTGCACTCCGCCCTGCGTGAGAGGTGGGGGACCGTCCCCCTCGACCTGGCGCCGGCGTTCCGGAGGTGAGCCGGCCGACCCTCACCCCAGCTCGGGATCTGGCAGCACCGGCCCCGCGCCCGTGGCGGGCCGCCCGAGCCCGGCCACCGCGTCGAGCACGAGCACGATGCCGAGCACCGCGGCCGGCCCGAGCGGCTCCTCCAGCACGAGCGCGGCCACGACGGCCGCGGTCACTGGCTCGACCAGGCTGGCGGTCACCGCGGTGCTGGGCTCGGTGACGCGGAGCCCGGAGTAGAGCAGGACGTAGGCCAGCGCCATGGTGAGGACGCCGAGGTAGACCAGCCACGCGAGGGCGACGGGGTCGGCGGTGAGGTGCGGGCCGTCGACGAGGCCGGCGGCCGGCAGCAGCACCGCCGCACCGACGAGGGTCATCCCCGACGTCAGCACGACCGGGTGCGCCTCGCGGCTGACCGAGCCACCGGCCACGGTCGTGAGGGCGTACGTCGTCCCCGACGCGATCGCGAGCAGCACTCCCGCCGCCGGGGCGGGGCCGGTCGACGCCTCGCCCCCGGCCAGGCTGACCAGCAGCAGCCCGGCGAGCGCCGTTGCGAGGACTGCCAGTCGCGCCGGCGCGGGCGCGCGACGCCGGCGTACGGCCTCGGCGACCGTGAGCAGCACGGGTGCGAGGCCGAGGCTGACCACGGTCGCGACGGCGACCCCCACCTGCGTCACCGACACGAAGTAGAAGCCCTGGTAGGCGGCGGTGCCGACGCCGACGGCGAGCAGCTGACGCGGCCGGGACCGGGCGAGGGCGAGCAGGTCGCCGACCCGGCGGACGGCGACGAGGACGACGAGCAGCGCGAGGGCGGCGAGGGCCATCCGCCAGGCGCTGATGGTGACCGGGGACAGCGGGGCCTGCTCGCGGACGAGCTGGACGGCGAGGCCGCCGGTGCCCCAGAGGACGCTGGCGGCGGCGACCTCGGCGAGGCCGCGCAGGTGGGACGAGTGGCTGGACATGCAGGAACGCTCCGGGCGCGAGTCGGGACAGGGGCTCGGGTGCGGAGCGGTGGCCGCCCCGCCTCAGGCGGGCGGAGGCGGGAGCAGGCGCGGCGTCGGGCTCATGGCGGCGATCATGCCAAACGTGTCGCGCCCCGGCTGCACGTTTTTCGGTGGGTGGGCGCGCGTGGCCTAGCATCGGGTGTCCGTCGGAGGCGGACGAGCCGTGCCAGACACCGACGAGGGGAACCTTCGACCGCATGACTTCCGCAGCTGACGTCCGACCGGGCCGCGTGCTCGTCACCGGCGGTGCCGGCTTCATCGGCACCACGCTCGCCACCCAGCTGGCCGACCAAGCAGAGGCGTGGGTCGTGCTGGACAACCTGCACCCGCAGGTCCACCCCGACTCGAAGCCGCCGGCCGACCTCCCGGACTCGGTCGACCTCCGCGTCGGTGACGTCACCAGCGCCGACGACCTCGACGCGGTCGTCGCCGACCTGCGTCCCGACACCGTCGTGCACCTCGCGGCCGAGACCGGCACCGCCCAGTCGCTGTCGGAGAGCACCCGGCACGGCATGGTCAACGTCGTCGGCACCACCCAGCTCCTCGACGCCCTGACCCGTGCGGGCCACGTCCCGGCCCACTTCGTGCTGACCAGCTCGCGTGCGGTCTACGGCGAGGGCGTGTGGCGCAACCCCGACGGTTCGACGTTCCAGCCCGGCCTGCGCACGCACGCGCAGCTCGAGGCCGGGAAGTGGGACCACGGCGACGGCGCCGCCCACGTGCCCAACTCCGTGGCCGGCACCCACCCCAACCCGATCAACGTGTACGGCGCCACCAAGCTCGCGCAGGAGCAGATCCTCGCCGCCTGGACCGGCTCGCACGACACCCGCCTCTCGGTGCTGCGCCTGCAGAACGTCTACGGCCCGCGCCAGTCGCTGTCGAACCCCTACACCGGCATCGTCTCCCTCTTCTCGCGGCTGGCCCGCGAGGGCAAGTCGATCCCGCTCTACGAGGACGGCGACATCACCCGCGACTTCGTCTACATCGACGACGTCGTCAGCGCGCTCGTCGCCGCGATCGCCCACATGCCCGCCGACCACATGCGCACCGTCGACATCGGCAGCGGCGTGCGCACGACCATCGGCGACCTGGCCCGCGAGATCGCCCGCTACCACTCCGCCCCCGAGCCGCACGTCACCGGCCAGTACCGCGACGGCGACGTCCGCCACGCGTCGTGCACCGTCGAGGACACCGTGCGCCGCCTGGACTGGGAGCCCCGCTGGAGCCTGCGCGACGGCGTCGCCGGTCTCCAGGAATGGATCGCGACGCAGCTCGACTGATGGCCGCCTCGACCCCCCTGCCCGCGCCTGACGGCGTACCCGCCGCCGGCGTGCCGGCGACCGCGCCGGTCACCGCCACCGCGCACCGGTCCAACAACCTCGACGCGCTGCGGCTGATCGGCGCGCTCGCGGTGATCTTCGGCCACGCCTACCACATCGTCGGACGGCCCTTCGAGAACCCGGTCGTCGCCGGCTACCCCGTCCAGACGCTGGGCGTGGTGATCTTCTTCAGCATCTCCGGCTACCTCATCACCGCCAGCTGGAGCCGCACGAAGAACCCGGTCAGCTACTTCGCGGCGCGCAGCCTGCGCATCTTCCCGGCGCTCGTCCTGGTCGTGCTGGTCTGCATGTTCGTCATCGGTCCGCTGGTGACCGTGCTGCCGATGGGGCAGTACTTCGACGCTCCCAACCTCTGGTCCTACCTCGGAAACATCATCCTGCGTCCGCAGTACGAGCTGCCCGGCGTCTGGGGCGACCACCCCTACCCGAACGCGGTCAACGGCTCGCTGTGGACGCTGCCGGCGGAGTTCTTCTGCTACCTGCTCGTGCCGCTGGTGTTCCTCTTCCCGAAGGTCGCCCGCATCCCGGTGATCGCGCTGCTGCTCGCGGCGTCGGTCTGGTATTCCATGACCCCGCCGATGGACTCGGCCGTCATCTGGCACTCCCGCATCTCCGACAACGCCCTCATGTGGGTCTTCTTCGCCGCAGGCGCGATCCTGCGGCTGCTCGCCGAGCGCGGCATGAGGTTCCGCACCGACGTGGCGGTCGGGCTGCTCGCGGTCTACCTCGTCATCGCCGGCACGCTGCCGCAGCACACGACGAAGATCGCGTGGATCTTCCTCCCCTACATCGTGCTGACGGTGGGCCTCGCGTCGACGCCGTACGTCCGGCGCGCGTCGCGCTACGGCGACCTGTCCTACGGCCTGTACCTCTGGGCGTTCCCGGTGCAGCAGCTGGTGATCGACCTGTGGGGCGTCCAGAGGATGTCGGTCAACCTCCTCGTCGTCACCGCGATCACCGCGGTGCTGGCGCTCGCCTCCTGGCACCTCGTCGAGCACCCCTCGCTCAAGCTGAAAGACCGGATCGTGCGCCGCTTCGCCCGACCGCGCCCGCAGCCGGCGCCAGCCGCTGGGACGCCCGTCAAGGAGCCCGCCGCGCGGTCGTAGGGTCTCTGCCATGACCGAGAGCCCAACCGTCGCCGACCTCCTGGAGCAGATCCAGGAGCACGGCGCCTGGGCGGTCATCCGCCGCAAGGCCGCGCCGACCGTCGGTCTCGTCGGCGGCACCCCCCACGAGGTGGCCAGCCTGCTCGACATCCCCCTCGAGACCGGTACGCCGGAGCCCGGGCGCAGTGCCGATCGACTGGTCGCCGTGCCGTTCCGCCAGGTCCGCGAGCGGGGCTTCTCGGCGATCGACGACGGCACCCCGCTGACCGTCGTCGACATCGAGGCCGAGCACGAGGTGACGGTCGAGGACCTCCTCGCCGCGCTGCCCGACGTACCCGTCGAGTTCGCCGACCGCGGCGGCTTCACCACAGACGACGACGACTACGCCAAGGTGGTCGATGCGATCATCCGTGACGAGATCGGCCAGGGCGAGGGCGCCAACCTCGTCATCGGCCGTCACTACCGCGCGGTCGTCGCCGACTGGGACGCCACGAAGGCGCTGACCGTGCTGCGCCGGCTGCTCGAGCGCGAGCGCGGCGCCTACTGGACGTTCTGCTTCTTCACGGGCGAGCGGTTCCTCATCGGCGCCAGCCCCGAGCGGCACGTGTCGGTGCGCCAGGGCGACGTCCGGATGAACCCGATCTCGGGCACCTTCCGCGTCGCCGGCCACGGTGACGACCTCAAGGACCGGCTCCTGGAGTTCCTGGCCGACGAGAAGGAGGTCTTCGAGCTCTTCATGGTCGTCGACGAGGAGCTGAAGATGATGTGCGACATCTGCCACGAGGGTGGCCAGGTGCTCGGCCCGTTCCTCAAGCCGATGACGCACCTCATGCACACCGAGTACCTCCTCGCCGGCCGCTCGGACCGCGACCACCGCGAGATCCTCCGCGACACGATGTTCGCCGCGACGGTGACCGGCGCACCGGTCGAGAACGCCTGCCGGCTGATCGCCGACTACGAGCCGGAGGGCCGCGGCTACTACGGCGCCGCGCTCGCCCTCTTCGGCCGCGCCCCGGACGGCACGCCCACCATGGACAGCCCGATCCTGATCCGCACGGCCGACGTGTCGCCGTCCGGCGAGCTCAAGGTCACGGCCGGTGCCACGCTGGTCCGCGACTCCGACGCCGCCTACGAGGTGGCCGAGACCCGAGCCAAGGCCGGCGGCATCCTCAGCGCCTTCGGCCTCGCCCCGGCCGCGGGCACCGACGGCGCCGACATCGCCGACCTCGCGCGCGACGAGGACGTCGTCCTGGCCCTGGGCAGCCGCAACCAGCGGCTCTCGCGCTTCTGGCTCACCGACCAGGCCGGCGAGCCCGCCGACCCCGGCCTCGCCGGGAGGAGCGTGGTGATCCTCCACGGCGAGGACGACTTCGTGAACATGCTCGTCCACGTGCTCGGCGTCTTCGGGATGACCGCGCGGGTCGTGCGCCACGAGGACTACGTCACCGGCGCCTTCGACGGCGCCGACCTCGTCATCGTCGGCCCCGGACCGGGCGACCCGCGCGAGGGCGACCACCCCAAGATCGCGTCGTTCCGGCGGGCCGTGGACGACCTGCTCGCGTCCGGCCAGCCGTTCCTCGCGGTGTGCCTCGGCCACCAGACGCTGTGCCAGCGGCTCGGCCTCGAGCTCGGCTACAAGGACGTCGTCTTCCAGGGCACCCAGTCGCCGGTCCGGCTCGACGGCCGCACCGAGCGCGTCGGGTTCTACAACACCTTCGTCGGCCGGGTGCCGGCCGGCGGCACCGCACCCGAGGGCGTGGTGGTCGAGGCCGACGAGGCCACCGGCGACATCCACGCCATCACCGGCCCGCACTTCCGGGGCATCCAGTTCCACGCCGAGTCGATCCTCACCGAGAACGGCTACGACCTGCTCCACCGCGCCGTGCGCGACCTCCTCGCCTGACGCGACGGCGCTCCGCTGACGTCGTGGTTTCGAGGCTCGCTTCGCTCGCACCTCAACCACCGGTGACAGGTCGTTGGTTGAGGTGCGAGGAGCGCCAGCGCTGGTTGGTGGTTGAGGTGCGAGGAGCGCCAGCGCTGGTTGGTGGTCGAGGTGTGAGGAGCGCCAGCGACGAGCCTCGAAACCTCTGCTCCGCCGAACTCGTGGTTTCGAGGCTCGCTCCGCTCGCACCTCAACCACCAGGAGGTGACCTCGCACCTCAACCACCGGTGACAGGTCAAGGGCCGACGGTGGGCTAAAGTCGAGTTGAATGGTCGACATTGGTTCGGCGTGGCATGCAACCGATCGGCTGCCCGCGACGTCATCCTCTGGAGGCCGGCTCGGGACATGACGGGGGAGACGTGCGACATCTGAAGCGAGCGCTGGCAGGCGTGTGCCTGCTCGGGCTGGTGGCCTGCGGGGGCACCAGCCGTACGACGACGGGCGAGGACGTTCGCCCGCCCCGGGAGACGGGGCAGGCCGCCCCCGTGGCCGACCTGCAACCGGCGGCCAGCCGGGCCGCCCGGCCCAACATCGTCGTGGTGATGCTCGACGACTTCTCGATGGACCTCGTCCAGACGATGCGGTCGGTCCAGCGCATGCGCAAGACCGGCGCCAGCTACCCGCACTCGTTCGTCACCGACTCGCTGTGCTGCGTCTCGCGGTCGAGCTTCTTCACCGGGCAGTACCCGCACCAGACCGGCGTACGGACCAACACGTCCAACAACGGGACGTCGATGCTCGGCGGCTGGCCGGCCTACGACACGCACGGCAACCCGGAGCGGGCGTTCAACGTGCGCCTGCAGGAGGCCGGCTACACCACCGGCTTCGTCGGCAAGTTCCTCAACGAGTACGAGTGGGCGCCGGGTCGCGCGCTGCCGCCCGTGGTGCCGGGCTGGTCCACCTTCAACACCGTCTTCGGGTCGGCCTACGACGGCTGGGACTTCGCCAGCACGTCGGTGGCGGACGGCCGGCTCCAGCTCCAGCAGCACCCGGCGCCGCCGGCGTCGGCGAGCAACGCCGAGAAGGACCGCGCCTACGCCGGCACCGTGATCGGCGACCTGGCGATGGACTTCCTGGCCAGGGGCGAAGCGGGCGACGCGCCGTACTTCCTCGAGGTCGCGCTCTACGCGCCGCACAACCGCACCAACCCGCAGGGGCACTACGCCGGTGACCCGCTGTTCCCGCCGATGTTCCGCGACCGCAGCGGCCCGCGCAGCTGCGGCCGGGTCGCCTGCGACAAGCTCACCGTCGACGACCTGCTGGGCTACGGCGACGCCCGCGGCGACAACGTTCCGCGCTCCCGCAAGGGCGCGAAGCTGCGGGCGTGGAACACCACGGCCACGCTGCCCGCCGCGGTCGCGGTGCGCGACCTCCGTGACCGGGCGCGGATGGCCCGGTCGGCCGACCGGCTCGTGCAGCGGATCCTGCGCTCCGTTGGCCCCGACACCTACGTCGTGCTCACCTCCGACAACGGCTTCCACCTCGGACAGAACGGCATGGGCCGCGGCAAGGGCACGCCCTACGACACCGACGTGCGGGTGCCGCTGCTCGTCACCGGCCCGGGCGTCGTTCCCGGGAAGCGTCGCGAGGTGACCAGCAACATCGACCTCGCGCCGACCTTCGAGGAGCTCGCCGGGCTCCCGCCGGCGCCCTACCGCAGCGGCGCCTCGCTCGTGGCGACCTTCGCCCAGCCCCGGCTGGTGCGCCGGTCGTACGCCTTCCTCGAGCACACCCAGCAGACGCTGACCGGCGGCGACCCCGACGCCGCCTTCACCGGCTCGGAGCTCGACCGGATCCCGTCCTTCACGGCGGTGCGCAGCCGCACCGCGCTGCTGGCCCGCTTCGACCTCGACCCGCGGCCCGGCAGGGAGAAGTGGGGCTACGAGTACTACAGCTACCGCAAGAACCGGTTCGAGAAGCGCAACGAGGTCACCAGCCCGAAGCGGCGCGAGGAGGTCGCCGCGCTGATGGCCCGGCTCGACGCGTTCGACGGGTGTCGCGAGAAGGCGGACCAGCCGGTCTCGGAGGCCTGCCGGCTGCTGACCCAGTGAGGGGCGCGGTGAGTACCCTCGGCGCGTGACGCCGGACGTGATCGTGGTGGACCACCACGACTCCTACACCTGGAACCTGGTGCACCTCGTCGCCGCGGTCACCGGTGTCCTGCCGCGGGTCGTCCAGCACGACGAGGTCGCGGCCGACGACGTGCTGCGGCACTCGCACGTGGTCCTCTCGCCCGGCCCGGGCCACCCCGCGTCGCCTGCCGACTTCTCGGTCGGCACCGCGGTGCTGCTCGACGGGTCGCGGCCGGTGCTCGGCGTGTGCCTGGGCATGCAGGGCCTGGTGACGGCCTACGGCGGCACGGTCGAGCGCGACGTCCCCGCCCACGGCGACGTCGCGGCGATCCGGCACGACGGGGCCGGCGTCTTCGACGGGCTGGTGCAGGGGTTCGCAGCGGTGCGCTACCACTCGCTCGCCGCGACCGACCTGCCCGCCTCGCTGGTCGCGACCGCCTGGAGCGACGACGGCGTGGTGATGGGCGTACGCCACCGCGACCTGCCGCTGGAGGGCGTGCAGTTCCATCCCGAGTCGATCCTCTCCGAGCACGGCGAGGCGATGGTCAGGAACTTCCTGCGATGACCGACCCCGTCTCGTACTTCGCCTCCGTCGCGGCCGAGCGCCGGCGGTGCTTCTGGCTCGACGGCGGCGGTGCCCGGGAGTGGTCGGGCCGGCGCTCGCTCATCGGCTGGCTCGACGACGACGACGTCTCCCTGACGTGGTCGTCCGCCCGACGCGAGGTGCGCGCCCACTCCGGCGGCTCGTCGAGGGTCGTCGGCGACGACGTCTTCGCCGTCCTCGAGGAGTGGCTCCGGCCGGGGGAGCAGTGGTTCGGCTACCTCGGGTACGCCAGCCGCACCGACCTCCCGGCCGCCGCCGACCCCCTCCTCCCCGACGCGGTCTGGATGCGGCCGTCGTCGGTGCGGGTCTTCGAGCACGCCCCTCATCCGGGGGTTTCGAGGCTCGTCGCTGGCGCTCCTCGCACCTCAACCACCGAGGGGCCGCCTCCTCGCACCTCGACCACCGAGGCCTTGCCGGTTGAGGTGCGAGCGGAGCGAGCCTCGAAACCGCGACCCGACGAGTACGACGTCGCGTTCGCCGCCGTCCAGGAGCACCTGCACGCCGGCAACTCCTACGAGGTCAACCTGACCCACCGCCTGACCCGCGAGGCCGACCTCGACCCGGTGACGGCGTACCTCCGGCTGCGCGAGCTCAACCCCGCGCCGTACAGCGGCTTCCTCCAGCACGACGTCGACGACGCGCGCGCCTGGCTGCTGTCGAGCTCGCCGGAGAGGTACGCCCTCGTCACGCCCGACCGGCACCTGGAGACCAAGCCGATCAAGGGCACCACGCCGCGCGGTACGACGCCGGAGGAGGACGAGGCCCACCGGGCCCGCCTGGCCACCGACCCCAAGACCCGCGCGGAGAACCTGATGATCGTCGACCTGCTGCGCAACGACCTGTCGCTGGTGTGCGAGGTCGGGTCGGTGGAGGTGCCGGCGCTGATGGAGGTCGAGTCCTACGAGTCGGTGCACCAGCTGGTGTCGACCGTCCGCGGGCGGCTGCGTGACGACGTCACGACGGTCGGCGCGCTGCGCGCGCTCTTCCCCGCGGGCTCGATGACCGGCGCGCCGAAGCTGCGCACCATGCAGGTGATCGAGGAGGTCGAGGCGACCCCGCGCGGGGTGTACGCCGGTGCGTTCGGCTGGATCAGCGGTGACGGGCCGGCGGACCTCGGCGTCGTCATCCGCTCGCTGACGACCGACGGCAGCGGGCGCTGGAGCCTCGGCACGGGAGGCGGCATCACCGTGCGGTCCGACGTGGCCGAGGAGTGGGCCGAGTCGGAGTGGAAGGCCGAGCGCCTGCTGCGCGTCTTCGACTCGCTGTAACGCCGGGTTAGTCGCTCTACCCTCCCTGATGCATGGGGGTGGGTAGTTGCACTAACCCGGCGTTACAGCGTCGGCCGCCACGCCAGGCAGCGACAGCGAGAACCGCGCACCGCCGGAGGGCGACTCGGACACCTCGATCTGCCCGCCGTGCCGGTCGACGACCTGGCGCACGATCGCGAGCCCGAGGCCCGAGCCGGGCATCGCCCGCGACTCGTCGGACCGGAAGAACCGCTCGAAGACGTGCGGGCGGTCGGACTCGGCGACGCCGGGCCCCTCGTCGTCGACGGTGAGCACGCCGTCGGCCAGCCGCACCCACACCGTGCCGTCGGGCGGGCTCCACTTGCCGGCGTTGTCCAGCAGGTTGGTCACCGCGCGCTCGAGGCTGCTGGCGTCGCCGACGACCGGCCAGTGGTCGAGCTCGAGGTCGAAGGAGATGCCCTGCGCCCGGCGACGCACCCGCGTCACCGCCCGCTCGACCACCTCGGCGAGGTCGACCCGGGTGACCACGCGCGTCATCGGCTCGTCGCGAGCCAGCTCGACGAGGTCGCCGACGAGCGCGCTGAGCTCCTCGATCTGCCCGCGCACGTCGTCGAGCAGCTCGAGCCGGGCCTCGGGCGGCAGAGCGCTGTTGCCTTCCGCCTGGCGGAGCAGGTCGAGGTTGGTGCGCAGCGAGGTCAGCGGCGTACGCAGCTCGTGGCTGGCGTCGGCGACGAGGCGGCGCTGCCGGTCGCGGGAGGCGCCGAGGGCGAGCAGCATCTGGTTGAAGGCGGTCGCCAGCCGGGCGACCTCGTCGTCACCCTCGACCCGCAGCGGCGTGAGGTCCTCCGTCATGGCGATGCGCTCGACGGCGGAGGTGAGCCGGCGCACGGGCCGCAGGCCGTTGCGGGCCACGATCCAGCCGGCCATCAGGGCGGCCAGCACGCCGAGCGCCCCGAAGACGAACAGGACGCCGCTGAGCTTCTCGAGGGTGCGGTCGTTGGCGGCGAGCGGCTGGGCCAGCACGAGCGCCTGGCCGCTGCCGGCGCGCACGGTCGCGACGCGGAACCGCTCGCCCTCCTCGGTCACCAGCGTCCGCACCACCGACTCGCGCTCACCGGTGACGACGTCGTACTCCGGCTGCCCGAGCGAGAAGTGCGGGATGTCGGTGCCGGCCGGCGGCCCGTCGAGGGTCACGTAGATGACCCGCACGTCGGCGGCGCCGAGCACCCACGGCGGCCAGCCCTTGACAGTGAGCTCGGACAGCGCGGAGACGGCGGTCGCCTTGTGGGCCCGATTGAGCAGCGACTGGTCGAGCGAGCTCATCAGCTGCTGGCGCATGACCAGGAAGGCGGTGAACGCCATGATCGCGATCGAGATGCCGAGCGCCAGCGTGGTGAGCACCGCGACCCGCGACGCCAGCGACCGCCGGTAGTGCCAGCGGCCGTCCGGCCACGTGGACGCGGACCTCGTGGCGGTGCTCATGATTCCTTCAGGACGTAGCCCACGCCGCGGACGGTCTGGATCAGCCGCGGCTCGCCCTCGGCCTCGGTCTTGCGGCGGAGGTAGCCGACGTAGACCTCGAGGGAGTTCGCGCTCGTCGGGAAGTCGTAGCCCCAGACCTCCTCCAGGATGAACGAGCGCTCGAGGACCCGGCGCGGCCTGCGCAGGAACATCTCGAGCAGCGTGAACTCGGTGCGGGTGAGCTCGATCGGCCGGCCGCCGCGGGAGACGTCGCGGCTGGAGACGTCCATGGTGAGGTCGGCGAAGGTGAGCACCTCGCCCTCGGCGTCGGGGTCGGCCACGACCCGGCGCAGCAGCGCGCGCAGCCGGGCCAGCAGCTCCTCGAGCGCGAAGGGCTTGGTGAGGTAGTCGTCCGCCCCGGCGTCGAGGCCCTCGACCCGGTCACCCACCGCGTCGCGCGCAGTCAGCACCAGCACGGGTACGTCGTTGCCGGCCGCGCGCAGCGCCCGCGTGGTCTCGATCCCGTCGAGGCGCGGCATCATCACGTCGATCACGACCACGTCGGGGTGCTGGACGCCGAGCGTCACGAGCGCCTCCGCGCCGTCGGCGGCGAGGACGACCTCGTAGCCGTTGAACTCCAGCGACCGGCGCAGCGAGTCGCGCACGGCCCGGTCGTCGTCGACGACGAGCACACGGGGACGGGACTCACTCACGTCGCAAGGATGCCAGCCGCGCCTGAGCGCAGGCTGAACGTGGCGCGAGCGGAAGTGACCCGTATTGGGCATGAGCCCCCCGCCGAGCGGTCCTAGCGTCGGAGCCCCGACCCCGACAGAGGGAGAAGACCGTGCTGAACTCGACACGAGCGGGCAGGGGCGCCGTCCTCTCCTCCCTCACGCTCTCCATCCCCCTCGCGCTGCTCCTGTCCCTGTCCGGCCTCGGGGTCGTCGACGCCGGGAGCGGCGGTGCCGCGGCCGCGGCCCAGGCGCCGACCGGCCGCATCACGGTGAAGGTCTCCGCACCGAAGGGCGTCCCGGCCACGGTCACCCTCGCGGGGCCGCAGCGCGCGGTGGTCGGCAAGGACGCGTCCGGCAGCAAGGCCTCCGACACCCTCGCCCTCAAGCCCGGCCGCTACCGCGTGCAGGCCCCCACGTTCTCCTACCGCGGTCGCCTGTACGCCGCCTCGACCTCTCAGGCGACCGAGGTGCTGCGGGCCAAGGAGAAGGCCAGGATCCAGGTGCGCTACCGACGCGTGCGCGCGGCCGACCGGCTGATGGTCGAGGAGATGAGCAGCTCATCGGTCACCCTCGCGTGGAAGCAGCAGAAGTCGATGACGGTCGCGCTTCGTCGTACGACCGGGGACCGCGCGGCCCGCACGGTCCGGCAGGGCGCGCCGGTGAAGGCCGCGAAGGCGGGCGCGAAGGCCGTCGACGCCAAGGCCCGCCCCGGCGCCACCTACACCTACGCACTCTTCACCAAGGTCGGCGGCCGGTGGGCCCCACCCGTCACGCTGACCGTCGGGATGCCCACCGGAGCCGCCGGCGAGGCCGCCTACTCCGCGTCGCCGTCCACTGTCATCGTCGAGCCGGGCGACCCCGACCGGGTGACGCTGGTGCCGGGAGGCGTCCAGGTCACCCTCTCCGCCAAGCGGGCCACGCCGCTGCTGGGCGCCGGGTTCATCCTCCCGGCCTCGACCGTCCTCCCGGGTGGCTACCTCGGCGTGGTGGAGTCCATCTCGTCCGACGGCCGCACGGTCACGCTGACCGGTGGCGGCCTGGCCGACGCGTTCGACTACTTCGACGTGGCCGCCACCCTGGGCGACCTCCCCGAGGTCGAGCTCACCCCCATGCCGGTCGGCGTCGGGGCCCGCAAGGCGCTCGACGCGTACGTCGCCTCGAAGAGCGAGCGCGAGCGCCGCGGGCTGCCCGCGGGGTTGAAGAACTGCCTCGGTGGCTCGATCGGCGGCACGGTGGCGGTCAAGCCGACCCTGAAGCCGGGCGGGCACTTCAAGGGCGGGCTGAAGAAGAAGTGGGGGATCCCGACCGGCGCGTGGTTCGACACCGAGGCCAAGGTCACCGCCGGGCTCTCGATGGACGTCAGCGTCAACGGCAGCCTGTCGTGCGGCATCCCGACCTACCCCGCGCTCATCCCGCTGACCACCGCCCCGGTGCCGATCTCGCTCTACCTCGCGCCCGTGATCGAGGTCAACGCCCAGGGCTCCGGCACCTTCAAGAACATCGGCGCCAAGGTGACCGGGGGCTTCTGGGTCAAGGGCACGCTGGGCCTGAAGAGCTCGGTGGACGCCGGGCTGATCAAGCAGTTCAGCCCCAACCCGCTCACCACGGTCGGCACCCTGGGCATCGGCGCGCAGATGGGCGGCGAGTTCATCATCGGGCCGGGCACGGGCACGCCCGACCACGGGGCCATCGCCGGCATCAACGGCACCGTCACGCCCCTGAAGCTCAGCCTCGGCGGCTACTTCGCCCAGACCGACTACCGCTTCGACAAGTGCCTCAAGGCGCAGGCCTCGCTGCAGATGAGCCTGGCCGTGACCGCGAAGGCCTGGCTCGGCTCGTGGAGCGCGTCCGCGTCGTACAGCCCGGAGCAGCTCCAGGGCGAGTTCCCCTACGCGACGTGGTACTGGCCCACCAACTGCGAGAACCTGCCGCCCGACCCCGACGAGCCGGAGGACACGGTCGTCGGTCCGGGCGTCACCCTCGTCGACGCGGAGCTGATCGGGGACCCCAGCCAGTCGGACTATCTCGAGGGGTTCGTCACCGGGCAGAAGAGCTGGGTCGCCAGCACGGGCGTCGCGGCGCAGGCCGTGGGCACCCCGGACCAGTTCGCCAGCACCGACCTGGGCGGCGCGGGCAGTGCGTACCTCACGTCCCTGGCCGGCGCCGACACCTACGACGCCGTCGGCTACCACCTGACCGTCGTGCCGCAGGGGGACACGCTCCACGTCCGGTACCTCTTCGCGTCCGAGGAGTATCCCGAGTACGTCGACGCGGGCTTCAACGACGTGATGGCAGTGCTCGTCGGAGGGCAGAACTGCGCCTACGTGCCGGGCACCTCGACCCCGGTCTCGGTCGACTCGGTCAACAGCGGGTCGTACGCGCAGTACTTCATCGACAACGAGGGAGGGGCCGGCTACGCCAACACCTTCGACGGCCTGACCGTGCCGCTGCAGTGCGACGTCGCGGTGACGCCGGGCCAGCCGGTGCAGGTGTCGATCAGCGTGGCCGACGTGGGTGACGGCATCTACGACTCGGCCGTGAGCCTGCTCGACAAGGGAGTGTGGTCCGACTGACGGGGCTCTCCGACCACGACCGGCCGCGTCCGCGCGACGTGCCCGGCTTCGCGGAGGCCGTCGCCGCCGGCATCGCGCCCGCCCGGCCGGCGACGGCACCCCAGCCCAGCGTGCGTCCGAGCGCGGCCGCGCGCCAGCGGCTGTTCGTCGTCGCCCTGGTGGGCGGGCTCACCGCCACCGTCGTGCTGGGTCTGGGCCTGCTGGGCGACGACCCGGGTCCCGGCGCCGTCGCCCTCGTGGGTGTCGCGGCGACCGTCGTCCTCGTGGTCCTGGCTGCGCTGTGGCGCTGGGTCGGGGCCGCGGCCCTCGCCGAGCTGCACCGCGGCTACACCACGACGACGCTGGTCTTCGGCGGGTACGGCCTCTCGGTCCCGCGTCGCTACCGCTCCTTCGGCGACCGGCCGCCCTGGGACTACTCCGGCGTCTGGCGGCTCGGGCCCGTCGCCTCGGCCGACCCTCCCGACCCTGCGCAGGACCCACCGGGCTTCTACCCCTCGCCGACCCGGGACGGTGAGCTCGAGCTCTGGAGCGGGCGGGTGTGGCTGGGCGTCTTCCGTCGCAGCGGGCTGCGCGGCGCCGGTCAGGCGTAGGGCGCGGCCAGGCGCAGGTCGGCCACGAGGTCGGAGAAGGCGGCGTCGAAGCCGTCCTTGCCGCGCAGCCGCAGCACCGCCGAGGGGTGCGTGGTCACCACGACCGGCGGGTCGGTGTCGTCCAGCACGGCCCCGCGCACCCGGCCGATGGTCACGGCCCGGCCGAGCACGGCGCGCGCCGCCGTCGCGCCCATCGCGACGACCACCCGGGGCGCGACCGCCTCCAGCTCGGCCTCCAGCCACGGGTGGCACGCCTTGACGTGCCGCAGCTCGGG
The DNA here is from genome assembly GCF_031844425.1 of Microbacterium sp. ARD31. NCBI lineage: Bacteria > Bacillati > Actinomycetota > Actinomycetes > Micrococcales > Microbacteriaceae > Microbacterium > Microbacterium sp. ARD31. The sequence goes on from NZ_JAUZVE010000044.1 coordinate 16,833, forward strand.
GGTGGCGTGGATGCGCCGCTTGCCGCGCGGCTCGAAGCGGAAGTGCTTGACCGCGTTCGTGAGGTACGCCGCCTCCCGGGCGATGCCGGCCTCGGCGAGGGCGTCGTCGAGCAGGCGGCCGGCGGGGCCGACGAACGGCTCCCCCTGCCTGTCCTCCTGGTCGCCGGGCTGCTCGCCGACGAGCACGACCGCCGCCGACGGGCTGCCGGCGGAGAACACGACCTGCGTCGCGGGCTCCCACAGCTCGCACCCGCGACAGTCCTCGGCGGCGGCCGCGAGGGCCCCGACGTCGCGCGACGGCGGCACCCAGGGGCTGGCGTCGGGTGCGTCGGTCATGCCTCCACCCTGCCCCCGCCGCGCCGCCGCGCGGTCCAGCCGGAGGGGTGGGCTGGGCGAACCCGGTGGCGCCGCTCAGGCGTAGCGCGCCGCGACGGTGCCCGCCCGGGCGCCGTACCCGCCGCCGAACATGCAGGCGTGCACGAGCAGCGGGAACAGCTGGTGGATGCCCAGCCTCTCCTCCCAGCCCTCGGTGAGGGGCATGGCCTCGTCGTAGGCCGCCATCACCCGCGGGAGGTGGGTCAGCCCGAACAGGTGGAGCATCGCGAGGTCGACCTCCCGGTGGCCGCCGTAGGCCGCCGGGTCGATCACGTGGATGGCGAGGTCCTGGCCCCAGAGGCAGTTGCCGTTCCAGAGGTCGCCGTGCAGCCGGGCGGGCTGCTCCTCCGGCAGCAGCTCGGTGAGCCGGCGCACGACCGCCTCGACCGCCGCGGCGTCCTCCTCGGTGATCGCGCCGCGGTCGCGGGCGAGCTTGAGGTACGGCAGGACGCGGCGCACGGCGTAGAACTCCGGCCACGAGTCGGCCGTCCTGTTGGGCAGCGGGAGGCGGCCGATGAAGCCGTCGTGGTCCAGTCCCCACCCGTCGGCTCCGGCCGCGTGGGTGGTGGCGAGCTGCTGGCCGAAGGCGGCGGCGGCCTCGACGGGCGTCTTCGGGCTCTGCTCGACCCACGCCAGGATCAGGCAGTCGCTGGCGGCGCCGAGCACCTCGGGCAGCGGCACGCCCCCCTCGACCTCGGCCAGCCACCGCAGGCCGGCGGCCTCCGCCTCGAAGAAGCCCTCCGGGGCGTGCGGCAGCGTCTTCATCAGCGCGGTCTGGCCGGTGGAGAGCCGCAGGCGCGTCGCCGTCGCGATGTCGCCGCCGGCGACGGGGGAGGTCGCGACCACCGACGAGCCGAGGAGCTCCTCGGCTCGTCTGGCGACCAGCGGCTGGCGAGCCATCAGGCGCGGGGCCCCAGCGCGCCGTCCAGTGCGGTCACGATCGCATCGCTCGTGCGCTCGACCATCGCCAGCACCTCCTCGAACCCGTCGGGCCCACCGTAGTACGGGTCCGGTACCTCACCACCCGGATCGACCGGATCGAGATCGCGGAAGAGGCCCACGCGCTCCCGTCGCCCGCCGACGTCGGCCAGGTTCGACTCGTCCATCACGAGGACCAGGTCGTACGCCTCGGGCCAGGTGGCGTCGTACTGCTGGGCGCGGTGCCGGGTCGGGTCGTAGCCGGCGCCGCTGAGCGTCGCGGCGGCGCGGTCGTCCATCGGGTTGCCGACGTGCCAGCCGCCGGTGCCGGAGGAGCGGACCTCCACGCGGTCGTCGAGCCCGGCGTCGGCGAGGCGGCTCTCCAGGACCACGTGGGCCATCGGGGAACGGCAGATGTTGCCCAGGCACACCAGCGCGATGCGGTAGTGCCCGGGCGTGCGCGGTGCCGGGAGCCGCACGCGCCTCAGTCCCGCGCCGGCAGCGCCGCCCGGACGCCCCAGCCGACGATGGTGACGATGACGGCGCCGACCAGGGCGTTCCAGAAGCCGTCGACGTGGAAGCCGAGGTCGAAGGCGTCGGCCAGCCGGGCGGTGAGCAGCAGCATCAGCGCGTTGATCACCAGCAGCAGGAAGCCGAGCGTGAGGATGATGAACGGCAGCGAGAGCAGCTTGATCACCGGCTCGATGAAGGTCGAGACCAGGCCGAGGATCAGCGCCACGACCAGCAGCGGCACGATCTTCTCCTGCAGCTCGGCCTGCCCGTTCGCGGGTCCGTCGAACCAGATCCCGTCCAGCAGCCACGCCGCCACGGCCAGTCCCGCGGCGTACGTCAACAACCACGTCACGAAGCGCATGGGGTGACCCTAGCGGGGCCGGGGGACCGAGTCCGGCTGCGGTTTCACCAGCGGTGGGTGGCTACCCTCGCCGACGTGGTGACGATCGGCGGGACGGGCGTGATGGTGCTCGGCGCCCTCGTGGCCGGCCTGGCCGCGGTCGCCCTCGCGCTCGTCACCCGCCGCTGGCTCGGCACGGCGTCGGCGGTCTCCGTCGCGGGGCTGCTGTGGTCGCTCGTCGCCATCGCCCTGGTCACCCTGGTCCCGACCCGCGCCGACGTGGGCATCGTCCCGGCCGAGGGTCGCAGCGAGAGCTGCTCGTGGGACTACGGCGGTCCGTCGGGCGCGGCGTTCGAGGTGCTCGGCCTCGACCAGCGGACCCTCAACGTGCTGCTGTTCGTGCCGGCAGGGCTGTTCCTCGTGCTGGCCGTCGGGCGTCGGTGGTCGGGGCTCGTGCTGGCTCCGCTCGGCCTCCTGGCGCTGGCGGCGTACAGCCTGGGGATCGAGCTCGTGCAGCTCCAGCTCGCCCGGCTCGACCGCGCGTGCGACGTGACCGACATGGTCGACAACGTCCTCGGCGCCGCGATCGGCTTCGTGATCGGGCTGGTGCTGCTGCCGGTCGTGAGGCCGTGGCGAGGCCGCGAACCGGCTCACTAGGGTGCGCACATGACCACGAGTCCCCAGCCCCGGCCCAACGTGCTCGCCATCCCTGCGTACGTCGCCGGCAAGCCGCCCGTCGCCCGGCCCGGGCTGACGTCCTACAAGCTGTCCTCCAACGAGAACCCGTACCCGCCGCTGCCCGGCGTGCTGGAGGCCGCGACCGAGGCGGCGGCGCAGATGAACCGCTACCCCGACATGGGCAGCACCGCGCTCTACGCCGCGCTCGGCGAGGCGATGGGCGTCCCGGTGGAGGACCTTGCCGCGGCGACCGGCTCGGTCGGCCTGATCTACCAGCTGGTCAACGCCTTCTGCGAGCCCGGCGACGAGGTGGTCTACGCCTGGCGCTCCTTCGAGGCCTACCCGATCGCCGTCACCGCCGGCGGCGCGACGAGCGTCCAGGTGCCCGTCACCGCCGACGGCCGCCACGACCTCGACGCGATGGCCGACGCGGTCACCGAGCGCACCAAGGTGGTCATCGTCTGCACCCCCAACAACCCGACCGGCCCCGCGGTGACCCAGGCCGAGCTCGACGCGTTCATCGCGAAGGTGCCGACGAACGTCGTCGTGGTGGTCGACGAGGCCTACCTCGAGTTCGTCCGGATGGACGATGCGACCGACGGCATCGCGACCTACCAGCGCCACCAGAACGTCGTGCTCACCCGCACCTTCTCCAAGGCCTACGGCCTGGCCGGCTTCCGGGTCGGGTACGCCGTCGCTCCCGCGCCGCTCGCCGCCGCCCTCCGCGCGGTGTCGCTGCCGTTCGGCGTCAGCCACGTCGCCCAGGCCGCCGCGATCGCCTCGCTCGAGGCGCAGGACGAGCTCCTCGCGCGCGTCGAGGACCTCGTCACGCGCCGCGCCGACCTCGTCGCCCGGCTGCGCGAGGTGGGCTGGGAGCTGCCCGACGCGCAGGGCAACTTCGTCTGGTTCCCCCTCGGCGACCGCGCGCTCGACTTCGCGGCCGCCTGCGGCGAGGTCGGTATCTCGGTGCGACCGTTCGCCGGCGACGGCGTCCGGGTCAGCATCGGCGAGTCGGAGGCCTTCGACCGGGTGGTCGAGGTCGCGGCCCGCTTCGCGCCCTGAGCTCACCGGACCGCCCCCGCGTGGGGCGGTCAGTAAGGTTGAAGCGTGAACGACAAGGCGAGCTACACGAAGCAGGGCGAACCCTTCGAGCGCGACATGACCTACCTCCCCGACCGCATCCTGGCGGGGGAGCGGTCGGCCGACCCGCTCGACGACGAGTTCCCCAGCGGCTCCAAGGACAGCCCGCGCGACGTGCCGGTGTGGGAGGCGGTCCCGGGCCGCTACCGCCTCGTCGCCGCGCGCGCCTGCCCGTGGGCGCACCGCTCGATCATCGTGCGCCGCCTGCTCGGCCTCGAGGACGTCATCTCGTGGGGCGCGCCCGGCCCGACGCACGACCAGCGCAGCTGGACCTTCGACCTCGACCCCGGCGGCAAGGACCCGGTGCTCGGCATCGAGCGGCTCCAGGAGGCCTACTTCGCCCGCGAGCCCGACTACCCGCGCGGCATCACCGTGCCGGCGATCGTCGAGGTCGAGTCGGGCAAGGTCGTCACCAACGACTTCCCACAGATCACCCACGACCTCTTCTTCGAGTGGCGCGAGCACCAGCGCCCGGACGCACCGGACCTGTGGCCCGAGGAGCTCCGCGCGGAGATGGAGCCGGTGATGAAGCGGATCTTCACCGAGATCAACAACGGCGTCTACCGCTGCGGTTTCGCCGGTTCGCAGGAGGCCTACGAGGACGCCTACGACCGGCTCTGGACCGCGATGGACTGGGTCGAGGAGCGGCTCGCCGACCGCCGCTACCTCATGGGCGACGCGATCACCGAGGCCGACGTCCGGCTGTTCACCACGCTCGTGCGCTTCGACGCGGTCTACCACGGCCACTTCAAGTGCAACCGCAACAAGCTCACCGAGATGCCGCACCTCTGGGGCTACGCGCGCGACCTCTTCCAGACCCCCGGCTTCGCCGACGAGGTCGACTTCGACCAGATCAAGAAGCACTACTACGTCGTGCACGAGGACATCAACCCCACCGGGATCGTGCCCGTGGGCCCCGACGAGTCGGGCTGGCTCACGCCGCACGGGCGCGGCTGACGCCCGCGACCCTCAGCCGTCCGGTGGCGTCGGAGGCGCGGACGGCGTCGGCGGGACCGTCGGTGTCGGCGTGGGCGTCGGCGTGGGCGTCGGCGTCGGCGTCGGGCTGGGTGGCGCCGTCCAGGCCGGCCCCTGGCCGAAACGCGCGAGCCGCGGCCCGTCGGCGGTCCAGCGGAGCCGCGCCAGGTAGAGCACCCGGTGCCCGCGCCGGGCGACGTCGGAGCGCGAGGAGTACGTCGACTCGCACGGCCCGTTGACGCCGTCGCAGACCCAGCCGTGGACGAACAGCCGGTTCGGGGTCCCCGCCACGTAGTCGGCCCCGCCCGGCCCGCAGATCCCGGTGCTCTCGCGGTCGAGCAGCACCCGCTCGGACGCGGACTGCCAGCCGCGCCTGATCGAGGCGGACTCGCGCCACACGGTGCGGTAGCCGCAGCGCGCGAAGTCGCCGCGGCTGAGCAGCAGGTGGTGGCGGCCGCGCGCGTCGACGAGCTCGGGGTTCTCCACGATGCCGGGGTCGCGCAGGATCTCCCGGCTGGGTCCGGCCGCGCGCAGCCCGCTCCGGGTGAGGCGCACCATCCGGATCGACGACGGCGTGCCCTGGGTGCGGTAGAGGAGGAATCGCCGCCCGTCCGGGGCGACGTAGGACGACGGGTCGATCACGCCGCGCCGCGGCAGGCCGTCCTCGGTCGGTACGACGTCGCTCGCCGGGGCCGTCGAGGCGCCGGACGGGCAGGCCAGGGGCTGGGAGTGCAGCGGTGTGAACGGTGTCGCGAGGTCGGGCGAGGTGGCCACGCCGATGCAGCGGTCGTTGACGTCGGGCAGGCCGATGACCGGGATCGAGTAGTACGCGAGCCACGAGCCGTCGGCCGCCCGCGCCACCTCCGGTGCCCACACGTCGCCATTGCGCGCCCAGAGCGGGCGGGAGTCCAGCAGGGGCGCGCCCGGGACCCAGCCGGCGTACTCCTGGGTGCTCGTGCTGGTGCCGCCGCGCCAGCCGGTGCCGGCGGCGAACCAGCGGGTGCCGTCGTGGACCACGGAGGGATCGGCGAGCGGCCGCTCCCAGAACAGCGGTCGCGGCGGGAACGCGGTCACGTCGGCGCGCGACACCGTCGTGGACGTCGCGACGGCGAGCGCCAGGACGGCGACCGCGAGCAGCCCACGGACGAGGTCTCGCACGTGCGCACCCCCGCTCGGACGACTGGGCAGGGCGTCAGGCTACGTCCGGTCTGGTCCGGTCGGGACGCTGATCGGCACGCGTCGTCCAGAAACGGTCAAGCGACGCCGCACGCTTGCCCGATCTTCGGGCAGGGGTCTGGCCGTGTGCTTCCGACGTCACGATGCTGTGCGGAGAGCTTCGCGGAAATGCACGGGGGTGTGCAGGGGGCCGCGGATACGGGAGGGCCGACGACACGTCGGACAGGGGGGCGACATGAGCCTCGTCGGTCCTCCCGGGCTCTGACCCTCCGGGTGTCGGACACCGGGAGCACGTACTCCGGGCGCCTGCAGACAGCTCGCGCCCGAGCCTCCACCCCCCATGGAGGGAGCCGGCGTCGACGGATCACCCACGAGTCCGTCGGCGCCGGCTCGTCTGCGCCCGGGGACCGCTCGTGGGCTCCCGCCGGTGCGCCGTCGGATTGGTGCTGTCAGGCTGCGGCCGATACGTTGAGCCCATCATTGTGGTCGGGGTCACACACGCCGACGACCACCCTGCAAGCCGTCGGCGTCCGGCGATCCCGCGACTGCCGCTAGCTGTTGAAGGAGACTGCGTTGTCCGATCCTGCCTCCCCCGGGAGTGACACCTTCGGCCCCGACCTTGCGGAGGTCTTCGGACCCTCCCAGTCCGACGGTGGCCCCGACCTCGTCCAGCTGCTGACGCCCGAGGGCGAGCGCGTCCACCACCCCGAGTTCGACCACGACTTCACCGCCGAGGAGCTGCGCGGCCTCTACCGCGACATGGTGCTGACCCGGCGCATCGACGTCGAGGCCACCGCCCTCCAGCGCCACGGCGAGCTCGGCATCTGGGCCCAGCTGCTCGGCCAGGAGGCCGCCCAGATCGGCGCCGGCCGCGCGCTGCGCCCGCAGGACTACGTCTTCCCGACCTACCGCGAGCACGGCGTCGCCTACTGCAAGGGCGTCGACCCGCTGCGGCTCCTCGGCCTGTTCCGCGGGGTCGACCAGGGCGGCTGGGACCCCCACGAGAACAACTTCGGCCTCTACACGATCGTCATCGGCGCGCAGACGCTCCACGCCACCGGCTACGCCATGGGCATGCAGCGCGACGGCGTCGTCGGCACCGGCGACCCCGACCGCGACTCGGCCGTGATCGCCCACTTCGGTGACGGTGCCTCGTCGCAGGGCGACGTCAACGAGGCGTTCATCTTCGCCGCCTCTTACAACGCCCCCGTGGTGTTCTTCTGCCAGAACAACCAGTGGGCCATCTCGGAGCCGATCGAGCGCCAGACCCGCATCCCGCTCTACCAGCGCGCGCTGGGCTTCGGCTTCCCGGGCATCCGCGTCGACGGCAACGACGTGCTGGCGACGTACGCCGTCACGAAGGCCGCGCTGCAGCGTGCCCGCGAGGGCAACGGACCGTCGTTCGTCGAGGCCTACACCTACCGGATGGGTGCGCACACCACGACCGACGACCCGACCCGCTACCGGCTCAACGACGAGCTCGAGCACTGGAAGCTCAAGGACCCGATCGAGCGGCTCAAGGTGTACCTCCGCCGCAACGGCCTGGTCGACCAGCAGTTCTTCGACGACCTCGACGCCGAGGCCAAGGAGCTGGGCCACCACCTCCGCGAGGGCTGCAAGGCCCTGCCCGACCCCAAGCCGCTGGACCAGTTCGGCTACGTCTTCAGCGAGATGACCGACGAGATCGCCGCCCAGCGCGACGGCTTCGCCGCCTACCTCGCGTCCTTCGAGGGGAGCCACTCCTGATGAGCACGACCCAGAAGATCACCCTCGCCAAGGGCCTCAACATGGGCCTGCGCAAGGCCATGGAGGACGACGACAAGGTCCTGCTCATGGGCGAGGACGTCGGCAAGCTCGGCGGCGTCTTCCGCATCACCGACGGCCTGCAGAAGGACTTCGGCGAGGACCGCGTCATCGACAGTCCGCTCGCGGAGTCCGGCATCGTCGGCACCGCGGTCGGCATGGCGCTGCGCGGCTACCGCCCCGTCGTGGAGATCCAGTTCGACGGCTTCGTCTACCCCGCCTACGACCAGATCGTGTGCCAGGTCGCGAAGTACACCTACCGCTCCCAGGGGAAGGTGAAGATGCCGATCGTCATCCGCATCCCCTTCGGCGGCGGCATCGGCGCGGTCGAGCACCACTCCGAGAGCCCCGAGGCGCAGTTCGCGCACACCCCGGGCCTCAAGGTCGTGGCCTGCTCCAACCCCGTCGACGGCTACTGGATGATCCAGCAGGCCATCGCCCACGACGACCCGGTCATCTTCCTCGAGCCGAAGCGGCAGTACCACGCCGACAAGGCCGAGCTCGACGAGTCGGCGACCCCGGAGCCGCTGTTCACCTCGCGCGTGGTGCGGGCCGGCAGCGACGCGACCGTGCTGGCCTACGGCCCGACCGTCAAGACCGCGCTCAAGGCCGCCGAGGCCGCGGAGTCCGAGGGTCGCCACCTCGAGGTCATCGACCTGCGCACCCTCTCGCCGCTGGACATGAAGCCCGTCTACGACTCCGTACGCCGCACCGGCCGCTGCGTCGTCACCCACGAGGCCCACGTCAACCTCGGCATGGGTGCCGAGCTCGCCGCCCGGGTCACCGAGGAGTGCTTCTACTCCCTCGAGGCCCCGGTCCTCCGCGTCGGCGCCTTCGACACGCCGTACCCGCCGTCGCGCATCGAGGAGGAGTACCTCCCCGACCTCGACCGGGTCCTCGACGCCGTCGACCGCTCCTTCGCCTTCTAAGCCCTCTCGGTGGTCGAGGTGCGAGCGCAGCGAGCCTCGAGACCACTGGCTCCGAAAGGAACCTGAATGTCTGAATTCCTCCTCCCCGACGTCGGCGAGGGCCTCACCGAGGCCGAGATCGTGGCCTGGAAGGTCAAGGTCGGCGACACCGTCGAGATCAACGACGTGATCGTCGAGATCGAGACCGCCAAGTCGCTCGTCGAGCTGCCCTCGCCGTTCGAGGGCACCGTCCTCGGCCTGCTCGTCCCCGAGGGCGAGACCGTCCCAGTCGGCACCCCGATCATCTCGATCGGGGCCGAGGGCGAGGCGCCCGCTCCGACCGCGCCGACCTCGACGCCGACCGAGCAGACCGAGTCCGACCCCTACCTCGGCATGGCTCAGAAGGCCGGTCTGGAGGCCGGCGCCGCCGAGGCGCAGGTGGACCCCGCCGACATCGACCTGTCCAACCCTGCCGCTTCCGGCTCGATGGAGGGCGCGTCCCTCGTCGGCCGGATCAAGGCCGAGCGTGGCCCGATGCGCCGTGCCCGCCGTGGCTCGGCGTCGCCGAGCACGGTCGCCGGCGGCCAGACCCAGATGCAGGTGCAGGGGGCGTTCTCGCCCGGCGGTGCCCAGTCCGACGAGGTCATGCCGGCCGACGAGTCCCCGGTCCCCGCGACCGACCAGCGGGCGACGCAGGCTGCTCCCGCCGAGGCGCTGGTGCCGGCCGCGGCCCAGGAGCCGGGCGTCGTACGCACGCTGGCGAAGCCGCCGGTGCGCAAGCTCGCCAAGGACCTCGGCGTCGACCTGACCACGCTGACCGGCTCCGGGCCGTCGGGGTCGATCACCCGCGACGACGTCCAGGGCGCGGCCAACGGCTCCGCGCCGGCGGCTGCCACGGCTGCCACGGCCGCCCCGGCCGCTCCCGCGGCCGCTCGCGGCGAGCGCGAGACCCGCGAGCCGATCAAGGGCGTGCGCAAGATGATGGCGGCGGCGATGAGCCAGTCGGCCTTCACCAGCCCGCACGTGACCGAGTGGATCACCGTCGACGTCACCGCTGCCATGCAGCTCGTCGCGCGGCTCAAGAAGCGCCCCGAGCTCCGCGACGCACGGGTCAGCCCGCTGCTCGTCCTCGCGCGCGCCGTCATCCTCGCCATGAAGCGCACCCCGGAGATCAACTCCTACTGGGACGAGGCCGCCCAGGAGGTCGTCTACAAGCACTACGTCAACCTCGGCATCGCGGCCGCGACGCCGCGCGGGCTGGTGGTCCCGAACATCAAGGACGCCGACGCCCTCTCGATGACCGAGCTGGCGGCGGCGCTGGGCGAGCTGACGGCCACCGCGCGCGAGGGCAGGACGCAGCCCGCGGAGATGGCGGGCGGCACGTTCACGATCACCAACGTCGGTGTCTTCGGCGTCGACGCCGGTACGCCGATCATCAACCCCGGCGAGTCCGCGATCCTGTGCTTCGGCGCGATCAACAAGCGGCCCTGGGTCGACGAGGAGACGGGGGAGATCGTCGTACGCGACGTCACCACGCTCGCCCTCTCCTTCGACCACCGGCACATCGACGGCGAGAAGGGCTCGCGCTTCCTCGCCGACGTGGCCGGGATGCTCCAGGACCCGGGCACCGCGCTGCTCTTCTGACGACCGGGCACTTCCTCGCGCTGGACCGCGAGGAAGTGCCCGGTCGCTGCGTCGTAGCGCGAGGAAGTGCCCGGTCGCTGCGTCGTAGCGCGAGGAAGTGCCCGGTCGGCCCTTTGTCACCCTCAGGGGTGTCCTGAGAGGATGAGGCGTCGGACTCGGCCGGAGAGGAGCAGGTGGGCAATGGACGTCGAAGCCTCCGCCACCCCGGGTGAGTCCTCGACCTCCGCCCTGCTCGCGCGGGCCCAGCAGGTCGCCGACGAGCTGGTCAGCGAGGCCCGCCTCGAGGCGGAGCGACTCACCGCCGACCTCGCCGCGCTCCGCGAGGAGGCCCGCCTGCTGAAGGTCGAGGCGGAGCGCGACCGGGCCGAGGCCGGGCGCGCGCGCAAGCAGGCCGAGCAGGTGCTGGCCGGCGCCTCGGAGGAGGCCGCGACGATCGTCCTCGACGCCAACGAGCAGGCCTCCCTGCTGATGAGCTCCGCGTCGGGTGCGCGCGACGAGCAGGTCGAAGCGGCCCGGATCGAGGGCGACAAGCTCCGCGCCCAGGCCCACGACGACGCCGTGGCGCTGCGTGCGGAGGCGCAGGAGCTGCGCGACACCGCGGCGCTCGAGCGGACCGAGCTGCTGGCGGGTGCCCGGTCCGAGGCCGAGTCGGCCGTCGCCCTCGCCCAGGAGACCGCCGCCCGGCTGGTCGAGGAGGCCCGCAGCGCCGGCCAGCAGCACCTCGACTCCGCGACGGCCGAGGCCGAGTCGCTGCGCGCCACGGCGTCGGTCGACGCCGCCCGGATGCGCGACGAGGCGGGGCTGCACGTCGAGGAGCTGCGGCGTACGACCGGCGCCGAGGTCGACCGCATGCGCCGGACCGCGGAGGAGACGCTCGCCGCCGCCCGCGCCGAGAGCGAGGAGAAGCTGCGCCACGCGGCCGAGCAGACCGAGTGGGCCACCCGCACGGTGGAGTCGGTCCTCACCGGCGCCGCCACCGAGGCCGACTCGATCCGCAAGGCGGCCCACGCCGACGCCGGTGAGCACGCCCGGCTCGTGCGCCAGCGGGCCCAGGGTGTGATCGCCGCCGTCGAGGCCCGGATGGCCCTGGAGCTGGCTGAGGCCAAGCAGCGCGCCGACGAGGTCGCGCAGGACGCGTTCACCGCGGCGGACGAGCGGAGGGCGGAGGCCAGGGCCGTCCTGGAGCAGGCCGAGGCCGAGGCGGTGCGGATCATCGCCGACGCCACCGACGAGTCCGAGCGGGCCGTCGAGCGGCTCGAGCGCCGCCGCGCAGAGGCCGAGACCGGCGCCGCCAGCCTGCGGGCACTCGTCGCCGAGGAGGTCACTCGCGCGCGCGCCGACGCCGCCGAGGAGCGGCGCCGTGCCAAGGAGGAGGCGGTCGCCCACCTCGCCGAGGCACGTGCCGAGGCCGACCAGCTCCGCGAGAGCGCCCGCCTCGCCCTCGAGCGTGCCCGCGCCGAGGTCGCCCAGCTGCAGGCCCGGCGTGACGGCATCGTCGCCGAGCTCGGCCAGTGGTCCGGCGTCATCGAGGCGTTGTCCGTCCCCGAGACCGAGCAGCCGTCCGCGGCCCAGGCCGCTCCCGAGCCCCACCCCTTCGCCCCCGAGTTCCAGTCCGACCAGGAGACCCCCGATGCCTGAAGAGTTGTTCACCACCGTGCGCCGCGGCTACGACCCGGCGGAGGTCGAGCGAGCGTTCGGTGCCGCCCAGGGCGAGCTCGCCGACCTGCGCCGGCGCGTCGAGGCCGCCGAGCGCGCGGCCGAGGAGGCCCGCGCCGAGGCGTCGGCGTCCCGCGAGGCGCTGGTGTCCCGCGAGGCGCAGCAGCCCGAGCCGCCGACGTACGCCCACCTCGGTGAGCGGGTCGGCCAGATCCTCTCCCTCGCCGAGGCCGAGGCCGCCGAGATCCGCGACCGGGTGGTCGGCGAGATCGAGGCGATGCGCAAGGACGCCGACATGGAGGTCTCGGCGCTGCGCCAGGAGGCCGACCGGTACGCCGAGGAGACCCGCCGCGACGCCGAGGCCGAGAGCGCCCGGCTCCTCGCCGACGCGCGCACCGCCGCCGACTCCGAGCGCGACGCCGCCGAGCGCGACGCCTCCGCCCGGCGCGCCGAGGCCGAGGCGCTCCACGAGGACCAGCGGGCCAAGGCCGCGCAGGCGGCCGCCGACTTCGAGACCACGCTGGCCGAGCGCCGGCAGAAGGCCACCTCGGAGTTCCAGGCCCAGCAGGCCGCGACCCAAGCCGAGCTCGACGCGATGACCGCCCGCAACCGCGATGCCGAGGCCGCGATGGAGCGCAGCCGCGCCGAGGCCGAGGCCCGGATCGCCCGGATGCTCGCCGACGCCGAGGAGCGCTCGACCGCGATGGTGACCGAGGCCCGTGCCACCGCCGACCGGGTGCGCGCGGAGTCCGAGCGCGAGCTCGCCGCCGCCGCCCAGCGACGCGACAGCATCAACGCGCAGCTGTCCAACGTGCGCCAGATGCTGGCCACGCTCACCGGAACGGTGCCCGGGATGGTGCCGCCCGACCCGGCTCCCCAGCAGTCCGCCGCCCCGACTCAGGACGCGGACGAAGGCTCCGATGAAGGCTCCGCGGAGGGTTCCGAGGACCACTCCGACGTGCCCGAGGCCGTCACCGAGGCAGAGGTCGTCGAGGCGCAGGACGAGGCAGCCGCCGACCTGGCCGAGCGCGCCGACGGGTCCGGGGACACCGAGCAGCGCTAGCAGCCGGGCTCAGACGTAGCGCCGCGCCCGCTTCTCCGGTGAGCCCGGGCCGGCGGACAGCAGCGCGCTGAGCTCGTGCTCGAGCACCGCGCCGACCCGGCGGCAGAAGGCCTCGGCCTCGTCGGCCGCGTCGGGCTTCTCGGCCACGATGCGGTCGACGATGCCGCGGCGGTAGAGGTCGATCGCCCGCACCTGCTGGGCGCGCGCCATGTCGGCTGCGTGGTCGAGGTCGCGGTGCACGATCGCCGAGGCGCCCTCGGGCGGCAGCGGCGACAGCCACGCGTGCTGGGCGGCGACGACCCGGTCGGCGGGCAGCAGCGCGAGCGCGCCGCCGCCGTTGCCCTCGCCGAGCATCAGGCACAGCGTCGGCGCGTCGAGCGTCACCAGGTCCGCCAGGGACCGGGCGATCTCACCGGCCAGTCCTCCGTTCTCCGCGGCGGCCGACAGCGCCGCGCCCTGCGTGTCGATGACGGTGACCAGCGGCAGCCCGAGCTCCGAGGCCAGCCGCATCCCGCGCCGGGCCTCGCGCAGCGCCTCCGGCCCGAGCGGGTGGTCGGTCGTCTGCCCGCGCCGGTCCTGCCCGAGGAAGACGCACGGCGCCTCGCCGAACCGTGCGAGCGCGATGAGCAGCCCGGGGTCGGCCTCGCCCTGCCCGGTCCCGTTGAGCGGTACGACGTCGCTGGCGGCGTAGCGCAGCAGCCGGCGGACACCGGGCCGGTCGGGGCGGCGCGACCGCGTGACGCAGTCCCAGGTGTCGACGTCGGGGACGTCCTCCTGACCCGGGTCGGCCACCGGCGCGACGCCCTCGCGCGCGGCCATCAGGATGGTCAGCGCGCGGTCGAGGATGTCGGCGATCTCCTCGGGCGGGAGCACCGCGTCGATGATGCCGTGGGCGTAGAGGTTCTCCGAGGTCTGCACGTCGCTGGGGAAGGGCCGGCCGTAGAGCGCCTCGTAGACGCGGGGGCCGAGGAAGCCGACCAGTGCGCCCGGCTCGGCGACGGTGACGTGGCCGAGCGAGCCCCACGACGCCATCACGCCGCCGGTGGTGGGGTGGCGCAGGTAGACGAGGTAGGGCAGCCCCGCCGTGCGGTGGGCGGCGACCGCCGCGGAGATCCGGACCATCTGGACGAAGGCAGGCGTGCCCTCCTGCATCCGGGTGCCGCCGCTCACCGGCGCCGCGACGAGCGGCAGCCCCTCGCGGGTGGCGCGCTCGATGCCGGCGACGATCCGGTCGGCGGCGGCGCGGCCGATCGAGCCCGCCAGGTAGCCGAACTCACCGACCAGCACCCCGATCCGGCGCCCGTGCATCCGGGCCTCGCCGGTGAGCACGGACTCGTCGACGCCCGACTTCTCGGCCGCCGCCGCCAGCTCGGCGGCGTACTCCTCGGAGATGCCGTCACGCGGCGGCGGGGTGTCCCACGAGGACCACGAACCCGGGTCCAGGACGAGGTCGATGAGGTGGCGCGCGCTCAGTCGTTCGCTCATTGCGCGAGGTTAGGCCACGCCGGGCTCGGGCGTCGTGGGGCCGGTGATCCAGGCGTCGAAGAAGGCGGACAGCTCGAGACCCGTCTCCTCCTCCCAGTGGTCGTAGAGCTGCTCGCGGCTGACGGAGGCGTTGTCGTTCTCCGTGAGCCACGAGCGGGCGACCCGGAAGAACTCGTCGTCGCCGAGCTCCACGCGCAGCTCGTTCCACATCAGGCCGGGGGTGGTGTAGATGTTCGAGCCGCCGAACTGCCGCGGGTCGTAGTCGCCGGGAGGGCCGTACTCGTCGCGCAGCCCCTGGTCGGCGGCCCGGGCGCCGGCGACGCTGGCGCGCAGCGTCTGGATGTCGTGCTCGTCCTGGTAGAGCCACTGCATCAGCATCGTCATGCCCTCGTTGAGCCAGACGTCGCGCCAGTCGCTGGGCGAGACCTGGTCGCCGTACCACTGGTGCACGAGCTCGTGGGCGATCACCGCCGGCGAGAGGACGTAGTCGTTGTTGCCGAGGGTCACCATGGTCTGCGTCTCCATGGCGCTCATCGAGTCGGTGACCACCAGGCCGAGCGAGTCGAAGGGGTAGGGGCCGAGCCGCGCCTCGATCCAGTCCACCGCGGCCGCCGCACCCTGCACCTGGTCGAGGTGCTGCGCCATGCCGCGCGGCGTCCAGTAGTCGACGCGCAGGCCGGCCGTGGTCGTGTTGCTGCTGTGGGCGTAGTCGCCGATGGCGAGCGTGACGAGGTACGACGACGCCGGCTCGGTGAGCTGCCACGAGGTGGTGGTGCCGTCCTCGTCGGTGGTCAGCTCGGTGAGGTGGCCGTTGGAGACGCCGGTCCACGGGGCGGGCGCGTGCACCGTCACGTCGTAGAGCGCCTTGTCGGACGGCTGGTCGTTGACCGGGTACCAGGTGAAGGCGCCGTAGGGCTCCTGCATCGTCCAGACCTCGCCGGCCTCGGTGATCGTGAAGCCGGTGGTGGAGAAGTCACCGCGCGTCGTGGGCGCGGGCGTGGGCCGCGGGGTGCCGGCGTAGTCGACGCTGAGCCGGTAGCGCTGGTCGGCGACGATCGGTGCCTGGACCACGAGGTCCTTGCCGCGTCGGACGACGTCGACCCGCTCGCCGTCGAGAGAGACCGCGCCGACGTCCAGCGCGCGACCGAGGTCGAGCTGGAAGCGGGGCGCCCGGCGCGTGGCGCGGAAGTCGATGACCGCCTGCCCGGTCAGCTCCCGCTCGGCCGGGTCCCAGGTGAGGTCGAGGTCGTAGAGCAGCGCGTCGACGCGCGGGTCGCCGACGTCGGGGTAGACGCTGTCCTCGACGGGCGTGGAGAGCGCCAGGTCGAGGTCCTGCTCGACCGGCTCGGTGACCGGGGCCGGCGAGGTGGGCGCGACGACCTCCTCGGTGGACCCGCCGGTTGCCCCGCTGGTCGTGGCGTCGGGGGTCTCGAGCCCCTCGTCGCCACCCTGCTCGGTCGAGCAGCCGACGAGGAGGACCAGCACGGCCGCCGCGCCGAGCCGGGTGCGCAGCGCACCCGACCGGCGGGCGAGCCTCATCTGTCGCCCCGGAGCAGGGGCCGGGCGAGCTTGCGCCCGTGGTGGATCTGCGCCTTCACCGTGCCGAGCGGCGCGTCGACCAGCGCAGCGATCTCGTCGTAGGGGAGGCCGTAGACGTCGCGCAGCAGCAGCGGCTCGACGAACTGCGGGTGGTCGCGCTCGATCGTCTCCATGGCCTCGAGGAGGTCGAGGCGGGTGCCGGCGATGACGCTCGTGGTGCGCGGGTCGGGTCGGTCGTGGGCGCCGTCCTCGAAGTCGGTCGGCGTCGCGAGGTTGCGCAGTCGTCGGTACGTCGTCCGGGCGCTGTTGACCGCCACGATGTGCAGCCAGGTCGTGAAGCGGCCGCGGCCGCCCCAGCTGCCGATCTTGGTGGCGACGTTGAGCATCGCCTCCTGGCAGGCGTCCTCCGCGTCGCCGGAGTAGGGCAGCACCCCGCGGCAGATGTTCAGCACCCGCGGGCGCACCTCCGCGAGCAGCCGCTCCAGCGCGTCGCGGTCGCCCTCACGGGCGTCCCGGGCCAGTGCGTCGATCTCGTCCGGCGCCAGTGCGGCCCCGCCGTCCCCCGAATAGTCCACCCCTGCACGATAATGCCCGGGTGTCCGCTCCCTCTCGTCTCGGTCGGTACCCGGTGCGCCGTCGCATCGGGTCCGGGGCCTTCGCGACCGTCTGGCTGGCCTACGACGAGCACCTCGACTCGCCCGTGGCCATCAAGGTGCTGGCGGACAACTGGACCGGCGACCTCCACATCCGCCAGCGCTTCCTGGAGGAGGGCCGCTTCCTGCGCAAGGTCGAGTCGCCGCACGTGGTGACCGTCTACGACGCCGGCGAGCTCGCCGACGACCGCCCCTACCTCGTGATGGCGTACGCCGACCAGGGCACGCTCGCCGACCGGCTCGAGCTGTCGGCCCTCGAGCCCGCGCAGGCGCTGACAGTCATCGCCCAGGTCGGCCAGGGCCTGACCGCGCTGCACGACCGCGGCGTGCTGCACCGCGACATCAAGCCCGCCAACGTGCTGTTCCGCACGGTCGAGAACGGCCGCGGCTCCCAGGTCGTCGCCATGGTCGGCGACCTCGGCCTCGGCAAGGCGATGGACATGTCGTCGCGGCTGACGATGGTCGGTGGCACGCCGACCTACGTCGCGCCCGAGCAGGCGCTGGGCGAGGGCCTCGACCCGCGTGCCGACCAGTTCTCCCTCGCCGCGCTGAGCTACTACCTCCTCGCCGGCCGCCAGCCCTACGACCACAAGAGCCTCGCCGCGGCCGAGGACCCGGCTCCGCCGCCGCCGATGGAGATCGACAACCCCGACGCCGAGGCCGTCGTGCTGAAGGCGCTGTCCAAGGACCGCGACGACCGCTACCCCGACGTCGAGTCGTTCGTCGCCGCGCTCGTCGACTCCCTCGGCGGCGAGATGGACGAGGCGCCGCAGGCGTGGATCCCGCCCGACCCCGAGCTCACCCAGGCCGCCGGGGGGCCGGCGGGCACGGGCATCGCCGGCAGCCTGCCGCCCCTGCCCGACGCCGTACGCCGTCGCGCGTGGCCGTGGGTGGTCGCCGGCGTGCTCGCGCTGGCGATCGGTGGCGGCCTCGGGTGGAGCCTCGAGCGGGCGGCGACCACCGACCGCACCATCGACGACGCGTCCGGCACGATCTCGGTCACCGTGCCGGAGGCCTGGACCGCGCAGGTCGACCCCGAGTCGTGGACCCCGCCGGAGAGCCAGCAGGAGCAGCCCTCCATCGCCGCCGGCGTGCGCGCCGGGTGGAACACCGACGCCGAGCCCGCCGAGGGCGTCTTCGTGGGGCTCCTCGAGGGCGAGAAGCTGCCGACGCGCGTTCCCCAGCACCCGGCCTGCGAGACCGCCCGCAAGCCGGTCTTCGACGAGCGCGACGGCGACCGCTCGATGACGGTCTTCTTCAACGGGTGCCCCGGCGCCGACTACACCGTCGAGCGGGTCGTCCAGGTCAACGAGAGCCAGCTGCTGTGGGTGCAGGTGCGCAGCGCTGACCGCGCCACCGCCAACCGGGTGCTCGACTCGGTGTCGGTCTTCGCCTGAGCGAGGGGTGCCGGGGGCTGCTCAGCCGAGCTTCATCCCGGCCGCGACCCGGGCGATGAGGTCGGCCATGCCCGCGTCGTCGACCTTGCGCCCGGTGACCGCGATCTCGACCTGCGCGTTGTCGGAGCCGGTGAGGTCGAGCCAGGTGAGGTAGCCGTGCCGGAGGTGGTTGGAGGTGACGAAGGTGAAGTGCAGGAGCCCGTCGTCCTGGCTGAGGATCTCGACGTTCTCCTCGTCCTCGTCGAGCTCGGCGATCCGGTTGTCGAGGGTCCACTCGATGGAGCGCCGGTTGCTGAGCACCTGCTCGACGCGCAGGACGTAGCCGAAGTCGGGCTGGTCCGGCGGTCGCCACTGCCATTCGTTGAGCGAGTTGACGTAGAAGTTCCAGCCCTCGGGGACGGGAAGCGACATCTTGAAGTCGCCGGTGCCGACGCTCGTGCGGACCAGGTCGAGCGACGGCGCGAGCGGCACGGTCGGAGGATCGGGCAGGAGCTCCGGCACCGGGTCGACCGGCAGGCTCGGGGACTGGGCGGCCACCGGTGTCGCGGCGCCGCTGCCCGGCGGGTGCTCGGCGACGGCCAGCGAGATGCCGAAGCCGGCCGCCGTGCCCAGCAGGAGCAGCAGCCCCAGCACGAACGGGCCACGTGTCGTCACAGCCATGGATCCAACACCACTAGACGGGCCCGCCGGTCGCGCCGCGCATGCCCGCGGCCACGGTCGCGATGAGGTCCTTGCTGCCGGGGACGTCGCGCTCGCGGCCGTGCACCACGATCTCGACGTCGGCCTGCCCGCTGGCGTCGAGGTCGAGCCAGCGCATGAAGCTGTGGCGGGCGTTGCCCTCGTTGCTGCGGTAGGTGTACTCCAGCGAGCTCGCGCCGCGGTCGACGATGACCACGTCCTCCTGCTCGGCGCGCAGCCGCTCGACGCGGATGTCGATCGCGTCCTCGATGGTGATGTCCTGGCTGTCGATCTGCTCGACGCGCATCACGTAGCTGTTGTTGGACGTGCCCGGCGCCTTGAACTTCATCTCGTTGGAGGCGTTGGCGTTGGTGCGCCAGCCCCGCGGCACCGGGAAGAGGATCTCGAACTTCCCCGTGCCCATCGTCCCCGTCGTCATCGGCAGGTCCGGCTCGAGCGTCGGGTCGTCCGGGTCGGGCGTGTAGGGGCGCGGCTTCTCGACCGGGAGGTCGGGGTCCTCGAGGGGCACGGGGGCGGGCACCCCGGCGCCGATGCTGGTGTCGCGGGTCTGTGCGGACGCGGCGTAGCCGCTCCCGGCGCCGACCGCCAGGAGCACGACCAGCACTGCAGGCCCCCGCCATTCCACGAGTGCCAGCCTAGCCAACCGGCCCGGGGCCCCGCCGCGCCCGCGTCACCTCCTACGGTGGCCCCATGCTGCTGCGCAACGCCCACCTGGTGGCGGTCACCGAGCACGTCCCCGGGCTCGTCGACGTGCGGGTCCGGGACGGCAGGGTCGTCGAGGTCGGCGCCGGCCTCGACGCGGCGGGCAGCGAGACGACGTACGACGTCGACGGCGGCTGGCTGATGCCGGGCCTCTGGGACCAGCACGTGCACCTCGGCCAGTGGACCCTGGCGTCCGCGCGCCTCGACCTCGGTCCGGCGCGGTCGAGCGAGGAGGCGGTGGCGCTGGTGCGCGAGCGGCTCGGGCAGTGGCCGGACCTCCCCGTCATCGGCTGGGGCCACCGGCCGACCGCGTGGCCGGACAACCCCACGGTCTCCGCCCTCGACGCCATCGACACCGACCAGCCGATCGTCCTGATCGCGGGCGATGGTCACCACGGCTGGCTCAACACGACCGCCCTCCACATGCTCGCCCTGCCGATCCGCGACAGCGTGGTCAGCGAGGCCGAGTGGTTCCAGGCCTACGGCCGGCTCGGCGCGATGGTCGGCTCGGACGGGACGAGCCCCGAGGCCTACCGGCGCTCGATGGAGGCTGCCGCCGCGCAGGGCGTGGTCGGCGTGGTGGACCTCGAGTTCAGCGGCGGCGTCGCCGACTGGGTCGCCCGCTGGGCGGGCGGGGCCGACCTCATCCGGGTCCGGCACGCCTGCTACGCCGACGGGCTCGACGACGTGCTGGCCCGCGGGCTGCGGTCCGGCGACCCGCTCGCCGACGACCCGCGGCTGACGATGGGCCCGCTCAAGATCATCAGCGACGGCTCGCTCAACACCCGCACCGCCTGGTGCTGCGAGCCCTACGCCGAGAAGGCCGTCCCGGGCAACGAGTCGGGCCAGCCCAACCAGACGCCGGCCGAGCTCCGCGGGCTGCTCGCCCGTGCGGTGGCCGGCGGCCTCGACGTCGCCGTGCACGCCATCGGCGACCGGGCGGTCACCGAGGCGCTCGAGGCGTTCGCCGACACCGGCGCCCACGGCGGGATCGAGCACGTGCAGCTCACCACCCGCGACGACGTACGCCGGATGGCCGCGCTCGGCGTCCGCGCCAGCGTGCAGCCGGCCCACCTCATCGACGACCGCGACGTGACCGAGCGGTTGTGGCCCGGCCGCGCGGAGCGCTGCTTCCCCCTGCGCTGGATGCTCGACGACGGCGTCGACGTCGTGCTCGGCTCGGACGCGCCGGTCTCGCCCCTCGACCCCTGGCTGGCGATGGCGGCAGCCGTGCACCGCTCGGGTGACGACCGCGAGCCCTGGCACCCGGAGCAGGCGATCACGGCCAGGGAGGCACTCGCGGCGTCGACCGACGGCTGGGGCACCGTCGCGGCCGGACACCCGGCGGACCTGGTGCAGCTCGACGCCGACCCGCTCGCCGGCGCGTCCGACCGGGACCACGGCGTGGCGCTGCGCGGCTTCGCCGGGCACGTCGTGGCGACCTGGGTCGCCGGGGACGAGGTGTTCTCGCGTCGACCGTGAGCGGGGTGTGACCCGGGCCACGTAGCCAATCGCGGTGCGATGGGTAAGGTAAGCCTTACCTAACCCCTTCGTCTCGGGAGCATCGCACGTGGGCGCACCTCGGCAGCACCTCTTCCACCCGGCCAACGCCGCCGGCTACCGACAGGCCGTCGGCGCCGCCGTCGACCGCCTCGTCGACCACCTCGGCTCGACGACCGGACGCCCGCTCACCGGCGTCACGCCGCGGGAAGCGGCCACGCGCGTCGCGTCCGTCGACCTCGACCGGCCGCTCGGCGGCGGCGCCGACGCCCTCGACGAGCTGTCGCGGCTCTGGCTCGACGACGCCATCTGGTTCCACGAGCCGACGGCGGCGGCGCACCTCAACTGCCCCGTGGTCATCCCGGCGCTCGCCGCCGAGGTGTTCGTCAGCGGCGTGAACGCCAGCCTCGACACCTTCGACCAGAGCGCCGGCGCCACCTTCATCGAGCGGCACCTCGTCGACTGGACCGCCGCCCGGATCGGGTACGACGCCGGCGCCGACGGCATCTTCACCACCGGTGGCACCCAGTCCAACCTGCAGGCGCTGCTGCTGGCCCGTGACCAGACGATGAACCAGCAGGGCGCGCCCGCCGACCGCCTGCGGATCCTCGCCAGCGCCGACGGCCACTTCTCGGTCCAGAAGGCGGCCCGGATGCTCGGGCTCGGCGACGCCGCCGTGGTCCCGGTGCCCGTCGACGCCTCCCGGCGGATGGACCCTGCCGCCCTGGCGGCCGCCCTGGCCGACTGCGCCGCCGCCGGCGACGTGCCGATGGCCGTGGTGGCCACGGCCGGCACCACCGACTTCGGCGCGATCGACCCCCTTCCCGAGGTCGCCGCCCTGGCTCGCGCCTACGGCGCGTGGTTCCACGTCGACGCGGCCTACGGCGGCGGCCTGCTGGTCTCCCGGCGCCGGCGCGGCTGGCTGGACGGCATCGAGCTCTCCGACTCGGTGGCCGTCGACTACCACAAGACCTGGTTCCAGCCCGTCTCGTGCAGCGCGCTGCTCGTCCGCGACGGCGCGACGCTCGGGCACGTCACCTGGCACGCCGACTACCTCAACCCGAAGGACTCCGCCCACCCCAACCAGGTCGACAAGAGCCTGCAGACCACCCGGCGCTTCGAGGCGCTCAAGCTCTGGATGACCCTGCGGGTGATGGGGGCCGACGCGATCGGTGACCTCCTCGACACGGTGATCGACCTGACCGACGCGGTCGCCGCGGAGCTCACCGCCTGGCCGGACATCGAGGTCGCCGCCGCGCCCCAGATCAGCACGATCGTGTTCCGGTACCGGCCACCCGGTCTCGACGAGCCGGCGCTCGCCCGGCTCAACGCCGCGATCCGGGCCGAGCTCTTCGACGAGGGGCGCGCACTGGTGGCGGCCACCCGCGTCGACGGGCGCAGCCACCTCAAGCTGACCCTGCTCAACCCGGTCGCCACCGTGGCCGACGTCCTCGGCGTCGTCGAGATGGTGCGCGAGGCGGGCCGGCGGATCGCCGGGGAGCCCGCCGCCCCGTCGGCGCTGCGGAAGCCGCTGGCGGTGGCGCGATGACGACGTACGACCTGCTCGGAATCGGTGTGGGCCCCTTCAACCTCGGCCTCGCCTGCCTGGCCGACCCGATCGACGACCTCGACGCGGTCTTCCTCGACGCCGCCGACGGGTTCTCCTGGCACCCCGGGATGATGCTGCCCGGCGCGACGCTGCAGGTCCCCTTCCTGGCCGACCTGGTGACGCTCGCCGACCCGACCTCGCGCTTCTCCTACCTGGCGTTCCTCAAGGACGTCGGGCGGCTCTACCCCTTCTACATCCGGGAGAGCTTCTACCCCCTCCGCCGTGAGTACGACGACTACTGCCGGTGGGCGGCCGAGCGCCTCGACTCCGTGCGCTGGGGCGAGCGGGTCGTGACCGTCGAGCACGACGGCGAGGCCTACCTGGTGCGGTCCGCGACCGGCAGGAGCTGGCGGGCGCGCCACCTCGTGCTCGGCACCGGCACCACGCCGCGGCTGCCGTTCGACGTCGACGGCCCGGCGCTGCACTCCGCCGACTACCTCGACCGGAAGGCGTCGCTGCTCGCCAGCGGCTCGGTGACCGTGGTGGGCAGCGGGCAGAGCGCCGCCGAGGTCTACGCCGACCTGCTCGGCGAGCAGGAGGACCACGGCTTCGAGCTCACCTGGCTGACCCGTTCGCCACGGTTCTTCCCGATGGAGTACACCAAGCTCACCCTCGAGATGACCTCGCCGGAGTGGTCGGCGTACTTCCAGGCGCTGCCGGCCCGGCGACGCGCCGAGGTGCAGGCAGGGCAGGCCGCGCTCTCCAAGGGCATCAGCTCGGAGACGATCAACGCGATCTTCGACGAGCTCTACCGCCGCGAGGCGACCGGCGGCGTGGACACCACGCTGCTCACCGCGACCGAGGTGACCGGCGCCCACTGGGACGGGCACCGCTACACCCTCGACCTGCGCCACACCGAGCAGGGGACGACCGGGCGGCTCGCCACCGAGTCGCTCGTGCTCGCCACCGGCTACGCGCCGCGCGTGCCCGACTTCCTCGCGCCGGTGCGCGACCGCATCCGCTGGGACGAGCGCGGCCGGTTCCTCGCCGGTCCGACCTTCGCCGTCGACCACGCCGACGCCGAGGTCTTCGTGCAGAACGCCGAGGAGCACACGCACGGCTTCGTCGCCCCCGACCTCGGCATGGGCGCGATGCGCAGCTCGGTGATCCTCGCCCAGGTCCTCGGCCGCGAGCCGTACCCCGTCGAGAAGCGGATCGCCTTCCAGGAGTGGGGGATCCCCGACCGCTACCGCCACCCGGCGGGCGAGGAGGTCGCGGCCCGATGAGGCTCACCCTCGAACCCCTCGACCCGACCCGCGACCTCGCGCTGCTGCACGCCTGGGTGACCCACCCGCGCTCGGTCTTCTGGGGCATGCAGGACGCCACGCCGGAGCACGTGCACGAGGAGTACGCCCGGATCGCCGACGACCCGCACCACGACGCGCTCCTCGGCCGCGCCGACGGGGACCCGGCCTTCCTGATGGAGCGCTACGACCCCGCGCACTCGCCGCTGGCCGGGCTGCCCGAGCTGCGGCCCGGCGACGTGGGCATGCACGTCCTCGTCGCCCCCACCGACCGCCCGGTCCACGGCTTCACCGCGGCGGTGGTGCGGCGGGTGATGCAGGAGTGCTTCGCCGACCCGGCCGTGCGGCGCGTGGTCGTCGAGCCCGACGTGCGCAACGACCGCATCGCCGCCCTCAACGCCGCCGCCGGCTTCCTCGTCGCGCGGACCGTCGACCTGCCCGACAAGACCGCGGCGCTGAGCTTCTGCAGCCGCGCGGCCTTCACCGCATCCGCCCTCGGAGGAGCAGCATGACCGACCACGCCACGACCCACCCGATGACGGACCTGACCGCCCACCTGACCCCCGGCGCGATGGCGCGCGCCCACCGCCACCTGGTCGCCAAGGCGATCGCCGAGCTGAGCCACGAGCGGCTGCTCGCCCCCGTCGAGGCCGGCGACGGGTGGCGGCTCGACCTCGGCGGGTCGACCTGGACGTTCACCGCACGACGGCACCCGCTCGAGCACTGGACCGTCGACGCGGGGTCGGTGCGTCGTACGGTCGCGGGGGAGCCCGCACCCGTCGACGCCCAGGACTTCGTGGTCGACTGCTTCGACGCCCTCGGCATCCCCGACCACCTGCTGGCGGTCTACCTCGAGGAGGTCGCGGCCACCCTCGCGTCCGCCGCGTGGAAGCTCACCCACCACACCCTGTCCTCGGCCGACCTCGTCCACGCCGACCACCAGACCATCGAGGCCGCGATGACCGAGGGCCACCCCGGCTTCGTCGCCAACAACGGCCGCATCGGCTTCGGCGCCGACGACCACCCGGCCTTCGCGCCCGAGGCGGGCGCGGACGTGCGCCTGTGGTGGGTCGCCGTGCGCCGCGACGAGGCGCAGCTCTCGCTCTCGGACGGCCGGACCGAGGAGCAGCACTACCTCGAGGAGCTCGGCGAGGAGGTGCTCGTCGACTTCGAGAAGCGGCTGCGCGACCTCGGGCTCGACCCCGCCGACCACCTCTACCTGCCCGTCCACCCGTGGCAGTGGACCAACCGGCTCGCGATCACCTTCGCCCCCGACGTCGCCCGGCAGGCCATCGTGCCGCTGGGCGAGGGACCCGGTGCCCACCGCGCGCAGCAGTCCATCCGGACGTTCTTCCCCGTCGACCACCCCGAGCGCTCCTACGTGAAGGTCGCGCTCGCGGTGCAGAACATGGGGTTCCTGCGCGGGCTGTCGCCGGCCTACATGGCCGCCACCCCGGCGATCAACGACTGGGTGGCCGAGCTGGTCGCGGGTGACGACGAGCTGGTCTCGCTCGGCTTCACCGTGCTCAGGGAGCACGCCGCGATCGGCTGGACCGGTGATGCCTACCACCGGATCCCGGTCGCGTCTCCCTACCGCAAGATGGTCGCCGCGCTCTGGCGCGAGAGCCCGGTGCCGCACCTGGCGGAGGGCGAGCGGCTGGCCACGATGGCGTCGCTGCTGCACCGCGACGCGTCCGGCGTGCCCCTGGTCGGCGAGCTCATCGGGGCCTCGGGCCTCGATGCGGCGACGTGGGTGGCGCGCTACCTCCGTGCCTACCTGCGGCCCGTCGTGCACTGCCTGCTCGCCCACGACCTCGCCTTCATGCCGCACGGCGAGAACCTCCTGATGGTGCTGCGCGACCACGTGCCGACGCGGATGGTCATGAAGGACATCGGCGAGGAGGTGGCCGTCCTCACCGACCGGCCGCTGCCGGAGGCGGTCGCCCGGATCCGCGCCGTCGTCACGCCCGACCTGGCCGCGCTGGCGGTGCACACCGACGTCTTCGACGGCTTCCTGCGCCACCTCGGCGCCCTCCTCGACGAGTCCGGCCTGCTGCCCGACGACGACTTCTGGGCCCTGGTGCACGACTGCATCGCCGACCACGCCGCCGACCACCCGGAGCTCGCCCCCGCCGTGGCGACGTACGACCTGCTCCGCGAGGAGTTCGCGCACAGCTGCCTCAACCGCCTCCAGCTGCGCAACACCCTCCAGATGGTCGACCTCGCCGACCAGGCCGAGTCGCTGATCTTCGCCGGCACCCTCCGCAACCCGGCCGCACGCCGGTGAGCGTCCACCGGGACCGGTACGGCGTCCCGCACGTCCGCGCCCGCCGACTCCACGACCTCGCCTTCGAGCAGGGGCGGGTGACCGCCCATGACCGGGCCTGGCAGCTGGAGGTCGAGCGGCTGCGGGGCGAGGCCCGCGTCGGTGCGCTCGGCGGGTCGGGTGCCTGGGACGCGCTCGCCCGCGACCTCGACATCGAGGGCACGGCCCGTCGCGGGCTCGACGCGCTCGACCCGGAGTCGCAGGCGTTCTTCGCGGCGTACGTCGACGGGGTGCGGGCCGGCTTCGCCGACGGTGCCACGTCCCCCGAGCTGGCCGCCCACCCCGCCCCGGGCTCGTGGCAGCCGTGGACGCCCCTGGCGGTCTTCCTCGTCCAGCACGTCCTCTTCGCAGGGTTCCCGACGAAGCTCTGGGCAGCGTCGGTCGGGCCTGGTCTCGACCCCCGGCTGGCCGGGCTGCTCGGCGTCGGCGAGCCGCCGCACGGCAGCAACGCGTTCGCGGTCGGCGGCGCGCGCACGGCGTCCGGGTCGCCGCTCATCGGCGCCGACCCGCACCGGGTCTTCGAGTCGCCGGGGATCTACCAGCAGGTCGGGCTCGCGTGCGACGAGGTCGACGTCGTCGGGCTGGCCTTCCCCGGCGTGCCCGGCGTGCAGCACTTCGGCCACACCGGGCACGTCGCGTGGGCCGTCACCAACGCGATGGCCGACTACCAGGACGTGGACGTGGTCGACGGCCGCCTGGTGGTCCGGACGCCGACGGCCGAGCTGGGCGACACCGGGCTCTGCGCCGTGCTGCCGCTCCTCCGGGCCCGCTCGGTCGCCGACGTCGACGCGGCGCTCGAGCACTGGGTGGAACCGGTCAACAACGTCCTCGTCGCCGACACGTCCGGACGGGTGCTCCACCGCGTCGCCGGCCGGGTGCCGGTCCGCGAGGGCGGGGAGTGGACCGGTTGGGCCGAGCTGCCCCGGACCGAGGTCGCACCGTCGGACGTGGCCGTGACGGCGAACGACCGCACGGACGAGCGCTGGGACGTGCTGTCCGACCGCTTCGCCCCCTCCTGGCGCCGCGACCGGATCGCCGCGCTCCTGCAGGAGGGCCACGTCGACGTCGCGGCCGCGACGTCGGTCGTCACCGACGTGCTCGACACCTCGGGCGGTGCGCTGCTCGCGCTGCTGCGGGGCCTCGGCGACCTCCCGGACCCGAGCCGCCGGATCGTCGCGCAGCTGGAGGACTGGGACGGAGCGATGTCCGCCGGCTCCACGACCGCCGGGACGTACGCCGCCGTGCGCGACGCGCTCGTCGCCGCGCTCGTCGCGCACCCGGTCCTCGCGTCGGCCCGGGCGGCGACGCCACCGGTCCACGCCGAGGTGCTGGTGCCGTGGTGGCACCTCCCCAGCCGGGTGGCCCGCGTCCTGCCCGACCTGCTCGCCGCGCCGCCTCCCGGGCTCGACCTGGCGGCGCTCGCGGCCGACGCGCTGGCGCAGGTCGCGGCCCTGCCGCCGCAGACCTGGGGCGAGCGCCACCGGTTCGCGCCGTGCCACGCCCTGGCCGACCTCGGCCTCGACCCGTCGCCGTACCTCCCGGCCGTCACCGGCCAGGGGCTCGACGGCGACACCGAGTGCGTGGCCTCCACCCGGTGGATCCCCGGCACCGACGCCTGCACCACCGGTCCGATCGCCCGCCTCGTGTGGGACCTCGCCGACCGGTCGAGCAGCCGCTGGGCGGTCCCGCTCGGTGCTCGCGGCATCCCGGGCGACGCGCACCACGACGACCAGTTCCCCGCCTGGAAGGACGGCACCTTGCTCCCCGTCACCGCCACCTTCGCCCTCCGCCGCGTGGCCCCCGACGCTGACGCCCCGCTGCTGCACGGGTGGTTCACCGAGCCGCGTGCGGCCTTCTGGGGCATGGGCGCGCGCACGGTCGAGGAGGTCGCCGGCATCTACGGCTGGATCGACGAGCAGGACCACCTCACGGCCTCGTTCGTGCTCCTCGGCGACCGCCCCGTTGCGCTCGTGCAGACCTACGACCCGTTCGTCGACGAGATCGGCGAGCACTACGACCGGCAGCCCGGTGACCTCGGCGTGCACCTCTTCCTCGCCAACGACGCGGCCCGCGCCGGGCGCACGCCCGAGCTGGTGCAGTTCCTCCTGGGCCACGTCTTCGCTGACCCCCGGGTGTGCCGCGTCGTCCTCGAGCCCGACGTCGCCAACCACAAGTCCGTCGCGCTGCTGCAGCGGCTGGGAGCCGAGCTCGGCCCGGTCACCGAGATCCCCGCCCCGATGCCCGACCTCCCGCCGAAGACGGCGCAGCTCGCGTTCCTGCCCCGGCCCGAGGCTGCTGGGTCCTGAGGCGCCCGCTCAGGCCAGCGCGAGGGTGGCGTCGAGCACGAAGGCCGGGTCCTCCAGCCGGTCGCCGTACACCTCGCGGAGCTGGCCGACGCGGTAGCGCACGGTCTGGGCGTGGACGAAGAGCTCCTCGGCCACCGCGTCGCGGCGGCCGTGGTGCAGGAGCCAGCTGCGGAGGGTGTCGGTGAGCTTCTCGGCGGTGGAGGGCCGCAGGTCGGCCAGCGGCGCGAGCACCCGGGCTCGCAGGTCGGCGCGGGCCTCGGCGTCGGCGGCCAGCACGAGCGCCGCGAGGTGCTCGTCGGAGTCGACCAGGCCCTCGAGCCCCAGCGCGGTGCATCGCAGGGCCCGGCGGTACGACGCCGACGCCTCCAACCACGTCGTGCTGGGGCCGACCACGGCGTCGGTGCCCCTGAGCGCGCGCAGCAACGAGCGCCGCGCGGTGGCCGAGCCGGTGCTCGGGACGAGCAGCGAGGCGTGGCCCTCCGGCAGCCCGGGGACGTCGTCGGTGGGCTGGAGCGTCCGTGGGTCGAGCGCGGTCAGGGCGTGGGAGACCTGCGACTCCGGCAACACGACGGCGGTCAGCGCGCCGGGCGGCTCCCAGTCGGCGCGCTCGGCGGCCGCGTTGACGGCGTCGACCGGGGCACCGGTGAGCAGCGCCCGCGCGAGCCGCTCCAGGTTGCGCTGCCGGACCCGGCCGCTGCTCTCGAGCTCGTCGGTGTGCCCGGCCACGGAGGCGGCCGAGAGCTCGTCGATGTAGGCGAAGACCAGCTCGGCGAACCGGGCCAGCTGCTCGGCGTCGATCCCGGCGTGGACCGCGGCGTCGGCCATGTCGCGCCACGACGTGCGCGCGCCGACGCGGTAGGCGGCGAGGAGCGCCTCGACGGTCCGGCCGCTGCGGGCCTCGCCGCGGCCGAGCTGGTAGGCGCCCTCGATCGCCGGCGCCTTGGGGGGCGTCTTGCCGTGCTGGCGGGTGGCGAGGGTGAGGAAGCCGCCGAGCGCGAGCTGGACCGCGTTGCGGATCACCTCGCCCATCCGGCCGCTGAACGCGCCGGCATAGCTGGGCACCTCGTCGATGATGGTGAGCACGACGCGGTCGGCGACTTCTGCCAGCCGGGCGCGCAGCGCCTCGGCCACCTCGGGGTCGAGGCCGACCACCGTCTGCATTTGTGTGGCACCGCGCACAGGGCGTGTGGACATCGGGCCTCCCGGTCGGTCTTTTGTTCGCGACGAACAAGAGTCTAGCCCCGATTCACGTGCGAGGGGCAGGAAGATCCGCGCCGGATCCGCGACATTTGATGACATGAGCACGACTCTCGAGCCGCCCGTGCGTGGCGCCCGCGTCCGCGACCACCTGGTCCGCGTCGCCGAGGCTGCCACCACGCCGTACCTCCCGGCCGACTTCATGGACCTCTTCGCGCCGCTGCGCTCCGGCGCGGACCTGCGCGGGCGCATCGAGTCCGTGCACCCCGAGACCGCCGACGCCGCGACCATCGTGATCCGCCCCGGCGCCGACTGGGCCGGCCACGTGCCCGGCCAGTACCTCCGCATCGGCATCGACGTCGACGGCGTCCGCCAGTGGCGCGCCTACTCCCTGACCCACGGCCCGCGGCGCGACGGCCGGATCTCCATCACCGTCAAGGCCGTGCCCGACGGCCTGGTCAGCAACCACCTCGTCCACGAGGCGCGTCCCGGCACCCTGGTCCACCTCGAGCAGGCGGCCGGCGAGTTCGTGCTGCCGCCCGCGGGTGGCAAGTTCCTCATGGTCACCGCCGGCTCGGGCATCACCCCGGTCATCGGGATGCTGCGCAACCTCTTCCCGAGCACCGACGAGGGCGTCCTGCGGCCGTTGCGCAGCGCCGACCACGACATCGTCGTGGTGCACGTCGCGCCGAGCCACCCCGACTCGATCTTCATCCGCGACCTCGAGGCCCTCGACGCCGCGGGCGCGATCCGCCTCGTCGCGCGGTACGACGACGAGCACGGCGTCCTCGACGTCGCCGACCTCGCCGACCTGGTCCCCGACCTCGCCGAGCGCCAGACCCTCGCCTGCGGGCCGGCCGGCCTCCTCGACGCCCTTGCCGACCACCACGAGGCCGCGGGCCTGACCCTCACCACCGAGCAGTTCCGGACCGCGCGCGTCGAGCCCGGCGACGGCGGCACGGTCACCTTCTCCTCCGGCACCACCCTCGAGCTCGACGGCGCCACGCCGATCCTCGACGCGGCCGAGGAGGCCGGGATGCTGATGCCGAGCGGCTGCCGGATGGGCATCTGCATGGGCTGCGTGATCCCGCTGCGCGAGGGCAGCGTCCGCGACCTCCGCAACGGCGCCATCACCACCGCCGTCCCCGGCGAGACCGGCGAGATCAAGGTGCAGACCTGCATCAACGCCGCCGCCGGCCCCTGCCACATCGACCACTGACGCCCACCGACCCCACCGAGTGGTTTCGAGGCCCGCTCCGCTCGCACCTCAACCACCAGAGCCTGGAAGGACATCCGAGATGACCACCGTGCAGAAGAAGGCCGTGCTCGGCCAGACCAACCCGATCGCCCACCTCACCGAGGCCGACATCGAGCAGATCGGCATCGAGCTCGACGCCATCCGCCAGGAGGTGCTCGACACCCGCGGCGCCAAGGACGCGGCCTACATCCGCCGCGTCATCGACACCCAGCGCAAGATCGAGCTCGGCTCGCGGGCGGTGCTGCTCTTCAGCGCCTTCCCGCCGGCCTGGATCCTCGGCACCGCGGGCCTGAGCATCTCCAAGATCCTCGACAACATGGAGATCGGCCACAACATCCTCCACGGGCAGTGGGACTGGATGCGCGACCCGAAGATCCACTCGTCCACCTGGGAGTGGGACATGGCCTCGCCGGCCGAGCAGTGGAAGCACAGCCACAACGAGCTGCACCACACCTACACCAACGTCATCGGCAAGGACAACGACCTCGGCTACGGCATCATGCGCGTGGACGAGGACCAGGCGTGGACGCCCGCCTCCTTGGCCCAGCCGCTCTTCTGCTTCATCAACGCCGTGTTCTTCGAGTACGGCATCGCCGCCTACGACCTCGAGCTCGGCGCGGTCATCAAGAAGAAGCAGACCAAGGACCCCGAGTTCCGCCGTCGCGCCAAGGCGGTCCTGGGCAAGATCCGCAAGCAGGCCACCAAGGACTACGTCGTCCACCCGCTGCTCTCCCTGCCGACCGGCTCCTTCCTGCCGACCCTCGCCGCGAACTTCACCGCCAACGTGGTGCGCAACCTGTGGTCCAACTCGGTCATCCTCTGCGGCCACTTCCCTGAGGGCGTCGAGACCTTCGAGAAGCGTTCGATCGACGGTGAGACCAAGGGCGAGTGGTACGTCCGGCAGATGCTCGGCAGCGCCAACATCTCCGGCTCGAAGTTCCTCCACCTGATGACCGGCAACCTGTCGCACCAGATCGAGCACCACCTCTTCCCGGACCTGCCGTCCAACCGCTACGCCGAGATCGCGCCGAAGGTGAAGGCGCTCTTCGACAAGTACGACCTCACCTACTGCGCGCGCCCGATGCCGCAGCAGGTCTACTCGGCCTGGCACAAGGTCGTCCGGCTCTCCCTCCCCAACGGCTGGCTCGCCACCACCAACGCGAAGAACGCCCCGCAGCAGCTGGCCGTCCTCTACAAGATGGCCACCGGCGACCGGCGTACGCGCCGCCTGCTCGGCCGCAAGCTCGAGAGCGAGGCGCGCGCCGCCGCTGCCTGACGCACTTTTCCCGGATCCGTAGTCCTGCGGATGTATCAGGACGGCTGCTCGCGCATCCTTGATGTCGACACCGCGCCAGGCTCGGGGGTGCCTGGCGCGGGTGTCACGGGGGAAACATCCGGGGGATCACAGGGGAGAGAGATGGACGTGCGCACGCAGAGCAGGATCGCGACCGTGGGGGCGGTCCGATGATCCGCGTCGGCCCGGTGGGGCGGGCCGGCCAGGAGGGCACCGGTCGGGTCGTGGTCTACGCGCCACGTCCGAGGGGGTCGGTGGCCGACGAGGTGCCGGCTTTCCCGGCAGCCTGAGCAGCCTGCGGCTCGAGCGCACGTCAGCTCGTCGATGAGGGACGGTCCTGGTCTGGACCGTCCCTCAAGACTTTTCGCAGGCTTCGTCCAGCCCGTTCCCGAGCGGCGGGTCGCGCTCCTAACGTGGCCCCCGGGCGATCCGTGGGGGGTCGCCCGGTGGTGGGGACCAGAGGGGGTTCGCTCATGGGCGAGCACAGGATGGACACGTCGGAGATCGCCGGTCGGCTCGCCGAGCTCGAACGGGTCACGGGGGGACTGCTCCCTCGGCGTGAGCCCGAGGTGGTCGTGATCCCTGAGGCGGCGCGCCCTCTGATTCCCGTCCCCCGCCGGTCGCGGGTCTTCCTGCGACACGGCGAGGGGCACGGCGCGTTCGCGGACTTCACCGTGACCGCGCCGCACATCCGCCACGTCACCGACTGAGCCCGGCCGCCCGGGCCGGCGCCGTGGCGCCTCCCGGATCGGGGCCGCCTGCTGACCTAGAGTCTGCCGGTGGTCTGGGTGGTGGGGGTGCTGCTGCTCGCCTGGTTGGCGTGGGGCCCGGCCGTCCTGGTCGTCGCTGCAGCTGCGCTCGGCGTGCCACGCCTGCGCTGGTGGGTGCAGGACCACCTGCAGGTCAGCCGGCAGGTCGCCGTCCGCACGGTCGGCGCGGTGGCCGTCCTGGTCGCCGCCGTGGTCGTCGTGCCAGACGGCTGGCTGCCGATCCCGCCCGCCCCCGGCGTCCTCGCCGCGCCGTCGTACGTCGGTCGCCCGGCGACCCCGCAGGCCGTCGCCGCCGAGCTGCCGACCAACCCGCAGCTCGCCGCACCCGCGTCTGGCCGCGCCGGTCCGCTGGGCCTCCAGCCCCACGTCGAGACGGCGTGGTTCGGGCTCCAGCACTGCGGTCGGATCGAGGTCACCTCGGCCGACGGGTTAGTCGCGCTCTGCGACGACCGGTCCGGCCCGAGCCTGCGCCTGGTCGACGCCGACTCGATGCGTCCGCGGGCGACCAAGGAGCTGCCGGCGGGCGACGACCGCTCCGCCTGCCCGGGTGGTGCGGCCTACCTCGACGCGCAGGACCGGGTGGTCGTGGCGACCACCGACCGCAGCGTGCTCGCAGTCAGCACCGTGACGGCCGAGGGCGGGCTCGGTCTGCGCACGGACTCGACCTGGGACCTCAAGCCCTTCGTGCCCTTCGGTGACTGCGTCGTCGCGGTCGCGCCCGACTGGTCCGGCCGGGTGTGGTGGGCCTCGCGCGACGGTCTGGTCGGCACGATCGCACCCGGCTCCGGCGACGTGGGCCTGCTCGACCTCGACGAGGAGGTGCAGCACGGCTTCGCCGCCGACCCCGACGGTGGCGTGCTCCTGGCCACGACCGAGGCCGTGCACCGCCTCTCCGCCGGACCGGACGGCGCACCGCAGGTCGCCTGGACCGCAGTGACCGAGCAGCCGTCCGGCACCGCACCCGTCCTGGTCGACGGCGGAGCGGTCGCGGTCACCGACACGACCGAGGAGCAGCTCGCGGTGGTGTTCCTGCGGCGCGGCACTGGTGAGGAGGTCTGCCGCCAGCCGGTCTTCGAGAAGGGCAAGGGTGCCGTCGACGCGGACCTGGCGCCGGTGGGTGCCGGCGTCGTGGTGGCCAACGACCACGACTACTCCTCGCCGCGCAGCACGCTCCTCGGCTTCACCAGCACCCCCGGGATCGCGCGGGTGGACCTCGTCGACGGAGCCTGCGCCGAGCGGTGGACCAGCGACCAGGTCGCGCCCGGCTCCGGTGTCGCGGCGAGCTGGCCCAACGGGCTGGTCTACGCCTGGACCAAGCGCCCCTCGCTGCTCGGGGTCAGCGCCTGGTACGTCACCGGCCTCGACGTGCAGACCGGCCGCAGCATGTGGGGCGTGCGGGCCGGCACGGGCCTGCTGGCCGGCGGCGACGGCGCCCGTCCGGCCATCGGTCCAGGCGGTTCGCTCTGGATGGGCACGCTGGCCGGCCTGGTGCGGGTGACCGACCGAGGCTAAGGGGCGCTAGGGCGTGACGCCCATCGACGCGAGCACCCGCTCGCCGAGCGCGGTGTCGCCGGTGACCCGTACGCCGCCCGGCGCGGCCGGCCGACGCCCCCCGGCCAGCACGACGAAGGTCTCCCGGTCCGTGGCGAGGGTGACCGTGGGATCGCCGTCGTCCGGACCTCCCGGCCGACCGCGGCCGTCCTCGCCGACCACGGCCGTCACCGGCTCGTGCCCCGCCACCTCGAGGCGTACGACGCTGCCCACCGGTGCCTGCGCGCGCTTGGCGACCACGTAGGGCAGGCTCTCCATGAGGTAGTCGGCGCTGTGCCGTGCCGGCGCCGAGTCGAGGTTCCCGGGCAGGTCCAGGGCACGTCGTACGTCCTGCTCGTGCATCCACACGTCGAGCGGACGGTTGCGCAGCAGCAGCCCCGTCGTCCAGCCGATCGCCCCGAAGGCGCCGGGTGCGGGCGCCGAGGGATCGGTCGGCGGGTCCGCGAGCAGCTGGGTGTGCCGGGCGGTGGTCGACTCCCGGATCTCGCTGATGAGGGCGTCGGGCGTGTGGCGGCGGCGGGCGACGACGCCCTGCTCGGTGAACCGGCCCATCATCCCGCGGGCGTGCGGGGCCTCACCGACCTCGACGTCGTCGTGCGGCCGGCCGGCGAGCAGGGCCTCGAGGTGGGCAGTGTGCGCGGCGACCGCGTGGACGTCCCAGCCGGGCAGGTCGGTCTGCGTCCCCCACTGGTCGTCGCCGACGTGCTCGAGCAGGCGCGTGAAGGAGTCGACCGCCTCCCACCAGACGGCGACGAGGGCGCGCAGCCGCTCGGCATCGGTCGCGCTCGAGGTCACGGGTGACGTCATGGACCAGAGGGTAGGCCCACCCCTGGGTAGGTGGGGCGAGGGACAGGTCCGGGTGGTTTCTCGTCGTTCGCCCACGCGGGCCTGCCGCAGCACCTACGTTCGCCACGACCGACCGGGCCGAATCGCGGCGCAGCGGTCCTACTGGGGGTTCCTCATGCATGCACGTCTGCGTCGGCCTGCCGTCGCACTCCTCACCACCACGCTGGCGGCCGCCGTCCTCGGCGTCGCACCGGCGGCCCACGCCGCGGACGGCACCATCTCCGGTGTCGTCACCGGGTCGGGCGGACCGCTCGAGAGCGTTGAGGTCGCGCTGTACACGTACAACAGCGACGACAGCTACTGGGAGGCCTTCGACTACACCGACACCGATGCGGACGGCCGCTACTCGATCACCGTCGCGCCGGGGAACTACCGCGTCGGCTTCGAGGACTACTACAACGACCACGTCGAGGAGTTCTTCGACGATGCCGCCGACGTCGACGACGCCGACACGATCGCCGTGACCTCCGCCGGCAGCGCCGTGGCCAGCGCCGACCTCAACGCCGGCGGCCACGTCACCGGCCACGTCACCGGACCCGGTGGCGCAGACCTCGCCGACATCCGCGTCGTCGCCTACCAGCGGCAGGTCGACGACGACGGCTACGTCGACTACGTCTGGGTGCGGTCCGGCTACACCGACGACGACGGCACGTACGACGTCGGGGGGCTGGCCGCAGGCACCTACCGCGTCGCCTTCAGCGACGGCTACGTGGGCGAGTCGCACACCTACGCGAGCGAGTACTACGACGACGCGTCCAGCCTCGAGTCGGCGAAGGACCTGACCGTGACCGCGGCAGGCACCGTGCCCGGCGTCGACGCCACCCTCGCGCTCGACGCCGCCGTCAGCGGGCGGGTCACCGACGCGGCCGGCGCCGGCATCGAGGACGCCTGGGTCCAGGCCCTGGTGAAGTCCGGGAGCGAGTGGGACTTCGTCGGCTCCGCCTGGACCGCTGCCGACGGCACCTACGAGCTCGACGGCCTGCGCGCGGGCACCTACCGCCTGCGCTTCGCCGCGGTCGTCGACGGCCAGGAGGCGAACGAGTACTACCAGAACCGCGGTCGCCTCGAGTACGCCAAGGACGTGCCCCTCGCGGTCGCGGGTGAGGCGACCGGCATCGACGCCCGGCTGGTGCCCGGCGAGCACGTCGTCGAGACCACGGTGCAGAACACCGTCCGTCCGAGCATCACCGGCGCACCGGTCGTCGGGTCCACGCTCACCGCCTCGGCGGGCGCCTGGTCGCCGACCCCGACGGAGTACTACTACGACTGGCTGCGTGACGGCGAGCTCATCCACGGCTCGTACGACTCGACGTACACCCTCACCGCCGCCGACCTCGGCAAGTCGATCACCGTCCTGGTGACCGCCGGTGCCGAGGACTGGGAGTACGGCAACGCCGAGTCCGCGGCCGTCGGTCCGGTGACCAACCCGGTCGTCGTCCCGCCCGCGCCGACGCCCACGCCGACCCCGCCGGCCCCCACGGTCGACGTCCCGACGGCCCTCGCGGCGCTGGTGGCCACCATCGACGTGGCCGGCAAGCCGAAGGTCGGCAAGACGGTCAAGCTGACGGGCCTGGACAAGCTGCTGCGCAGCACGGGCGTGTCGTACAAGTTCCAGTGGTTCGCCGGCGCGAAGAAGATCAAGAAGGCGACGAAGTCCACGCTCAAGGTCACGAAGGCGATGAAGGGCACGAAGCTCTCGGTCAAGGTGACCGCGACCGCTGCCGCGTCCTCGAAGACCGTGAACATCAAGGTCGGCAAGGTCCGCTGACACGCGGCTCCGAGCGGAACGGCGCACCCCACCCCTGCGGGGGCGGGTTGCGCCGTTCGTGCGTCCCGGCGCCCTACGCTGCCCGGGACGGCCGTCCCCGACGCGGCCGTCCCACCTCGACCAAGGAGCTGTCATGGGTATCGGACTGGGCATCCTGCTTCTCGTCATCGGCCTGATCCTGCTGTTCGCCATCAAGGAGTTCCCCGACGCGGTGCAGGAGGTCGTCGACCCGGGCACGGTCGGCTGGATCCTGGTGGTCGCCGGCGTCCTCGCCCTCGTGCTCGGCCTGGTGATGAACAAGCAGCGCTCGACCACCACCCACGTCGAGGAGCGCCGCGACCTCTGACGCCCGGAAGAAGGATGATCTCGTGCTACGACGTCTCGTCAGGTGCGCCGTGGGCCTCGCCCTCCTCGCACCCCCCACCCTCGGCATCGCGCCTGCTGGCGCCGTCGGGAGCGCCCAGGCGCGCTGGGACCTCGCTGCACCGAGCCGCTTCTCCCCGAACGGCGACGGGGTGAAGGACGAGCTGCGACTTCGCATCACCGTGTCCGAGCGCACGCACCTGCGGCTGACGATCGGGCCCGCCTCGGAGCGCACGGTCGACCGTCGCGTCGACCTTGGCTCGCTGTCACCGGGGACGCACACCTGGACCTGGAACGGCCGCAACCAGTCCGGCAAGCAGGTCCCGGACCGTGCGTACTCCGTCCGCCTCTACGACACGGCCACCGTCGGCTACGCGACGTCGTTGGCCACCGAGAAGGTCCAGGTCGACACCTCCTTCGCGCCGACCCTCACGGCCCCCACCTACGGCGCCGAGCCGGGGACTCCCGCGCGGGTCTACCCCCGCAGCACGGCCGTCCGGGACAGCATCGCGTTGAGCGCGAACGTGTGGGACGACAAGATCGGACGTTTCGAGCTGGTCATCCGCAACTCCCGGGGCCGGGTCGTGCGCCGCGCCGACCTCGACGACGACGATCCCGGCTTCGGCACCGGTCGCACGGTGCCGTGGGCGGCAGTGCGCGGCGGCAGGCCGCTGGCCCCTGGCCGCTACACGGCGGTCGCAACCGGCCGCGACCTGGCCGGCAACACCGGGCGCTCGACCCCGCTGAGGATCTGGGTGTCCGCCGACGCGCTCGAGTGGCAGGAGCGCGCGGAGACCGTGACGGCGCTGGGCAGCACCTACACCGAGCCCTGCCTGGGGAGCGGCTGCGGGGACGCCCAGCCGTGCGGGACGGTCGTGCCGAGCGCGCTGTTCGCCGAGGGTCTCAGCTATCGCTCCGTGGAGTGCAGCGGGCCGTTCAGGTACCCGCTCGCGTCGCGGACCCACTTCCTGCCCGTGCCGGCGGGTCTCGGGGTGCGCGGCGTCGCCGAGGCCAAGGTGGGCTTCACCGGAGCGCCCACCACGACCGGGGAGGACGACGCCGGTGAGCTGAGCCTGCGGACGTCGGGCGCGCCGTCCGCCTCGGTGCGGGGCTCGAGTGGTGGCGAGACCCCCTGGGCCACGAACCTCTACGGCGGCGCGGGACGCGTCACGCTCGACGCCGACGACAACGAGGTGATGGTCCCGCCAGGCGTGCAGTGGACCTTCACGACACGTGGCTCCGACTCCGTCGACGTCGACCGGTTCACGGTCACCTACCGGTTCCTGGCGCCCGCCTAGAGCCAGCCGCGGTCCTGGGCGATCCGGGCCGCCTCGCTGCGGGTGGACGCGCCGGTCTTGCCGATGGCGGCGGACAGGTGGTTGCGGACGGTGCCCTCGGAGAGGTGGACCCGGGCGGCGATGGTCGCCACCGGCGCTCCGTCGAGGGCGTGCGTGAGCAGCTCCCGCTCGCGGTCGGTCAGCGGGCTGGGCCCGTCGATCAGCGACTCCGCGGCCAGGTCGGGGTCGATCACCCGCAGCCCCGCGTGCACTCGTCGTACGGCGTCGGCGAGCTGGCGCGCGGGGGTGTCCTTGACGACGAAGCCGGAGGCGCCCGCCTCGATGGCGCGGCGGACGTAGCCGGGGCGGCCGAAGGTGGTGACGACGAGGGACCGCACGCCGGGGAGCTCGCGTCGTACGGCCGCGGCGGCGTCGATGCCGTTGAGCCCGGGCATCTCGATGTCGAGCAGGCAGACCTCGGCGCCCGACGCGCGGGCCGCGTCGACGACCTCGTCGCCCCGGCCGACCTGGGCGACGACCTCGAGGTCGGTCTCGAGGTCGAGGAGGGCCGCCAGGGCGCCGCGCACGAGCGCCTGGTCGTCGGCCAGCAGCAGTCGGATCACGGGAACCCCACCTCCACGCGGGTGCCGGGCGCCGCGTCGAGCACGTCGAGCGTGCCGCCGGCACCGCCCACGCGTTCGCGCAGGCCGCGCAGCCCGTTGCCCTCCGGCCCGGTGCGCCCGCACCCGTCGTCGGTGACGGCGATCCCGTGCGGGCCGAGCTCGATGACCACCGACTGTGCGCGGGCATGGCGTACGACGTTGGTGACCGACTCGCGCAGCACCCAGGCCAGCAGCGCCCGGTGCCGCGGATCGGTGTCGGCGACCTCGCCCACGACCCGCGTGCTGATGCCGGCGTCGGCCAGCACCCGGGGGGCGGCGGCGAGCTCGGCGTCGAGGTTCCCGGCCCGGAGGCCGCCGACGGTCGCGCGCACCTCGGCGAGCGCCTGTCGGGCAGTCGTCTGGATCGACTCCAGCTCCTCCTTGGCGCGCGCCGGGTCGATGTCGATGAGCCGGGCGGCGAGCTCGGCCTTGACCGACAACGCCGTGAGCGAGTGGCCGAGCACGTCGTGGACGTCGCGCGCCACCCGCTCCCGCTCGGCGACGATCGCGTGCTCGCCGCGGGCCTGGTAGGCGAGGTGCTCCCGCTCGCCGAAGATCCGCAGCATCGCCCCGCCGATCATGATCGGCCACAGCATGAGGAAGAAGAAGGTCGGGAAACCGTCGATGTCCAGCAGCGAGAGCAGCGGGACCACGGCCCAGAACCCGACGGCCCACTTCCACCACGGGTGGGGCAGCTCGAGCGCCGAGAGGATCGCGAGGTAGGGGGTGAACGAGATGACGCCGATGCCGATCACCGGCGCCGTGGCCAGGGCCAGCGCCAGCATCAGGCCGAGCGCCCACCACGGGCCGAGGCGCGTGGAGTAGCCCAGCACGTTGGCCACCGCGAAGCCGGCGATGCAGAGCATCGCGCCGACCTGGGCGGGCAGGCCGACGTCGGACTCGGCGACCGCGATGACCGGGAAGGCCAGGAAGACCAGCCAGATGGCGGCGAAGGCCCAGCCCCACTTCTCCCACGGGTTGTCGGGGAGAGTGGGGCCGTCCGGGCCGCTCGGCGTCCTGTTCACACCCGCGCCCGGCTCCGGCGCACGCCCCACAGCGCCAGGAGGGAGAAGATGACCGTCCACGCGAGCACGTTAGCGACCGGCAGCCAGAGCGGGTCGCGGCCGCCCGAGGAGAGGTAGCCCTCCGTGAGCGGGAAGCGGGCGAGCGCGGCGTACCCGTAGAGGGGGGTGAGGCGGCCGATGTCGAGCAGCAGGCCGCTCATCGGCGTGAAGACGTTGCCGAGGAAGGCCAGGACCACGATCATCCCGGACGCGATCCCGGTGGCGTTGGGGCCGCGGAAGACCAGCGACATGGCCAGACCGTAGATCGCGAAGAGGGCAGAGCCCAGCCAGACCAGCGCCGCGGCGAGCACCCAGTCGCTCCAGCTCCCGCGGGCACCGGTGAGGGCGCCGATGCCGAAGATCAGCGTGACCGGCATGAGCGCCACGACCATCGCGATCACCGCCTTGGTGGCGACGAAGGCGAGGGGGCGCATCGGCGTGAGCCCGAGCTGACGTCCCCAGCCCATCACCTGCTCCGTCGCGGCACTGCCCGCGACGCCGGTCGTCGCGGTCACCGCGCCGTAGGCCGCCATCGAGATCATCACGTACATCGCGACGTTGCCGCTGCCCACCCGGTCCTCGGAGCCGAGGCCGAAGACGAGGAACATGAAGGCCGGCAGGCCGACGATGAAGAACATGCCGAACCGGTCGCGCAGCTGCCGGCGCAGGTCGAGGCGGCCGTAGGTGAGCATCGACGGGCGCGGCGCGGGACCCACGACGTCGGCGGCGGTGCTGGTGCGGACGAGCTGCTCGGTCATCGGGTGGCTCCTTCGAGGACGGTGTCGACCGGCGTCTCGGCGGTCAGGGCGAGGAAGGCGGCCTCCAGGCTGGCGGCGGAGACCTCGAGGTCGGCGACGCCGAGGGGGGCGAGGGCCTGCTGGACGCGGGCCAGCCACGCCGCGTCGATGCCGTCCGTGCCGACCACGTCGGCGGGCGGCCGGAAGGTGAGGGTGCGGCCGCCGTAGGCCGCGCGGACGTCGGCCGTGGCGGCGTCGTGGACGATCCGCCCGTGGTTCATCAGCACCGTGCGCTCGGCGAACTCGTCGGCCTCGGCGAGGTAGTGGGTGGCGAAGACGATCGTGCGACCGAGGGCCGCATCAGCGCGCATCGCGCGCCAGAACTCCTGCCGGGCGGCGACATCCATGCCGGTGGTCGGCTCGTCGAGGACCACCAGGTCCGGGTCGGGCACCAGCGCAAGCGCGAACTTCAGCCGCTGCTGCTCACCGCCGGAGCACGCCTCGACCCGTCGTCCGGCGAGGTCGGTGAGGCCGGCGCGCTCGAGCACCACCTCGACGCGGTCGGGCCGGCCGTGCAGCGCCGCGATCGCGCGGACGGTCTCCTCGACGGTGAAGTCGTGGAGCAGCCCGCCGGTCTGCATCACCGCGGACACCCGTCCGGCCCGTACGGCGGCGCCCGGCTCGGCGCCGTACACCTCGATCCCGCCGGCGTCGGGCCGCGTCAGCCCGAGGAGCAGGTCGACGGTCGTGGTCTTGCCGGCGCCGTTCGGGCCCAGGAAGGCGACGATCTCGCCGGGGTGGACGGTGAGGTCGACGTCGTCGACGGCCACCACGGTCGACCCGTCGGTGGCGCGGAACGTCTTGCGGAGACCGGTGGCGTGGATGGCTGGTCGGGTCATGCGAGCAGCCTGTCGGCGTACGACGCAACGACCCTCGCCGACCTGTCACGAGCTCGTCGTGACACCTGTCATCGGTCCGAGCATGCCGACCGGGCACTTCCTCGCGACAGAACGGGCCGACCCGGCCCCACCACGCGCTGGG
>NZ_JAUZVE010000045.1:0-58892 GCF_031844425.1 Microbacterium sp. ARD31
CCAAGAGCAGCCTGCACGCGCTCCTGCGCACGATGACCGACCGCGGGTGGCTGCAGACCGACCCGACCGGC
This sequence comes from Microbacterium sp. ARD31, assembly GCF_031844425.1. NCBI lineage: Bacteria > Bacillati > Actinomycetota > Actinomycetes > Micrococcales > Microbacteriaceae > Microbacterium > Microbacterium sp. ARD31. The sequence continues at coordinate 72 of NZ_JAUZVE010000045.1, forward strand.
AGCGTCTACCAGCTCGGCATCCACTCCCTCGTCGTCAGCTCCGCCTACCTCGACGGCGACCCCGTGCTCGCCCGGGCGCAGTCCGTCCTCGACGAGGTCGCCTCGGCCACCGAGGAGACCGTGCACCTCGGGCGCCTCGACGGTGCCGACGTCATCTACACCGCCAAGCGCGAGTCGATGCACCCGCTGCGCATGCACTCCGCCGTCGGCCGCCGCCTGCCCGCCTACGCGACCTCGCTCGGACGCGCCCTGCTCGCCGAGATGCCGCCCGAGGACCGCCGCGACCTCGTGCCCGAGTCGATCAGCGCGATCACGCCCAACACCACCACCGACAAGGAGGCCGTGCTCGAGATCATCGACCGCGCGGCCTACCAGGGCTACGCGACCGAGAGCGAGGAGTCGTGCATGGGCGTGCGCTGCTTCGGCGTCGCGCTCCCGTTCAGCCACCAGGCCGTCGACGCGCTCAGCGTCGCGGTGCCGATCAGCCGCCTCGACAACGGTCGCGAGGACCTCATCATCGAGACGCTGCTCAGCGTGAAGGCCCGCCTGGCCGCAGTCCACGGCAACAGCCTGGTGCGCTGACGCCCCCGCTCGCCCCTCACCGCAACGGCCCTCAGTGGGCCAGGCGCTCCAGGACCGCCCGCAGCGGCGGCCAGCCGTCGCGACCGCGGCGGGTGACGGCGTACGCCCGGAGGAACAGCGAGGGCTGCCTCAGTCGTACGACGCTGACGCCACGCCGCGACGCTCGCCCGCGTGGCAGCAGCCCCACTCCCCTGCCGGCGACGACGAGGTCGTCGAGCAGCTCGAGGGAGTCGATGCGGTGCACCACCCGGGGCGTGAAGCCGGCGCGCGAGGCCAGGGTGCGCAGCGCCACCTCGTCGGCGGTGTTGCGGGAGTTCACGATCCAGTCGCGGTCGGCGAGGTCGCCCAGGCCGAGGTGGCGGTCGCGGGTCGGCACGCCGATGCCCCACTCGACGTCCCACAGCGGCGTGACCTCGTGGTCCGCGCGCCAGTCGAGCGGGGCGAGGTCGTAGTCGTAGACGAGCGCGAGGTCGACCTCGTCGCGGGCGAGCAGGTCGAAGGACTCGAACGGCTCGTGCTCGTGCACCCGGACCTCGATGCCGGGATGCGCGGTGCGCAGCTCGTCGATGGCCGGCAGCAGCGAGCGCCGTACGGCCGAGGCGAAGCCCGCCACGCGCAGCACGCCGAAGGGCTCGGAGGTCGGGTCGAGGTCGAGCCGCGCCGCGTCGACCGCGGCGAGGATGGTCACTGCGTGCTCGGCGAGCCGGCGCCCGGCCGGGGTGAGCCGCACGCGGCGCCCGTCGGGCTCGAGCAGCGCGCTGCCCACGTCACGGGCGAGTGCGGCGATGCCCTGCGAGACGCTCGACGTGGTGGTGCCCATCGCGTGGGCCACCTCGTGCATCGAGCCGAGCCGCGACAGCTCGAGGAGCATCTGGAGGCGACGGACGTCCACTCCGTCATTGTGCAGGTTTCGCGAACGGTCCGTCCAGCAAGGTCACGTGGACGCGAACACCACCCGCACCGTTCACTGGTCGCATGCAGCTCTCCCCCGCCCGCACCGGCGCCTCGATGGCGGTCGCCTCGATGCTCTGCGTCCAGCTCGGCCTCGCCGCGTCCGTCGGCCTGATCGACGACGTCGGTGCAGGCGGTGCTGCGTGGCTGCGCCTCTTCTGGGCCGGCGTGCTGTTGCTGGTGCTGGTCCGTCCGCGGCGCGCCACCTTCAGCCCGGCGGCGCTCCGTGCCGGCACCGCCCTCGGCGTCGCCACCGCCGGCGTGACGCTGCTGTTCATGGCCGCCATCGCCCGGCTCCCGCTCGGCACCGCCAGCGCGCTCGAGTTCCTCGGCCCGCTCGGCGTCGCCGTGGTCCGCAGCCGTGGCGCCGCACGTCTCTGGGCGCTGCTGGCCGCGGCGGGCGTCGTGTGCCTGACCCAGCCGTGGACCGGCGACGCCGACCCGCTGGGCGTCGGCTTCGCCCTGGCCGCGGCCTGCTGCTGGGCGGCGTACATCCTGCTGACGCAACGGGTCGGCGACGAGGTCAGCGGGCTCGGCGGGCTCGCCATCTCCATGCCGGTCGCGGCGGTGGTGGCCACGGTGGTCGCCGGTCCCGGCGTGGTCGGTGACCTCACCCCGGAGCTGATGCTCGTCGGGCTCGGCCTGGCCGTCCTGCTGCCGGTGGTGCCGTTCGCGCTCGAGCTGCTCGCGCTGCGCCGGCTGACCACCGGGGCCTTCGGCACCCTGATGGCCCTCGAGCCCGCCTTCGCCCTGGGCATCGGCTTCGTCGCGCTCGCGCAGGTGCCCAACGCCCTGTCCGTCGCCGGCGTCGCGCTGGTGGTCGCGGCCGGCATCGGTGCCGAGCGCAGCGGGGCGCGCCACGACGTGCACCTCGCCGAGCCGGCGACCCCGGCGCCGACCTCGGTCTGACAGGGCGCGCTCACCCGAGGTCGCGGACCCCGGTGGCCGACGGCGAGTTCTCCGTGGCGCAGAACGCCAGGCCGGCGGGGTCGCGCATCGTGTGCCAGCCGCGGCCGCGACCCACGTCCTCGGCGCCGAGCGCGAGCAGCCGACCGACCTCGGCGTCGAGGTCGTCGGTCCCGTGGTCGAGGTGTGCGCGGACCGCGCCGTCCGGCTCGTCGAGGCGCTGGAACAGCAGCTGGAGGGGTGATCGTCCGTCGTGCCACTTGCCGGCGAACTCGGGCGACGGCGAGTCGACCCAGCGGCCGGGCAGGAGGTCACGCCAGAACGCCACCTCGCTGTCGAAGGCCGCTGCGGGCGCGTCGACGCACACCTGGACGAGTCGGCCGCGATGACCGCCCGTCCACTTCACAGGCCCCGGGACGACGCGTCCCTCCTCCGGCCCGGCCGACCGCAGGACGCAGAACGGCAGGCCGCCCGGTGACGCCAGGGTGGTCCAGCGGTCGTGCTCGGAGACCACCTCCGCGCCGAGCGCGGCCGCGCGGGCGAGGGTGGCCACCGGGTCCGGCACCTCGACGTCGAGGTGGACGCGCGGCGGTCCCTCGATCTCCTGCACGTGGACATAGGGCTGGACGTGGGACTGGCCATGGCGCTCCCCCGCATCGGGTTCGAGGCTGCGCAGCTCGGGGTGGCCCGGCCAGGGCGCGCCGGGCTGCCACCCGAGCGCGGCGGACCAGAAGGCGAGCTGCGCGTCGTACACCTCGGGAGGGACGTCGAGGACCACGTGCAACCAGCTCGGGGGGACCGCCATGGCCGAGCAGTTCCCGCAGGGGCCCGGCTTCATCCCTGCCAGCGCCGCGCGGTCGTGGCGCGCCGCGGCAAGGTCTGGCACGTTGGGCACGTGACTGCCGAGGCCGCACCCGCCGTCGCGCCGCGCGACTGGACAGCCGAGCCCGCGGACGTGCTGCTCGCCGACGGGACCATCGCGGTCATCCGGTCGCTGCGCGAGGACGACCGCGACGCCGTCCTCGCGCTGCACGAGTCGGTGTCGGTCGACACGCTGCGGCTGCGGTTCTTCTCCCCCAGCAGGGAGGCCGGTCGTCACTACGTCGCCCACCTCTTCGCGCCGGAGAACACCCGTTCGGCTGCGCTGGTGGCCGTGATCCGCGGCCGGGTGGCCGGGCTCGCCACCGCCGAGCTGCTCTCGCCGGACAGCGCCGAGGTGGCCTTCCTCGTCGCCGACGAGGACCGCGGGCGCGGCCTCGGCAGCCTGCTCCTCGAGCACCTCGCCGCGCTGGGTCGGCGCCACGGCGTGAGCCGGTTCGAGGCGGAGGTGCTCGGCGACAACTACGGCATGCTGCGCGTCTTCCGCGCCGCCGGGTTCGCCGCGACCCGCCGCACCGTCGAGGGCGAGGTCGAGGTCGAGCTGCGCACCGACGCGTCCCGGGAGGCGGTCGAGGCGGCGGACCGGCGCGAGTGGCGCGCGGCCGCCCGGTCCCTGCGGCCGCTCCTGCACCCGACGAGCGTCGCCGTCGTCGGGGTCCGCCGTTCCGCCGGCGGCTTCGGTCACGGCGTGCTGCAGGCGATCCGCGAGTCGTCGTACTCCGGCGCGCTGCACGTCGTCCACCCTGAGGCCGAGTCGATCGACGGCCTCCCCGCCGTCCGCGGCCTCGCCGAGCTCGACGGGCCGGTCGATCTCGTCGTGGTCGCGGTGCCCGCCGAGGGCGTGGCCGACGTGCTGCGCGACGCCGCCGCGAACGGGGCCGGGGCCGCGGTGGTGATCTCGTCCGGCTTCTCGGGCACCGGCAGCGACGACCGGCGCCGCGAGCTCCTCGAGCTCGCACGCAGCCACAGCCTGCGCCTCGTCGGGCCCAACTCCCAGGGCGTGCTGGACAACGCCGAGGGGCTCAACGCGACCCTGCTCCACGACGTCCCCGACGTCGGAGGCCTCGCCGTCGCCTCGCAGTCGGGCGGCATGGGGTTCGCGCTGCTCGACCTCGCCCGCGACGTCGGGCTGGGCGTCCAGGCCTTCGTCTCGCTCGGCGACAAGATCGACGTCTCCAGCAACGACCTCCTCGCCGCCTGGATGGACGACGATGCCGTGCAGGCAGGCGCGCTCTACCTCGAGTCGTTCGGCAACGCGCTCAAGTTCGCACGGACCGCGCGCCGGTTCGCCGAGCAGAAGCCGTTGCTCGCCGTGGTCGGCGGCCGCTCCCGCGCGCGGCAGGACCCGGCCTCGGGATCCACCGTCGGCGTGGGCGTCGACGCGCTCCTCGACCAGTCCGGCGTCATCGCCTGCCGCACCGGCGCCGAGCTCACCGAGACCGCGCTGCTGCTCGTGGAGCAGCCGCTGCCGGCCGGCCTGCGGGTCTGCATCGTGTCGAACACCGGCGGCGTCGGCGCGCTGACCACCGACCGGGCCGACGGCCAGGGCATGGTCGTGGAGCCGCCGTCTCCCGGCCTGGCCGCCGCCCTGCGCGCGGCGGCGCCCGCCGCGGTCGACGTACGCAACCCGGTCGACCTCGGCGCCGACGTCGCACCGGAGGAGCTCACCGCCGTGCTGCGGGCCGTCCTCGACAGCGGCGAGGCCGACGCGGTGCTCGTCATGCTCGTCGCCAACCGGCTCACCGACCGCGACGCCCTCTTCGCCGCCGTCGCCGCCGCCCGCCCCGCCGGCGAGGAGGTCCCGCTGCTGCTCGTCGCGCCCGGGGCCGCCTTCGAGGCGGCGCGCGGGCTGCCGGGCGTCACGTCCTACCGCACGACCGACGCCGCGATCGGGGCGCTCGGGCGCGCCATGCGCTACGCCGCCTGGCGACGCGTCCCCACCGACCAGCCCGAGGTCGAGCTCGGCACGCGCGGTGTCCACGCGCGCACCTGGGCGCGCGCCCGCCTCGCCGCCCGTGGAGGCGAGCCCGAGTGGCTGGCTCCCGACGCGCAGGCCGAGCTGCTCGCGCCCTACGGCATCCACCTGGTCGGCACCCTGGCGTCCGGTCCCGAGCAGGCCGCGCAGGAGGCTGCCGAGGTCGGCTTCCCGGTGGCGGTGAAGGTCGCCGACCCGACGGTGCTGCACAAGTCCGACCGCGGCCTGGTGCGCATCGACGTACGCACCGGGGCGGACGTCGCCGACGCCGTACGCCGCTTCGCCGAGGAGCTCGGCCGCCCCGACGTCGACGTGCTGGTCCAGCCGCTCGTGCTCGGCCACCAGGCCTCGGTCGGGCTGGTGCGCGACCCGCAGCTCGGTCCGCTCGTCCGGGTGGCGGGCGGTGCTGCCGGCCCGGCCGGCAGCTGGGCCGAGGACGTCCTGCTCCTGCCACCGGTCGAGGCCGCCGACGCCGCCCGTGCCGTGCGCGCCCTGCGGCTGTGGCCGCAGCTCGTGGGCGACCACGGCCTGGAGGAGGTCGACCTGGCGCCGCTCGAGGCGCTGGTGGTCTCGGTGGGACGGTTGGCCGTCGACGTGCCCCACGTCGTCGACCTCACCCTCGAGCCCGTCGTCGTCAACGCCCACGGGCTCTTCTGCGTCGACGTCAAGGTCCGCATCGCCGAGCCGCCCGAGCTCGACACCGGTGTGCCGCGCCGCCTTCGCTCCTAGGCCATCGCCTCCAGCACTGCCGCCCGCACGCGCGGGTCGACCAGTGGCGGCACCTCGTCCGGGGCGAACCAGCCGATGTCGACGTGCTCCTCGGGCGCGACGTTGGCCGGCACGCCCTCCCACACCGGCACCAGCCAGGAACTCAGGACCGCCTCCCCGGCCCCCGGACGGACGGTCACCCGGCAGAGGTGGGACGTCGACGCCGCCGTGATCCGCACGCCGAGCTCCTCGTGGAGCTCGCGCGCCAGCGCCTCCAGCTCCGACTCACCCGCCTCCACCACCCCACCGGGCAGGTCCCACACGTCGGGGAACGCCTGCTTGTCGGGCCTGCGGTGCGCGAGCAGCACCCGCCCCTCGCGGACGAGCACGCCGACGACGACCTGGACCATCCCCGGATCGAAGCACGGCCGTACGACAGCGGCTGCGACGAGCTTTCGTCAGGCGCCCGCCGACTGCCGGTCGCGGAGGTCCGCCAGCGCCTCGTCGAGCTCGGGGTGGGCGAAGCGGAAGCCGTTCTCGAGGAGGCGGGCGGGCACCGCGCGACGACCGGTCAGCGCGAGCGCCGGGTCCGTGCGCAGCAGCATCGCTCCGATGCGGACCAGAGCAGCCGGCGTCGGCGGGGCCGCCGGACGACCGAGGCTGCGACGCAGTGCTGCCATCAGGTCGGCGTTGCGGGCGGGTTCCGGCCCGGTCGCGTGCAGGACCCCTGAGAGCGGCGACTCCGGCTCGAGGATCGTGCGGACGATCGCCAGCCAGTCGTCGACGTGTGTCCAGCTCACCCACTGGGTGCCCGGCCCGACGCGGCCGCCGAGTCCCCAGCGCGCGAGCGACCAGAGCCGGTCGAGCGCCGGGGTGTCGTTGTCCAGCACGATCCCGGTGCGCAGCACGACGAGCCGCCCGGCGTTCGCGCCCTCGACCGCCGCCTCCCACGCCCGGGCGACACCGGCCATCTGGGGCGGGCCCGCGGCGGGCGGTGCCGACTCGTCGAGGACGACGTCACCGGCGTCGCCGTAGATCGCGAGCGTGCTGGCCTGCACCCAGACCGGGACGGGCGAGCCGAGCGTGCGGCTCGCCTCGACCAGCGCCTGGGTCGGCTCCACGCGTGATGTCGTGAGCAGCTCGATGTTGGCGGCGGTCGGCCGGCGGTCCACGAGCTCACCGGCGAGGTTGACCACGGCGCTGCCCGCGAGCTCCTCGCCCCACGGCCCCAGCGTGCGTCCGTCCCACCCGACCTGGCGGTGGGGACCGGGTCGCGGACGACGGGTCAGGACGACCACCTCGTGCCCGGCGGCGGCCAGGTCGGCGCACAACCGACGTCCCAACGCACCCGACCCACCCGCCACCACGACCTTCACGGGCGCGAATGTACGGCAGCCCGCTGGCGGGTTCCGCGCACGCCGCACGTGAGCACACGTGTCCGAGATCTGGCCCTCGCCGGGCCGTTCGGAGGGCGACGTCTCGGACACGTGTGCGCGGTGACGGCTACGCCTCCCGCACGACCTCGAGCGCCTGGCGCGCGATCTCCCACTCCTCGTCGGTGGGTACGACGAGCACGGCGACCCCGGACCCGCCGGTGGAGACGGCACGCGCGGAGGAGGAGCGCTCCTCGTTGCGGACCGGGTCGAGCTCGATCCCGAGCCGGGAGAGCCCCGAGAGAGCGGCGGCGCGGAGCTCGGCGCTGTGCTGGCCGACGCCGCCGGTGAAGACCACCGCGTGCAGCTCGCCGAGCGCGGCGTAGTAGGCACCGACGTACTTGCGGACGCGGTAGGCGTAGACGTCGAACGCCAGGCTCGCCGCCCGGTCGCCCGCCGCGCGCCGCTGCGACACCTCGCGGAAGTCGTTGACCCCGGCGAGCCCGAGCAGGCCGGACTCGCGGTAGAGGGCGCGGTCGACCTCGTCGAGCGACCAGCCCAGCTCGCGGTGCAGGTGTCCGTGGATGGCGGGGTCGAGGTCACCGGAGCGGGTGCCCATCACCAGGCCCTCGAGCGGCGTCAGCCCCATCGAGGTGTCGATCGACCGGCCGCCGCGCACGGCCGCCGCGGACGCGCCGTTGCCGAGGTGCAGCACGACGAGGTTGGTCTCCTCGAGCGGGCGGTCGAGCATCTCGGCCGCGCGGCGCGACACGAAGGCGTACGACGTCCCGTGGAAGCCGTAGCGCCGGATCCGGTGCTCCTCGCGCCAGGCGACGGGCACGGCGTACGTGTAGGCGTGCTCGGGCATCGTCTGGTGGAACGCGGTGTCGAAGACCGCGACCTGGGGCACCTCCGGGAAGAGCCGGCGCGCCACCCGGAGCCCCTCGAGGTTGGCGGGGTTGTGCAGCGGCGCGAGCGGGACGAGGTCCCCCACCGTCTCGAGCAGGCGGTCGTCGACGACGACCGGCTCGGCGAACAGGTCGCCGCCGTGCACGACGCGGTGGCCCACCGCGGCGAGGTCACCGGCGTCGATGGCGGGACCGTGACGGTCGAAGGCGTCCATCGCCGAGCGGAGCGCGTCCTCGAAGTCCGCGACCTTCCGCTCCTCGGTGTGGTCCTCACCGCCCACCGAGTGCGTCAGCGTGCCGCTGGCCTCACCGATCCGCTCGACCGTGCCCGACGCCTCGGCCTCGCCGGTGGCGCCGTCGAGGAGGCGGTACTTCAGCGACGACGACCCCGCGTTGAGGACCAGCACCCGTTCGGTCACGATCGCTCCTGGGCCTGGATCGCGGTGATCGCGACCGTGTTGACGATGTCGCGCACCAGCGCCCCACGCGAGAGGTCGTTGACCGGCTTGTTGAGCCCCTGCAGCACCGGTCCGACCGCGAGCGCCCCGGCCGATCGCTGCACGGCCTTGTAGGTGTTGTTGCCCGTGTTGAGGTCGGGGAAGACGAAGACCGTCGCCCGCCCTGCGACGGCGGAGTCGGGCAGCTTGGTGCGCGCGACCGCGGCGTCGATGGCGGCGTCGTACTGGATCGGGCCCTCGACGAGCAGGTCGGGCGCCCGCTCGCGGACCCGCGCGGTCGCCTCGGTGACCTTCTCCACGTCCGTCCCGCTCCCGGACGTGCCGGTGGAGTACGACAGCATCGCGACGCGCGGCTCGACCCCGAACGCCGCCGCGGTGCGGGCCGAGGCGATCGCGATGTCGGCGAGCTGGGTCGCGGTGGGGTCGGGGTTGACCGCGCAGTCGCCGTAGACGAGCACCTGGTCCTTGAGGCACATGAAGAACACCGACGACACCACCGACACCTCGGGCACCGTGCGGATGATCTCGAGCGCCGGCCGGATCGTGTGGGCCGTGGTGTGCACCGCGCCCGACACCATCCCGTCGGCGAGGCCGAGCTCGACCATCATCGTGCCGAAGTACGACACGTCGACGACGATGTCGCGCGCCGCCTCGAGGTCGATGCCCTTGTGCGCGCGCCGCGTGGCGTACTCCTGCGCGAACCGCTCGCGCAGCTCCTCGTCGTAGGGGCTGAGCACGCGCGCGGCGGACACGTCGATGCCGAGGTGGGCCGCCCTGGCCCGCACGATCATCGGGTCGCCGAGCAGGGTCAGGTCGGCGACGTTGCGGCGCAGCAGGATGTCGGCCGCGCGCAGGATCCGCTCCTCCTCCCCCTCCGGCAGCACGATGTGCCGGCGGTCGGCGATCGCGTCGTCGAGCACCTGGTGCTCGAACATCAGCGGCGTCACCACGGAGGTGCGGGCCACCTCGAGCCCGCTCATCAGCTCCTCGCCGTCGACGTGCTCGGCGAACAGCGTGAGCGCGGTCGCGATCTTGCGCGGGGAGTCCTTGTCGAGCCGGCCGCGTCGGTTGGTCAGGGCGGTCGACGTGGCGTGCGTGCCGAGGTCGGTGGCGATGATCGGAAGCGCCACCTCCAGCCCGTCGAGGAGCCGGCCGACCTGCTCGGGCAGGTCCAGCCCGCCGTTGAGGACGATGCCGGAGATCTGCGGGAAGCTCGCCGACTGGTGAGCCGTGAGCACGCCGAGCACCACCTCGGGCCGGTCACCGGGGGTCACCACCAGCGCACCGTCGAACAGGCGGTCCAGCACGTTGGGCAGCGTCATCGCGGCGACGACGAGGCCCGGCACCTCGCGCGTCAGCTGGGACTCGTCGCCGCGCACCAGGTGCCCGCCGCACGCCGCCATCAGGTCGGCCACCGACGGCGCGCTGAGCAGCGGCTGCTCCGGCAGCGCGAAGGCCGGTACGCCGTCGCGGCGCAGCGCAACGGCCGTGCGCTCGGTCGCCGACGGGTCGACGCGGTTGGCGATGACCGCGAAGAGGGACGCGTGGTTGGCGGCGAGCTCGGCCTCGGCCATCGCCGCGGCCGTGCACAGCTGGGCGGTGTCGCGGCCGTTGCCGCTGAGGACGAGCAGGACGGGCGCGCCGAGGTTGGCCGCGACCCGGGCGTTGAAGGCGAACTCCGCCGGCGCCCCGACGTCGGTGTAGTCGCTGCCGACGATCACCACCGCGTCGCTCTGCTCGGCGACCTGGTGGTAGCGCGCGACGATGCGGTCCATCGCGCCGTCGGGGTCGGCGTGCACGTCGTCGTAGCTGACCCCGGCGCACTCGTCGTACGTCAGCGCGACGGCGTCGTGCGACACCAGCAGGTCCAGGACGTAGTCGTGCTCGTCACCCGTCGAGGCGTCGGTGCGGACCACCGGGCGGAACACCGCGACCCGCGCGACCCGGCGCGAGAGCTGCTCGAGCACCCCCAGCGCCACGGCGGACTTCCCGGTGAACCCCTCGACCCCGGCGACGTACACGCTGCGTGCCATGGGGCGAGCGTAGCGAGTGGTCGCGGTGGTGAACTCAACGACCACAACCTCGACGGTGGCGGCCTGGTCCCCCACCGTGATGATGGTCACACCACGAGGTGTCACAGCCTGAGCAGCGCCAACGATCGGAGCCCACCCATGGAGATCCTCCACTCGTCGATCGCGATCCTCGCCGCGATCGTCCTCATCATCAGGTTCAAGGTCGACCCCGTCATCTCGCTGGTCCTGGCCTGCATCTACCTCGGCCTGGCCGCGGGGCTGGGTGCCGAGGGCACGATCGAGCAGATCACCGGCGGGTTCGGCGAGATCATGGTGGAGGTCGGCCTGCTCATCGGCTTCGGCGTCCTCATCGGCGCCCTCATGCACGCAATGGGCACGTTCAGGGACCTGGTGGAGATCCTCGCCCGCCGCGTCGGTCGACGCCTGCCCTACGCGATGGCCGCCACCCTGGCCACGATCTTCCCCTCCATCTACGTCGACGTGCAGGTGGTGCTCGCCGCGCCGATGGCCAAGGAGTCCGCTCCGGCGGTCGATCGCCGCCACGGCCTGCCCTGGCTCGCCGGGGCCATGGCGATCGGCATCTTCGCCGGCTACGTCTTCGTCGTGCCGGGCCTCGCCGCGGTCGCGGTCGCCGGGCTCATGGACGTGCCGCTGGGGACCTACGTGCTGTACGGCCTCCCGATCGGGCTCGTGACGGCGCTGGTCACGACCCTGCTGTTCCGCGTGCTGCTGAGCCGGGGTTGGTGGAACGACGCCACGGACATCGACCCCGACGTCACCGTCGAGGAGGGCCGCATCCACGACAGCTCGGAGGAGGTCCCGGTCGCCGAGGGCTCGGCCCGGCTGCCGCTCCCGGTGAGGCTGCTGCCGATCCTGGTGCCCCTGCTGCTGATCGGCACCGGGGCGATCACCGGGCTGGCGGACATCACCCACCCCGTGCTCACCTTCCTCGGCGACGCGAACATCGCGCTCTTCCTCGGGCTGATGATCGCCTTCGTCATGGTGCGTGCGTCGATGGGTGCCGACGGTGTCGGCACGGTCCTCACCGCGGGGTTCCACACCACCGGCGAGATCCTGCTGGTGACCGGCGTGGGCGGCAGCCTGGGAGCGGTCATCGCGGCGACCGGCCTGGACAAGAGCCTGGAGCAGCTGTTCACGGCCGACGAGAGCGCATCGGTGGTGGTGAGCATCCTGCTCGCCTGGCTCATCGCCGCGGTCCTCCACTTCGCCATCGGATCGGTCTCCGTCGGCGCCATCACCGCGGCCGGCATCATCTCCCCGGTCGTCGGCACGCTGGGCGTCGACCCCGTGGTGATCGCACTCGCCATCGCCTCTGGTGCGATGTTCGCACTGCACGTCAACAGCAACTTCTTCTGGATGTTCAGCACCCTGCTCGACCTCACCACGAAGGGGAGCCTCAAGACCCTGACCATGGCGACGTCCCTGGGCGCGCTGGTGTCACTGCCGCTCGTGATGGTGGCCAGCGTGGTGGCCGCCGCCACCTGAACAGCAACAGGGCCTGATCTGCGTTTCCGCAGATCAGGCCCTGTTCTTTGTAGCGGGGGCATTGTTTGATCCCGCGCACCCTGGCTTCTTAGGTCTGGTCATCCACGCTCACTTCCCTGGTTGCGCACCTGGTCGTCCACCTGGTCCTGGGTTCAGCTTCGGTCGCCTCTACATAATCGATCAGCACAATCAGCGTGCCGCGGGTTCGCAGCGAGACAATGGCCTCGCTGTTGCTGGCCCGCCGCAGCGTGCCCGCCGTCACTGTCTCTGACCCAACGCGCGCTCGTACTCCCGCATGTCGAGCGCGAGTACGGTGCCGAGTCGTTGGAGCTGGTCGAACAATCGGATGGCGAAGTGGATGAGCTGGCGTTCATGGTCGCTGAAGGTCAGCGTTGTCTCTGGTTCGTCCGTCTGTCCATCGACGGGGGCCGGCGTGTAGTCGAACGCAATCTGGTCAAGGGCAACGCCGATGTCGAGGGAGTCTTCCTCCCCCGGCGCGGGGAGATGCTCGGCGAGCTTCGCCATTGCGCCTTCGTGCGAGGTCCACGAGGAGTGAGCCGTCAAGATCCCTCCGATGATGTGCTTCTCGCTCGGGTCGGTCGCGCGGTAGGTCCCGCCCGCGTGCTTGATCGCAGCTGAGCTTCGGTGCAGGCTGCGGACGGAGGCGACCTTCTCTCGTGCGTAGGTGAGGTAGGTCGAGTTCATCGTGGGCTTGGCCTCGAAGACGGCGTACACGCTCTCCACCGGCACGAACTTCGTTCCACCGCTCCCGCCGAACCACATCGGTGAGTACTGCTTGTCGTAGATCGCGACGTCGATCTGCTGGCTCGAGTCGCCTCGCGAGTCAACGGCGAAGATCGGCCCGACCGAGTAGCGGGCCGGCAGGAAGTCGCTGAGCAGCATGACCCAGTCGGCCTCGGACTGGTCTCCCAGGGTGCCCGGGTGGCCGGTGACGGTCCGAATGCCGGCGTGCGTGAGCAGCAGTCGGTCCTGGAGGTGCTGGAACGCTTCGTCGAGCTTGAACACTGGCTTCGTCTCGTCGGACGATCCGGGCGAGGTCATGGCAGGGCTCCTAGGTGGAGGGGTACGGCGGTCGCGGTTCGACCTTCGATGACCCACGTCACGATGGTTGGAGCATGTTCGCGAACGTGCGGGAAATCGCGTGAGATCGAGGCGTCATAGGTTTCCAGGCGAGCCGGCGGGCTAGGGACTCCGACAGGCCCGATGATGATGCTGATGAACCGGTCGAACCCGAGATCAGCGTCGTCGAGGTGGCGAAGGTAGGACGACAGATCGGTCTCGCTAGGCACCGGACGAACGTGTACATGCGTGTGCCACTCCCCCAGCCAAACGGCCCGTTGCTGCTGCCATGCCTCCTGAGCGAGCTCTTCGGCATGGTCCAGGTCCCTGTCGAAGGACGTCGGCGTGCGCACGGCCCGCGGGCCAGGGCCCCCTGCGACCGAGACGTGACAGCCCATGGACGTCTCGTGCCCGAGGAGGATCCCGCCGGTTTCCGATTCGACACCTCCAGCCCGTACGTGCTGCTCGATCGCAGCGAGGGCTTCCTTCGTGATCAGGACGTTGCTCCCCTCCTGCCCCGACATCTGCCCCACTCCCGGCTCACCGACCATCGGGACCCCAAGTGCGGTGGCGTCGTAGCGCTGACCGGGGCGTGGTCAGAGGGGGTCGCATGTGGGGCAGCCATCCCTGGGTGGCGGGAGTTCCGACCAGCGGACATCCATGGCCGTCGTGACGTCGAAGGGCTCGTGGAGCGTGTCGGCTGACGGTCGGAGGCCGACGACGGCGTGCTCACCGGGAAGGCGGTGCGCCAGGTCGCCGTGCTGCTGCTCGAGGACTGTCCCGACCGCGACCTTGGCGGCGAGGTGGCCGATGAACCACAGGTCCGGTCCGACCGCAGTCATCGGACGGTGCGGGTCACCCGTGCCGTAGCCGACCTCCTGATGTGCCTCGAGGTCCAGCCCGCCGCCAGCCATGAGGGCGGCGCGCTGGCAGAGCAGGCACCCGTAGCGGCCGCCCGGGCGAAGGCGGATGACCTCGCCGATGGCGCCGTCGTCAAGCACGCACGCGAGCACCGCAGGGACCTGCGCTCGTCGAGCGAGGTGACTCACAACTCGCCTCGCCGCGATGCCGTCCGCCGCGCAAACGACAGCGTCGTAGCGCGGGAACAGGGTGCGCATGTAGTGAGCTGAGCTCACGACGTTGACCGGGTACGGACGAACGCGTGTGTCCGGCCACGCGCGGGTGATCCGGTCGGCAAGTGCGTCAACCTTGAGCAGCCCGACGGACTCAGGGCCAAGGACGTGGCGGACCTGGTTGTGCCACAGGAAGCGATCTGGGTCGATGAGGTCCATGGTGCCGACGCCGTACGCGGCCAAGGCGTCTGCGACAACCCCGCCGATGCTCCCCACCCCGACGACACCTACGTGCATCTGCTGCAGCGCAGCGACGGGCCACTGTGGGTCGAGCTGGCCGATGCCGACCTCTTCCGGCTCAAACGCCACTGAGAGCGGGGTGACTCCATCGTCCGAGAGGTGCCAGCCCGCGTACTCGGGCACGCCGGCGTCTCGCCAGTCCTCCGGCATGTCGCGCTCGTGAGTGATGAGCAACAGCGCGCCTCCACGCGGAGCGCGCACGTTCGGCACCAGGGCGGTGAATCCGTCGTAAGTGATCGCTGTTCCGGGCCGGTGCATCAGACGCCAGTGCGCCACGTGGGTGCCGGCCGGTACGTCGGTCAGCCACTGACCGGCGACCTCGCGCCCTCCAACGTCTGCAAGGGCCCTGTAGGTCCGCGACAGGCGCGGTCGTGCACGGTAGTGGGCGGCGGTCTCGATCTTCGTGACTACGAGCAGGTCGTCGTCCTTGTTGGAGAACTGCGCGGCGAGTTCCCCACCGGCGAAGTTCGTCTTGTGGATGTACTCCCGCACGGCCGCGGGGACGATGATCTGGGTCGATTGCGCGCTCACGGGCGCACCTCGCGGACTTCTACTTGCCCTTGCTGGCCGGAGGAGGTCGCCGGTGTGTCGGGGGCTGCAACGCGGCCCTCCGCGCGACCGATCAGGCCGTCGAGCGACGCGTCCGAGACGATGCCAGACAGGGTCATGGTGTCGATGGCCCCAGCCTTCATGAGCGCGTACTCGATCCGCCACCCGCACGCCTTCTCCAGCAGCTCGACGACGCTGGTCGCCGGGTCCCAGTCGGCCAGGGTCTGCATGAGGCACAGGCTCCCGTCCGGAGCGACGTGCCACGTGTGCTGGCTGCGCTCGATGATCTCTGGTTCCGGAGCGATCGGGTAGACGCGCGGTGGCACCATAGGATGCGCGGCCGCGTAGTAGATCTCGCAGGTGAGGCCCTCGTCGACCAAGTCAGTCAGTCCGGGCGGCTCGGGGCGGTCGAACGGCCAGATCGGGAGCCGTCCGGACCACATGCCGTGGTGGACATCGTCGGGTGTCGCGCCTGGCCCCGCCGTGAAGGCCAAGTCGGGCGCGAACTTGGCGACATCCGCGAGGTCTCGTTCCAGACGGCCCGGTTCGGCGTCGTGCCAGTAGATCGGAGGTCCCAGCTCGTCGTGCGCCGTCATGCCACTCACCCCTGCGGGGTGTCCTTGACCGGCCGGCGCCGCGGCTCGGTCGTCGGAGTGGGGTCGGCCCCGGGCACGAGGGGCACGACTGCTGGCGACGGGTTGGGCGTGCCCGACTTCGACGGCGGGGGCGGCGGAGGCGGCGGGAACCCTTCGCCGAAGATCTCGTGCCACTTGGTGAGGGCCTTGTGGATGTCGTTGTTCGCCTGCGCCGTGATGGCCTCACTCGCGAGGATCGCCGAGCTCCTCAGACGCTCGCCGAGACCGATCATGTCAAGGTCGGCCTGAATCGCGCCGCACACCCCAGCAGGGTCCTCGATCGCGGTAGCGGACTCCACCCGGTAGGCGGCCTTGACGAAGAACTCCTTGAGGGCGGTCGGTCGGTTGTTGCCGGAGGGCATGTGATCGAGAGCGAGGATCTCCATGACCAGCGACTTGATGTCGATGTCCTGCTTGTGGGCCCAGTCCTTGAGCATGCGAACCAGGCCGGCGAAGCGGTTCCACTCGGCGTGTTTCTTGGCGACCTGCTCGATGAGCTCCTCGGGATCGGTGTAGATCCACTTCTCGCTGAGCTTCTCGGGGACGAGGAACATGCCCTCGCGCCGCAGAGCGGGCATGGCGTCGACCGTGAAGGGTTCGTCAGCGTCGGGGTCGTCGAGGAAGCACTTCACTGCATGGTTGCGCGGACTGGCGAGCCGCACCTCTTGAGCGAACGTGCCGTTGGTCGCACCGAGCAGCTTGTTCACGAGGGCACGGGTGTGGTCGAGCGCCTCGCCAGCCGACTCGCCGGGCGTTCCCCATGTCGGGTGCTCGGCGCCGTCGAACACGACGATCGTGTCGACGTCGTGGATGGGATCGCGGTGCGTACCGCGCCGCAGCGAGCCCGAGGACACCACCTCATCCACGTCGTCACATCCGCCGAGCGAGTCGGTGAACAGGTCGCGACGGCGCCTTGCCTCAACGACCTGGGGGTCATCGGCGTTGACGTGCTTCTGGTAGTCGTCGAACGCGTCGTTGATGCCGCTCATCGCGAGACCTCCAGCGAGGTAGCGCGCGTGCCCGCGCTCATGACGGGTGCAGGTGGCTGACCGGCCATCAGCCGGGTGGAGTAAGGGGTCATCGGGCGGTTTCTCCTGTCGAAGAGGTTCGACGGAGGTCTGACCCGCGTGAGATCTGTCTCTCAAATTCCCGTGCCCGGGATCTACCCCGATCGGGGGTAGGTGTGTCTACACTGCAAGCGACCAAGCAAAACGGTGTAGGCCTTGAGATCAGACGCACGTCGACTCAAGGCCTACGTCCATTTGAGGTGTGAAGTTGGCGTGCCGGATACACGATACGTGGCGCTTTGAGCAATTCGCGACGTTGTGAGCATCGAGAACTACAACGCTGTAGTTATCCACAGAGTACGGGTTAGGAACCTCTTTGGCTACTACATGTTGGGGTCGGCGAACAGCAGGCCACTAGATGAGTCATCCGCCATCAGGTGCGCGAGCGGTTCCTGTGGATAACGCGATGCCCTACGAATCCCATCTGTCTCGTGCGCCACACCAGCCCCAGCTCCGCACCTTCGACCGTTATCAAATCGTTATCCCCGACGGTCTATCCGTCCAAAACTTGCGGCGTCCCCTGGCTCTTTCTGGCGGTTGACTAGATTCGCGCTCATGAGCGCGCCGGTCACGACCTTCGACATCGAGCTCTCTCCGGTAGCGCGTCAGCTCGCGGTGGCCTACCTGCACGACGTCGACCTCGTCGCCGGGCATGAACCCGCAGTGGGCGACCGGTTGGTCCTCCGCGACGAGGGCATGGCCGTCTGGGATGCCGAGGTCGTCGCGATCGAAGGGCTCCGGTTGGGACACAAGTACCGACTCCACATCAGCCCCCGCTCCGGGTAGCGGTAGCGCGAACGAGTCCACAGCCCGTCAGCGGATGCGCGCGGATGTCGTGCCGACCGCGACCCTGACGGCATGAGCATCCCTGAACAGCGCGCCCGTTGGCGCCGACGTGCGACCTGGTTGACGCAGCTGGGCCTTGCCGCCGACGAGCCCGCCCCCGCGGAGACCGTTGAAGAGGTCGGCCATTCTGTGCTCCACCTCCTAGGTGAGATTGAGCGCCTCGAGGATGAGCTGCGCGAATCGCACCGGATCGGTGTTTGGTTGTACGACCATCTCTCCCCGGGAGCCCGCATCCTCCTCGGCGACGTGTCCGAGTGGCCGTGGCTTGTGACCAACACCGAGGAGCGATGATCGCGGTGGCGCGGTCCGTACGGCTCAAGGGGGCACTGTGCTGCCTCAGTTTCGGGGCACGGTGGCGCACATGACCGAGTTCTACGACCACGACCATCGGGCCGAGGCGGCGTTCCTCGACTACATCGCTTCGCCAACGCCGGACAACGCCCACGCGACCGAGCTCGCCATCGCCCTCCTGCAACGCCGCTACGACGGACTCCTCCGACGGTTGGACAGCGACGCAGCCCCACCCCTGGCGCCCGCACACACCCACAACGCCTGGGACCTGCCGGAGGCCTGCCTCGAGGGCAGTCTGACGGACCTCGCGGAGGGGGCGTTGGGGAACCGGCCGGCCACCCTGGCCCACGGTTTCGAGGCCCTGCGCGCACTGGTCCACGACGTCGACGAGGCGAGGCGCTACGCACGACTGCTCTACCAGCAGGTGACGTTCGGGGTGATCGACTACGGCGCCATCGGAGTGCCGATGGACCCGGATGAGTGGCCGGCCTGGTTGACGTACTACGACGGCGAGGAGCCCGCGCGGCAGGACCCCTCGCCGATGTAAGGCCACGGCAGGGACGACGCAGAGTGAGGAGGAGCGCATGGATGCGCTCCTCCTCACTGGTTCTACGGGTGCATGAGGGCGATGCCCTCGGTCAGGCTGTCCCTGACCTTGATCTGCGTGTCTCGGCCGAGCACGATCAGCTTCTCGATCGAGGTCTTGGCGCTGTTGGCCAGGCGTCCGACCTCGTCGAACTGCTCGATGCTGGCGAGGGCGATGTTGAGCCGGGTCTCGATCTGGTCGAGGTCGATCTCGGAGCCGTCGTCGTGCCTGACCTTCAGCATCGCCACGTGCTCGCGGAGAAGCAGGTAGATCAGCTCGACGGTCTCGGCACGCTCGGTACTGACGACGTACGCGCAGGTGTCCACGCGGGCGAACGATCCACCCCCGGGCACCTCTTCGTCCTTCGGTACGAGCACCAGACCGCCAGCCGCGTCGCGGACGCGACACGCGTTGGCGATCTCTTCGCGATGGGCCTTGGCCGACAAGGGCCTTGTTCTCGACTTCGACTCGATTGCGAGTCGAACCTGCCGACCGTGGCCTGTGATAGCCGGCGACAGTGTTGCCACACCGTCACCAGTACGACGAGTTCCTCCTGCACCCGGCTGGCTCCCGGTGCGCTCGAAGAGGTCACCGGCAGCGGTAACGACCTCATTGCACAGAGCCATGGCCTCGTCTTCGTTGGCCGCACCGATCGCACGGCTGCTCTTGGCTCCGGCGGCCTTGGCCACCTGCGCAGCTTCAACGAGGCCCTTGAGCACGCCCAGCTGTTCGCTGAGCTCGCGTCGGGTGCCGCCCAGCTCTTGGAGAAGGTCCTGTCGAAGGGTGTGGACGGGCCCGGCTCTGTCGAGGCTGAGTGCGTCTCGAACGGACTCGGAGTGGCGCGCGAGCGCGGTGGTGATCTCCTGGACCCCGGCGTCCTGGACGGCTCGAGCCGCCTCCATGACGCTGGCCCGGACGTTTCCCGCCTGGCCGGCCAGTGCGGCTTCAACCTGGGCTGGCAGCTTGTCGAGGACGGCATCGGCCGCTCGGGCCACGGCCTCCTCACCGCCGCGGAGCCGGGTCAGCGTCTGGTCGAGGCTGGCCAGCGCGGCTCCGGACTTCTCGTCCACCCGCTCGGCGAACGCGTCGAGGGTACGGGTGAGGCTGCCGGTGTCGATGCCGGCGGTGCCGAGCGAGAGCGCGACCAGCCCGACGGGGATAGCCCGCCGGATCAGGTCGGCAGCGGCTTCGGGACCGTGTTCGGTCAGGTGAGACCGAACGAGGGCCGCCGCCTCGCCGTGGATCACGGAGAGGTCGTGGATGACGACGGCGTCGCCGTTCACGGCGACCGGCGCTGCTCCCTGAGGGATGTGTGCGACGGTCATCGGCCGCCTCCCAACCCAGCAGGGAGAGGCAGGTCAGCCGGAAGGCCGAGCCGTGCCTTGCGGCAGATCAGACAGTCCTCCGGCGGGGTCTCCGCCGTGTGCAGCAGAGCCGCTTCCCAGCACCAGAGCTCGTCCAGCACCGGATACGGGTCGTCCAGCCGATCGCTGAGGGCGCCCTCGACCTGCAGCTGCAGGTCACGCAGGGACGCCTCGTCGGGGCTGTGGTGCGCCGCCGCGGAGGCGGTGCGGTAGGTGAGCTGCACCCAGAGATCGAGAAGACGCTGGGTCTCCCGGTCACGCGGTGGAGCCGGGGTGGCAGCCAGCGCGAGTGCGGGCTGCGGCTGGTTCGTCGGTGTCACGTTGGACCCTCCAGCGGGTGTTGGCCGCAGCAGAAGGAGCCGGATGCCCCCGCCGTCTGCGGGGGCTCTCTTGTGTGGCCCGCCTGCACCGGTGGGCGCGGGTTGTCGCCTCGCAAGGGCATGACCCAGATCACATCAAGAAGTTCGTGCACCTGATTGCGATCCGATCAACACCGGGGACCTTCGGTGATCGCCGCACCAGCGGCGTACCACCGAACCGATCACACCAGGACTCAGATGACCTCCCCCAGCACCAACCCGACCACCCCGACCACCCCGACTAACGACGTGGCGATCGTCGTCCGCCTCCCACAGGACCTCCGTGAGGCCCTCAAGGCACGCGCCGCAGCCGAGGACAGGTCCGTGGCCTCGGTCATGCGCCTGGCGGCACGGCAGTACGTCGAGAGCGAGGTGACCCTGTGACCGCCCAGACGCTGCAGCCGGCGGTTACCGACGGCACTGCGGCCCCCGACGCGTCGTACGAGCTCTTGGGCCGCCTGCGCCTCGCGAGCCGACTCGACAGCCGGAGCACGCCTCCTGAGCTCGGCCCGGACGCACTGCACGGGATCTCCGGACGGATCGTCCAGGCCCTCGCCCCTCTCACCGAGGCGTCGCCCCCGGCGATGCTCCTGACCCTGCTCGTCTCCTTCGCCGCCATGGTGGGGCGCAGCGCCTACGTGAGCGTCGGGCACCAGAAGCACTACCCGATCCTCTTCGGCGTGGTGGTCGGATCATCAGCCCGGGCGCGGAAGGGCACGTCAGCCGCCGCGGTCCGGCCTGTCCTGGATGCCGCCGACGGGGACTTCATGGCCACGCGACACATGCGAGGTGGCATCCAGTCCGGAGAAGCCCTCATCCAGGCACTCGCGTCACTGGCCGAGGGTCCAGAGAACGACGGGGATCAGCGCCTCCTTCTGACCGAGGAGGAGTACGGGCGTCTGCTCACCGTCGCAGGACGTCAGGGCTCGATCATCTCCCCCATCCTGCGGTCGGCTTGGGACGGCGACGCGCTCAGCGCCCGGACGAGGGCGGCGACGCTCGTGGCGGAGCAGCCCCACCTGTCCGTGCTTGGCCATGTGACGATCAACGAGCTCAAGGCGGTCCTGAAGCCGGTAGACATCGCCAACGGGTACGCGAACCGATTCATCCACGTCCTGAGCCACCGTGGTGCGCTCCTTCCTGAGCCCGGGCGTCTGGCCCCGGCCGAGGTCGATGCGTTCGGGACGCAGCTGCGCGCTGCGGTCACCTTCGCTCGCAGTGCCGGCGAAGTCGCTCGCAGCGAAGCGTTCCGCCAGCGGTGGGACTCGTTGTACAACATCGTCGAGTCACAGCCGTCCGGCGGCGACGTCTACGACTCGCTCACCGTCCGAGCGAGCCCGCAGATGCTGCGCCTCGCCACGATCTACGCGCTGCTCGACCAGTCGGCGACGATGGAGCCGGTCCACCTCAGCGCCGCGGCGGCGCTGTGGGAGTACTCCGAGGCGTCGGTCGCCCACATCTGGGGAGCCACCCTTGGCAACCCCGACCTGGATCGCCTTTACTCCGCGGTGTCCGCGGCGGGCGCCCAGGGCCTCAACCGAACCCAGGTCAGCGAGGTCTTCTCCAAGAACAAGGCCAGGTACGAACTGGACGCGCTCGTCCTGAAGCTCGTCGACCTGGGCATGGCGACGGTGTCGTCCCGAGCGTCCGGAGGGAGGCCCAGCTCCATCCTGACGGCCGTGCGCTGACGAAGGAAACGAAGGAACGAAGGAGCCGGCGGGCTTCTTCGTTCTTTCGTTTCCTTCGTGGCCGGCGTCGCGTACTGACCATGAAGCGGCCGGCAAGTTGTCCTCCCGGAAGGAGCGCTCACAGGTAGCGGACATGGCCGCCCCCACCTATGCCCTCGCCCTGCAGTCGTACCTCGACGAGCTGACCCGAGCGCGCACCCTCACCCCGGACCAGCTCGTCGATGAGCTCGGGGCCACGACCGCGATGTGGGCAGCTGTGACCGTCTGCTCGTCCGCGACCTGACCTGACTGCCAAGTCCCCCGGGCCCGAGCATCAGGACTAGGTCGGTCGACCACGGGCGCTGCAGCGCGGTGCCGCGCGCGCACCGTGACGGTGAGCGTGCACCTCCCGGCACAGAACAGGAGTAGGCGTGGAGATCCAGCAGGCCGATACTGTCGCCGTCGCCCTGATGACCGCTGCCAGCGTGCATGACGACACCTGCGCCGTCCTGGCCACCCGAATGGCCTTCGCGCACGTGGACGACCGTGTGCTCGTCGCGTTCTGCCTGGTCGAGGCCTGCTGGTCGTGGGCGCCGCCAACCGCCTTGAGTGACCACCCCGTCCTCGGCCCGGCGCTCCTCTCACTACGAGCCAGCGACGCCCGGGCCGTTCGGTCCGCGTTGGTCTCCGCGATGAGCGGCAAGACCCCCGGCACCTACGCCGCGCTCCTCGTTCAACTCGCGTACGGGGCCGTGCACCTCGTCCCTGACATCAGCGAGCGGCTGCGGGCCCGGGGCCTCACCATCGCAGTCGACCCAGACGACGCGGCGACGAGGCTGGCAGGAAACGGAAGCTGAGCTTCTGACCCTCTACCTTGAAGGTCTTGCCCGGGGTGGAGGAGTCCCTACCCATCTCGGTGAGCCAGAACTCCTCCATCGATCCCATTGCGTCAGCCGACCTCGCCGGCACGGTGCACCGCACCTACCCGAGGAGGACCCCTTGACTCTGTACACCGCCCGCAAGGTCTACAACCCGCTCGCCACCAAGCTCGGCGCCGGCCGACCGATCAGCGGTCACCTGATCCGCTACTCCCTCGTCGGCGACGCCGGCGGCAGCGCCGGCCAGCGCGACTCCCACTTCAGCATCTACGGCGGCGACCCGGACATCGCTGCGATCAGCCAGTTCCCCGACGCTGCTTGGGACCCTGCCCAGCCCGACGTCGGAGCGACGCACGGCATCACGTGGATCACCATGGCCGACCTCCATCACGACGCGACCGGTCATGAGCCGATCGCCGCGGTCGTCTGCGTGGGCGACGTGGTGTTCCTCAACATCACGTTGTCATCGACGATCAAGCACATCGTCCGTCTCGACGGCAAGGACCTGAACGGCGTCACCGTGCTGGTCATGTCGCTGCTCAACCACTTCCCCACCCTCCGGGAGGTCTGCTGGGCCGACGACGTCACGCGCGCCGGTCGCGATCGCGCCGACTGGTCCACGATCACCAACAAGTGCAAGATCCGCGACGTCTCGATGGTCTTCGGCGGTCAGCGCTACGACCAGTCCATCCCCGGCGACGAGCTCGCCCTCGGTGCCCTCGGCCTCGTCGGCGGAAGCGACGACCCCAACCGTCGCCGACGCATGACGGGCAAGCGGCTCATGAAGTACAAGGCCGGTGGTGCGGCCCTTGCCGAACTTCAGATGCCGTACGGCTGGTGCCACAAGAAGGACAAGCACGGCCGCTCCGTCGAAGAGGGCAACCGCGGGCTCGTCCCGGAGGCCCAGCCCGAGATGGCACCGGTCATCGCGAGCCTCTACCAGGCCCACGCCGACGGCGAGACCTACCAGGACATCACCGCGCGCCTCGCGGCGTACGAGGCAGAGGGCCTGATCGTCCGCCGCGACCACACCGACCTCGACAACACCTTCGCCCGAGCACTGGACGACGACAACGCGTCCTACGGAGCCGCCAAGAGCTTCTTCTGCCGCAGCGACTCCAACCCGCGCGCCATCCCCAGCGACCTCGACATCTCGCGCTACCTGGAGGGCGAGGACCCCGCCGAGGTCTTCGATGCCGACGTCCGCTTCTTCCTCGCCAAGGTCGAGCTCATCAGGACCGGCCGGTACTTCCGGCGCCTCAACAACGACATCCGAGGCCGCAACATCGTCCTCGACGGCATCCCGGCAACTTACCGCGACGACCTCGACGAGTACGGGTACTTCGACGTCCTCTCCGCGTCATGGGGATGGCCCACGGACGAGGAGGGGAACGAGATCCCCCGCTTCGGAGTACCCGACCGCGTCTGCCGCCAGGTGGCCGCGCGACTCCTGCGTGAGCTCCGAGCTCCCAAGGCGCCCACCGGTGGACAGGCCCACCACACGCCGACTCGCCGCGCTCTTCAGTGCTTCCCGAACTGGGTCGTCCCGCCGGGCCACCTCGGGTCGAAGTACGACGACGAGCCCACGCAGTGGGGCGTGCAGGCCCGCGTGAACACCAGTGGGCGGGCCAACGCCATCCTGCTGTTCCGGCGTGAGTCGGCCGCTGCGGGCAGCCGTACCGGCCGCGGTTGGTCCTACTTCGGCGTGGGTGAGGGCCGCCCCGACCACACCGCCGCCACGTTCTCCCTGATCGAGCTCGAGGCCTCCGTCGCCTCCCGCCTCGACCACGGCGTGAGGAGCCTGCTGGACCCCACGACGATCGCCCAGCTCACAGAGGCGCAGCGACGCAGCGACGACGCCGACCCCACCACGACTTGGCGCCACCAGATCGCACTGAAGACAGCGGCTAGGACGCCTCTGGAGGACGAGATCAAGGGGCACCGCACGATGGCAGCCATCAGCGCAGCAGCAGGCGACGAGGACGAGGCCAAGGCCTACGCAGCCCAGGTCACCGAGGTGAAGACGAAGGTCGCCGCGTACGACGCTGAGATCGAACGGCTCAAGGCGAAGATCCGCAAGCACGAGTCCGGATCCGCCACTGTGCGACACGACCACACCGACGTCTCCGTCGCTGTCCACCTCGTAGCCGGACTCGAGTCCGCGGCACGAAACAACGGAGAAAGCCCCTCCAAGTTCGGCACCCTGTGCGACGAGACCTTCATCGAATGGCGCTTCCATGTCGACGGTGAGGACGTCCTGTGGTCCTGCACCGCGTTGCTCCCACTCGCGTCCGGCGCACACGCCCAGCTCCCCCTCGCCGGCCGGATCCGCAACGTCCGCACCCGCACCGGACGCAATCTCGCCAACACCGACACCGTCGTGCGCTACCTCTTCGAGGAAGGCCGCGAGTTGACCGCAACGGCAGACCTGCTGCAGGTGACCCGCGCGACGCTGCTGAAGAAGCGTGTCATGCCCTGGCTGGTGGCCAACGGCGTCACCTCACGCGGAGCCAAGTGCGCCCTCGTCGACCACCCGATCGCCGAGGTCCGCCAAGAGCTCCACCGATGGGTGACGCGGGCGGCAGACGACAACACCAAGTCGACCACCAGCGCCTACACGGAGCGGCTTCGTTCGACGTACACCGATCCGAACCTCAAGTGGGGCGACGCCGCGGTCCCGGACGACACCGCCTGGATCTCCGAAGCCCTGGCACTGCTCACCGTCGACACACCCACCCGCCGTCACGGCCTTCCGGTCCTCGACGTCGCACTCGCCCTGGGCAAGACCGACGACGAGGTCCGGGAGCTGGTGAAGCCGCAGCGGCGATCTGGAGGCTTCACACGGCCCGTCTACCTGACCTACGCCAACCAGGCCAAGACGCACGTCAAGGCGATCCCATGCCCGCACGACCGGTGCCGCGGACGTCGCCACGCCGACCACGTCACCCTCTTCCCCGAGGTCGCAGCAAGCGGCTACGGAGTCATCTGCTCGCACTGCCGTCGCACACCGGCAGAGGACGGTGCTTGGCCCACGACGCAGTACCCGACCACGTACCTCGGGCGCTGGACCAGCGCCGGCGGCGGCGGCGGGAGCCTCCGGGAGGCTCCGCGCACCATCCCAAGTCCCCGGTGAGGCCGGCCCCCCTTCTCGTGTGATGGCGAGGAGGGGGCTGGGAAGCGCAGCCTTGTGGCGCAAGAAAGCCCCTACGTGCCCGGCGTGAAGCACATCGACTGGCCGGTCGCCGACCCGGGCGGCCAGGACGAGGAGACCGTGCGCGACCACCATCGGCGACATCGACGGCCGCGTCCCCACGCTCCTCCTCGAGCTCTCCCGGACATCGAGCTGCCGCCCTCCGTCCTGGCCTGAGCCGAAGCGGGCCTAATCGAGCGTGAGCTGCGCGCGGTGGAAGTCGTAGTGCTGCGTCGCGTAGCGGTGGACCTGGTCGAGCGTCATCGTCTCCTGGAAGAACGGGTCCCAGTCGACCGGGAAGTGCATCCCACGGGCCATCGCCGCGTCGGACTCGGCGTCCAGGCGTCGATGAAGCCGGTCGATGGTGCGGTCGAACTGACGCGTCAACCGAGGACCGTGGAAGACCAGGGCGCCTCCGACAGCACCCGCGTAGTTGATGTGATGGAAAGGTCGTGTGCCCGCGTTCAAGGTGGCGGCGAAGGTGCGGCTGAACGGGTCCGGTAGCTGTCCGAGGAGTCGCACCAGCGGAAGCAGCCGACGGACGAGCAGGTACCCGAACGCCATGTGCCACAGCATCTGACCGTTCGTCCACCGGGTCCCGTTCGTGCGTCGGCGCAGGTCGTCTGCGGTGGCGCGAGAGACAAGTTGGTGCAGGTCGGTGCGCACCCGCTCCAGCTCGGCATGGATGCTCGCCCGGTCGACCGTCTCCTGCATCACCATGATGCAGTCTCCCGCGTGCGGGACTCTCCTGAGAACAGCAACCACGCACCGTTGCCGGCGAGGGGTGTCGACTCGGCACCCAGGTGGGACAGTGGAGGTCCGGAGACAAACCCAAGCCGTCTCCAGCTCAAGCCGATGAGGAGCTCTACGTGCAGGTCGAGCTGTTGTACTTCGACGGGTGCCCGAACTGGCAGGTCGCCGACCAGCGCCTCCAGGAGGCGCTCTCTCTGGCGGGCCGGGATGACGTCACCGTGCACCGGCGGTGCGTCGAGACCCCTGAGCAGGCCGGCGAGCTGGGTTTCATAGGCTCTCCCAGCATCCGCATCAACGGACGAGACCTGTTCATCACTGGCGGCGAACAGGTCGGACTGTCGTGCCGCATGTACCCCACGCCGGCTGGCCTGAGGGGCTCACCGGAGGTCGAGCAGCTCGTGGAGGCGTTGTCGTGAGGAAGGGTCTCCTCGTCGTGGTCGGGGCGTACGTCGCGGTAGCCGGGGGCACTCGCGTTGCGGAAGCTCTCGGAGCGAGGTGTTGCGGATGTCCGGAAGACTGCTGGTGCCGCCGTCCCGGCCTGAGCCTGTTCCGGTGGGTGTTCCCGTGGCGTCACAAGCTGGCGGAGCCTGAAACCCAAGGCGAGGTCGAGCACGCCGCCGCTGGCGGCATGCGGTAGATCAAGCGCTGCCTGGGGTCCTGCGAACCGGTCAGACGGGTCGGGGCGCGTACATGATGACGGCGACCCCGACCAGGCACACGAGCGCTCCGACAATGTCGTAGCGGTCGGGCCGGAACCCGTCCATGACCATGCCCCACGCCAGGGAACCCGCGACGAACACGCCGCCGTACGCGGCGAGGATGCGGCCGAAGTTCGCGTCGGGCTGGAGCGTGGCGACGAACCCGTACAGGCCGAGTGCGATGACGCCGGCGCCGACCCACAGCCAGCCGCGGTGTTCGCGAACGCCCTGCCACACGAGCCAGGCGCCGCCGATTTCGGCGACGGCTGCGAGGGCGAACAGGAGCAGGGACTTCGCGACGGTCATGCGTGCAGTCTCCCAACCAGTGTGCGGCCGCGTGGCGACGGCCGCGCTGTGGTCGAGTCTGGAGCTCTGGTTCGAGCTAGTGGTCAGGCGTCGTCGGTGGTGCGCGTGGGTCCGAGCTCGACGAGCTCAGGGCCGCTGGCGGTTGGGTCGGTTGGCGCGCAAGACATGCGTCGCACGCGTGCACGGCGGGTGAGCACGGCGGCGACAGTGAGCAGGCCGACGACGAAGGCGAACACGACACCGGCGAACACGAGCGTGACCGCTGTGGCGGCGAAGCCGGCCACACCGAGGACCCCGACAATGGGAGCTGCGCAGCACACGGCACAGGCGGCTGCTGCGGCGCCGACGAGGTGATGGTTGCCGGGCCGGACGCCCGTGGCGCCGCTGTCGGCGTCGGGGGCCTCGGTCATCGGTGCGTCCTCGAGCACGCCCGGCTGCCCGTCGCGGGTGCGTGCGCGCTGTCGGGGTGGAGGGTGATGGCCTCGAACGGGATCGGGCAGCACTGCGATGACGCGCAGGCCAGGAGGTCGTCGCAGCCGGCGTCGAGTGCGGCGGTGAGATTGTCGCGGATGGCGTTGAGGTCGGCGATGCGTTCCTCGACTTCGACGAGCTTGGTGCGGGCGCGTTGCTGGAGTCCGGCGTCGATGCGCCTTCCGTGGCGGTGCCGGCCGAGCTCGAGCAGCTCGGCGACCTCGTCGAGGGTGAATCCGAGGCGTTGGGCGGCCTTGATGACCCTGAGCACGGTGACGGTCTCGGGTGGGTAGAGCCGGTGTCCTCCCGGGCTGCGGTCGGGGCCGGCGAGGAGGCCGCGGCGCTCGTAGTAGCGCAGCGTCTCGATGTTGAGGCCGGCGGCGGCCGCGACTTGACCGCGACGCATCCCTGCCGTGTCGGCGACCCCTCCCCCGGGCGTCTGGGCCTCCGGGGCGCTCATGATGCTGCGGCCAGCACGGCGCGGGCGCGGTCGAGGAGTCCTGTGAGGACGTTGGCGCGTGCGGGCGGCACCTCGATGTCCAGGCTCACGTGGCCGGGTTGGGGCTCGCTGACGGTGAAGGTGAAGAACGAGCAGCAGGCGGTCTCCGCTTCGGAGAGCCGGCGGGCGCGGTGCGCGAGCTCGTTGTTGCCGGTCAACACCAGGTGCGCGTACGTGTCGCTGGGCTGGTCGATCGAGCGCAGCGACGTGGTGAACAGGTCGTCGAACTCCGCGACGCGTAGCGGCCGATCGGCGGTTGGGAGGGTGCATGCCTCGACGTCGGCCCATGCCAACCCGGTACCGGGGGCGTCGCCGCTGGTGCTCTGGTCCATGGGCCCACGGTAAGCCTGTACCCGGGTACAGGATGCAAGCCCTTGGTTGAGGGTCGTTCAGCGTGTGCCGGTTCGCTGCCGAAGTGGGGCCTTTCGACCCCACGAGCGGGACCCATCCGGCACAGGCGCGAGAGGCCCCACGCCTGATGAAGTAGGGGTGAGATGACAAGGCCGCGAGTGAGGTGAGTGCGATGTGGGGCGACTACGACAGGATGCACGACGGGTACGGCTTCGGGTGGTTTGCGCTGATCGTGTTGCTCGTGGTGCTCGTCGGCCTTGCAGTCACGCTGCTCGTGGTGATGCTGCGCAGTCCCGGACGCGTTCTTGGCCGCGGTGGGCCTGACCTGTCCCCCGCGCCTGCCGGTTCATCGGAGGCGGCTCTCATCCTGCGGCGCCGGTTCGCAGCTGGAGAAATCGACGAGGATGAGTTCCGGCGTCGCCTGGCTGCCTTGTCCGAACCCCTCTAGTAGGTCAGGCCGCCGTCGTTGCGTAGGTGCCACGCTTCGGTGTCCCCCACGACGCACCTTGTGGTCGACCCCGCTCGGGATCGAAGGCCAGGTTGTTGATGCCCCAGCACGTGCCTCCTCCGACCGAGTCGCCGATGTCGAAGCGCCACGTCTTCGAGATGCCTTGCGGGACCGTCACGGGAGTAGGGGACGGCAAGGTGCGCGGCAGGCGCAGTGGGTCGCGTCAGAACAGCTAGGGCAGCAGGGTGCTCCAGTAGTCCCAGAACCGCTCGAGGATGAGCGCGAGGACCGTCAGGTAGGCGACGGTGAGGACGACCGCATGGTTGCCCACCAAGACGGCGGCGGCCCGGCTGTCGCGGGCGCGGGTCCCGAAGACGCCGCGGCGCAGGTTCGCCAACGTCACGTACCAGAACGTCGGCAGGACCACCGCCCACACGACCATGCAGTACGGGCACAGGGCGCCGATGCGGTACAGCGACTGGAAGATCAGCCACCCGACGAACACCGCACCGGCGATGGCGCCAGCCTGTAGTCCGAGCCAGTACCAGCGCCGCAACCGCGCGCCGGCGAGCAGCACGGCACCCGTCGCGGCCAGGACCGGGAACCCGGCCAGCCCCAGGAGCGGGTTCGGGAACCCGAACACCTCGGCCTGGTCGGTGCGCATGATGGACCCGCAGTTCAGGACCGGGTTGATGCTGCACGTCGGCACGTACGCCGCGTCGGTGAGGAGCTCGATCTTCTCCACGGTCAGCACGAACGCCGCCAGTGCCCCGGCCAGCCCGCCGAGGAGGAGCAGCCACGGCAGCAGACGACCGAACGGTTCACCGCCGTCGGCCTCAGCGTGGGGCGTCGTGCGCCGGTCGCGGTCGGACTTCCGAAGCGGGGTGTCAGCCTGCGAGGGCAGCGTCGAGCGCATCGGTGAGGTCCTCGTAGGTGCGGGGCTGGAGCTGCGCGCCGTCGACGAAGAACGTCGGCGTGCCCTGGACGCCGAGCGCCTGACCATCGGCCACGTCCTTCGCGACCCGTTCGGCGGTGGCCGGGTCGTTGTAGTCGGCCTTCCACTGGTCCATGTCGAGGCCGAGGTCCTCGGCGAAGCCGGTGAACACGTCGTCGGCGGGGACCTGCTGCTCTCCCCACTGCGTCTGGGTCTCGTACATGCGGTGGTACATGTCCTCGAACTTGCCCTGCTGGGCGGCTGCCTCGACGGCGCGGGCGGCGCGTTCGCCGTTGAAGTGGCCGGGCATCGGGAAGTACCGGGCGACGAACGTGACCCGGCCGGCGTACTCCTCGCGCAGCTGCTCGACCGCGGGGTAGGCGGCCCGGCAGCCTTCGCACTCGAAGTCGAGGAACTCCACGAACGTCACGTCGGAGTCGCCTTCCTCGCCGAGGACGTGGGAGTCGGCCCGGACCAGCTGGGACTCACCCGTCGCGGCGGGCGTCGTCTTGGGTTCGTCGTCCGTGATGGCGCCGAGGCTCAGCACTCCGAGCAGGACGAGGACGAAGGCGCCGATGATGGCGACGGACCGTTTGGCTTGGGTGCTCATGTTCGCTTTCGGGTCGAGTGGTCGAACGGCTGGCGAGGCGGGTGTGTCGGGGACAGTCGAGCGTTCAGGGTTGAACGGGTCACCAGT
Source organism: Microbacterium sp. ARD31 (assembly GCF_031844425.1). Lineage (NCBI taxonomy): Bacteria > Bacillati > Actinomycetota > Actinomycetes > Micrococcales > Microbacteriaceae > Microbacterium > Microbacterium sp. ARD31. The sequence continues at coordinate 31,393 of NZ_JAUZVE010000045.1, forward strand.
CGAGTTCCTGACAGGTGTGGTCGGCGGCCGCTTCGACCTGCAGCGTGGCGTGCTCGATGCCGTGGTCGGCTCGCAGCACGCGGCGTGCTTCGGTGAGGACGGTCGCGGCGGCGACGGTGTCGCGGGCGACGAGGTGGGCGGTGGCGACGTGCATGCCGGAGGTCAGGGTCCACACGTGGAGGTCGTGGACGTCGTCGACGCCGTCGATGGCTTCCAGGTCGGCAGTGACGTCGTCCATCCGCATGCCGGCTGGGACGTGCTGGCCGAGGACGGCGAGGACCTCGCGGCCCAGCATGACGGCGCGAACGGCGACGAACGCGCCGATGGCCAGCGCGACCACGGTGTCCCAGTACGACTGGCCTGTGTAGGCGACCAGGGCGCCGGCGGCGATGACGCCGACGGACCCGGCGGTGTCGGCGACGACCTCAAGGTAGGCGCCCTTGACGTTGAGGCTTTCGGCGGCTCCGCCGCGTAGCAGCAGCATCGCGATGATGTTGACGACCAGGCCGAGGGCGCCGATGACGAGCATCGGGCCGGTCTCGACCTCGACGTCGTGGCCGATGCGGCCGATGGCCTCGACCACGACGTAGACCGCGACGCCGAGCATCAGCAGCACCGCGAGGCCGGAGGCGAACACCTCGGCGCGGTAAGAGCCGTAGGTGCGGCGGCCGGTGGTGTCGGCGCGGGTTGCGATGCGGGTGGCGACCAGCGCGGCGCCGAGGGCGACGACGTCGGCGGCCATGTGGCCGGCGTCCGAGAGCAGGGCCAGCGATCCGGACAGCAGACCGTAGGTGAGCTCGACGACGAAGAACACCGCGACGAGGCCGAAGGACACCGCGAGGCGCCATCGGTGCTTGCCGCCAGCGTGACCGGCCGGCGGGCCGTGGCTGTGTCCGGCGCCCATCAGATGGCTTCCCGCGTCGGCCGGGAGACGCTGGCGGGTTCGGGCGTGCGGCGTCCGAGCCCAGGCAGGAACCGACCCACGGTGGCCGCGTAGGCGGCGTACACCTCGCCGTGGGTGCGGAGCAGGTACGGCTCCTCCACGACGCGCACCTGCAGCTGCAGCGCGACCAGGAGGAGGACGAACCCGAGCAGCGCCACTGCGTTCGGCACCATGAGCGCCAGGCCGAGGCCGGTGGCGGCCATGGCGGTGAAGATGGGGTTGCGGACCATCGCGAACGGGCCGGTGGTCACGAGGTCGGTGTGTTCGCTGTCGTCGACGCCGATGCGCCAGCTGGTGCCCATCGCGAGCTGGGTGCCAAACGTGGCCAGCACGCCTGCGGCCGCCGTCACCAGCCCAACGGCCTGGAAAGCGGGCGCGGCGAGGAATTGGACCGGGCCTAGGCCGAGGAGCGCCGTAACGGGACCAAGGACACCGGCTACCAGCGCGGCGCCGAACAGGACGCCGGCCCACCACTCGGGCGAGCCGAAGCGGCCCGAGATGCCGCGCCAGCCGGTGTCGCCGGTTCGGCGCCACTGCAGCCAGGTCCGCAGTCCGAACCCGACACCCAGGTAGACCGCGTAGATGCCCAGCGCGCCCACCGCAGCCACGTCTGTGCCGGGCTCAGTCATCGTCCTCACCGTTCTCGTCGTCGTCATCGTCGTCATCGTCTTCGACCAGCTCGCCTTCCCACGCCTCGCGGCCTTCGTGGATGGCGAACGCGGCGATGACGAAGCCGGCGACGGGGTCGAGCCAGGCGGCGCCGGTTAGGGCGTACAGGCCGAGACCCAGCAGGGTGGAGATGCTGAGCAGGACACAGATCCGGGTCTCCGCGGCGTCGGCGAGGATGAGCGAGTCCCCACCGAGCTGCTCGCCCACGCGACGCTTCGCACGGGCGAGCACCGGCATCACGACGACGGATGCGACGAGCAGGACGATGCCGACCATCGAGTTCTCCGGAGCCTCGCCGCCGAGCAGCGAGCGGGTGCCCTCGAACACGACGTACGCGGCCAGGACGAAGAACGTGATGGCGACGGCCTTCAGGGTGCGTCGCTCCTTCGCCTCGTCGGCTTCGCCATGCCGTAGGCGGGCCGAGAGCCGCAGGCCGACGAGGACGGAGGCGGCGGACTCGATGCCGGAGTCGAGACCGAACCCGACCAGCGACACCAGGCCGGCCATGAGGCCGACGGTGATGGCGACCGCGCCCTCGATGACGTTGTAGGCGACCGTGAACTGGGCCAGCCGCAGCCCCCGGCGGGTGAGCCGTTCGGCTTCAGCTTCGCTCAGGCTGGTGGGGCCCGGAATGTTGGGTGCGATCCCGGACATCACTTCCGCCGCTGGATCTGCAAGACCGAGTCCGGCACGGGCGCCGAGGTCGCGTCGACACCGTCATCCGCGCTGCTGGGAGTGCAGCAGCCATCGCTGCAGGTGCCGCTGTCGCAGCATCCGGCGTCGACATCCTGGGGGTCCGAGCCGACGGCGACGGGTCCGCAGCCGCAGCTCTCTCCACGCCACGCCTCCAGCCCCTCACGGACTGCGACCGCGGCGATGACGAGCCCGGCGATGGGGTCGGCCCAGGACCAGCCGAGCGTCGCGTTGAGCACGAGGCCGACGAGGAGCACGGCGGAGAGGTAGGTGCACAGCAGGGTCTGGGTGGAGTCCGCGACGACCGCGTTGGAGCCGAGCGCCTTCCCTGTGCGGCGTTGCGCCCAGGACAGGAACGGCATGATGGCCAGCGACGCGATGGCGAGTCCGATGCCGACCGGGGAGGCGTCGGGGTCGTGGTCACCGAGCAGCGCGCGGAGCGACTCGAAGGACACGTAGGCGGCGAGCGCGAAGAACGACAGCGCCATCAGCCGGAGCGCTTGGCGTTCCCGGGTCTCGGGGAGGCGGTGACGGAACTGCCACAAGATGATGAGGCCGCTGGAGACCTCGACGATGGAGTCCAGGCCGAACCCGACGAGGGCGACGGAGCCCGCGACGATGCCGGCGGTGATGGCGATGACGGCCTCGATGACGTTGTACGTCACCGACGCCGCGGCCAAGAGCTGCGCGCGGCGTCCGAGCCGGGCTCGGTCCTCGCTCGTCAGCACGGGGTGGGCGTGGTCGGGCTGCGTCGTGGCGTGGTCGTGGATGGTCATGCGGTCTCCTCAGTCGAGGGAACGGTCGGGTGCAGCGTCAGAGCGCCGTAGTTGTCGCACAGCGCGACGGCCTCACCCGTGGCGTCGAGCAGCTCGTCGGCGCTGGCGAAGAGCCGGTGCAGCAGCTCGGGGTGGGTGAGCGAGTACACCGACGCACGGCCCTGCGCGCGGGAGGTGACCAGGCCGCAGTCCTTGAGGCAGGCCAGGTGCTTCGAGCACGAGCTCTGCGGGAGGCCCAGGTGGTTGACGAGGTCGACGACGCGTTGTTCGCCCTCACTGAGGCGCTGCAGGATGGCGAGGCGGGTGGGGTCGGAGAACCCGTGGAACAGGCACGCGGCGGCGGTGAAGCCGGCGTGCGTGCGTGGCGAGCTCGTGGTCTCAGTCATCACAAAACGTGATGTTAGCCCAGATCATGTTGGTGATGGTGATGGGGACTGGTGCAGCGTCATGGAGGCACGCCGCGGTTTGGTCCGTGAAGTCGTCAGATCGGGGCTGCTGCTCGAGGGCGAAGGTCGCGTTGACGCTGGCGGCGAGCAGGTCGGACGAGCCGGCCCAGCAGGCCGGCAACGAGACCGGCAAGCACCGCGAGCCAGCCGAGCGCGATGAGCAGCGAGCCGGTCTCGTCGAAGCTGCTGGTGAGGGCGGCGTCGTAGAGGACTCGGCTGGCTCCGTACCCCGGCAGGAGGTGCGCCAGGGTGGAGAGCTCGGGGTTGAGCATGGGGCTCTGCTCGATGGCGAGGTCGAGGAACGGGAGGAGGAACGCGACGAGCACGCCGCCGACGCGGCCGAAGAGCCAGCCGACCAGGACGCCGACGAGGGCGTAGGTGAACGCGAGGAGCAGGTTGGCGAGCACGTACGGGGCCCACTGGCCGGGCTCGAAGAACAGCGCGGTGACCGCGAGCGAGGCGGCGGTGACGACGACGGCCAGCACGGCCACGACGAGGAGCCGGGACGTGAGCAGGCTGACCGGGTGGAACCCCGCGAGGGCGAGCCGACGGTCCGCGGCGCGCGCGCCGAGCGCGGTGAACAGCCCCACGACGGCGGCCAGCGCTCCGACCGAGATGGGCGCCATCAGACCTGGGTGGGTGTCGGGGAACCAGAACGTGGCGGGCACGGTCCGGCCGGCTTCGCGGACCATCATCGTTTCGTACCCCTCGGGCGTGGTGAATGCGGACAGGGCGACGAACAGGCCCGGGACAGCGACAAGGAGCGCCCACAGCACCCGGTTTCTGCCGACTTCCCGGAGGCCCATCCGGGTGCCGACGGCCAGCTGGCCGCGGGCCGAGCCCGAGCTGGTGCGTGCGTGGGCCTGGGCGGTGCGGCTGGTGGTCGCGACGACCAGCCAGCTGAGTGCGACGGCGACGAGGGTCCAGATGAGCGCCCAGCCCAGGTCGCCGGGCCGGCCCGCGTGACCGGACGGCTCGCCCATCATCCACAGGCTCAGGTAGTGGGTCGGGAAGACCTTGGACACGAGGGTGTCGGCGGGCCGGAACGCGGGCCCCAAGACGACGTCGACGAGCCAGACGAACAAGACGAGCACCGTGCCGTTGACCGGGTTGGCCACGAGGGCGCCGATGAGGGCGCCGAGGGCCAGGTAGATGACCGCGAACATCACGGTCGCCGCGGCGACTCGGGCGGGGTGGTCGAGGCCACCGACGCGGACCACGAGCGTCAGGTAGGACGCGGTGGCGGCCACCACCGCGAGCGCGGCTCCGGTCGTCATGCGTGCCAGGACCAGGCGTGCCGCGGGTAGTCCCGCCAGGACGAGGCGCTGGTCGGCGGCGCGGGCGGAGCGGACCTGGAAGTACATCGCGACCGCGGCTACGAACCCGGCCGTCCAGCCGGCCGTGGTCGTCTCGGCCTGGGGCCCACCCTGGCCGCCAAGGAGCTCGCCGGCGTCGGTGATGACACCGCCCACGATGGCGACGAACACGACCGGGACGACGACGAGCAGGCCGAGGGTGACCCGGTTGCGGGCTGCCTCGACGAGGAAGCGACGCACCAGCAGCCCGCGGGTGCTGTCGACGGTCCCTGCAACGGAGGCGGATGCGGTGCTCATCGGGTGCTCACACGGTGTCAGGTGGGGGTGCGCCAGGCTGGGCAGCGCGGGCCTGGGGTGGCCGGTCGTAGGTCGTGCCGTCGCGCAGCTGGACGATGCGGTCGAAGCGGTGCTCGTCGACGACGAAGTGGCTGATGATGAGCACGCTGCGCCCCGCGGCTCGGCGTTCGGCGACGAGGTCCCAGAACCTCAGGTAGGTGTCGAAGTCGAACCCGGCGTACGGCTCGTCGAGGAGCAGCACCTCGGGGTCGGCGAGCAGCGCGAGCCCGAGGTTGAGCTTGGACAGGGTGCCGCCGGAGAGCTGGTCGGCGCGCGTGCCGGCGTAGCGGGTGAACCCGAGGGTCTCGTAGAGCCGGCGACGCGACGCATGCTCGACGGCCGGGCTCATCCGGTAGGCGTGCCCGAACAGCTCGAAGTGCTCATCGCACGTCAGGCGCTCGTACACGACCGGCTCTTGCGGGCAGTAGCCGAGCCGTCCGACGTGCTCCACGGTGCCGGCGTTCGGGGCGAGCTCGCCGACGAGGACCTTCATCAGCGTGGACTTCCCCGACCCGTTCTCCCCGACCAGACCGACGACCTCACCCGGAAGCAGCTCAAGGCTGGCGCCTTGGAGGACCGCCTGGGCGTGCCGGGCCGGCCAGATGCCGCGCCGGTACGACTTCTCGACACCGGACGCGGTCATCAGCGGCCGACCAGCCGCCGTAGATGCGGCGTGGCCGGCGGGGCGGGGTGTGGCCTGGGCGGTCATGACGACCTCAGCGGTCCTGAGGGTGCTGGTCATCGGAGCGGTCGTGCGACTTCGTGCTGCTGTCATTGCTGCCGCCGCCGTGCATCCCCATCATTCCGCCCATCATCACCATCATCATCAGCGGGCAGATGAGGGCGATGCCGACGAAGGCGAGGGTGCCGGCGGGGACGCCGACCCAGAGTGCGCCGACGATGGCGATGGCGGCTGCGACCGCGAACAGCCCAAGGTTCGGGCCGCGGGTCATGTTGGTGTTCATCGTTCTGCTCCTTGTCGTGGGTGGTGGACGGGTGGTTCGTGGGTGAGCGCGTGGGTTCAGAGGCGGATCACCTGCCGGATGGTGGCGGCGACTTCGTCCATCAGGGCCTGTCCGGCTTCGCTGGAGTCGCGGGCGGCTTCGAGGACGCAGTGGCGCACGTGGTCGTCGAGAAGCGCCGCGGCGACCTCTTCGGTTGCCCGGGTCACGGCGGCGAGCTGGTTGACCACGTCGGGGCACCAGCGGTCGTCGGCGACCATCTTCTGCACGCCGCGGACCTGGCCCTCGATGCGACGCAACCGGTTCAGGTAGCTGTGCTGTCGACCGGTGTAGCCGCGGGCGGCAGGGAGGGAGCTGTCGGTGGCAGGGCGGTGGCACTCGTGCGCTCCGGCCGCAGCTTGGCGGATCGTGTCGCGGGTGCTTTCGGTGGTAACCATGGCGGGCTCCTCGTGGGTTCTGCTCTTGTTCCATGGTGCGCGCGCATACCCCCGGGGGGTAGGGTCTTTCGGCCCCCGAGTGGCTGCTTTGCCGCGGCGGTCGTCCCGTGCTCGCGCCCATCGAGGGCCACAGCTCCGCGTTGGCCTGCGGCGTCTTGCTGGGGGTCAGGGCGGAGACGTCAGCGGTGGAGAAGGCGGGTCAGGTCGGCGGCGTAGTCGGGTGGGGTGGCGCCGCCGGTGTAGATGACGGTGCTGCCGTCAGGACCGAACAGGTAGACGACGCTGGAGTGGTCCATGGTGTACCCATCGGGGTCGCCGTCGGGGTGGGTGTGCCCTTCCTCCGTCGACTGATGCTCGTGTGCGCCGGCGTCGGTTCCCTCGGGAGGCGGCGAGGACTTGCCGCTGTTGGAGGCGTACAGGGAGTCCTCTGCACGGTGCACATGCTTGAGGGGTCCGCGTAGTCCAACGATGTCAGGGTCGAACTGGTCCAGCCACCTGCGGAGAACCGGCGGGGTGTCACGCTTGGGGTCGACGGTGACGAAGACCAGGTTGACCTTGCTGGCCGCGACGGGGGGTAGGGACCTGCGTGCGGCGGCGAGGTCGGCCATGGTGGTGGGGCAGATGTCGTGGCAGTTGGTGAAGCCGAAGAAGACCGCTGTGGCGGTGTCCGGGGGCGGCTCGTCCATCCGGTAGGGGTTGCCGTCGGTGTCGCGCAGCGTGACGGGCGCGGGGGTGAGGGGCGGGTCTACGAGGGTGCCGTGGAACTCGTCGGCGTCGCGGCTGGTGACAGCGTTGCCGCTGCGGGGGTCGGCGTCCTGGGAGCTGCAGGCCGTGGCGGCGGTGAGGGTGAGGGCGGCGGCCAGGCCCAGCCGCGCCAAGCGACGGCGACGGGTTCGGGGGGTCTGTCGCGCACGGCTCGGTGTGGTGTTCACAGGGGGACCTGCCAGTTCGCGACCCAGCCCTGCAGTTGGGCCATCAGCAGTGTCCAGGCTCCGCTGACCTGGAGGATGCCGACGATGATGAGGAGCACGCCCCCGATGCGGGTGACGGCGCGGGCGTGCCGGCGCGCGTAGGCGAACACGCGGAACGCACGCTGAACGCCGAGGGCGGCGAGGAGGAACGGGATGCCGAGACCCAGGCTGTAGGCGAAGGACAGCACGGCACCGCGGCCGGCTCCCCCCGCGGTGACGGACAGGGTGAGGACCGCGGCCAGGGTGGGCCCCATGCACGGGGTCCAGCCGATGCCGAACATGACGCCGAGCAGGGGGGCGCCGGCGACGCCGACGCGAGGGTTGGCGTCGAGACGGACGGTGCGGTTGAGGAACGGCACGCGGGTGAGGGCGCCGGTGAAGACGATGCCGAGGACGATGGTGAGGACGCCAAGGACTCGGGTGATGGGCTCTTGGTAGGTGATGAGGAACGCGCCGGCGGTGCCGAAGAGGGCGCCGTAGCTGGTGAACACGGCGGCAAACCCGAGGACGAACAGCAGCGTCCCGGTGACGGTGCGGCTGGGCAGCAGCCGGGGTCGGGGTCGGGTCAGCGTGCTCGGAGCGCCGGGCGTTCCCGACGTACTGGTCACGTCGTGGGCCTGGGCCTGGGTGGTGGCGTCGGCGCCGCTGGTGCCGGTGACGTACGCGAGGTAGCCGGGTACGAGCGGGAGGCAGCAGGGGCTGAGGAAGGACACGAGTCCGGCGGCCATCGCGATGGGGATGGCGACGAGCATCGGGCCGTAGGTGACGAGGTCGCCCGGGTTGGCGGCCAGCGGGCTCACGACGCGTCTCCTTCCCGGGCGTCGGTGCCGGTCGAAGTCGGGTCGTCGTCTTCGGCGAGGAGGTCATCGAGGATGCCCTGGAGGGTGCTCTCGTCGACGGCACCGATGACGCGGGCTGCGACGTTGCCGTCGCGGTCGACGACAAGGCTGCTGGGGATGGCGGCACTGGGGATGACGGACCCAAACGGCAGGAGCGCCTTGCCGGCAGGGTCGAACACGCTCGGGTAGGGCACGTCGTAGTTCTTCACGAACGCCCGGGCGGAGGCGAGGCTGTCGCGGGTGTCGATACCGACGAACTGGACGCCTTGGCTGGCGGTCGCGTTGGCGATGCGGACGAGACCGGGCGCTTCGGCGCGGCACGGCCCGCACCACGAGCCCCACACGTTGATGACGACGATCTGGCCCGAGAGGTCGTCGAGGTTGAAGTCGCTGTCGTCGAGGGTGCGCCCCTCGAGCGGGGGCGCGGGGGCGCGGTCACCGGCCGGGTAGGCAGTGAGGCCCGGCCCCGCGATACCGCGGTCGCTGCCACGACCGGAGGCGTCGGCGGTCCAGGGTGTCGTGCGGACCAACCACAGCCCAAGGAGCACGACGGCTACGACGAGCACCGCGACGAGGGCGATGCGGGCCGGCCGGGAGGGACGTCCAGGGGGCGATGTCTGCGGGTGTGGCGTGTCGGTCATGGCAGGGTCAGCTCGATCTGCTGGTCAGGTTCGAGCTGCAGGTCGGCGGGGTCGCCGGTCACGGGTGTGCCGTTGCTGGTCACCGTCATCTTCTCCCCGGGCTTCGCCTGGGCGCCACCGATCTGGGTGGGCGTGAGCGCGACGCCCCACTGGGTGAACAGCTGGCCGAGGGTGAACTTCTCGCCGACGGTGTCGGCTTCGATGTGGATGGTGCCGTCGCCCTCGTGGGTGTGGACCGCGGACATCGCGCCGGTGGCGGGGTCGACGCCGATGTTGGGCGCGACGGGGACCGGTTCTCCGCCGACGGTGATGGCCAGGTGGGGGTGGTAGTGCTCGGCGGTGCCCATCGGGCCGAGGTCGAGGCCGGCGGCGGCGACCCGGGCGGGGACGTCGCCGGGTGCGGGCCACGGCGGGAGGGACGTGGCGTCAGGCGTGACCTCGGCCGCATCCGAGGAGCTCGACCCGGACGAGCTGGTCGGGCCGGCGGCTTTGCTGCAGCCGGTCAGGGTGAGGGCGAGGGCTGCTGTGACGGCGACGGCCGCCAGGGGTGTCTTCATGAGGCCTTCTTCTGCAGGTGGGTGTCCGAGGCGTCCGGGCGTGAGGCTGGTCGGCCCAGGCCCGGGACGCGGCATGCGGGGGATGCGGCGGTGGAATCGACGGGCGGACGCCACCGATGAGGGTGGCGTCCGCACGCGCCGAGACTCAGGAGCCGAGCAGGTCCTTCATCGTCTCGATCTCCTGCTGCTGTGCGTCGATGATCTGACCGGCGAGGTCGACGGCGTCCTTGAACTGGCCGTCGGCCTGCTCGGTCTCGGCCATCTCGATGGCGCCTTCGTGGTGCTCGACCATCATCTCGAGCCACATGTCCTGGAACTCGGAGTCCGGAGCGTCCTCGAGCTCGTTCATCTCGTCGGCGCTCATCATGCCGGGCATGTCGTCGTGCCCCATGTCGTCCATGGTGTCGGACATGTCGCCCATGTCATGACCGGAGTTGACGTGGTCGCGCATGGTCGCCGGGACGTCCTCACCCCACTTCGTGAGCCAGTCGGCCATGGTCTCGATCTCAGGGCCCTGTGCGTCGCGGATGTCCTCGGCGAGGGCCTGGACCTCGGGGTCGAGCTCTCGCTTCAGGGTCAGGTCGACCATCGAGAGCGCCTGCGCGTGGTGCGTGATCATGTCGCTGGCGAAGGCGACATCAGCGTCGTTGTGCTCGGTGGTGCTGACCTCGGCCTGGCCGGCCGCGTCGCTGGTGTCGTCGCCGCAGGCGGTGAGGCCGGCGCCGAGAGCGAGGGTGAGCGCGAACGCGCTGAGCGCGCGCGTGCGGGTCTTGTTCTTGGCGTGCATGGAAGTTCTCCAGAAGTCAGGTGGGTGGTGTGGGCAGGCGGAGGCGACACCCGGCCGGACGCTGCTGTCGAAAAGTCGAACTCGACGGTCGAGGTCAGCGGTGGCGGGTGGTCGCAGGGCCTGTCAGCACCTGATGACGGAGAACTGCCACTCGTGGGGTGGGCCGGTGCCACGCACCCACTGAAGCGCCCGCGCGCGTACGGCGGCGGGCATGAACGCGACCGGAAGCAGCGGCCGGAAGAGTCCCGCGGCGAGCACCGCCAGGAGCGTGAGGCCGGCTGCGGCGAGCATCACGACGCACAGCATGACCATGCCGGCCATGCCGTGGCCGGACCCAGAGCCGGCGCCGGGGCTTGAGCCGGCGCTGGAGTGGTCCGAGAGCTGAGCGGCTGACGCGTGGTGGGGGCGCGCGGCGTGCAAGTCGCCGGAGGGCATGGCCGCATCGTGGCCAGCGGTCATGCCCGGCATACTCATCGCGCTCGACGCGGCTGCGGGTGCCGCGGGAGTGCCGTGGCTCGCTAGCGCGTGCATGCCGAGGATGCCGACGACCAGGGCGACGACCAGGCCCGCGAGTGCGGTGCGGCCGCTGGGACGCGCAGCCGCCGGCACCCGCAGGAACCTGCGGGTGCGGACGGCGGTCGGGGGCGCGGAGGTCATCGGTGTCGATGTTACGGGCGGCGCGGTCAGCCCAGGCGCTGGGTGCGCAGCCGTAGCGCGTTGATGATGACGCTGACTGACGAAAGCGCCATCGCGGCCGCGGCGATGACCGGGGACAGCAGCCACCCGAACACCGGGTAGAGCACGCCTGCGGCGATGGGGATGCCGGCCGAATTGTAGAAAAATGCCAGAAACAGGTTGCTGCGAAGGTTGCCCATGACTGCGTGGGAGAGCTGGCGGGCGTGGGCGATGCCGTTGAGGTCGCCGCGCAGCAGGGTGACACCGGCGGACTCCATCGCGACGTCGGTGCCGGTGCCCATCGCCAGACCCACATCGGCCGCGGCCAGCGCCGGAGCATCGTTCACCCCATCGCCACTCATGGCGACCACGCGGCCCTCGGCGCGGAGCTTGTTGACGACGTCGGCCTTGTGGTCGGGAAGCACCTCGGCCTCGACCCGGTCGATGCCGAGTTCGCTTGCGACGGCTTGCGCGGTGACCTGGTTGTCGCCGGTGAGCATGATGACCTCGATGCCCTCCTTGCGCAGCGCGGCCAGGGCGGCGGGGGTGGTGGCCTTGACCTGGTCGGCGATGCCGATGACACCAGCAGGGGTGCTGTCGACGGCCACGAGGACGGCGGTGGCACCGGTGCGACGCAGCCGGTCTGCCTTCTCAGCGAGGACTGCGGGGTCGATGCCCTGGCTGGTGAGGAACCCCGCCGTGCCGATGAGCACCTTGCGGCCCTCGACGGTCCCAAGGACGCCCTTGCCGGCCGGGGCGTCGAAGTCAGCAACTTCGGGCAACCCCGTCGAGCTATCGGCCAGGTCGGCCTGGGCCTTGTCGACGATGGCACGCGCGAGCGGGTGCTCGGAGGCGTTCTCCACCGCGGCCGCGAACCGCAGCAGCTCGGCGGCGCTCAGGTCGCCGAACCCGTCGGCGAGCTCGACCGCCACCACCGCCGGCTTGCCTTCGGTGAGGGTCCCGGTCTTGTCGACGACGACGGTGTCGACCTTCTCCATCCGCTCGAGCGCCTCGGCGTTCTTGATGAGCACGCCCATCTGCGCGCCGCGACCGACCCCAACCATGATGGACATGGGCGTGGCCAGCCCCAGCGCACACGGGCAGGCGATGATGAGGACGCTGACGGCCACGACGAGCGCGTGAGCGAGCTTCGGGTCGGGCCCGACGAGGGCCCAGATGATGAACGCGAGCACGGCGATGCCGATGACCGCGGGCACGAACACCGCGGACACCTTGTCGACGGTGCGCTGGATGGGTGCGCGGGAGCGCTGCGCTTCGGCGACCATCTGCACGATGCGGGCGAGCATGGTGTCGCGACCGACCGCGCTGGCGCGTACGAGGAGCGCGCCGGTGGAGTTGAGGGTTCCGCCGATGGCCTTGTCGCCCGGCTCCTTCGTCACGGGCATGGACTCACCGGTCACCAGGGACTCGTCGACGGCCGACTTCCCGTCCTCGACGACACCATCGACGGGGACCTTCTCGCCGGGGCGGACGCGGAGCAGGTCGCCGAGCTGAACCTGGTCGAGGGTGACCTCTTCCTCGGTGCCGTCGTCACGCACCCGCCTGGCGGTCTTCGGGGACAGGTCGAGAAGCGCCTTGATGGCGCCTGAGGTGGCCTCACGGGCGCGTAGCTCGAGGACCTGACCGAGCAGGACGAGGGTGGTGATGACGGCGGCGGCCTCGAAGTAGACGTCGACGGCGCCGTCTTCGCGGAACGCGGCGGGGAAGATGCCCGGGGCCACCGTTGCGACGACGGAGAACAGCCAGGCGACGCCAGTGCCCATTGCGATGAGCGTGAACATGTTCAGCTTCATGGTGCGTACCGACGCCCAGCCGCGGGTGAAGAACGGCCATCCGGCCCACAGGACCACCGGTGTGGCCAACGCGAGCTGGACCCACGCGGACGTGGTGGCGGAGACGGCGTCGTGCAGCGGTTCGATGAGGTCGCGGCCCATGCCGAGGATGACGACGGGGATGGACAGGGCCACGCCGAACCAGAAGCGGCGGGTCATGTCGCGCAGCTCCGGCGACGGGCCCGAGTCGACCGTGACCATCACCGGCTCCAGCGCCATGCCGCAGATGGGGCACGCTCCGGGGCCGGGTCGGCGGATCTCGGGGTGCATCGGGCACGTGTACTCCACTGCCTCCCCCTCGCCGGGCGTGGGCGGGGCAATGCCACTGGCCGTCGCAGCGTGTCCGGCGTGCGTGTGAGCGTTCCCGGCCTGGTCGTGGCTTGCGTACCGGTCGGGCGTGGCCTGGAACTTGTCCTTGCAGCTGGCCGAGCAGAAGTAGAACTCCTGCCCCTCGTGGGTGAGCGTGTGCTCGGTCGCGGCCGGGTCGACGCTCATTCCGCACACCGGGTCCGTGACCTGGTGCGTCGTGGCTTTGTCCGACTCGTGCATGTGCGCGTTCATGTCAACCAGCATACCCCTAGGGGGTATGCGGTCAAGGGTCATAGGAACCTTCTTCCGGGTACCGTTCACCACGCTGCGCAACAACGAGCCACTCTGATACGAGCGCCCCAAGACCCTCCACGCGAGCCGAATCGCCTCATCGGTCGCGTGGAGCTCGGGGTCTCGAGCCTGGACCCGTCAGACGGCCAGCGCGAGGCGTGAGGGGTCGTGCTCGGCCAGGTACCTCAGCACGCTGACCCGAGTGACGTGGTGCCGTCGCTGGTACTGCACCCGCACCAGCAGGCCGTCAGCAACGAGCGCGTCGATGTCGGCGCTCGCAAGGCCGGTTGCGGCCGACACCTCGGCCCAGGTCATGAGGTCGTCGCGGACCGTGGGAGCGCCGTGACGAACCGGACGTCGGGTGGCCTCGACATCCGCGAGGCTCGCGCGGGTGACCATGCGACGACCGTCGTGGGCGCGCTCGTCCTTGTCGAGCGTCCCGTCGTCCACCAGGTGCTCCACTGCGGCCACCGACGTCCCCAACGCCTTCGCAGCGACGGAGTAGGGAACGGCACGCTCGTGCAGCGCCGCCTGAGCCGCGTAGTGGTCGCGCACCGCGGTGGCGGTGGGCGCAGGGACAACGTAGTCGCGCTCTCCCCAGGCCTCGAGCTCGAGACCCTGAGCGCGGACGAACTGATACACGGTGTGGTAGGTCGTACCGACCTCCTCGGCGAGCCGGACCAGGGTGATGCGCGTCGTCAAGCGCTCGCGGAGCGCCATGGCGTCCGAAAGACGCACGCGGCGTTCCTCTCCCTGTCCACGGCCTCCACACGGGATGGTGGGCACCACCCCGTCCGCCATCCAGAGGCGGGCGGTCTTGGGGGTCACGTCCCAGAGCTGGGCGGCCTCGGCCGATCCGAGGAGCGGCTCGCCGCCCTCGTCGGTCGAGAGGACGAGCCAACCGCGTTCGGCGAGCTCGGCGTCGATGCGGGCGCCGTCCTTCTGCAGGGCGGGCTGGTTGCCCGTGGTGCAGCGGACCGTCGTGGGAAGGAGCAGCCCGGCAGGCAGGTTGGCGATGAGCTCACCCTGGATGAGGACGGCGATGGCCTTGGCGGGCCGGAGCTTGGGGTCGTCGAGCAGGTAGTGGCGGTGCAGGACGGCGGTGCCGGGCAGGTGGCCGGCGAACCGACGTGTGTGGCTGTCCTTGACCTCGAGACGGTCGAGGTCGGACAGGATCGTGCGCCGCATGTCGTGGGGCTGGCACGAGAACACCTCGTCGATGACGTCCTCCTCTGTGGTGCAGTCGACCCTCACGGCCTCGGCGGCCCCGGCCAAGGCAGCGCGGAAGGCCTCCTGTCCGCCGGCGTTACGTCGGGTGAGACCGGGGATGAGTCGGGCGTCCTGGCGGATCACGCCGTCGGCGTCGGTGTGGAAGACCGCGATGATGGTCCGGATGAGGTCCATCAACGTGGGCGGGACGACCAGCACGCGCTCGGAGTTCTTGGTCTTGAGGTCGTCCGTGTGGTCGCTGGTATGCGTCGTACCATCCGGGGCGGTCTGGGTGAACTTCTTGCCGCCCTGTGCCTTGACGGCCACAGCGCCGTACTGCCCCGCACCCTGGTCGAGCACGTCGTACACCCGGATGCCGTAGGCCTCACCGATGCGGAGGCCGAGGATGCGCATGAGCCAGAGGACGAGCTGGTGCACGACGTGCAGGCGGGAGGCGATGTCCGCGCACCGGCGGAGGCTGACGGGCTGGCGCGGTGCGCTGGGAGCCCTGTCGGTGCGGTGCATCTTCAGGCTGGTGCGGTCCTGCGGGACGTCCACGCCGTGGTCGAGGGCGTACTTGCACACCTCGTCGTAGGCCCACATGACGTCGTTGGCGACGTCCTGCGAGAGGCTGCCGTTGGTGCGCGGGCCGCGACGGAGCTTGCCAGTCGGACCCAGGACGGCCTCGCTGTAGAGGTCGGCGACCCGGAAGCGGTGCACGGCTGCCGTGGGGTCAACAGGGTTGAGCACGCCGTCGGCCTTGCGGCGCTTGAGGGTCGACTTCGATGCCGTCATCTTCGGCAGCGCCAGCGCCTCGGCCATCGTGACGAGACCGGTGGGGTCGACTCCCTCAGGGACCGTGACCGTGGCCTCGGTCGTTGAGCGGGTGAGGGACGCCTGCAACGCCTTCACCTCGTCACGCACCATGGTCTCCATCACCAGACCCCGCTGGTCCATGAAGGCCTCGATGCGCTTGATGTGGCCCTTGGTGGCCGTCGAACGGTCGTGCTTCGCGCGCTTCAGCTCGCTGTAGTACTCGGTGTGCCACGGGTCCGCCATCGTGCGGAAGGCGGTTCCAGTCTTGGCGCTCCGCTTGCCTGCGACGCGGCCCTCAGTGTCAGGGACCGGCAGGTCGGTGCCGCCCTCGATGGCGGGGATACCCTCTGCGATCCAGCGGTCGGCTGCCTCCTCGGTGGTGAACGTGTAGCTCTGGCGCTTGGTCGCGCCGCGGTGGATCGGGAGGCTGGCGGTCCAGCCCTTGTCCGTCAGCTTCTTGGACCCCTTCAGCGGGCGGCTCATGCTGCACCGCCCTTGCGCACGAGGCTCTTGAGAAGGGCGATGGTGCCGGCGCGCTCGTCGGCGAGCGCGACGGCTGCGGTGAGCTGCTCCTCGAGGCGGATGACCTGCTCGCGCAGCGCCTTCGTCTCCTTGGACTCGCGACGGGCGGCGAGCTCGTTCTCGACCTGCTCGACCTTGGAAGGGTCGAGGTCGCCGGTGGCGACGAGGTCGCTCACCGGGACGCGCCAGGTCTTGCGGCCGGTCTCGTCCTGGACGGCGTTGGGCCAGCGGCCCTGGCCGGAGTCGTTCCAGTTCTTGATGGTCTTGATGTCGCGACCGGTGAGGTCGGCGATCTCGCTCAGGGTGAGGGTGGTGTCGGGGCTGTAGGTGGCCGGCGTCGTGGCGCCGGGCTTCATCGGTGCGGTCATGTGGGGGGACCGTCCGGCGCGTTCGGGGTCCCGCAATGCCCGCCACCGGTCGGGCTCAATCTTTCTCGAGACGCCACTCCGGACGCCCCCGGTCGCCCCCGCTCGCCCCAGGTCCGGCACGCGAGCCAAGGCGCTGTGAGCGTGGATCGGAGGTGGGGCGCACCAGGTGCAACCGGGTTCACCAGGGGCGTGCCACGCACAATGGAGCCGATAATCGGCCTCGAGAAAGCACCTCGAGCCACTAGATGTGGCCCGAAATGCGCTTGGCCCCCACAAGATGTGGGGGCCAAGGTGCGAATCTTTCGATTCTTTTGTAGCGGGGGCAGGATTTGAACCTGCGACCTCTGGGTTATGAGCCCAGCGAGCTACCGAGCTGCTCCACCCCGCGTCGGTGAAGAGAACATTACAGGGGTGGTCCGCACGACCCAAATCGGGGGTGCGGTGGGCGTCAGCCGGCCAGGCGCACGGCCTCCTCGATGAGCGCGCGACCCTCCTCCATCAGCCGGGCCCACTTGACCGTGTTGCCGGCCTGCTGCGCCGCGTCGGCCTCGGCGAACTTGGCCTCCGCCTGCTGGAGCAGCTGGCGGATCTGCGCCTGCGTGCCGCCGGGCGCCGGCGTCGTCGGGGTCTCGGTCGGCGACTCCGACGGCGACGCGCTCGGCGTCTCGGTCGGCGTCTCGGTCGGGGTCTCTGTCGGCGTGTCGGACGTGCCCGCGAGCGCGTCCTCGATCGCCTCGACCAGCGTGGTGCCGATGCCGACGCGGTTCTCGTACGAGACCAGGACGAAGCGCAGGATCGGGAAGTTCGACTCCCCCGCTCGGCGCGTGTAGACCGGCTGGACGTACATGAACGAGTCGCCGATCGGCAGCGTCAGCAGGTTGCCCGGCACGCGGTCGGCGTCACCGGTCGTGTACGGCAGCAGCGCCTGGCTGACGTCCTCGTTGGTCGAGAACGTGTTGGCGATCTGCAGCGGCCCGCCGGTCGGCTCGTTGGGCAGCTCCAGCACCGAGATGGTGCCGTAGTCGGGACTCGTCGCGTCGCTGTTGACCGCCATGTAGGCCGCGAGGTTGTTCTCCTTGTCGCGCGGCACGTAGACCGACGTCAGCGACCACGTGTCGCCGTCACCGGTGTCGGTGAAGAGGCGGTAGGGCGGCTGGAGCCGGGTCGTGCGCTGCGGGTCGCTGGGCACCTCCCAGCGGCTCGATCCCTCGAACCACGCCGACGCCGAGGTCTCGTGGTAGCGCTGGAACTGGAAGCGCTGGGCCTTGAAGAGGTCCTCGGGGTAGCGGAGGTGCTCCTCCAGCGACTCGGGGATGTCGTCCTTGGGCTGCACGACGCCGGGGAAGATCTCGGTCCACGCCTCGAGGATGGGGTCCTCCTCGTCCCACTCGTAGAGCGTCACGGTGCCGTCGTAGGCGTCGACCGTGGCCTTGACCGAGTTGCGGAGGTAGTTGACCTCGTCGGTCGGCAGCGTCTGGAAGCCGGTGTCCTCCTGCAGGGAGTCGTCGGTCATCTCCTCGAGCGACTCCCGCTGCGAGAGCGGGTACTTGTCGGTGACGGTGTAGCCGTCGAGGATCCACTGGATCCGGCCGTCCACGACGGCGGGATAGGGGTCGGAGTCGACGGTCAGCCACGGGGCGACCTTCTCCACCATCTGGCGGGGGTTGCGGTCGTAGAGGATCTTGGAGTTCTCGTGCACGCGGCTCGACAGGATCAGGTTGGGCTCGCTGAAGCGCACGGCGTAGAGCAGCTGCGTGAAGATGTTGCCGATCGGCACGCCCGCGTCGCCGTCGTACGTCGTGGCGACGTCCTCCTCGCTGCGGTCGCCCTGCGGGAGGTCGAACTCCACCGGCCCGCCGTCGGGGTCGAGGCCGACGATGCTGTAGGACGGGCTCTGCTCGCCGAAGTAGACGCGCGTCTCGTAGCCGTCCTCACCGGCGAGGCGGGTCAGGGTGTCCTCGTCGGCCTCCGCGCCCTCGGCCCACTGGATGCCGGTCTGCTGGGTGGAGTCGTCCTCGGGACGCTGGTTGGCGAAGGCGGCGATCACGCCGTTGCCGTGCGTGTAGGCGGTGTGGAGGTTGGACCAGTTCTGGTCGTTCTCCGCGAGTCCGCTCTGGTCGAGCTCGCGGACGCCGAGCACCACGGCCCGGTCCGTGCCGTCGATCTCGTAGCGGTCGACGTCGAGCACGTTGGGCACCGAGTAGTAGGCACGGACCTGTTGCTGCTGCTCGAAGATCTCGCTCACGATCTGCGGGTCGACCAGCGGGATGCCGTCCGTCATCCCGTCGAGCGCCTCCAGGCGGCCGTCGAGGGGGACGGCCGTGCCCTCGACGTTGCGGACGTCGATCTGGTCGAGCTGGTAGGCCTTCCGCGTCGCGTCGATGTTGGCCTTGATGTAGGGGCCCTCGCGGTCGGGCACGTTGGGGTTGACCCGGATCGCCTGGACGAGGGTCGGCACGATGAGGCCGAGGATGATCGCCGAGAGCGCGAAGAGCGCCACGCCGACCGAGGGCAGCAGCCACGTACGGCGCCAGATGTTGGCGAGGAACAGCACGCCGCACACGATCGCGATGCCGGCCAGAATCTCCTTCGCGGGCAGCACGGCCTTGTCGTCGGTGTAGCCCATGCCGGTGAAGATCGACCCGGAGTTGGTCACCAGGTCGAAGCGGTCGAGCCAGTAGTCGACCGCCTTGGCGAGCACGAACAGCGCCAGGAAGGCCGAGACCTGGATCTGCGCCGCGCTGGTCAGCCGCTCCCCCGGCCGTGCCGAGAGGCGGATGCCACCGAAGAGGTAGTTGACCAAGATCGCCGCCAGCAGCCCGACGACCGCGAGTGCCATCACGAAGTCGACGGCGTAGTGCCAGAACGGCAGGTCGAAGACGTAGAAGCCGACGTCCTTCTTGAAGTACGGGTCGGTGGTGCCGAAGGACTGGCCGTGCCGCCACAGCGAGTAGTTGCGCCACTGCCCCGTGGCGGAGGCACCGGCGAACAGGCCCATCACCGTGGCCACGCCCCCGATGACCCAGCCCATCCGCGGTGCCAGGAGCTGGCGGTAGCGGTCCAGCCCGTCGTCGGGCGTGCCCGGCATCCCGGGCCACAGCACCGGACGGAAGCGGTAGGCCATCGACATCGCCACCGCCACGGTGGCGGCCATCAGGCCGGCGAAGACCAGGAACAGCCCCACGCGCGTCAGGAGCAGCGTGGTGAAGACCTCGCTGTAGCCGACGGAGCGGAACCACAGCCGCTCGGTCCAGAAGGAGGCGAAGCCGCTGAGCAGCATGAACGCCACGATCAGCACGATCGCGGTGATCACCAGCGCGCCGGGGCGCCGCGAGGTGGGCGCCGGGCGCGGCGGGGTCGGTCGGGAGTTGTCGAACGGAGTGCTCATTCGGGTTCCTGCTCAGGCGTTCTCGGTGGGGGTGTCGTGCAGCGTCGCGTGGAGGAGCTCCAGCAGGCCGGGCACCAGCTCGGTGCCGTTGACGACCGACTGCTCGTCGTCGTGGGCGCGCAGCCGGAGGGCGCAGTACGACGCCCCGGCGCGGGTCACGCCGGCGACCATGCGGACCTCCTGGCGGTCGGGGTGCTCACGGGCGAACAGCTCGGCGGCCGTCGGGTCGTCGGGGATGTCGTCGTCGGCGCCCGGTGGCAGCACCAGCCGCTCGATCACGGCGGCGCAGCCGGCGACGCTGCCGGGCCAGGCGATCGAGTGGAGCGCCTCCTCGAGGGGTTGGCCCGGAGGCAGCCCCTCCTGCTCGATCGGGGTGAAGGAGCCGTCGTCGCCGGGGCCGTCGATGGACATCGCCGCGGCGAGGGCTGGCTCCTGCGCGACCAGCTCGGCGGTGTCGACGAGGGCGTAGAGCCGGGCCGGCTGGTCCCAGCCGTCGGCGGCCACGTGGGCCTCGATCTCCAGCACCGCAGTGGCCAGCGCCGGGTCCTCGGGGAGGTCGGGAACGGCGGCCGGGTCGTCGGTCGTCATCAGGCGGTGTCCTCGCAGGTCGGGAGATCGGTGTCGTGGTCGGCGGTCCAGTCGTCGAGCGTCTGGACCGCTGCGTGCATCGTGGTCGCCTTCGCCAAGCGCATGTCGCCGGTGTCGACGCCGCCGATGGCGTCGCAGTTGTCGGCCGGCACCAGGAACAGCTCGGCACCGGCGTCGCGGGCGGCGGCGATCTTCTGCTGGATGCCGCCGATCGGCCCGACCTCGCCGGAAGGAGTGATCGTGCCGGTGCCGGCGACCGCCTCGCCGCCGGTCAGGGAACCGGGGGTGAGGGTGTCGTAGATGGCCAGCGACATCATCAGGCCGGCGCTCGGCCCGCCGATGTTGTCGGAGATGCTGACGCTGACCTGGAAGGGGAAGTCGAACCCGACGCCGGGCGTGATGCCGATGCGCTTGTCACCGTCGACCTCGCGCGGCGTGACCTCGACGGTCATCTTCTCGCCGTCGCGGCGCACGACGAACGCGAGCGGCTCTCCCACCTCGGCGGCGTCCACCGCGTCGACGACGTCCTGGGCGTCGGTGATCCTGGTGCCGCCGACCTCGAGCAGCACGTCGCGCACCTCGAGCTTGCCGTCGGCGGGCAGCGACGGCGTGACGTCCTGCACCTCGACGATGGGGTCGACCTCCTCGCCGAGCTCGGTGAGGGCGGCCGCGACCGCGGTGTCCTGGGAGGACACCATGGCCACCGCGGACTCACGGTCGCTGGACTCGTCGGTCTCGTCGGGCGCGTAGATCGACGAGCGCGGCCACACGGCCGCGTCGGGGTCGAAGTAGGCGCGCAGCAGCTCCGGGAGCGAGACGTCGTCCTCGGGCTGGCTGACGTAGACCGTGGTCATCCGCAGCTCGCCGTCGTCGTGGAACGACTTGTGCCCGGTGACGGTCACGGTCTCCTTGCCGTCGTTCTCGGCGAGGATGTCGACGGTGGGCCCGGGGTAGTAGGTGACGTAGGGCAGCGGCGCGAAGGCGGCGGTCCCCCACAGCACGGCCAGCAGGCACAGTGCGAGCAGCCCCGCCCTGGTCCGCTGACTCATGGGCGCAACTCTCTCAAACCCCGACAACCACGCGACAACCAGCCGACACCGTCGTGTCGCTCAGGAGGCGCGGCGGGTGCGGTCGGCCCCGGTGGCGCCGGCGTTGCTGGGGCGCACGGCGATGCCCGTGCTCCGGTCGCGGACCGCGGGCGGCGTACGGCGTGCGCGCGCGGGCAGGTCCTTGGCGAGCGCCTTGCCGAGCCGTGCGGCGGCGACGTCGCGGTCGACCTCGCCCCGGCCGTCGCGGCTGACCCAACCCACCCACAGCATCGCCACGACCGTCACCACGGCGGCGGGCGCGAGCCAGAGCAGGATCTCCACGGCCCGAGCCTAGGCGCGCACGGCGCCGGGTTCGGGGAGGCCCTACGGCGTGCCGACCCACTCCTCGGTCCGGTCGTCGAAGACCTGGTGCTTCCAGATCGGCACCTCGGCCTTGAGCGTGTCGATGAGGTCGCGCGAGGCGGCGAACGCGTCTCCGCGGTGGGCCGCGGTCGTCGCCACGACGACGGCGAGGTCACCGATCTGCAGGGGGCCGACGCGGTGCACGGCTGCCACAC
Source organism: Microbacterium sp. ARD31 (assembly GCF_031844425.1). Classification (NCBI taxonomy): domain Bacteria; kingdom Bacillati; phylum Actinomycetota; class Actinomycetes; order Micrococcales; family Microbacteriaceae; genus Microbacterium; species Microbacterium sp. ARD31. The sequence continues at coordinate 53,391 of NZ_JAUZVE010000045.1, forward strand.
CGCGTACGTCGTGCTGCTCGGCGACCCGGCGGCACACGTCCTCCAGCCGGGCCAGGGCGGTGGGGTGGGCGGAGTAGTCCAGGGCCGTCACGCCCTTGCCGCCGTCGTGGTCGCGGACCTGGCCGATGAAGAGGGTGAGGCCGCCGGCGCCGTCGTCGCCCAGGGCGTCGACCACCTCGGCGACGTCGAGCGGGGTGTCGCGGATGGCCACGAGGCGCACTAGATCGGACGCGGCATCGGATCCGGGATCGGGCACGTCTTCGAACTGGGCGTCGGTCACGGCCCCGAGTGTAGGCCTGACGGACGGTGCCGGGTCTGGGCGCGGTGAGTACCGTGGAGCCATGAGTGACACCCCCGGCGGCCCCGGATCGTCCGGCCCCAACCCTGACGACAACAACCCCTTCAAGGGCACGCCGTTCGAGCAGATCTTCTCCCAGATGGGCGGCTTCGGCCCCGGCGGCGGCATGCCCGACCTCAACCAGCTGATGGCGCAGATGCAGTCGCTGTTCGCGCCGCACGACGGCCCGGTCAACTGGGACACCGTCCGCGACCTCGCCCGCCGCGCCGCCGCGCAGGAGCCCGACCCCGCGGTGAGCCCCGCGCAGTCCGCCGCGGTCGCCGACGCCGTACGCCTCGCGGACCACTGGCTCGACACCACGACCGAGTTCCCCTCCGGCGTCTCCACCACCGCGGCCTGGTCCCGGGCGGAGTGGATCGTCGAGACCCTCGACGTGTGGAAGGTGCTCGTCGAGCCGATCGCCGGCTCCGCCACGACCGCCCTCGGGCAGGCCATGCCCGAGGAGATGCGGCAGCTCGCCGGTCCCCTGATGGCGATGCTCGGCAAGGCCAGCGGGGCGATGGTCGCCTCGCAGGTCGGCAGTGGTCTCGGCGCCCTCGCCGGCGACGTGCTCAGCGCCTCCGACATCGGGCTGCCCCTCGGCCCGATCGGGAAGGCTGCCCTGCTGCCGACCAACGTCGCGGCGTTCGCCGACGAGCTCCCCGACGTGACCACCGACGACGTGCTGCTCTACCTCGCGCTGCGCGAGGCCGCGCACCAGCGCCTGTTCGCCGGCGTGCCGTGGCTGCGCGACCACCTCCTCAGCGCGGTGGCCGAGTACGGCGCCGGCATGGACTTCGACACCTCCGGCATGGAGGCCAAGCTCCGCGACATCGACATGACCAACCCGGCCGCGATGCAGGACGCGCTGGCCGGCGGGCTGTTCGACCCCGAGCCGTCCGCGGCGCAGAAGACCGCGCTGGAGAAGCTCGAGGTCACCCTCGCGCTCGTCGAGGGGTGGGTCGACGAGGTCGTCTCCCAGGCCACCGCGGAGCGGATGCCCGCGGCCGCCAAGCTGCAGGAGACCGTACGTCGCCGCCGCGCCGCCGGCGGACCGGCCGAGCAGACGTTCGCCACCTTGGTCGGACTCGAGCTGCGGCCCCGTCGGCTGCGCGACGCCTCGACGCTGTGGGGCTCGCTGCGCACCCGCCAGGGCGCCGAGGCCCGCGACGGCGTGTGGATGTCCCCGCAGCTCCTCCCGACCGCTGCCGACCTCGACGACCCGCTGGGCTTCCGCGAGGGCTCCGACGCCCCCGGCGAGCTCTCGGCCGAGGAGTTCGACGCAGGACTGCGCGACCTGCTCGAGGGCGGCTCGGACCCGCGACCCGGCGAGTGACGCCCGGCCTGCACGGGAGCGCGGTGCGGACCCTGACGGGGTGGACGCCGCCCTCCCCCGGCCAGCGCGCCCTGCGCGACCGCTTCGTCGCCCACCTCGACGCCCACCCGGACGGCCTCGCCAAGGCCTGCTTCCCCGACCACCTGACCGCGGGCGCCATCGTGGTGTCCCCGCAGGCCGACGCGGTCCTGCTCAACCACCACCGCAAGGCCGACGCGTGGCTGGCCTTCGGCGGCCACCTCGAGCCGGGAGACGCCTCGCTGGCCGACGGCGCCCGGCGTGAGCTGGTGGAGGAGTCGGGCCTGACCGCCTTCGCGTTCGACCCGGAGCCGTTGTGCCTCGACGCGCACGCCGTCGAGTTCTGCTCCGACCGGGGCACCGTGCACCACCTCGACGTCCGCTTCGTCGCGGTCGCCGAGCCGGACGACTCCCACGCCACCAGCGAGGAGTCGCTCGACGTGCGGTGGTGGCCGGTCGACGCCCTGCCGGCGACGTTCGAGGACATGTACGCCCTCGTCGAGGCCGCGGTGGCGCGGGTCCGCGGCTGACTCAGTCGACCTGCTCCTCGCCGCCCGGCGGCGGCTCGAGCCGGGCCGCGGCGGAGTATCCCTCGAGGTACCCCTTGGCCTTCTCGGCCCGCGGGTAGCGGTCGACCCACGCCCAGAAGGCCGGGGTGTGCCCCGCCTCGAGCAGGTGCGCCAGCTCGTGCACGAGCACGTAGTCGACGACCCAGGCCGGCATCTGCTGCAGCCGGTCGCTCAGCCGGATCGTCCGGTCGCCGGGCGTGCACGAGCCCCAGCGGGCGTTCTGGTTGGTCACCCAGCGCACCGACGACGGGACGGCCATGCCGCCGAGGTAGAGGTCGTTGAGCTTGGCCGCCCTGGCCACCAGGTCGTCGTCGGAGCGCACCTTGCGGCGCTCCTGCCGCTGGACCCGCGCGACCATGTCGGCGACCCAGGTCGCCTCGTCGCGCTTGCTCATCGTGGCCGGGATCAGCACGATGATCCGGTCGCCGTCGCGGTAGGCCGAGACCGTGCGCCGCCGGCGGCGCGAGCGGCGCACCTCGACGTCGGGCACCCCGGACCCGGCGCTGGTCGACTGGCTCATGGCTCGAACCTAGCCGTCACCACCCACGCACGGGCGTCGTACGCGCGGGCGCGCAGCGTGCCTGCGCGGCGCTCAGAGCCGGGCCGAGGCCCACGCGAGGAGCCGGTCGCGGTCCCACGTGTTGACGATGCGGTCTGGGTCGATGCCCGCCTCGGTCGCGCGCGCGGCACCGAAGTCGAGCATGTCGAGCTGGCCGGGCGCGTGCGCGTCGGAGTCGATCGAGAACAGGCAGCCGAGGTCGCGCGCGAGCTCGAGGAGCTTCGTGGGCGGGTCGCGCCGCTCGGGGCGCGAGTTGATCTCCACCGCGACGCCCTCCTCCGCACAGGCCGTGAAGACGGCCCTGGCGTCGAACCTGCTCTGCGGGCGGACGCCGCGGTTGCCCGTGACCAGCCGTCCGGTGCAGTGGCCCAGCACGTTCGTGTGCGGGTCGCGGACCGCGCCGATCATCCGGCGCGTCATCGGCTCCGGGTCCATCTTGAGCTTGGAGTGCACCGACGCCACCCGCACGTCGAGGCGACCGAGCATCTCGGGCGTCTGGTCGAGCGACCCGTCGTCGAGGATGTCGACCTCGATGCCCTTGAGCAGGGTGAAGCTGCCGCCGAGGTGCTCGTTGACCGCCTCCACCACGGCGAGCTGGCGCGTCAGCCGCTCGGCGCTCAGCCCGTTGGCCACGCGCAGGCGCGGGCTGTGGTCGGTGAGGACGAGGTACTCGTGGCCGAGCTCCATCGCGGTCATCGCCATCTCCTCCAGCGGCGACCCGCCGTCGGACCAGTCGGAGTGCGAGTGCAGGTCGCCCCGCAGCCGGGACCGCAGCTCCTCCCCGCCGGTGGCCAGCGGACCCGCGGTGTCCTCCAGCCGCACCAGGCGCTCCGGGACGACCCCGCGGCAGGCGTCGGTGATGACGGCGGCGGTGCTCGGCCCGATGCCGGGGAGCTCGGTCAGGGTGCCGCTCTCGGCCCGCCGGCGTACCTCCTCCTCGGGCAGGGGCAGGATCGTGCGCGCGGCCTTGCGGAACGCCTCGATCCGGCGGCTCTCCTCGCGCTGGCGCTCCATGAGGAACGCGATCCGTCGCAGCGTGGCCACCGGACCGCGCGTGGTCTCGCCGTTCTCCGTCAACTTCTTCCCCTCCACAGCCCCGGTCCGCCGAACGCGCTGGTCACCCGCACAGTACGGCGACGAGCCGGGCATGTCGCCCACAGGCCCCTCCCCACCATGCAGACCCCCCTCCACCACCGACGTCCGCCCGTGCACACTGCGTCCACAGCCCTGTCCACAGGCGTGGACGCGGACCCGTTGACCGCTCGGCACGGGCCTCCTAGCGTTGCGCCCCAGAAGGGCCCCACGGCTCCTCGACGTCAGCAGGGGAAGGCAGGCGTCCAGGGCTGCGGGGCCCCTTCTTCGTCTCGTGGCTCCGTCACCGGCCGCGGAACTGCGGCGCCCGCTTCTCCCGCGCCGCGGCGATGCCCTCTTGCAGGTCGTCGGTCGCCAGCGTCATCGGCTGGGCGAGCGCCTCCCACTGGAGCGCGGACTCGAAGTCGGCGTGCCCGCCGTCGGCGAGCGCGATCTTGGTGAGGCGGGCCGCGATGGGCGCGGTGGCGGCCACGTCGGCGGCGGTCGCCAGCACGTCGTCGAGGAACCCGTCGGCCGGGACCACGCGCGAGACCAGGCCCAGGCGCAGCGCCTCGTCGGCCTCCACGACCCGGCCCGTGAGCAGCAGGTCGCGGGCGTGGGCGGGTCCCACGACGTTGGGGAGCAGGTAGGTGCCGGCCATGCCGGCGTGCATCCCGAGCTTGTTGAACGGCAGCCCCAGCTTGGCTCCGGACGCCGCGTAGCGGATGTCGCAGGCGAGCGCGAGGCACAGCCCGGCGCCGATGGCGTGGCCGTTGACCGCGGCGATGGTGGGCACCTCGAGCCGGCGGATCGACAGCCAGGCGCGGTAGAACGGCATCATCCGGGCGCGCAGGTGGTCGACGCTCGCGTCGGGCTCACTGGCGATCCACGAGGTGTTGCCGCCGGAGCAGAACGCGCTGCCCGCACCGGTGACGACCACCGCCCGGACGGTGGGGTCGCCGGCCAGCGCGTCGATGGCCGCCACCCACGAGGCGGTCATCTCCTCGCTCATCGCGTTGCGCATGCCGGGGTTGTCGAGGGTCAGCAGCGCGACCCCCTCCGAGGGACGCTCGAGGCGCAGGTGGGCGAGGTCGGGGACCTGCGCGGACGGACGGTCTGAAGGGTGCTCGGACATGGGCTGAGGGTACTGATGCCGCTGAGCGTGGAATCAGCGGGATTCACGCTCAGCGCGTGTGGTGCGTGAGCGTGCGCCACGCGTGGCGTAGGGTCGTCGACGGAGCACGGGCAGCCGCCCGGGTTCCCCGGCGGGCTTCCCCCACGAGCAACCCCGTCGCGACGACCAATGAGGAACAAGCAAGGAGGCCGTCATGGCGGAGACCTGGAGCGGTGAGTTCTACTGCGTCAAGTGCAAGGAGAAGCGCGAGGCGGAGGGCGAGATCAAGGTCAACGACAAGGGCACCAAGATGGCCAAGGGCGTGTGCCCGGTCTGCGGTACCAACCTGAACCGCATCCTCGGCAAGGCGTGACCCTTCACCCCTTGAGCTGACAGCGGCGGCGACACCTGCGGGTGGCGCCGCCGCTCTGCATTTCCGGCTGTGGACGACGACTCGGTGGGCCCCCCACGGTGGCAGCGTGTGAGGCATGTACGACG
>NZ_JAUZVE010000046.1:0-58429 GCF_031844425.1 Microbacterium sp. ARD31
CGTGCGGGTCGCGCCGCAGGACCTCGACGGCCGCCGACGCCTCGGCGACCCGCTCGGTCTTCTGGCGGATCCGGACCGGCGAGACCTCATCGAGGCAGACGTACTGCCCGGAGAGGTAGTGGCCCCACTCCGCCTCACCGGTGGCGGGGTCGTCCGGCCAGAACGCCACGAACCAGTCGTGCAGGGCGTCCACGCCGCCGGCGACCTCGGCGAGCAGGCCGTGGTCGGCCGGCACCATCGGCGTGCCGTCGGAGAGGAGGTACGACGGCAGCGGCAGGCGGTCCTCGAGCATCAGCGCCATCGCCTCGGGCGTGGCCTCGACGAAGTGCTCGCGGACGTAGGCGTCGTCCGCCTCGGTCATCCGGTGGTCGCCGTTGACCGCGAGGTAGCGCAGGCGGACCTGGTCGATCAGCGTGTCATCTCCCACACGGTCAACCCTGCCATCAGGACGCAGACCGTCGCACCCACGTAGTGGAGCACCGACAGCCGCACCCGCTGGAGCAGCAGCCGGCCGACGATGACGGCGAGGCCGGAGACCGTGAGGAGGGCGCCCCAGGCGCCGAGGAACACCGACACCGGGTCGTCGTACTTGGCGACGAGCGAGATGGTCAGCAGCTGCGACAGGTCGCCCCACTCGGCGGCGAAGAGCACGACGAACGAGGTCGCGATGACCTTGAGGCCGTGGGCGGTGGCGTCGGCCCTGGCGGCGTACTCCTCCTCCTGCCCGGCCTCGTCCTCGTCGGCGGAGCGTGCCTCGCGGAAGAGGATGACCGCGCCGATGACGAACATCAGCGCCGCCACGGTGTGGATCAGCTGCTCGGGCAGGAACGACGCCGCCTTGCCGACGCCGACCGCCACGCCCGTCTGCACGAGGAAGGCCAGCCCGACGCCGATCCAGACGAAGAGCGGGCGCATCTTCGTCGACATGACGAGCGTGGCGATGAAGGTCTTGTCGGGCAGCTCGACGACGAAGATGGCGCCGAAGGCCAGGGCCACGACCAGCAGATCGATCACCGGGCGAGTGTGTCCTACTCGGCGCGGAAGGCGTCGGCCGGGTAGACGCCGAGCACCTTCACCTCGGTGGTGAAGAACGCCAGCTCCTCGAGCGCGTTGCGGACCGGTACGTCGTCGGGGTGCCCGTCGACCTCGGCGAGGAACTGGGTCGCGGTGAAGTGCCCGTCGACCATGTAGCTCTCCAGCTTGGTCATGTTCACGCCGTTGGTCGCGAAGCCGCCGAGGGCCTTGTAGAGGGCGGCCGGGAGGTTGCGCACGTTGAAGATGAAGGTCGTCACCACAGGGCCGTTGCCGGCGGGCGCCTGCTCGAAGTCACGGGAGAGCACCACGAAGCGGGTGGTGTTGTGGTCCTCGTCCTCGATCTCCTCGCGCAGCACCTGCAGGCCGTAGATCTCCGCGGCCAGCGGCGGCGCGATCGCGGCCTGGGTCGGGTCGCCGGACTCCGCCACCTCGCGCGCCGCTCCGGCGGTGTCGCCCGCCACGACGGGGGTGAGGCCGAGCTCGCGGATCACGCCGCGGCACTGGCCGAGCGCGTGCACGTGGCTGTGCACGGTGCGCAGTGACTCGATGCTCGCCTCCGGCAGCGCCATCAGGGAGAACTGGATGCGCAGGAAGCGCTCGCCGACGATGTGCAGGCTCGAGGTCGGGAGGAAGTGGTGGATGTCGGCCACCCGGCCGGCGATCGAGTTGTCGATCGGGATCATCGCGAGGTCGGCGTCGCCGTTCTCGACCGCCGCGAAGGCGTCCTCGAACGACGCGCAGGCCAGCGGCTCCCAGTCGGGGTAGGCCTGCTGGCAGACCAGGTGGGAGTTGGCCCCGGGCTCTCCCTGGTAGGCGATGCGGCGGGTCACGTCGGCGAGTGTGTCACCTCCGGCCGTGTCCGACCGTCCGTGACCAGTCGCCGAACATAGGGTCGGCGCATGCTCGATGTCGTCGCCGTCGCCCTCGCCGCCGTCGCGTGCGCCCTCGCTGCGCTCGCCCTCCGTCGTACGACGTCGCGGCCGACCGGTGACGGCGTCGACGCGCTGCCCGAGGACGTGCACGGCCTGCGCCAGGAGGTCGCGGCCCTCAAGGCCGAGAACGCCGACGCCCTCCGGCACCTCTCCGTGGTGCGCTACGACGCGTTCGGCGACGTGGGCGGCCACCTCAGCTGGAGCCTCGCCCTGCTCGACGACGCCGGCCACGGCGTGGTCCTGACCTCGATCCACGGTCGCAGCGAGGCCCGCACCTACGCCAAGTCGATCGCCTCCTGGTCCTGCGAGCAGCAGCTCTCGCCGGAGGAGGAGGAGGCGATCGAGCACGCCCGCCCCTAGGGCCGTCAGCGCGGCACGCGCACCAGCAGCCGCCCGTGGATGCACTCCATCCACAGCTCGCGGCCCTCGCCGATCGAGTCGCCGTCCAGCTGGCGAGGGGTGTCGGCCGAGGCCTTGATCCGCACGCGTGAGCCGGTGCGCCGGTCGAGCGTCTCGTCGACCACCGCGCTCTTGCGCAGCACGCGCATCGCCACGGTGATCCACGACAGGAACTGGCGCGGGTGGATGATCACCACGTCGAGCACCCCGTCGTCGAGGGTCGCGTCGGGCAGCAACGGCATGCCGGCCTGCAGGAAGCCGACGTTGCCGACCACGACGGTGCGGGCGCGGTGGACTGTGGGCTCCTGGTCGTCGATCTGGATCTCGACCTTCACCGCGGGGAACATCAGCGACTTGAGGCCGGACAGGATGTAGGCGACCCAGCCGATCTTCTTCTTGATGTCCTCGTTGACGCCCTCCATGATCGCGGCGTCGAAGCCCATCCCGGCCATCACCATGAAGTGGGTGTCCTCGATGTTGTCCCCGCCGACCTCGACCAGGTCGATGGCGCGGTCCTGGCCGTTGAGCGCGACGTCGATGGCGGAGCGGAGGTAGAGCGGGATGTCGAGGTTGCGGGCCAGCAGGTTGCCGGTGCCGGCCGGGATGATCCCGACCGGGATGCCGGTGCCGGCGAGCTCGGCGCAGACCTCGCGCACCGTGCCGTCGCCCCCGCACACCATGACCAGGTCGGCACCGGAGACCGCGGCCCGCTCGGCCATGCCGGTGCCCGGGTCCTCGACGGTGGTGTACTGCCAGGTCGGCTCGGACCAGCCGGACTCCTTGGCCATCGCGCCGACGATCGCGCGGAACTGCCCGACGTCCTCGACCTTGATCGGGTTGAGGATCACCGCGAGCTTGCGCTCCGAGGCGTAGACCTCCGGGAGCGGCTCGGCCTTGGCGGCGGTCGAGCGCGGGCGCGGGTCGATGAAGGCGAGCGCGAGCAGGAAGATGCCGATGCCGAGCAGCGAGCCCGCGATGACGTCGGTGGGGAAGTGCCGCCCGAGCAGGACCCGGTCCAGGCACACGACGAGCCACCAGCCGACGGCGAGCACCGTGCCGAGGCGACGGAGGCTGGCGCGGCGTACGAACAACACGAGCAGCATCACCAGCAAGCAGGCGTACGCCGCCGTCGACGACGCGTGCCCGGACGGGAAGCTGTACGAGTTGAGCAGCCCTAGGTCGCCCTGCCACTCGGGCCGGTCGCGACCCAGCCACACCTTGAGCCCCGAGGTCGCCAGCGAGGTCCCCAGCATCACCACGGCCGCCAGCAGCGCCGCCCACCGGTGGCGCCGGAGGAACAGCGCGACGACCAGGACGACGGAGAGGATCGTCATGCCGATGGTGTCGAAGGCGATCTCGATCGCGCGCAGCACGTCGATGACGAACGAGGAGTTGTCGGCCCAGTCCTCGAGCCGCCTGCCCTCGACGTCGAAGGTGTCGAGCGGGGCACGGTCGCCGGTCACCAGGTAGCCGAGGACGGCGAAGGTGGCGAGCGCGGCCACGGCCGAGACGAGGCTGCGGGTGCGGGAGGCGGGGGTCACCCGCGCAGTATGCCCAAACCGCATCGCAGCCCCCACGTCCGTGCGGATAGCCTTTCGTTGTGATCGATCCCCGCCTGCTCCGTGACGACCCCGACCGCGTGCGTGCCGCCCAGGCCAAGCGCGGGCTGTCCGACGACGTGGTGGACCGGGCGCTGGCGGCCGACTCCGCGCGCCGGCAGGCGATCGCCGACTTCGAGGCCAAGCGTGCCGAGCAGAAGGCCAGCGGCGCCCGCGTCGCGAAGGCGCAGGGCGAGGAGAAGCAGGCCCTGCTCGCGCAGGTCAAGGAGCTCGCCGCGGGCGTGAAGGAGGCCGAGGCCGCCCGCAACGCCGCCGAGGCGGAGTGGGACGACGCCATCAAGGCGATCCCCAACCCCGCCGCCGACGAGGCCCCGGCGGGCGGCGAGGACGACTTCGTCGTGCTGGAGCACGTCGGCACCCCGCGGGAGTTCGACTTCGAGCCCCGCGACCACATCGAGCTCGGCAAGATGCTCGGCGCGATCGACCTCGAGCGCGGCGCCAAGGTCAGCGGCTCGCGCTTCTACTTCCTCACCGGCATCGGCGCGCAGCTCGAGCTCGCGCTCGTCAACATGGCGATGGACCAGGCCCGCAACGCCGGCTTCACGCAGGTGATCGCCCCGTCGCTGGTCAAGCCGCGCGCCATGGAGGGCACCGGCTTCCTCGGCCAGGCCGCCGACGACGTCTACCGGATCGAGGGCGAGGACCTCTACCTCGTCGGCACCAGCGAGGTCGCGATGGCGGCCTACCACTCCGACGAGATCCTCGACGGCGCCACCCTCCCGCGCCGCTACGCCGCCTTCAGCCCGTGCTTCCGCAAGGAGGCCGGCAGCCACGGCAAGGACACCAAGGGCATCATCCGGGTGCACTGGTTCGACAAGGTGGAGATGTTCGTCTACACCACGGTCGAGGAGTCGTACGCCGAGCACGAGCGGCTGCTGGCGTGGGAGAAGGAGTTCCTCGACAAGCTCGAGCTCGCCTACCGCGTCATCGACGTGGCCGCCGGCGACCTCGGGCTCAGCGCGCAGCGCAAGTTCGACTGCGAGGCATGGATCCCGACGCAGGGCAAGTACCGCGAGCTCACCTCGACCTCCAACTGCACCGACTTCCAGTCGCGCCGCCTCGACATCCGCACCCGCGAGGACGGCCAGACCGTCCCCGTCGCCACCCTCAACGGCACCCTGACGGCCATCACCCGCGCCATCGTCGCCGTCCTGGAGACCCACCAGAACGAGGACGGCTCGGTCACGGTCCCGCAGGCGCTCCGCCCCTACCTGGGCGGGCTGGAAGTGATCAAGCCCCTTGGCTGACTGGACCCCCCAGGTCGTCGCGCTCGACATCGACGGCACCCTGCTCGCCTGGGTCGACGGGCAGACCGAGGACTACGAGACCATCACCCCGGCGGTGTACGACGCCGTGCACCGCGCGCTCGACGCGGGCGCGCACATCGTGCTGTCCAGCGGCCGCTCGCCGCACGGCATGACGCGGATCGCCGACCTGCTCGACGTGCCCCGCGAGGGCTCGGACCGGCTCTGGATCGTCGCCTCGAACGGCGCCGTGGTCTTCCGCTACCCGCCGATGGAGGTCGTCCACGAGGAGACCTTCGACGCGGCGCCCGCCGTCGCGGCCGTGCTGGAGCACCACCCGAAGGCGCTCGTGGCGGTGGAGGAGCGCGAGGTCGGCGGCTACCGCGTCAACCGCGTGTTCCCCGAGGGCGAGATCTCCGGCGAGCAGATCATCACCGAGGTCGACGACATCGTCGGCGAGCCGGTCAGCCGCGTCATCATCCGCGACCCCGAGGCCACCGCCGAGGACTTCGTGGAGCTCGGCGCGCGCCTCGGCCTGCACGGCACCGACTACGTCGTCGGCTGGACGGCGTGGCTCGACCTGTCGCCGGTCGGCGTCTCGAAGGCGTCCGGGCTGGCCCATGTCTGCGAGGCGCTCGGTCTCGACGCCAGCCACGTGCTCGCCATCGGCGACGGGCGCAACGACATCGAGATGCTCCGCTGGGCCGGTCGAGGCGTCGCGATGGGCCAGGCCGTCGACGAGGTCAAGGCAGCGGCCGACGACGTCACCGCCCCCGTCCACGAGGACGGCGCGGCCGTCGAGATCTCCCGCTGGTTCCCGCCCGCCGGTGACTGACGTGGCGCCCGACTCCTTCACCTTCACCGCCCCCCTGTGGCGCTGGACGGCGCGCAAGGAGTCGGCCGACACCGGCGCGTGGAGCTTCGTCACGCTCCCCGTCGACGTGGCCGACGAGGTCCGCGACCGCTCCGGGGAGCCCCGCGGCTTCGGCTCGGTGCGGGTGCGCGTCGAGGCCGCCGGCCGGACCTGGGACACCAGCGTCTTCCCCGACGCCTCGTCGGGCAGCTTCGTGCTGCCCGTCAAGAAGGCGATCAGGGCCGCGGCCGGCGTCGAGGAGGGCGACGACCTCACCGTGACCCTGTCGCTGCGGGACCACCCGTGACCGCGCCGCGCCTGGTCGCCACCGACCTCGACGGCACGCTGCTCGACTCCGGGGGCCGGGTGTCGGCGCGCACCCGCGCGGTGCTCGACGAGCTCGACGCCGGCGGCGTGCCCGTCGTGTTCACCACCGGCCGTCCGGTCCGCTGGATGGAGGAGCTGTGGGACGCCGTGGGCGGCCACGGGCTGGCGATCTGCAGCAACGGCGCGATCGTGTACGACGTCGCGCGTCGCGAGGTGCGTGAGCACCGGCCGGTGACGCGGGAGGTCGGGCTCGCCCTGGCCGAGGCCGTGCGCGCGGCGGTCCCCGGCACGACCTTCGCCATCGAGCACACCGAGGGCTGGGCGAGCGAGACCGCCTTCCCGAAGCACCCCGACGACCTCACCGAGCGCACCCAGGGTGCCTGGGAGGACATCTTCCGCGACGACGTGGTGAAGGTCCTCGCGCTGCACCGTGACCTCGACCCCGAGGACTTCTGGGCCCGGGTGGCGGACGTCGTCGGCGACAGTGCCGTGACCACCTGGTCGTCCTCCTTCGCCCTCGTGGAGATCAGCGCGGCCGGCGTGACGAAGGCCTCCACGCTCGAGACGCTGGCGGCGGAGATGGGATTCGGCGCGGCGGACGTCGTGGCCTTCGGTGACATGCCCAACGACCTGCCGATGCTGGAGTGGGCCGGGACGTCGTACGCCATGGCCAACGCGCACCCGTCCGTGCGCGACCTGGCCGACCACCTGGCGCCCAGCAACGACGACGACGGGGTGGCGACCGTGCTGGCCGACCTCTTCGGCCTGTCTCGCTAGGCTGCCCGCCATGACCCGCACCGCCCGACTCGCCGCTGCCCTGCTGCTCGCGTGCCTGGGACTCGTGGTCACGGTCAGCGCCCCGGCGTCCGCGGAGTGCACGTGCAAGCAGGGCCAGCTGGCTCAGCAGGTCAAGCGGGCCGACGTCGTCTTCCTCGGAACCGTCGACGCGGTCGCCACCGAGGGCCAGGACCACACCTACTCGATCACCGCCTCGCGCGCCTACCAGGGCGAGCCCGAGCGCTCGACCATGGTCGAGTCGGCCGGCGGCCGCAACGCCTGCGGGCTGGGTGCGCTCGGCGTCGGCACGACGTACGTCTTCCTCGCGACCGGTGCCGCGGCGCCCTACCAGGCCGACAGCTGCGGAGGCACCAGCGTCGCCAACCCGACCAAGGTGCAGAAGATCGAGGACCTCCTCGGGGAGGGCACCTCGGTCGAGCCGCCCCCGCCGCCGGAGGCCGTCTACACCCGGGTCGAGGACTCGCCGCCGCGCGGCTTCGCGCGGGTGGCCGCGCCCGGCGCCGCCGCGGCGATCATCGGCCTGCTCGGCCTCGTGCTCGTACGCCGCCTCGGTCGGCGCTGACGACCTAGAGGTACATCCCGCCGCTGGTGCCCTGCCCGTCGTCGGACCCACCGGGACGACCCTGCTGCATGCCCGGCGCGCCCATCTGCGGGTGCGGGGCGTGCTGGCCACCGGCCGGCAACGCTCGTCGGATCTGCTCGAGCTGGGCGCGCGAGGCGACCTGCTGGGCGTAGATCGCGGTCTGGATGCCGTGGAAGAGGCCCTCCAGCCAGCCCACCAGCTGGGCCTGCGCGATGCGCAGCTCGCCCTCGGACGGCGTGCCGTCCTCGGTGAACGGAAGCGAGAGCCGCTCGAGCTCCTCGACCAGCTCCGGGGCCAGGCCCGTCTCGAGCTCCTTGATGGAGGCGGCGTGGATCTCCTTGAGCCGCTGGCGGCTGGCCTCGTCGAGCGGGGCCGCCTTCACCTCCTCGAGCAGCTGGCGGATCATGCTGCCGATCCGCATCACCTTCGCGGGCTGCTCGACGAGCTCGGTGATGTGCCGCTCGCCGTCGCCGTCCTCGTCGGTGTCGCTGACCTGCGACATCGGGGGAAGGGCGCTGGCGGGGATGGTGCCGATCGGCTGGCCGTCCGGTCCGACGACGACGACCTGGTCCTCCGCGCCGTCGGCGGGGGTGGCGGTCTGGTCGGACTGCTGCTGCTCGGTCATGCCCGCAACCCTATGACCCGGCCGGTCGCTGGTCAGAGGGTGAGGACGATCTTGCCGGAGTGAGCGCCGTCCTCCATCAGCTGGTGCGCGGTGGCGACCTCCTCGAGCGGCATCGTGCTCTCCACGATGGGCCGGATGGCGCCCGACGCCACGAGCGGCCAGACGTTCTCGACGACGCCGCAGCAGATCGCCGCCTTCTCCGACAGCGGCCGGGCCCGCAGCGAGGTGGCCGTGACGGAGGCGCGCTTGCGCAGGAGGGCGTTGATGTCGAGCTCGCCCTTGGTCCCGCCCTGCATGCCGATGATCACCAGCCGCCCCCCGGTCGCGAGCGCGTCGACGTTGCGGCCGAGGTAGCTGGCGCCCATGTTGTCGAGGATGACGTCGGCGCCGCCGGCCTCCTTGAGGATCGAGACGAAGTCCTCGTCGCGGTAGCTGATCGCGCGCGAGGCACCCAGGGAGCGGCACAGCTCGAGCTTCTCCGCCGACCCGCCGGTGGCGTAGACCTCGGCGCCCCGCGCCGCGGCGAGCTGGATCGCCATCGTGCCGATGCCGCCGGCACCGCCGTGCACGAGGAACCGCTCGCCCTTCGCGAGGTGGGCGGTCATGAAGACGTTGGACCACACGGTCGCCGCGACCTCGGGGAGGGCGGCCGCCTCGAGGAGGGAGACGCCGGCCGGGACCGGCATGACCTGGCCGGCCGGCACCGCCACGCGCTCGGCGTACCCGCCGCCGGCGAGGAGGGCGCAGACCTCGTCGCCCACCGACCAGCCCTCGACGCCCTCGCCGAGGGCGGCGATCCGGCCGCTGCACTCGAGCCCGATCGTGTCGGGCGCGCCGGGCGGCGGCGGGTAGAAGCCCTGTCGCTGGAGGGTGTCGGCGCGGTTGACCGCGGTCGCGACCACGTCGAGGAGGACCTCGCCCGCCGCGGGCGTCGGCTCGTCGACCTCGCCGACCGACAGGACGTCGGGACCTCCGGTCCCGGAGGTGACCGCTGCGCGCACCCCGTCAGTCCTCGTACTCGTCGTCGGTGTGGTCGACGGAGGAGTCGTCGGGCACGTCGTCGTCGACGTCGTCGGGGTCGGGCGCGTCGGCCGGGCGGTCCCAGCTCTCGGCGAGCTGCTGGGCGCGGGCGGCGAGCCGCTCCACCTCGTCGGGGCCGGCGTCACCCGCACCCGCCGCGAGGCCGAGGAGGTACGCCGTGACGGGCGCGGCCTTCTTCTCCACGCTGCGTGCGGCCGTGCGGGCCAGGTCGAGGACCAGCGCCTCGTCGACCTCGGCCTCCACGTCGAGCACGTCGGCGAGCTCGTCGATCCAGTCGTGAAGGTTCACCGCCCCAATGTCTCGCACCCGACCCGCGCGCGGCAAGGGAACCGGGCGGGACCGGGCCGGTCCGGGCGCGGTCAGGTGTCCCGGGCGTCGGAAGCGAGGTCGCGCAGGTCCGACCACGTGTCCACGTCGACCGCCTCCTCGCCCACGGCGGGCACCTCGGCGAGGTCGAGCGGTGCCAGCAGCCGGTGCAGCGGCATGCCGTGCTGACCCTCGAGGTCGGGCCGCACCCGGGAGAGCCGCTCGGCGTCGAGGACGCCGGCGAGCTGGCGCCGGCCGTCCGGGCCGACGAGGAAGGCGCCGTCGCGGCCCTCGCTGGCCGCGCGCAGCCGCCGCATCGTGTACGCCGTCGTGCGCGGCATGTCGACCGCGAGCACGCCGACCAGGCGGGGTCGCCGCAGCAGCGCGCCGACGCCGGTCAGCAGCGCGGCGACCGGCCCGCCCCGCGGCGGGTCCTCGCACACGAACGTCACCGGTCGCGTCGTCGGGACCGCAGCGGGGGCCACCACGACGACCTCGTCGGCGTCCAGGAAGGCGTCGATCGCGATCTCGAGGAGGGTCCGCCCGGCGAGCTCGACGCTGCCCTTGTCGACGCCGCCCATCCGCGCGGCGGTGCCGCCGGCCAGCACGACGCCGCTGAAGCCGGCCGCGGTGAGGTCGAGGTCCACGCGCCCATCGTCGCAGTCGCGGGGTTTCGTGGCTCGCTGCGTGGTTCCTGAGTGTCCGCGAGGGACGAGCGGATGTATCGAAGGGCTCGCACCTCAACCACCGGGAAGCGGCGGCCTACGCTTGTCATATGAGCGACCGGCTGCGCGTGCGCGTCCACCAGTGGGCGAGCGGGCTCGACCCCGCGGACAACCGGGCGCGGCTGGCGGCCGGCGTCGCGCCGGGCGCCGATTTGGTGGTCCTCCCGGAGGCCTTCGCCCGCGACTTCGGCCAGGCCGGCTCGGACGTCAGCGCCTTCGCCGAGCCCCTCGACGGGCCGTTCGCCCAGGAGGTCGCGCGGGCGGCCGCGGCGGCCTCGACGACGGTCGTCGCCGGCATGTTCGAGGTGGCCGAGGACCCGCAGCGGCCCTACAACACGCTCGTGGTCGGCGGCGCGACCACCGCCTCCTACCGCAAGATCCACCTCTACGACTCCTTCGGCTACCGCGAGTCCGATCGGCTGACCGGGGGCGCGACCGAGCCGGTCGTGGTGGAGGTCGCGGGCTGGCAGGTCGGCCTGATGACCTGCTACGACCTGCGCTTCCCCGAGCTGGGCCGCCGGCTGGTCGACGCGGGCGCCGAGGTGGTCGTCGTACCTGCGGCGTGGCTGCCCGGCGAGCGCAAGGTCGAGCACTGGCGCACCCTCCTGGCCGCGCGGGCGATCGAGAACACCTGCTTCGTCGTCGGCGCGGGCCAGCCAGAGCCGCGCTACGTCGGCCACTCGGCGGTGTTCGGGCCACTGGGCCAGGAGCTCGCCGCCGCAGGCGGTGACGAGGCGGTCCTCGACGTCACGCTCGAGCGGGCGGACCTCGACGAGGCGCGCCGTACCAACCCGTCCCTGGCCAACCGCCGGCTGTAACCTCGTCCGACGTGTCTTCCCCCACCTCCGACCGTGCGCGCGGGTCGTCCCGCGGCAAGCGGGCGGCCGAGCGGCCCCCGTCGCGCCTGCGCCGCGCCCGGAAGGTGGAGCCGCGACCGTCGACCGGGCCCGCCGCGGCGTCCCCGGCGGAGCCCACGGCAGGGTCCACGGCCGCCCCGGCCGGGCGGGTCGCGGACACCACCCCGCGCCCCGCGGGGCCGTCCACGAAGGTCGTCGCCCTCTGGCTGGCGCTCCTCGCGCTGGGCGCCGTCGCACTCGTCTGGGCCGCCGTCGACGGCGCGCTGACCCGCGGCAACGGCCTCAGCGAGCTCTTCCCCGTCCCCGACTGGCTCGACGGCGCCGGCGCCGTGGCCGTGGCGACCGCGCTGTCCTGGCTCCTGGCCACGCGCACGGCCGGCAGGCCGTTGGTCTCGGCCGGCCTCGCCCTCGTCCTCGGAGTCGCCAGCGTGCTCGTCGGGGGCCGGATCCTGCCCACGGGCGCGGCGGTGATGACGTGCGTCGTCGGCAGCGTGTACGCCGTCATGGTGACCGTCCCCGCGGTCACCTGGTGGAAGGCGGTCCGGGAGGTGCTCGTCGCCACCCTCGTCGCTGCCGTGACGTCGCTGGCCGCACTGGGCTTCGAGCCGACCGTGGCCACCGAGCGCTTCGACCTCGCAGCCCTCGTGCTGGCCCTCGGCCTGGCGTTCACCATCGTCTACCGCCTCGGCGCCGGCCTGCACGGCCTCGGGCGGCGCGGCATGATCACCGTCGCGATCGGCCTGGTCCTGCTGCTCGCCACGCTGGCGTACGCCGAGCTGCTGCGTCGCTACGGCGCCCAGACCTTCGTGTCCTCGGTCCTCGACTTCGTCGACGCCACGTCCGAGCGGATCGGTGCGTTCCCGCGGCCGCTGGTCGTGCTGCTCGGCATCCCGGCGCTGGTGTGGGGCACCCACGTGCGCGCCCGCCGCCGCCAGGGGTGGTGGGTGTGCGCGTTCGGCGTCGCGGCGACCGTGCCGCTGGCGACGGGACTGGTGGCGCCCGACAGCTCCTACCTCGAGGCGGTCCTGCGGGCGGCGTACTCGCTGGTGCTCGGCCTGCTGGTCGGCTACCTCCTCATCCGGGCCGACCTCGCGCTCACCGGCCCCAAGGGCCGGCGCGGGCGCCGGGCGGAGGAGGCGGGCCCCCACCGGCCCGAGCCGAGCCGGTTCGCCGAGCTCTGAGGGCGCCCGGCCCCGCTGATCGGTGGCTACGCCCGGGTAACCGCTAGCGTCGATCGCATGGCCCGCACCAAACCGCTCGAGATCGTGTCCGAGCTGGTCGCCAACGTCCTCACCATCGAGGTCGCCGAGGGCGACCGCGTGGAGGCCGGCGACACCGTCGTGCTGCTCGAGTCGATGAAGATGGAGATCCCGATGCTGGCCGAGCGCGCCGGCACGGTGAGCGCCGTCAAGGTCACCGTCGGCGACGTCGTGCAGGACGGTGACGTGCTCGTCGTCCTCGACTGAGGCGGCCACCGACCCCTCGCTAGGGTCGGAGGAATGGAATTCCGATACCTCGGCAACAGCGGGCTCAAGATCTCCGAGATCACCTACGGCAACTGGCTCACCCACGGCTCCCAGGTCGAGAACGACGTCGCCACCCAGTGCGTGCGCGCCGCGCTCGACGCCGGCATCTCGACCTTCGACACCGCGGACGTCTACGCCAACACGGCCGCGGAGACCGTGCTCGGTGAGGCGCTGAAGGGCGAGCGCCGCGAGTCGCTGGAGATCTTCACCAAGGTCTACTGGCCGACCGGCCCCAAGGGCAAGAACGACACCGGGCTCTCGCGCAAGCACATCATGGAGTCGATCAACGGCTCCCTGCAGCGGCTGCAGACCGACTACGTCGACCTCTACCAGGCCCACCGCTACGACGTGGAGACCCCGCTCGAGGAGACGATGCAGGCGTTCGCCGACATCGTGCGGCAGGGCAAGGCGCTCTACATCGGCGTCAGCGAGTGGACCGCCGACCAGATCCGCGCGGGCGTGGAGCTGTCGAAGGAGCTCGGCTTCCAGCTGATCTCCAGCCAGCCGCAGTACTCCATGCTCTGGCGCGTCATCGAGGACGAGGTCGTCCCGGCGTCTCGCGAGCTGGGGGTGTCGCAGATCGTGTGGAGCCCGATCGCGCAGGGCGTGCTCACCGGCAAGTACAAGCCGGGCGCCGAGCCGCCGGCCGGCTCCCGCGCCACCGACACCAAGGGTGGCGCCGACATGATCTCGCGCTGGATGAAGGACGACGTCCTCACCGCCGTCCAGGACCTCGAGCCGATCGCGGCCGACTGCGGCCTGACCATGGCCCAGCTGGCCGTCGCGTGGGTCCTGCAGAACGACAACGTGGCCGCCGCTCTCGTCGGCGCCTCCCGCCCCGAGCAGGTCGCCGACAACGTGAAGGCCGCCGGTGTGAAGCTCGACGCCGACGTCATGAAGCGCATCGACGACGCCATCGGCTCGGTCGTCATCCGCGACCCGAGGCTCACCCAGGTCCCCGAGGGCCGCGTGGCCTGAGCCCTGTGCGCACGTGCGGCGGATGTGGCCCTCAGATCGTCGATTCGAGGGCCACAACCGCCGCACGTGTGGGATCAGTGGGCGACCGTCCCGGCCCGTGCCTGCTCGGCCCAGGTCGCGCCGGCCTCCAGCGTCTGCCGTACGTCGCCCGCGCGGACGTCGTACGTCGTCCAGGTGTGCGGGGCGGGCACCGACGTGACCTCGCGGAGCCGCTGGTCGAAGGCGACGTGGGTGTCGGGTGACGGCACCTCGGACACGCCGCGCCGGCCGGCGATCCGGCGGCGTACCGTCTCCGCGTCGCTGAGCAGCGCGAGGAAGTGGACGACCTCGTCCTCCACGGCGGTGAGCACCTGGTCGGGCAGGCAGATGCACGGCACGACCGGCACCACGCCGTTGCGCCGGACCTCGCGGCACACCGCGAGGGCGTGGCGCCAGAAGCCGACGTAGTCCCGGCGACCGTGCGCCGTCGCGGCCGCCCCGCGTCCGAGGACGTCCCCGTCGATCACCACCAGCCCACTGCGGCCGCGGAGGTGGTCACCGACCGTCGACTTCCCGGTCGCCGCGGCACCCGTGACGACCAGCACCGACCGCGGCTCGCTCACCCCGCGACCCTAGCCCGCCGCACGTGTGCTCAGCCGCTCGCCGGGCGGGTGACCCGGTAGCGCACGAACGCCGGGACCGCGAGGGCGGCGAGGACGGTGAGGACCACGACCAGCACGCCACCGCCGGCGGCGGCGACGGCCGCTCCGGTCGCTGCCGCGGTGGCGCCGTGCGCCACGTCGGCCACCCGGGGCCCGCCGGCCACCACGACGATGAAGATGCCCTGCAGGCGACCGCGGACCGCGTCGTCGGCCGCGGCCTGCAGCATCGACATCCGGAAGGCGGCCGAGGCCATGTCGGCGGCACCACCGATCGCGAGCATCAGCACGGCCACGCCGAGCATCACAGCGGGGGCGTACGACGCCAGCATCGCGGCGACACCGAAGCCGGTCATCGCCAGCCCCCAGACCACGATCGCGACCACGACCGCGAGTCCCTGCCGCTCGACCCGGGACACCCACCCCGAGACCACGCCGCCGACGACGGCGCCGAGCGGGATGGCGGCGAAGAGCAGCGCGAACGCCAGCCCGCCCTCGCTGGGCCCGCCGAAGTCCAGGTGCGCCATCTCGGGGAACAGCGCCCGCGGCATGCCGAAGACCATCGCGATGAGGTCGACGACGAACGACATCATCAGCACCGGCTGGGTGCGCAGGTAGCGGAAGCCGTCGAGGACCGCCCGCAGTCCGGGCGTCATGGTGGCCCCGACCACGGGCAGGGCCGGCAGCCCGACGACCGCGAAGAGGGTCGCGAACAGGGTGACGGTGTCGGCGAGGTAGAGCCACTGGAAGCCGATGAGCGGGATCAGCGCACCGCCGACCAACGGGCCGGCGATGCCACCGGCCTGCATGACCGTCATGTTGAGCGAGTTGGCCGCCGGCAGCAGCTCGGCGGGCAGCAGGCGCGGCAGCAGGGCCGAGCGCGTGGGCTGGTTGACCGCGAAGAACGCCTGCTGCACCGAGAACAGCCCGAGCAGCAGCCACACGTCCTCGGCGCCGAGGGCCGCCTGCAGCCAGAAGCCGGCGCTGGTGAGGATGAGTCCCGCCGTGGTGATCATCAGCAGCGTGCGCCGGTCGAAGACATCCGCGAGCGCGCCGCCCCACAGGCCGAAGACCACGAGCGGCACCAGGCCGAAGACGCCGGTGAGGCCGACGTACGCCGACGAGCCGGTGATGGCGTAGATCTGCGCCGGCACCGCTACGACCGTCAGTTGGGCGCCGATGACCGTGACGATGTTGGCCAGCCAGAGGCGCTTGAAGTGCGGGTTGGCCAACGGGCGGGTGTCCGCCAGCAGTCGCCTCTCCACCACCGCAGGCTAGGTGACCGGTCGGTCGGCGAACGCAAGGGTCCCAAAGTCGAGTCCGATACTTGACTTAAAGCGGCCCACCCGCTTCGGTGCACCCATGTCGTCACCACCGTCCGCGCAGCGCGACGTCATCCCCCTGCGCGAGGCCACGCGGGCCTGGTTCGCGATCTCGCTGCAGACCTTCGGTGGTCCTGCGGGCCAGATCGCCGTCATGCAGCGCACCCTCGTGGACGAGAAGCGGTGGATCGGGCAGCAGCGGTTCCTGTTCGCGCTGTCCTACTGCACCCTGCTCCCCGGCCCCGAGGCGCAGCAGCTCGCGACGTACGTCGGGTGGTTGCTCAACGGCGTACGCGGTGCGCTCGTCGCCGGCACCCTCTTCGTCCTGCCCGGCGTGGTCGCGCTGCTCGCCCTGTCGGGCGTCTACGTCGCCTTCGGCGACACCACCGTCGTCGAGGCCCTGTTCCTCGGCATCGCGCCCGCGGTCATCGCGATCGTCGTGCAGGCGGTCGTCCGGGTGGGTCGCAAGGGGCTCGGGCACCCGGCGCTGGTCGCGGTCGCGGTGCTGTCGTTCGTGGCGCTGACGTTCTTCGGGGTGCCGTTCCCCGTCGTGGTGCTGGCCGCGGCCGCGATCGGCTGGGCGCTGAGCCGCGCGATCCCCACCCTGACGCGCCCGCCCGCGACGGCGGCGGCCGACGGACCACCGCCCCTGATCAGCGACGACGCGCTCCACGCCGAGCGACCCTCGGGCCGTCGGGCGGCGCTGACCCTCGCGATCGGGCTGACGGCCTGGGCCGCACCCGTGGCGGCCGCGGCGCTGCTCATGGGCCGGTCGAGCATCTTCGTCGACCAGGGGCTGTTCTTCTCCGGCGCTGCCGTGGTGACGTTCGGTGGCGCGTACGCCGTGCTCGCCTACGTCGCCCAGCAGGCCGTGGAGGTCCACCACTGGCTGCTGCCCGGCGAGATGGTGCGTGGGCTCGCGCTGGCCGAGACCACGCCCGGGCCGCTCATCATGGTCGTGCAGTTTGTCGCCTTCGTGGGCGCCTACCGCGCGCCCGGTGACCTCGACCCGTGGGTCGCCGCCGTGCTCGCCGCGCTGCTGACGACCTGGGTGACGTTCGTCCCGTGCTTCCTGGCCATCCTGCTCGGGGCGCCGTACGTCGAGCGCCTCCGCGGCAACCGCGACCTCGCCGCCGCGCTGGCCGGGATCACCGCTGCGGTCGTCGGCGTGATCGCGAGCCTCGCGGTGTTCTTCACGCTGCACACGCTCTTCGAGGACACGGGGCGCTGGACCACGGGCTGGCTGGACGTGGAGTACCCGCACCTGGTGTCGCTCGACTGGGCCGCCGCCTCGGTCGCGGCGCTCGGCTTCCTGCTCCTCATGTGGCGCGGCTGGTCGGTGCTGCGCACGCTCGGCGCCTGCGCCCTCGCCGGCATCGTCATCGGCCTGGCGCTCGCCGCCTGAGGGGCTCAGGCCTCGTCGGGGCGGAACAGCTCGCCCACCAGCCCCACCACGTCGGCGATCGAGTCGACGACGCGGGTCGGGCGGTAGGGGTAGTTCTCGACCTCGTGCAACGCGGTGGCCCCGGTGGCGACGAGGATCGTGCGCAGGCCGGCCTCGAGCCCGCTGATGATGTCGGTGTCCATCCGGTCGCCGATCATCACCGTCGTCTCGGAGTGGGCCTCGAGCCGGTTGAGGGCGCTGCGCATCATGAGCGGGTTGGGCTTGCCGATGAAGTACGGCTGGCGCCCCGTCGCGGTGCTGATCAGCGCCGCCACCGACCCGGTCGCCGGCAGCATCCCCGCGGCGCTCGGACCGTTGGGGTCGGGGTTGGTCGCGATGAAGCGGGCGCCCGCGCCGACGAGGCGGATCGCCCGCGTGATCGCCTCGAAGGAGTACGTCCGGGTCTCGCCGAGCACGACGTAGTCGGGGTCCTGGTCGGTCATCACGTAGCCCACGTCGTGGATCGCCTGGGTGAGCCCCGACTCGCCGACGACGTACGCCGATCCGCCCGGGCGCTGCTCGTCGAGGAACTGCGCGGTCGCCAGGGCGGAGGTCCAGATGCGGTCCTCCGGCACGTCGATGCCGCTGCTGCGCAGCAGCCGGACCCGCAGGTCGCGCGGGGTGAAGATCGAGTTGTTGGTGAGCACCAGGAACGGGATGTCGCGCTCGCGCAGGGCGGCGATGAACTCCTTGGCGCCCGGGATCGGGTCCTCCTCGCGCACGAGGACGCCGTCCATGTCGGTCAGCCAGGTGAGCACGGGTCGGCGATCGGTCACAGGGACATCATGACGGTCGTAGGCTCGCGGGCATGGACGAGGACACCCCGGCGACCCGCGCGCTGGCCGCGTCCGGGATCGAGCACACCGTGACCCGGCACGGCCGCGTCGGCTCGCTGGCCGAGGCGGCGGCCGCGCGCGGGGTGGACCCGTCGGCGATGGTGAAGACGATGGTCGTGCGTCGTGGTGAGGGCGACCACCTGCTGGTGCTCGTGCCGGGAGACCGCCAGATCTCGTGGCCCAAGGTGCGCGCGCTGCTCGGCGTCAACCGGATCTCCATGCCCGACGCGGAGGCGGCCCGCGCGGTGACCGGCTACGAGCGCGGCACGATCACGCCGTTCGGTGCCGAGGGCGGTCTGCCGGTCCTCGCTGACGAGCGCCTCGTCGGGCGGACCGTGTCCATCGGTGCGGGTGCGCACGGCGTCGCCGCCACGCTGGCGGCGGACGACGTGATCGCCCACTTCGACGCGCAGGTCGCGGACGTCACCGACCCGGCCTGAGCGTCGTACGGCCAGTGGTCGAAGATCACACCCGCCAGGGATTGGATCGTTCCAAGAAGTTCGGGACACTGGACGTACCGACGCACTTCCGACACCCATCAGAGGAGAGCGACATGCGTCTGATCGACGAGCTCGACGAGCTCCACGCCCACTACGCCCGCATGATCGAGGCCGCGATCGCCGCCGACGACATCGCCGCCGCCGAGGGTTATGCCCAGGCCTACGAGGACGAGGCCGTCCAGCTGATGGCCGAGCGCGAGGGCCTCACCCACCTGCTCCCGCTGCCCCGCTTCGGCACCCAGCCGAGCGCGCTGCGCGCCCGCGTGCGCCGCTTCGGCCGCCGCGCCGCCTGACCGGTCCGCGAACCCGAACCGCCCGAAATGGCGATCAGGCCGGCCCGCTGGGGCCGGCCTGATCGGCTGGCGGTGACGGAGGGATTTGAACCCTCGGTGGACTTGCGCCCACAAACGCTTTCGAGGCGTTCTCCTTAGGCCGCTCGGACACGTCACCGCGCCGAACGTTACCGGAGGGTGGGCGCGAGCCGAAAACCGGCGGCGTCCCGCGAATCCTCCGCTGGCCGTGGCGGGCGGGCGCGTACGGCGGTACCTTTCGGCGCACGCCTGTGCTCGCGCCGCGGCGCGTGCGGGAAGGAGGGTGCTGTGGCCGCCGTCCGACGTGCCCGGGACCTCGCCCGCGCCGCCCTGCCGAGGAGCGTGGGGGAGCGGCTGCCGGCCGCGCCGCCGCGCGAGGTCACCGAGCTGCTGCACGACAAGCGCTTCCAGCGCGCGGTCGCCGCGGCGGCCGAGGAGCAGGGCCGCCCGGAGGAGGAGGTCTGGGACGAGGTCAAGGGCTACCTCCACGAGATGGCCGCCGCCCACGACGACCGCGCCTCCCAGGGATGGGCCCGGATGGGCGAGTGGTTCCTCCGGGCGTACGACGTCCTGGTCGACGAGGACGACATGCAGCAGCTGCGGCGGGTCGACCGCGACCACAGCCTGGCGCTGGCGTTCAGCCACCGGTCCTACCTCGACGGCATGGTCATCCCCAACGCGCTGATGGCGCGGCGGTTCTCGCCGACCTACACCTTCGGCGGCGCCAACCTGAACCTCCCGGTGATCGGCTCCGTGGCCAGCCGGACCGGCCTGATCTTCATCCGCCGCTCGACCCAGGAGATCCCGGTCTACCGGCTGGCGCTGCGCTCCTACATCCGCCAGATGGTGGTCAACAAGCGCAACCTCGCGTGGTCGATCGAGGGCGGCCGCACCCGCACGGGCAAGCTCAGGCCGCCGGTCCACGGCATCCTGAAGTACCTGACCGACACGGTGGAGGGGGAGGACGCCCCCGACGTGCAGGTCGTGCCGATGGCGGTCGTCTACGACCAGCTCCACGAGGTCTCCCTGATGACCCAGGAGGCGCGCGGCGCCAGCAAGACGCCGGAGGACTGGCGCTGGCTGGTGCGCTTCGCGCGGCTCCAGCGCAACCGCCTCGGCCGCGCGTACCTCACCGTCGGCGAGCCGTTCTCCCTGCGCGAGCGGATGGCCGAGCTCGCAGCCGAGGGCGTCACCGGCCACCAGGCGGTGGAGCGGGTGGCGCTCGACATCTCCCACCGCCTCAACCGGGCCACACCGGTGACGGTGACGGCCATCGTGAGCCTCGCGCTGCTCGGCGCCGACCGGGCCATGACCATGGACGAGGTGCTCGAGACCGTCGAGCCGCTCGCCGCCTACATCGAGTCCCGGCGGTGGCCGGTGGCCGGGGCCGCCGACCTGCGCGACCGCGCGACGATCCGCCGGGCGCTGGCCGAGCTGGCCCGCAGCGGCGTCCTGACGGCGTACGACGGGGGGACCGAGCCGGTCTGGAAGATCGGCGACGACCAGCACCTGGTCGCCGCGTTCTACCGCAACACCGTCATCCACATCCTCGTCGAGCGCGCGATCGGCGAGCTCGCCCTGCTGACCGTCAGCGAGCTGGAGCCGGGAGCCGAGCTGCCGCCGGGCGGCGAGCTCCAGGTCGGCTGGGAGGAGGCGAAGCGGATGCGCGACCTCCTCAAGTTCGAGTTCTTCTTCCCCGGCCGCGCCGGCTTCGAGGACGACCTGCGCACGGAGCTGAAGCTGCTCGTCGGTGAGGACGTCGGGCAGGACGGGGGCGGCATGACGCCCGCCCGGGCGCGCGAGCTGCTGGTGTCCGCCCGGCCCCACCTCTCCCACCTGGTCCTGCGGCCGTTCCTCGAGGCCTACCTCGTGGTCGCCGACCGCCTCGCCGACCGCGGCGACAGCGCGGTCGACGAGGACGACCTGCTCGCCGACTCGCTCGCGGTCGGCCGGCAGTGGGCGCTGCAGCGCAAGGTCGCGAGCGAGGAGTCGGTGTCGCTGGAGCTGTTCCGCACGGCCCTCGCGCTCGCGCGCCACCGTGGCCTGCTCGAGGGCCACGAGGGCGTGGGCAGCGCCCGCGAGGCCTTCGCCGCCGAGCTCCGCGACTCCGTGCGCCAGGTCAACATCATCGGCGAGATCGCCGGTGAGCCCAGCCCGTCGGTGCCCGAGCCACGGCAGCGGCAGGAGAGCCGGTGAGCACCCCCCGACGCCACGGGGACCCCGTATGAGTGGACTCTCGCCGGACGTCGAGGCGGCCGTCGCGGCGATCGAGGCGGGGCCGCAGGGCCCAGAGGTCGGCGCCTTCTTCGACCTCGACGGCACGCTCGTCGCCGGCTACACGGCCGCGACCTTCTACGGCGACCGGCTCCGTGGCCGCGAGGTCTCGCCCGCGGAGTTCCTGCGCACCGTGGTGACCGCCGTCGACGGCGAGCTCGGCGGCGACCCCACCGCCATCGCGCACGTGGCGTTCGCCGCGATGCGCGGGGTGTCCGAGGAGTCCTTCGCCGACCTGGGCGAGCGGCTGTTCCGCTCGAAGATCGCCGGCACCATCCGCCGCGAGTCCCGCGCGCTCGTCGCGGCCCACCAGCGCGCCGGCCACACCGTCGCGATCGCCTCCGCGGCGACCCGCTACCAGATCGGGCCGGTCGCCCGCGACCTCGGCGTCGAGCACCTCGTCTGCACCCGGCTGGTCGTCGACGACGGGCAGTTCACCGGCGCCACCGACGGGCCGATGCTGTGGGGCCGGCACAAGGCCACCGGCGTACGGCGCTTCGCCCGGGAGCACGGCGTCGACCTCGCCCAGTCCTACGCCTACGGCAACGGCTACGAGGACGTCGCCTTCCTGTCCTCCGTCGGCCACCCGACGGCGCTCAACCCGCACCGCGACCTCCGGTCCGCAGCCGACCGGCTGGGCTGGCCGGTGCTCGACCTGTCCGACCCGGTCGGCGGATCGCTGCTCGCCGCCGGCCGCACGCTCGCCGCGCTCGCCGGGATGAACGCGGGCGTGGCGGCGGGCATCGGCTACGGCCTGACCCGCGGCGACCTGCGCGAGGGACGCAACCTCGCGATCAAGCTGGCCACGCACGTCCCGATGGCCGTGGCGGGCGTGTCGATGCGGGTGCTGCACCAGGAGCGCCTCTGGACCCACCGGCCGGCGATCTTCGTGGCCAACCACCAGAGCTCACTCGACATCCCCGTGCTCGGCCGGCTGCTCGAGCGCGACTTCACCATCGTGGCCAAGAAGGAGGCGCGCTGGGACCCCAGGGCGGTCGTCGGGTCGGTCGTGATCGACCCCGCCTACATCGACCGCTCCGACTCCGCCTCGGCCCGCGCCACCCTCGACGGCGTCGTCGAGCGGATCCGCGGCGGCACCTCGCTGATGATCTTCCCCGAGGGCACCCGGTCGGCGACGCCGGTGCTGGGCCCGTTCCGCAAGGGGGCGTTCCACCTGGCCGCGCAGGCCGGCGTACCGGTCGTGCCGGTGGTGCTCCGCAACACCGGCGAGCTGATGCGCCGCGGCTCGCTGGTGCTCAACCCCGGCGTCGTCGACGTGTGCGTCCTCGAGCCGGAGACCGACTGGGAGGTCGACCAGATGGGCGAGCGCATCGCGGCCCTGCACGCGAAGTTCGAGGCGACGCTGGCGCGGTGGCCGTCATGACCTCCAGCGAGGACCTCCGGCGCTGGGGCGACGCCGCCACCTGGTCCACCGGGTCCGAGCTCACCCCGATGCAGACGCTGCTGTGGCGCGCCGAGCGGCACCCCGTGCAGTCGTCCACCTCGACGGTGGTCGTCGACCTCGACCGCGCGCCCGACTGGGAGCGCTTCGTCGCCGCGACCGAGTGGGGCACCCGGCTCGTACGCCGCCTGCGCCAGCGGGTCGTCGACCCGGTCGTCCCCACCGCACCGCCCACGTGGGCCGACGACCCGACCTTCGACCTGGGCTACCACCTGCGCCGCGAACGGGTCGCCGACCGTGACGAGGTGCTGGCGCACGCCGCCCAGATCGCGCTGCGTCCCTTCGACCGGTCGCGGCCGCTGTGGGAGGCCGTGCTGTTCGAGGGCGTGGGGGAGGGGGCGGCGTACGTCCTCAAGATCCACCACGCGCTCGCCGACCCGCTCGGCACGGTGCAGCTGCTCTCGATGCTCCAGTCCGGCAAGCGCTCCCACACCCCGCGCAAGCCGATCGCGGACGACGCCGCCGCGGTCGCCGCCGATCCCGTGCAGCTGGCGGTCGCCGGGCTGCAGGCCGACCTCGCGGCTCTGCCGGAGGCTGCCGCCACGACGCTGCGCAACCTCGGCCACGCGGCCGCGCGGCCGCAGTCCGCCGCCTTCTCGGCGCTGCGCTACGCCGCGTCCGTGCGCCGCCTCGTCACCCGGACCGCGCCCGCCTCGCCGGAGCTCGGTCCGCGCACCGGCCGGTCGTGGACCTTCTCCACCTTCGACGCGCCGCTCGAGCCGATCCGCGAGGTCGCGCGGCTGGGCGGCGGCACCCTCGACGACGCCGCGGTCGCGATCGTCCTCGGCGGGCTGCAGCGCTACCACGCGCGCCGCGACAGCCCGGTCCTCGAGATCCCGGTCGGCGTCCGCGTCTCCCTCGACCGGGCCGACGACCTGGGCAACCGGTTCGCCGGCGCGATCGTCTCGGGCCCGCTCTCCATCGACGACCCAGTCGACCGGGTGGCCGCGGTGCGGGGCGAGGTCCTCTCGCTGCACACCGAGCGGGCGCTGACGGTGCTCGACGCGGCCGCGCCCGTGGTCAACCGGCTGCCGTCCTTCGTCGGTGCCTCCGCGCTGCGCAGCGCCGCGGTCCCCGACGCCTTCGTGCTCACGCTGCCCGGTCCGCCCCGACGACGCTTCATGGCCGGCGCGGCGGTCCGGGGGATGTACGTCCTCGGGCCGCTGCCCGGCGCCGCGCTCACCGCCTGCCTGGTCACCGTCGCCGACACCGCCTGCCTCGGCGTCAACGTCGACGCCAGCGCGGTCGCCGACCTCGCCGCGCTCGAGGAGTGCCTGGCCGAGGAGGTCGCGGCGTTCACGACCACGACCTAGGTGGTCGAGCGCAGCCCCTTGTGGTTGAGGTGCGAGCGCAGCGGTTTGGTGGTTGAGGTGCGAGCGCAGCCCCTTGGTGGTTGAGGTGCGAGCGCAGCGGTTTGGTGGTTGAGGTGCGAGCGCAGCGAGCCTCGAAACCACATCGCTCCATCCGCCGCAGGTTTCGAGGCTCGTCGCTGGCGCTCCTCGCACCTCAACCAGCGGGGGGCTGGCGCTCCTCGCACCTCAACCAGCGGGGGGCTGGCGGCTCCTCGCACCTCAACCAGCGGCGCACCTCACCCAGTGAGCGTCGGGCCGATGTAGCAGAGCATGCGGTAGTCCTCGCCCTCCTCGATGTTCACGAAGCCGTGCCGCTCGTAGAAGCGCCGGGTGTCGGTGTCCACCTCGTCGACGTTGATGTGCATCTCCGGCGCCCCGGCGTCGCGGACCACCTGCCGCGCCAGGTCGAGGACCCGGGTGCCGATCCCGCGGTCGCGCAGCGCCGGGACGACGTACAGCTCTTCGAGCTGCGCGACCGGCCCGTCGAACCAGATCGCCGGGCGCAGGGTCAGCAGGGCGAACCCGACGGGGACGTCGTCCTCCGCGACGACGGCCACGACCTCGGGCATCGGCAGCAGCCGCGCGAAGCGTGCCTCCAGCACGTCGGCGTCGTCGGTCTCGGTCTCGAACTCGGTGTTGAAGTCCCACAGCATCCGGGCGAGCACCGCGGCGTCGTCGACGGTGGCGCGGCGTACGTCAGTCATGCCCGCTCCGCGCGGTGGGAGGCGAAGAAGGCGTCGAGGAGGGCCGTCGACTCGGCGGCCAGCACGCCGGCGACCACCTCGGGACGGTGGTTGAGCCGCCGGTCGCGGACCACGTCCCAGAGCGAGCCGACCGCGCCGAGCTTGTCGTCGTACGCCCCGAAGACCAGGCGGTCCACCCGGGCGAGCACGAGGGCGCCGGCGCACATCGTGCACGGCTCGAGGGTCACGACCAGCGTGCACCCGGACAGCCGCCACTCGCCCCGCGCGG
The DNA here is from genome assembly GCF_031844425.1 of Microbacterium sp. ARD31. Taxonomy (NCBI): domain Bacteria; kingdom Bacillati; phylum Actinomycetota; class Actinomycetes; order Micrococcales; family Microbacteriaceae; genus Microbacterium; species Microbacterium sp. ARD31. The sequence continues at coordinate 24,960 of NZ_JAUZVE010000046.1, forward strand.
CGGCCGCGGCGCGCAGCGCGACGACCTCGGCGTGGCCGGTCGGGTCGGCGTGGGACTCGCGGGTGTTGCGGCCGGTGCCGATGACGGTGCCGGCCTCGTCGACGACGACCGCGCCCACGGGTACGTCGTCACCGGCGAGCGCGGCCCGCGCCTCGGCGAGGGCCAGGCGCATGGGTGCTTCCCAGATCATGCCGAGGTGAGTCCCACGGCGTCGTCGAAGAGCTTGCCGAACCCGAGCTGGCGGGCGATCTCGGAGAGCATCTCGTCGGGGTAGAGCTCGACGTCGTCGAGCAGGGCGCCCATGTCGATCGCGTGCAGGCCGAGGTCGGCGAGCAGGTCGAGGTCGCCGGCGGGCACCTCCACGTCGTCGTCCTCCGGTGGCGGCAGGCCGAGGAAGTCGATGGCCGACTGGGCCAGCTCCCACTCGTCCGCGGCAGTCACGTCGCTGAGCAGGACGCGCGTCTCGGTGCCGTCGACGCGGACGAGCACGAAGAAGTCCTCGTCGACCGCGACCATGCCGACGGCCCCGGCGTCGCCCGAGAGCCGGCGGAGGGCGTGGCTGAGGGAGTCGATGGACTCGAACGCGGGCGAGGCGATGTCCTGCAGCTGCCACTCGCCGTCCTCGCGGAAGGCGGCCATCGCGAAGTCGACCTCGCCGTTCGGCTCGGACATGGAGCGACCTCCCCACGGTCTGCGGACAACCTGCGCCTGTCACCAATGTCCCAGAACCGCGGGGGTTCGCCAACCCTGTTGGGACTCGTAGGGCGGCAACGCGCACCACTAGGGTGACCCCCATGCGCCTGCACGTGGTGAACCACCCCCTCGTCTCCCACAAGCTCACCGTCCTCCGCGACGAGCACACCGACTCCCCGACCTTCCGTCGGCTGACCGACGAGCTGGTCACCCTGCTGGCCTACGAGGCGACCCGCGAGGTCCGCGTCGACCCGAAGCCGATCACCACCCCGGTCGGCCCGACCACGGGCGTCTACCTCGCCCAGCCCAAGCCGATGGTGGTGCCGATCCTCCGTGCCGGCCTCGGAATGCTCGACGGGATGATGCGCCTGCTGCCGACGGCCGAGGTCGGCTTCCTCGGCATGGTGCGCAACGAGGAGACCCTCGAGGCGTCGACGTACGCCGAGCGCCTCCCCGAGGACCTCTCCGGGCGCCAGTGCTACGTCCTCGACCCGATGCTCGCCACCGGCGGCACGCTGGCCGCGGCCATCAAGTTCCTCACCGACCGCGGCGCCGACGACATCACCGCGATCTGCCTCCTGGCCGCGCCGGAGGGCGTGGACAACCTCGAGAAGGGCCTCGACGGGCTCGACGTCCCGGTCACCGTCGTGACCGCCGCGCTCGACCAGAAGCTCAACGACAAGGGCTACATCGTCCCCGGCCTCGGCGACGCCGGCGACCGGCTCTACGGCGTCGCCCACTAGTCCCCGCGAGGCCCCCGACCGGCCGGTCCTCAGCCGAGGGTGGAGCGCCGGGCGACGAGCTCGGGGGTGAAGACCAGCTGCTGGTGGAGGTGGGCGGGGTTCTCCGCCTCGTCGAGCACGAGCTCGGCGGCCCGGCGGCCGAGCTCCTGGCGCGGCTGGCGCACGGAGGTGAGGGGTACGGCGGCGGCGCCGGCGTAGTCGATGTCGTCGTAGCCGACGATGGCCAGGTCTCCGGGGACCGCGAGCCCGGCGGTGCTCAGCTGCTGGAGCAGCCCCAGCGCGAGCAGGTCGTTGGCGCAGAAGGCCGCCGTCGGCCGGCGCCGCGCCGCCAGCCCCATGACGCGCTCACCGGCGGAGCGACCCTCCACCACCGTCAGCGCCGCCGTGGGCACCACGGTCAGCTGGTCGGCGGGCAGGCCGGCGTCGGCCCAGGCGCGGCGCGCGCCCTCGAGGCGGTCGCGCACCTGCCCGATGCTGTCGGGACCGCCGATGAACGCGACCCGGGTGTGGCCCCGCTCGACGAGGTGCTCGACGGCCAGCCGGCCGCCGAGGACGTCGTCGACGGCCACCGAGCAGAACTTGTCGTCCTCGCGGGTGCGGTCCACGATCACCAGCGGCGTGCCGTTGCGGCGTACCTCTGCGAGCCCGGGGGCGGCCGGGTCGACCGGTGTGACCAGGATGCCCTGCACGCGCTGCTCGACGAGGTGGGCGAGGTAGTCGGCCTCGCGTGAGGCGCGGTTGTCGGAGTGGCAGAGGAACAGCGAGAGCCCGGACTCCTCCGCGGCCCGCTCGGCGCCCTCGGCGACGTCGGTGAAGAACGGGTTGCGCACGTCGAGCACCACGTAGGCCAGCGTGCGGCTGCGACCGGCGCGCAGCTGGCGGGCCGACTCGTTGCGCACGAACCCCAGGTCGCGCATCGCCTGCTCCACCCGCGCTCGGGTCTCCGGTGAGACGCGGTCGGGGCGGTTCAGCACGTTGCTCACCGTGCCGAGGGAGACCCCCGCGCGAGCGGCCACGTCCTTGACCGAGGCGGCTCGCGGCACGGCACAGCTCCCTCGATCGGCGATTGAAACGATGTGGCGGGCAGCCTACGGCATGCCTTCGTGGTCCCCTGCAAAACCGAACGACATGCCGGGACAGGGGGTTGACACGTGTGACGACCCTCACCTACCTTGCGTTGAAACCTTTCAATCCGAGGAGCCACATGACCACCGCCGCACCGGTGCTCGAGCTGCGCGACGTCTCCAAGTCGTTCGGCCCCGTCGTCGCCCTGCGCTCCGGCAGCCTGCGCGTCGAGGCCGGCTCGATCCACGCGCTCGTCGGGGAGAACGGTGCCGGCAAGTCCACCCTCGTGAAGGTGGTGGCCGGCGTGCACCGGCGCGACGCGGGCACCTTCGACCTCGGCGGCGAGCCCGTCGACTTCGGCAGCACGGCGGAGTCCAAGCAGGCCGGGGTCGCGGTGATCTACCAGGAGCCGACGCTCTTCCCCGACCTGTCGGTGACCGAGAACATCTTCATGGGGCGCCAGCCGCTGGCCCGCGGGCGTCGCATCGACCGCCACGCGATGTACGCCGAGGCCGAGCGGCTCTTCGACCGTCTCGGCGTGCGGATCGACCCGCGCCGTCCCGCCGAGGGCCTGTCCATCGCCGACCAGCAGATCATCGAGATCGCCAAGGCCATCTCCCTCGACGCCCGCCTGCTGGTCATGGACGAGCCCACCGCTGCGCTCAGCGGCGTCGAGGTCGAGCGCCTCTTCGCCGTCGCCCGCAGCCTGCGCGACGAGGGCCGCGCACTGGTCTTCATCTCCCACCGCTTCGACGAGGTCTTCGCGCTCGCCGACACCGTCACGGTGATGCGCGACGGGGAGTACGTCGACACCCTCCGCATCGACGACACCGACGTCGACCAGCTGGTGGCCCTCATGGTCGGCCGCGAGGTCGGCGAGCTGTTCCCCAAGACACCGGCCACCATCGGCGAGACCGTCCTCGAGGTCCGTGGCCTCAGCCGTGCCGGCGTCTTCCACGACGTCGACCTGGAGGTCCGCGCCGGCGAGATCGTCGGCCTGGCCGGGCTCGTCGGCGCCGGCCGGAGCGAGGTCGCCCGCGCGGTCTTCGGCGTCGACGCCTACGACGCCGGCTCGGTCAGCGTGTCCGGCAAGCCGGTGCGCGCGAAGGACCCGCGCGCCGCGATCCGCGCCGGGATGGCGTTCATCCCCGAGGACCGCCGCAAGCAGGGCCTGGTCATCGACTCCTCGGTCGCGCGCAACGTCGCCGGCGCCATCCGGCGCGGCATCGCCCGGGCCGGGCTGATCACCACCTCGATGGAGAACCGGGCCACCGCCCCCTGGGCGTCACGCCTCGAGGTGAAGACCAGCGCCCTCGACATGCACGCCACCACGATGAGCGGTGGCAACCAGCAGAAGGTCGTCATCGCCAAGTGGCTGGCCACCGGGCCCAAGCTGCTGATCATCGACGAGCCCACCCGCGGGATCGACATCGGCACCAAGGCCGAGGTGCACCGGCTGCTCTCCGAGCTCGCCGGCCAGGGCCTCGGCATCCTGATGATCTCCTCGGAGCTGCCCGAGGTCCTCGGCATGGCCGACCGCGTCGTCGTGCTGTGCGAGGGCCGGGTCACCGCCGAGCTCGGGCGCGCCGACGCCACCCCCGAGGCGGTCATGCACGCCGCCACCCACCACCCGGAGCCCGCAGCATGAGCACCCCACAGCTGGACACCCCCGACGCCGAGGTCTCGACCAGCGAGGCACTCCTCGTCGAGCCGAGCCGCCTCTCGCCCACGCGGCGCGCCGTGACCACGGTGCTCCGCTCGCGCGAGCTCTCCATCTTCCTGGTGCTCGTCGCGGTCGTGGCCCTCGCCACCACGAAGAACGAGAGCTTCCTCTTCAGTGCCGACGGGTGGCGCAACTTCCTGCTCAACCCCTCGCTCCTCCTGCTGCTCGCCGTCGGCCAGGCGGCGGTCATCATCACCCGCAACGTCGACCTGTCCGTCGGGTCGGTGATGGCCCTGACCGCCTACCTCACCGGCCGCCTCTTCATCGAGCAGCCGGGCATCCCGATCGTCGCAGTGCTCGCGGCCTGCCTGGCCCTCGGGGCCGTCCTCGGCCTGGTCAACGGCGTGCTGGTCGCCTACGGCAACGTCCCGGCGCTCGTGATCACCCTCGGCACGCTCTACATCTACCGCGGCATCATGCTCACCTGGGCGGGCAGCGACCGGATCAACGCCGGCGACCTGCCGCGGGAGTTCCTCCGCCTCGGCACCCGCACCGTCGTCGGCGTACCCGTGCTGACCATCATCGCGCTCGTGGTGCTCGTCGCCGTGGGCTACTACCTCCACACCGCGCGCGGCGGCCGCGAGCTCTACGCGATCGGTTCCGACCCCGACGCGGCCGTGCTGTACGGACTGCCCGTACGCCGCCGGCTGCTCGCCGCGTTCGTGCTCAGCGGCGCGCTGGCAGGGCTCGCCGGCGCCCTCTACACCGCCCGCTACGGCACCGTCAGCTCCAGCGTCGGCAGCGGCATCGAGCTCCAGGCCGTCGCCGCCGCGGTCATCGGCGGCATCGCGATCTTCGGCGGGAGCGGCACCGTCTGGGGGGCCGCGATCGGCGCCTTCCTCCTCGTCACCATCAACCGGGCGCTGCCCAGCCTCGGCATCGAGGACTTCTGGCAGCGCGCCGTCGTCGGTGCGCTGATCCTCGGGGCGATCGTCCTCGACCGGGTCCTCGCCGCCCGACAGGCCCGCAAGCTCGCCGAATCGAGGGACCACACATGAGCCCCACGTCCTCCCCCGAGGCCCCCGCCCGGTCGTACGCGCCGTTCTCCGCGCCGCTGTGGCAGCGGGTGCTGCTCACCCGCGAGACCGCGGTCATCGCGCTGACGGTGGCGGTGATCCTCTACTCGCTCGCCAACGTGCCGAACTTCGACGGCCCGCTGACCCTGAAGTTCCTGCTGCAGGACATCGCGCCGATCCTGCTCATCGCCCTGCCGATGACGCTGGTGATCATCACGGGCGAGATCGACCTCTCGGTCGCCAGCATCATGGGACTGAGCAGCGTGCTGCTGGGCGTGCTCCACGAGAACGGCATGTCGGTCCCGGCCGCCGCGCTGCTCGCCCTCCTCGCCGGGCTCGCGTGCGGCGCCCTCAACGGGTTCCTCATCGCCTACGTCGGACTGCCGTCCCTCGCCGTCACCATCGGCACGCTCGCGCTCTTCCGTGGCATCGCGGTCGGGCTGCTCGGCACCAAGGCCGTCACCGACTTCACCGAGAAGTGGGCCGATCTCGCCACCGACACGATCGGCGAGACCCGCATCCCGCTCGTGATGATCCCCTTCGCCGTCCTCGCCGTGGGCTTCGTCGTCCTGCTGCACTTCTCGACGTTCGGCCGCGGCGTCTACGACATCGGCCTCAACGACGAGGCCGCGCACTTCACCGGCGTCGACGTGGCGCGCACGAAGCTGGTCCTGTTCGTCCTGTCGGGCGTCGTCTCGGCGTTCGCCGGCATCTACTTCACCCTCCGGTTCGGCAGCGCCCGCGGCGACAACGCCACCGGCTACGAGCTGCAGGTCATCGCCGCCGTGCTGCTGGGCGGGGTCTCGATCTTCGGCGGCCGCGGCCGGCTGCACGGCGTGCTCGCCGGCGTCGTGCTGATCGGCGTCATCTCCAGCGCGCTGCGCCTGGAGAGCGTGACGGTCAACGTCACCAACATCATCGTCGGCCTGCTGCTCGTGGCCTCGGTGATCCTCCCCAACGTCCTTGGCTGGACCTCCTCGAGGCTCCCGCGCAAGACGGCGACCCCTCCGGGGTCGCGCCCCGTCCAGAACGCCGCACCCGCCGGCGTCTCGGAACACGAAAGGTAGACCAGCATGAAGTTCCACACCCGGCGGCCGATCGCTCTGGCTGCGATCATCCTCACCGCCTCCGCGGCCCTCACCGCCTGCGGCGGCGACGACGGCGGCGACTCCGGCAGCGGCAGTGAGGGGGGCGGCGGCGAGCTGAGCATCACGATGCTGCCCAAGAACCTCGGCAACCCCTACTTCGACACCAGCACCGCCGGCGCCGAGGCAGCCGCGGAGGAGATCGGCGCCACGATCGAGGAGGTCGGTCCCGAGACCGCCAGCCCCGACGCGCAGGTGTCCTACATCAACACCGTCGCGCAGCAGGGCCAGGACGCGCTGATCCTGTCGGCCAACGACCCCGAGGCCCTCTGCGACGCGATCGAGGAGGCCCGCAGCGCCGACGTCAAGGTCGTCACCTTCGACGCGGACACGAGCCCGGAGTGCCGCGACCTGTTCGTCAACCAGGCCACTGCCGAGGGCATCGCCGCCAAGCAGCTCGAGCTCATCTCGGAGCAGATCGGCGGCTCCGGCGAGATCGCGATCCTGTCCGCCTCGGCCAACGCGACCAACCAGAACGCGTGGATCGAGATGATGGAGACCGAGCTCGCGGACAACCCCGACTACGCCGACATCGAGCTCGTCGACACCGTCTACGGCGACGACGAGGACCAGAAGTCCTTCGACCAGACCGAGGCGCTGCTGCAGAACCACCCCGACCTCAAGGGCATCATCTCGCCCACCACGGTCGGCATCGCTGCCGCGGCGCGCTACCTCTCGGACTCCGAGTACAAGGGCAAGGTCGCGCTGACCGGCCTCGGTACCCCCAACCAGATGCGGGAGTACGTCGAGAACGGCACGGTCGAGGCCTTCGCGCTGTGGAACCCGGGTGACCTCGGCGCCCTGGCGACCTACGCCGCGGCCGCGCTGGTCAACGGCGACATCTCCGGCGAGGAGGGTGACACCTTCGAGGCCGGCGAGCTCGGCGAGTTCGAGGTCGGTGCCGACGGCACCGTGCTCCTCGGCGAGCCGTTCACCTTCAACGCGGACAACATCGGCGACTTCGACTTCTGATCGACGCCCCCAGCTCCGCTGGTCGGGGAGGCGCACCACCCTCCCCGACCAGCGGGACCCCACCCCAAGACCACCGTCAGGGAGGAGACCGCGATGCACCGCGTCTGCTTCACCCTCCAGGTCCGCACGGACCGGATGGAGGAGTACGCCCGCCGCCACGCCGCGGTCTGGCCCGACATGCTCCGGGCCCTGCACGACACCGGCTGGCACCACTACTCGCTCTTCCTCCGCGACGACGGCCTGCTCGTCGGCTACCTCGAGACCGACGACCTCGCGGCCGCCCGGGAGGGCATGGCCCGCACCGAGGTCAACGCCCGCTGGCAGGCCGAGATGGCCGACTTCTTCGAGGACCTCGACCTCCCGCCCGACCAGGGCTTCCGCCAGCTCACCGAGGTCTTCCACCTCGAGGACCAGCTCGCGGCCCTCGCCACCACCGACACCCAGACTGCGCAGGACCAGTGATGACCACCAGCTTCCCCGACATCAGCGACCGGCTCGGCGACCTCGCGATCGAGGTGCCGTCGTGGGCCTATGGCAACTCCGGCACCCGCTTCAAGGTGTTCGGCTCCGCCGGCACCCCGCGGACCGTGCAGGAGAAGATCGCCGACGCGGCTGCGGTGCACCGCTTCACCGGGCTCGCGCCGACCGTCGCCCTGCACATCCCATGGGACCTCGTCGACGACTACGCCGCGCTGGCGTCGTACGCCTCCGACCTGGGCGTCACGCTCGGCACGATCAACTCCAACACCTTCCAGGACGACGACTACCGGCTCGGCAGCCTCACCCACGCCGACCCCGCCGTCCGGGCCAAGGCGGTGCAGCACAACCTCGACTGCATCGAGGTGATGCACCAGACCGGCTCGCGCGACCTGAAGATCTGGCTCGCCGACGGCACCAACTATCCCGGCCAGGGCGACATCCGCGCCCGCCAGGACTGGCTCGCCGAGGGGCTGCGCACGATCTACGACCAGCTCGGCGACGACCAGCGGCTCGTGCTGGAGTACAAGTTCTTCGAGCCGGCGTTCTACCACACCGACGTGCCGGACTGGGGCACGTCGTACGCCCACTGCGCCGCACTCGGCGACAAGGCCATGGTCTGCCTCGACACCGGTCACCACGCGCCCGGCACCAACATCGAGTTCATCGTCGCCCAGCTGCTGCGGCTCGGGAAGCTCGGCTCCTTCGACTTCAACAGCCGCTTCTACGCCGACGACGACCTGATCGTGGGCGCCGCCGACCCGTTCCAGCTGTTCCGGATCCTCGTCGAGGTCGTCCGCGGCGGCGGCTTCGGACCCGGCTCCGACGTGGCCCTGATGCTCGACCAGTGCCACAACATCGAGGCCAAGGTGCCCGGCCAGATCCGCTCTGTGCTCAACGTCCAGGAGATGACCGCTCGCGCCCTGCTGCTCGACACCGCGGCGCTGGACGAGGCCCGCGCCTCCGGCGACGTGCTCCTCGCCAACGAGGTCTTCATGGACGCCTTCTACACCGACGTACGCCGTGACCTGGCGGCGTGGCGCGAGGAGCGTGGCCTGCCGGCCGACCCGATGCGCGCCTACCTCGAGTCCGGCTACCAGCAGCAGATCGAGGCCGACCGCGTCGGCGGCTCCCAGGCCGGCTGGAACTGACGTCTCGACCACCGAAGAAAAGGAACCCGCACCGTGAGTGACCCCCACCCCACCGTCGCCGAGCTCGTCGCCCGGTCGAACGCGCTGGGCGCCGACCCCAAGAACACCAACTACGCCGGCGGCAACACCTCCGCCAAGGGGACCGGCACCGACCCGGTCACCGGCGAGGACGTCGAGCTGCTGTGGGTGAAGGGGTCCGGTGGCGACCTCGGCACCTTGACCCCGGCCGGGCTCGCGGTGCTCCGCCTGGACCGGATGCGGTCGCTCGTCGACGTCTACCCCGGCGTGGAGCGCGAGGACGAGATGGTCGCCGCGTTCGACTACTGCCTGCACGGCAAGGGCGGCGCCGCCCCGTCGATCGACACCGCGATGCACGGCCTCGTCGACGCCGCGCACGTCGACCACCTCCACCCGGACTCCGGCATCGCCATCGCGACGGCCGCCGACGGCGAGCAGCTGACCCACGAGGTGTTCGGCGACAAGGTGGTGTGGGTGCCGTGGCGCCGGCCGGGTTTCCAGCTCGGTCTCGACATCGCCGCGATCAAGGAGGCGAACCCACAGGCCATCGGCTGCATCCTCGGCGGGCACGGCATCACCGCCTGGGGTGACACCAGCGAGCAGAGCCGCAAGAACTCGCTGTGGATCATCCGCACCGCGGAGCGCTACATCAAGCAGCACTCGAAGAAGGTCCCGTTCGGCGCCCGGGTGAAGAAGTGGGAGCCGCTGTCGCCGGCCAGGCGGCGGGCCCGTGCGGCGGAGATCGCCCCGCTGCTGCGCGGCGTCGCGTCCGCCGACCGCCCGATGGTCGGCCACTTCACCGACGACAGGGTCGTTCTCGACTTCCTCGCCTCGAGGAACCACCCGCGCCTGGCCGCGCTCGGCACGTCGTGCCCCGACCACTTCCTGCGGACCAAGGTCAAGCCGATGGTGCTCGACCTCGCCCCGGACGCCCCGCTCGACAAGGTCCGCGCGCGCGTCGCCGAGCTGCACGAGGCCTACCGCGCCGACTACGCGTCCTACTACGAGCGCAACGCGAAGGCGCTGGGCGGCGAGTGGCCCGCCATGCGCGGCGCCGACCCGCTGATCATCCTGGTGCCGGGCATCGGCATGTTCAGCTACGGCAAGGACAAGCAGACCGCCCGGGTCGCCGGCGAGTTCTACGTCAACGCGATCAACGTGATGCGCGGCGCCGAGGGCCTCTCGACGTACGCCCCGATCGACGAGTCGGAGAAGTTCCGCATCGAGTACTGGGCGCTCGAGGAGGCCAAGCTCCAGCGGATGCCGAAGCCCAAGCCGCTCGCCACCCGGGTCGCGCTCGTCACCGGCGCCGCGTCGGGCATCGGCCTCGCGACCGCCAGGAAGCTCGCGGCCGAGGGCGCCTGCGTGGTCATCGCCGACCTCTCCCTGGAGAAGGCACAGGCGGCGGCCGCCGAGATCGGCTCGAGCGACGTCGCGGTCGGCGTGCAGGTCGACGTCTCGGACGCCGCGGCCGTGCAGGCCGCCGTCGACGCCACGGTCCTCGCCTTCGGCGGGGTCGACCTCGTCGTCAACAACGCCGGGCTCTCGCTGTCGCGCTCGCTCCTGGAGACCACCGAGCAGGACTGGGACCTCCAGCACGACGTGATGGCCAAGGGCTCGTTCCTGGTGTCGAGGGCCGCGGCGAGGGCCATGATCGAGCAGGGCATCGGCGGCGACATCGTCTACATCTCCTCGAAGAACTCGATCTTCGCCGGCCCCAACAACGTCGCGTACGGCGCGGCGAAGGCCGACCAGGCCCACCAGGTCCGGCTGCTGGCCGCCGAGCTCGGCGAGCACGGCATCAAGGTCAACGGCGTGAACCCGGACGGGGTCGTCCAGGGCTCCGGCATCTTCGCCGGCGGCTGGGGTGCGTCGCGTGCCGCGGTCTACGGCGTGGAGGAGAAGGACCTCGGGAAGTTCTACGCCCAGCGCACGCTGCTCAAGCGCGAGGTGCTCCCGGACAACATCGCCAACGCGGTCTTCGTGCTCTGCTCCGACCAGCTCAGCCACACCACCGGCCTGCACGTCCCCGTCGACGCCGGCGTGGCCGCGGCGTTCCTGCGGTGAGCGCCGGCCCCGTCCACGTCGCGGCCGTCGACCTCGGGGCGTCGAGCGGCCGGGTGATGCTGGGCGAGGTCGGTCCCGACCGCCTGCGGCTGACGGCCGCGGCGCGCTTCGCGAACGGACCGGTGGTCGGCGACGACGGACTGCGCTGGGACGTCTCCGCGCTCCACCGGCACGCCCTGGACGGGCTGCGGGCCGCCGTGGCCTCGGTCGACGGCGCCCTGGCCAGCGTCGGCATCGACTCGTGGGCGGTCGACTACGGCGTGCTCCGCGGCGGCAGGCTCCTCGCGGAGCCGTTCCACTACCGCGACGAGCGACGGGGCGAGGTCGGCCCTCGGGTCGTGCACGAGCGGATCTCGCAGGCGGACCTCTATGCGCGCACTGGCCTGCAGCACCTCCCGTTCAACACCGTCTACCAGCTCGCCGCCGACGAGCGGCTGGCCGAGGCCGACCGGGTGCTGCTGGTGCCCGACCTGCTCGCGTTCTGGCTCACCGGCGCGGAGGTCGCCGAGCGGACCAACGCCTCGACGACGGGCCTGCTCGACGTCCGGACCGGCGCCTGGGACGAGGAGCTCATCGCCACCCTCGGCCTGCCGCGCGGGCTGCTCGCCGACCTGGTCGACCCGGGCACGACGATCGGCACCCTGCTGCCCGAGGTCGAGGAGGCCGTCGGTGCGCCGGGGCTGCCCGTCGTGGCGGTGGGCTCGCACGACACGGCCTCCGCCGTGGTCGGCGTACCGATGATGGGGGACGGGTCGGCGTACGTATCGCTGGGCACCTGGGGCCTCGTCGGCCTCGAGCTCGACGTGCCCGTGCTGACGGAGGCGGCCCGCACCGCCAACTTCACCCACGAGGGCGGCGTCGACGGGACGGTCCGGTTCCTGACCAACGTGATGGGCACCTGGCTGCTCAGCGAGACCCTCCGCACGTGGGGCCGCGAGGACCTCGGAGCACTGCTGGCGGCGGCCGCCGACGTCACGGGCCCCGTCCCGGTCTTCGACGTGCAGGACCCACGCTTCGTGCCGCCGGGCGACATGCCCGGCCGGATCGCGGCCTGGTGCGCCGAGCACGACGTGGCGGCACCCGTCGACGACGTCGCGCTGGTGCGCAGCATCGTGGAGAGCCTCGCCGCGGCGTACGCCGATGCCCTCGCGACGGCCGCGACGCTCGCGGGGCGGACCGTGCGCCAGGTCCATGTCGTCGGCGGCGGCAGCCAGAACGCCCTGCTCTGCCAGGCCCTCGCCGACCGCTCGGGGCTGCCCGTCGTCGCCGGTCCGGTGGAGGCGACCGCCCTGGGCAACGTGCTCGTGCAGGGCCGGGCCGCAGGCGCGGTGTCCGGCGGGCTGGCCGAGCTGCGTGCCCTGGTGGCCCGCACCCAGGTCCTGCGCCGGCACGAGCCGCGCGGGCGCGCGTGGCAGGATGCGAATCGATGAAGGTCGCCCTCCAGATCACCTGCGTCAACGACGCGATGTTCCCCGACACGGGGAAGGCGGTGGTGCGGCTGCTGCGCCGGCTCGGCGTCGACGTCGACTTCCCGACGGCCCAGACCTGCTGCGGCCAACCGATGGTCAACACCGGCTACCTCGACGAGGCCGTGCCGGTCGTGCGCACGTTCGTCGACGCCTTCGCCGGCTACGACGCGATCGTCACGCCGTCCGGCTCGTGCGCCGGGTCCGCCCGCCACCAGCACGCGATCGTCGCCGAGCGCTCGGGCGACCCGGCCCTCGTCGCCGCCGTCGCGGAGACCGCACCGCGGACGTTCGAGCTCACCGAGCTGCTCGTCGACGTGCTCGGCGTGACCGACGTCGGCGCCTACTTCCCGCACCGGGTGACCTACCACCCGACCTGCCACAGCCTGCGCATGCTGGGCGTCGGTGACCGGCCCCGGCGGCTGCTGGAGGCGGTCCGCGGGATCGAGCTGGTCGACCTGCCGCACGCCGAGGAGTGCTGCGGCTTCGGCGGCACGTTCGCCGTCAAGAACGCCGACACCTCCATCGCGATGGGTGCCGACAAGGCGCGGCACGTCCGCGACACCGGCGCCGAGGTGCTGGTGGCGGGGGACAACTCCTGCCTGATGCACATCGGGGGGATGCTGTCGCGCCAGCGGGCCGGCGTACGCGTGATGCACCTGGCCGAGGTCCTGGCCGCGACCGAGGACTCCGAGGGCGAGTCCAGCGGACCCGCGGTCGGCGAGCGCGCGGAGACCCTGCCATGACCGGCACCTTCGTCGGCATGCCGGCCTTCCCGATCGCCGCGCGCAAGGCGCTCGGCGACACCCAGCTGCGTCGCAACCTCGCCCACGCCACGCACACGATCCGCGACAAGCGGGCCCGCGTGGTCGCCGAGGTGGAGGACTGGGAGGAGCTGCGGCTGGCCGGCGCCGGGGTGAAGGAGGCCGCGCTGCGCGACCTCGCCACGCACCTCGAGACCCTCGAGGCCTCGCTCACCCGTGCCGGCGCGACCGTGCACTGGGCCCGCGACGCCGAGGAGGCCTGCGCGATCGTCGCTGCGGTCGCGAAGCGCCACGGCGCCGACGAGGTGGTCAAGGTGAAGTCGATGGCCACCCAGGAGATCGGCCTCAACGAGGCGCTCGAGGCCGAGGGCATCGCGGCGTGGGAGACCGACCTGGCCGAGCTGATCGTGCAGCTCGGTGAGGACCTGCCGTCGCACATCCTCGTGCCGGCCATCCACCGCAACCGGGCCGAGGTGCGCGAGATCTTCCGCCGGCGCATGGCCGCCGTCGGCCGACCTGCACCCGACGACCTGACCGACGAGCCCGCGGTCCTCGCGGGGGCCGCCCGCGAGCACCTGCGGGAGAAGTTCCTGCGGGCGAAGGTCGGCGTCAGCGGCGCGAACTTCGCCGTCGCCGACACCGGCACGCTCGTCGTGGTCGAGTCCGAGGGCAACGGCCGGATGTGCCTGACGCTGCCGGACGTCCTCGTCAGCGTGGTCGGCATCGAGAAGGTCGTGGCCACCTGGTCCGACCTCGACCCGATGCTGCGGCTGCTGCCCCGCTCGTCGACCGGCGAGCGGATGAACCCCTACACCTCCACGTGGTCGGGGATGACGCCAGGCGACGGCCCGCAGGAGGTGCACGTGGTCCTGCTCGACAACGGACGCACCCGCGCGCTCGCCGACGAGGTCGGGCGTCAGGCGCTGCGCTGCATCCGCTGCTCGGCCTGCCTCAACGTCTGCCCGGTCTACGAGCGCGTCGGCGGCCACGCCTACGGCTCGGTCTACCCCGGTCCGATCGGCGCCATCCTCAACCCGCTGCTCCGCGGGGTCGCGGACGAGCAGACGGCGTCGCTGCCGTACGCCTCCACGCTCTGCGGCGCCTGCTTCGAGGTCTGCCCGGTCCGCATCGACATCCCGTCGGTGCTGGTCGACCAGCGCGCGGCCGTCGTCGACGCGCACCGCGGGGACCGGGTCCCACTGCGCAATCCACATCTGGCGGAGGCGGTGGCGATGAAGGCGGCGGCGTGGACCTTCTCGTCCGCGAAGCGGCTGGCCCGCGCCGAGCGCGCCTCGGGGCTGGCCGGCCGGGTCCTCGGCCGCTTCTCCCGTACGTCGCTCCCCGGAGGGCGCGCGGCCGCCGGTCGCCTGCCCGGGCCCGGGGCCGCCTGGACCGGCGCCCGCGACCTGCCCGCCCCGCCGGAGGAGTCCTTCCGCGCCTGGTGGGAGCGGACCGACGGGGGCCGGAAGTGAGTAACACCCCACGACGTTCTTCTCCTCCCCCGCTTCGCTCCTCCGTCGAACAACGCCGCGGGGACCCCGAAACCAGCGCCCGCGACGACATCCTGCGGCGTGTCCGCGCCGCGCTCGACGGCGTGTCGCCCGCCGTCGACGTACCTCCGGCCCCTCGGTCCCCCGACCGGGGCGACCTGGTGGCGCTGTTCGTCGAGCGGGTGGAGGACTACCGGGCCGTCGTGACCCGGACCGGCTCGGCCGACCTCGGCGAGACCGTCGCCCGCGTGCTGGACGGGGCGACGGTCGTGGTGCCCGAGGGCCTCGACCTCGACCTGCCCGGCGCCGTCGTCGACGACGGCCTCACCGCCGCCGAGCTCGACCGGATCGACGCTGTCGTCACCCGGGCGGCGGTGGGCATCGCGGAGACCGGCACGATCGTGCTCGACCACGGCCCGGGGCAGGGCCGCCGGATCATCAGCCTCGTGCCCGACCGGCACGTCTGCATCGTCGACGTGGCGCAGGTCGTGGCCGACGTGCCTGATGCGATCGCGCTGCTCGACCCCGCCCGCCCCACGACCTGGGTCAGCGGCCCGTCCGCCACCAGCGACATCGAGCTCGACCGGGTCGAGGGCGTCCACGGCCCCCGGACCCTCCACGTGGTCCTCGTCGACTGACCCGTGGGGGCGCGACGGGGCGAGAGCGACCCCATCCGACCCGACCGCAACTCCGAGGCGCCGCACGTGTGACGCGCGCCACCTGAGACACCGGCGCCGAGGGGGTCGCGTTCGGTACGTTGTGCGCGGCCCGCACGCCGTCGGAGGTCCATTCCCACACCCGGCCCACCCAGGAGGCACCAGTGCGCATCGGCGTCCCACGCGAGTCCCGACCCGGCGAGACGCTCGTCGCCGCCACGGCGAAGACGGCGTCCCAGCTCGCCGCACTCGGGTACGACGTCGTGGTCGAGGCAGGTGCCGGCGCGGCCGCCGACCAGCCCGACACCGCCTTCGCCGACGCGGGCGTCCGGCTCGGCACGGCCGACGAGGTGTGGGGCAGCGACGTCGTGGTGAAGGTCAACGCTCCCACCGACGACGAGGTCGCCCGGCTGCGTCGTGGCGCGACGGTGGTCAGCCTGATGGCCCCGGCCCGCAGCCCCGAGCTCGTCGAGCGGCTGGCCGCCGCCGGCGTCACCGCCCTGGCGATGGACGCCGTGCCGCGCATCTCGCGCGCGCAGTCGATGGACGTGCTCTCCTCGATGGCCAACGTCGCCGGCTACCGCGCCGTCATCGAGGCCGCCCACGAGTTCGGCCGGCTCTTCACCGGCCAGGTCACCGCCGCCGGCAAGGTGCCGCCCGCCCGGGTCTTCGTCGTCGGCGCGGGCGTCGCCGGCCTCGCCGCGATCGGCGCGGCCGGGTCGCTGGGCGCGGTCGTGCGCGCCTTCGACGTACGCCCCGAGGTGGCCGAGCAGGTCGAGTCGATGGGCGCCGAGTTCGTCACCGTCGACATGGAGCAGGAGGTCTCCTCCGACGGCTACGCCAAGGAGATGACCGCCGAGCAGGAGGCCGCCACCGCGGCGATGTACGACGAGGAGGCGCGCGCCGCCGACATCGTCATCACGACCGCGCTGATCCCCGGCCGGCCCGCGCCGCTGCTGGTCACCGCTGAGACCGTCGCCGCGATGCGGCCCGGCTCGGTCGTCGTCGACATGGCCGCCGCCAACGGCGGCAACGTCGCGGCCACCGTCAAGGACGAGCGGGTCGTCACCGACAACGGGGTGACCGTCCTGGGCTACACCGACCTCGCCGGGCGGCTGGCCGCGCAGACCAGCCAGCTCTACGGCACCAACGTCGTCAACCTCCTCACGCTTCTGACGCCCGGCAAGGACGGCGTGCTCACGCTCGACCTCGACGACGTCATCCAGCGCGGCATCACCGTCACCCGGGAGGGCGAGACCCTCTGGCCGCCGCCGCCCGTGCAGGTCTCGGCCGCGCCGGCGGAGGAGACGAAGGTGCTGCCCGCGGAGAAGGAGCCCCCGGCGCCGCCCGACCCCCGGCGCCGCCTGTACGCCGCCGGCCTCGCCGCCGTGCTCTTCCTCGCGCTGGCGACCTCGGCACCGGCGTACTTCCTGCCGAGCCTCACGGTCTTCGTGCTCGCCGTCGTCATCGGCTTCTACGTCATCGGCAACGTCCACCACGCGCTGCACACCCCGCTCATGAGCGTCACCAACGCGATCAGCGGGATCATCGTCGTCGGCGCGATCCTGCAGGCGCCGCTCGACGACACCGCGGTCCAGGTGATCGCGGGCGTGGCCATCCTGTTCGCCAGCATCAACGTCTTCGGTGGCTTCCTCGTCACCCGGCGGATGCTCAACATGTTCCAGAAGGGCTGACCCGCGTGGACACCGGTGTGGAGTCGAACCTCGTCTCGTTCGTCACGGGCGCCTACATCCTCGCGGCCCTGCTGTTCATCCTCGCGCTCGCCGGCCTGAGCAAGCACGAGACCGCGCGGCGCGGCAACGCCTTCGGAATGGCCGGCATGGCGCTCGCCCTGGTCTCGACCCTGCTGCTCGTGCTGCAGCGCTTCGGCGACGTCCCCGACGACACGTCCGTCGCCGTCGGCCTGGTGATCATCCTCGTCACGATGGGCATCGGTGCCGCGATCGGCATCCGACTCGCGCAGCGGGTCGAGATGACCGGCATGCCCGAGCTGATCGCGATGATGCACAGCTTCGTCGGCCTCGCCGCCGTGCTCGTCGGCTACAACACCTACATCGAGACGGCGTCGCTCCACGGCATCGCCACCGACGCCGTCCACGCGGGCGAGATCTTCGTCGGCGTCTTCATCGGCGCCGTCACCTTCACCGGCTCGATCGTGGCCAACCTCAAGCTCAGCGCACGGATGAAGTCCGCCCCGATGATGCTGCCGGGTCGGCACCTGCTCAACCTCGCCATCCTGGTCGTCTCGGCGATCCTGATGGTGTGGTTCATGGTCGCCGACGGCTGGCCCGCCATCGCGCCGCTGGTGATCATGACGGCGCTGGCGCTGCTGCTCGGCTTCCACCTCGTGGCCGCGATCGGCGGTGGCGACATGCCGGTCGTCGTCTCGATGCTCAACAGCTACTCCGGCTGGGCGGCGGCGGCCGCGGGCTTCATGCTCGGCAACAACCTGCTGATCGTCACCGGCGCGCTCGTGGGCTCGTCCGGTGCGATTCTCAGCTACATCATGTGCCGGGCGATGAACCGCTCCTTCGTCAGCGTCATCGCGGGCGGCTTCGGCTCCGACGGCGCCGTCTCGGGCGAGGCGCGCGACTACGGCGAGCACCGCGAGATCCAGGCCGACGACGTCGCCGACCTGCTCGCCCACGCCTCGTCGGTCGTGATCACGCCCGGCTACGGCATGGCGGTCGCCCAGGCGCAGTACCCCGTCGCGGAGATGACCAAGAAGCTACGCGCCAAGGGCGTCGAGGTCCGCTTCGGCATCCACCCGGTCGCCGGCCGCCTGCCGGGCCACATGAACGTGCTGCTCGCCGAGGCGAAGGTGCCCTACGACATCGTGCTGGAGATGGACGAGATCAACGACGACCTCCCCGACACCGACGTCGTCCTCGTCATCGGCGCCAACGACACCGTCAACCCGGCAGCCATGGAGGAGCCCGGCTCCCCGATCGCCGGCATGCCGGTGATCGAGGTGTGGAAGGCCCGCGAGGTCATCGTCTTCAAGCGGTCCATGGCCACCGGCTACGCCGGCGTGCAGAACCCGCTGTTCTTCAAGGAGAACACCCAGATGCTGTTCGGCGACGCCAAGGACAAGGTCAACGAGATCGTCGCCGCCCTCGGCTGACCGGTCAGCCCTTGGTGCCGCCGGCCGTCAGCCCGGCCACCAGGTGCTTCTGGGCGAAGAAGAACACCAGTGCGGCCGGCACGGTGATCAGCACCGCGCCCGCGGTGAGCAGGTCCCACCGCGGGCTGAACTGCGGCACGAACGTCTGCAGCCCGGCGCCGAGCGTGTAGTGGTCGCTGCCCTGCATGAAGGCGATGGCGTACGCCACCTCGCCCCACGCGGTGAGGAACGTGTAGAACGCCGTCACCGCGATGCCCGGACGCGCCAGCGGCAGGACGACGCGCCAGAACGTCGCGAAGGGTCCCAGGCCGTCGAGCGCGGCGGCCTCGTCGAGCTCGCGGGGGATGGTGTCGAAGTAGCCGCGCAGCATCCATGCACAGAACGGCACCGCCACGGTGCAGTAGGCGATGATCAGCGACGGCTTGGTGTCGATGAGGCCGAGGTTGGCCATGATCGTGTAGATCGGGACGATCAGGATGGCGACGGGGAACATCTGGGTCAGGAGGAAGACCCACATCAGGCCCCGCTTGCCCGGGAAGTTGAAGCGGCTCAGGGCGTAGCCGGCGGTGGCCGACATCGCGATGCCGAAGACCATCGTGAACGCCGCGACGACGACCGAGTTCAGGAACCAGGTCGGGAAGTCGGTGCTGGTCAGCAGCCGCTCGTAGTTGTCCAGGGTGGGGCTGGAGAAGACCTGGATCTCGGTCCGGCGGATCTCGGAGGGCGGCTTGATGGAGCTGAGCACCACCCACAGGATCGGGAACAGGGCGCAGAAGGTCGCCACGATCAAGGTCGCGTGCAGGCCGATGCTCGCCAGCACCGAGCGCTGGGACCGCTGCCGCGGCGGGCGGGTGCGCGTCGTGGCGACGCTCTCTGCCGGGTCGGCGGCGACGGCGGCGGGCGGCATGGACGACATGGCGGACATCAGAAGACCTCTCCCTGCTTGGCGAGCATGCGGCGGTAGATGCCGGCGTAGACGACGAGGATCGACAAGATCAGCACGCCGTAGGTCGCGGCGAGCGAGTAGTCGCGGATCCCCTCGAAGGCGGCACGGTAGGCGCCGGTCACGAGGATCTCGGTCTCGCCCGCGGGCTGGCCGCGGGTCACGAAGTAGATGATCGGGAACATGTTGAAGGTCCAGATCGTGCCGAGCAGGATCACGGTCGAGCTGACCGGTCGCAGTCCGGGGAGCGTGATGTTGGTGAAGCGCTGCCAGGGTGTCGCGCCGTCCATCTCCGCCGCCTCGTAGAGGTCGCCGTTGATCGACTGCAGGCCGCCGAGGAGGGCGACCATCATGAACGGCACGCCGAGCCAGACGTTGGCGACGATGGCGGTGAAGAGGGCGGTCCAGCGCTGCTCGAACCACGAGACCGGGTCGATGCCGACGGCCCGCAGCACGCCGTTCACCAGACCGAAGCGCTCGTCGAAGATGAAGCGCCAGGCGAAGGCGGCCACGAACGACGGCACCGCCCACGGGAGGATGAGCGCCACGCGGTAGAACCCGCGGCCGCGGAACGTGCGGTTGAGCATCACCGCGAGCGTGAGGCCGATGCCGAAGTGCAGCACCACGCAGCCGATCGTCCACACGAGGGTGTTGGAGAGCTGCAGCCAGAAGTGGCCCTGCGCACCGGTGAGGATGTCGACGTAGTTGTCGAGGCCGACGAACTTCGCGGCGTCGGGGTTGGGCTCGCAGGTCTCGGCGCCACCGAGCACCTTGGTGCAGATCTCGTCGCGCTGGTTGGACTCGTTGAGGTTGGTGAACGACTGCCACACGCCCTGCACGAGCGGGTAGAAGACGAGCACACCGAGCACGACGACGGTGGGCAGCACCATCGCCCACGCGTACCAGTGCTTGTCGAAGCTCTTGCGCATCCAGGGGGTCCTTGCGTCGAGGCGTCCGGGAGCTCGGGTGGAGCCGGGGGTGGAGCCGGGGGTGGAGCCGAGCGGTGCTGCCTGCGGGGACCGGGCCGGTGGGACCGGCCCGGCCCCCGCGGGTCAGCGGGGTGTCACTGCAGCGAGTAGTCGGGGACCACGTCGCTCTTGTAGGTGTCGGCCGCCTTGTCGAGGGCGCCCTGGACCGGCTTGTCCTGGATCAGGACCTCGGTCGCCATGGTGTCGAGCGCGGCGAAGAACTGGCCGCCCTCGGGGATCCACGGACGCGGCTGGGCGACCTCCATGGCGTCGGCCCACAGGGCCACCCGCTCGTTGGTGACCATGTCGTAGGCGTCGGCGTTGCCGGGCAGCAGGCCGAGCTCGTCGGCGATGAACGCCTCGGACTCCGCGGAGCTCATGAAGGCGATGAACGCCGCCGCGGCCTCGGCCTTGGTGTCGTCCATGCCCGAGTAGACGACGTAGTTGTGGCCGCCGACGGGGGCACCCTGGCCGGCGCTGCCGGCGGGAACGGGCGCGACGCCGAGGTTCTCGATGCCGCCGAACTTCGGGTCGTCGCTGATGCCGGCGACCTCCCAGGGGCCGTTGATGATCATGCCGACCTTCTGCTCCTTGAACAGGGTCATCATCGTGCCGTAGGGGTCGTTGGCGGTCGGCTTCACGGCCGAGCCGTC
This sequence comes from Microbacterium sp. ARD31, assembly GCF_031844425.1. Classification (NCBI taxonomy): domain Bacteria; kingdom Bacillati; phylum Actinomycetota; class Actinomycetes; order Micrococcales; family Microbacteriaceae; genus Microbacterium; species Microbacterium sp. ARD31. The sequence continues at coordinate 46,115 of NZ_JAUZVE010000046.1, forward strand.
CTCGACGAGGCTCTGCGCGGTCTCGATGCCCGTGACGGCCTCGGGGCTGTTGACGGTGATCGTCTGCGCGTCGGTGTCGACGAGGTCGGCGCCCTCGCCGTAGAGGAACGGCAGCAGGAAGTAGCCGCCGGAGTTGATGTAGATGCCGTCGACGCCGGCCTCGCTCTTGAGCGCCTTGGCGGCGTCGCGGACCTCGTCCCACGTGGTCGGCGGAGCCTCGGGGTCGAGTCCTGCCTTCTCGAACAGGGCCTTGTTGTACATCAGGCCGAGGGTGTCGGTGACCTGCGGGACGCCGTAGGTCTTCCCGTCGAACTCGTTGCTCGAGAGCGGGGTCTCGAGGAAGTTGTTCTCGAGAGCGGCGGTGCCGTCGAGGGCGTAGAGGTAGCCCAGTGAGGCGAACTCGGGGGTCCAGGCGACCTCCGCGCGCAGGATGTCGGGCGCGCCCGAGTCGGCCTCGGCGGCGGTCTTGAACTTGTTCTGCGTCTGGTCGAACGGGACGATCTCGTGCTTGATCGTGACGTCGGGGTACTCCTCGTTGAACTTCTTGATGAGCTCGTCGTAGGCCGGCGCCTCGTTGTCCGGGTCCGAGGTGTCCCACCACGTCAGCTCGGCGCTGAGGTCGGTGGAGCCGCTGGACTCGCTGTTGTCGGTGTTGCTGTCCGAGTCGCCGCTGTCGCTCCCGCACGCGGCGAGCGTGAGGGCGAGGGCGGCAACGGCGACGCCGGCGGAGCCGGTCTTCAGTCGACGCATGGGTTCTCCCAGTGAGTGCGCGCCTGGGGGGAGGCGCAGTGACGGTGGTCACCGGACCGTAGCAAGGACATGCAGGAAATGAAAGACCTTGCAACCCTGCTGCAAGGGTGCTTTCATTCCGCGCATGGCAACCCTGGCCCAGATCGCCGCCGAAGCACGCGTCAGCGAGGCCACGGTGAGCCGGGTCCTCAACTCCAAGCCCGGGGTCAGCGACAGCACGCGCCAGGCGGTGATCACCGCCCTCGACGTGCTGGGCTACGAGCGCCCCGCCCAGCTGCGGCAGCGCAGCGCCGGCCTCGTCGGCCTCGTCGTGCCCGAGCTGGAGAACCCCATCTTCCCCGCCTTCGCGCAGGTCATCGAGGACGCGCTGGCGCGCCGCCGGTTCACCCCGGTGCTGTGCACGCAGTCGCCCGGCAGCCTGTCGGAGGACGAGTACGTCGAGTCGCTCCTCGACCACGGCGTCGCCGGCATCATCTTCGTCTCCGGCAAGCACGCCGACACCCGCGCCGACCACGGCCGCTACCAGGCGCTGCTCGAGCGCGGGCTGCCCGTGGTGTTCATCAACGGGTACGTCGACGGGGTGGAGGCGCCGTTCATCTCCGCCGACGACCAGGTCGCGATGGAGCTGGCAGTCGCCCACCTCGCCCACCTGGGCCACCGCCGCATCGGGCTGGCCATCGGCCCCGCCCGCTTCATGCCCTCGGCCCGCAAGCACGAGGGCTTCGTGGCCGCGCTCGGCCAGCACCTCGACCTCGGCGAGCGCGAGGCGCGCCGCTGGATCGCGGAGACGATCTTCTCCGTCGAGGGCGGGGCGGCGGCCACGCGGCAGCTGCTCGAGCAGGGTGCCACCGCGATCGTCTGCGGCTCCGACATGATGGCGATCGGCGCCATCCGCGCGGCCCGCGCCGAGGGGCTCAGCGTGCCGGGCGACGTGTCGGTGGTCGGCTTCGACGACTCACCGCTGGTCGCCTTCCTGGACCCGCCGCTCACCACGGTGCGGCAGCCGGTCGCCCAGATGGGCAGCACCGCGGTGTCGGCGCTGGCCGACGCGATCGGCGGCGACCCGGTGGCGTCGCGCGAGTACCTCTTCGCGCCGGAGCTGGTGCTGCGCGGGTCCACCGGACCCGCGTCGAGCCGTCCCTGAAGCGGCGTCCGGTCAGCCGACCTGCGTGCCGGCGAGCATGCCGATGAGGTAGGTGACGCCCATCGCCAGCAGCCCGCCGGACACGTTGCGGACCATGGCGGGGACGCGAGGGCTGTAGCCGATGCGCGCGCTGACGAAGCCCGTCAGCGCCAGTGCTGCGGCCACGGTGAGCACGGTGACGAGCACCCGCACGCCGTCGGGGACGAAGGCGACGATGAGCAGCGGCAGCAGCGCGCCGACGGTGAAGGCGAGCATGGAGGCCCAGGCGGCGTGCCAGGGGTTGGTGAGGTTGTCGGGGTCGATGCCGAACTCGATGTCGGCGTGGGCCCGCAGCGCGTCGTGCTCGGTCAGCTCGCGCGCGACCTTCTCGGCGGTCTCGGGCGTCAGGCCCTTGTCCTCGTACATCTTCGCCAGCTCGCCCTCCTCCGTCCGGGGCATGCGGTCGAGCTCCATGGCTTCGAGCTGCAGCAGGGACTTCTCCGAGTCGCGCTGCGTGCTGACCGAGACGTACTCCCCGGCGCCCATGCTGAGCGCGCCGGCGGTGAGGGCGGCGATGCCGGCGATCACGATCGCGCCGCTGTCGTCGGTCGCGCCGGCGACACCCATCACCACGCCCGCGGTGGACACGATGCCGTCGTTGGCGCCGAGCACCGCGGCGCGCAGCCAGTTCAGCCGGGTCCCGACGTGGTCGCCCAGCTCGTCGTGGAAGTGCTGCGGGTCCTCGTCCGTGCCGATCTCCAGGCTCACCCCACCGATACTTCCCCGCCGGTCCGGGTCACGCAACGAAGGTGAGGCTGGGCTCAGCGGGGCCCGGACGCGCTGGGGGAGAGGTCGTACGACGCCACCACCTCGTGGCGCGGACGCCGACGCGGACCCTCGCCGAGGTGCGAGGCCACGAGCGTGACCTCGTCGACGAGCCACTCCGGGCCGCGGTAGGCGTCGAGGAGCCGCACCCACGAGGTGACGTTGTCCGGGTGGCCGAGGCGGCCGAGGGTGAGGTGCGGGCGGAAGCGCTGGCCGTCGACGCGCACGCCGGCGCGCGACAGCGCCGCGCGGCACGCCGCCGCCAGCCGGTCGAGCTCCGTCGCGGCGGGCTCGTTGGCGTCGAGCCGACCGAAGAGCACCCTCGCCCGGTCCGGGTGGGGGAACGCGCCGCCGCCGGCGACCTGGAGCGCGAACGCGTGGCGTCGGGCGGCCGCCCTACCCAGCCGCTCGTCGAGGTCGTCGATGCTGCGGTCCGGCACGTCCTCGGCGAAGGCCAGCGTGAGGTGCCACTGGGCCGGGTCGGACCAGCGGAAGGCCGCCGACTCCCGGCGCGGGGCGAGGAACTCGTCGAGGTGCTCGACGACCTCCGGCGGCGGGACGACCGCCACGAACATCCGCGTCATGGGGCTCATCCTCCCGCCTGCTGCATCCGGTGGTTGAGGTGCGAGCGCACCCTCTTCCGCTGGTTGAGGTGCGAGCGCAGCGAGCCTCGAAACCACACCGACTGCGTGGTTTCGAGGCTCGTCGCTGGCGCTCCTCGCACCTCAACCAGCGAAATGTCGCTGGCGCTCCTCGCACCTCGACCAGCGAAATGTCGCTGGCGCTCCTCGCACCTCGACCACCGGATGATGGTCAGAGGCCCAAGTCGCGGCCGATCAGCATCTTCATGATCTCGTTGGACCCGGCCCAGATCTTGGTCACGCGCGCGTCGCGCCAGGCGCGGGCCACGCGGTACTCGTTCATGAAGCCGTAGCCACCGTGGACCTGGACGCAGTGGTCGAGGACGTCGTTCTGGACCTGCGAGGTCCACCACTTCGCCTTCGCGGCGTCGACCGGGGTCAGCTCCTTCCTGGTGTGCGCGAGGACGCACTGGTCGACGAACGCCTGGGTGACGTCGACCCGGGTGACGAGGTCGGCCAGCAGGAACTGGGTGTTCTGGAAGGCGCCGATCGGCTGGCCGAAGGCCTGCCGGTCCTTGGCGTACTGGACGGTCTCCTCGAGGATCTGCTTGGCGTGGGCCAGGTTGGTGATGGCCGAGCCGAGGCGCTCCTGCGGCAGGAACTGCATCATCGAGATGAAGCCGGTGTCGAGGGGGCCGACGAGGTCGTCGCCGCTGACGCGGACGTCCTCGAAGGAGAGCTCGGCGGTGTCGGAGTCGTCCTGACCGACCTTGTCGAGCACGCGGCCGACGCTGAAGCCGTCGAGCGAGGTGTCGACGGCGAACAGCGAGATGCCCTTGGCCTTCTTCTCCGGGCTGGTGCGCGCGGCGACCAGCACGAGGTCGGCGGAGCCGCCGTTGGTGATGAAGGTCTTGGAGCCGTTGATGATCCAGTCGTCGCCGTCGCGCACCGCGGTGGTCCTGAGGTTCGCGAGGTCGGAGCCGCCGCCCGGCTCGGTCATGCCGATCGCGGTGACGATCTCGCCAGTGGCGCACTGCGGGAGCCACCGCGCCCGCTGCGCGTCGTCGGTGAGGTGGACGAGGTAGGGCACGGTGATGTCGGCGTGGATGCCCACGCAGCTCGGCAGGGTCATGTTTACCTTGGCGAGCTCCTCGGTGAGGACGGCGTTGAAGCGGTAGTCACCGGCCTCGGAGCCGCCGTGCTCCTCCGGGATCTCGAGGCCGAGGAACCCCTGCTTGCCGGCCGCGAGCCAGAAGTCGCGGTCGAGCCCGTGGTTGTCGGCGTAGGTCTCCAGGTTCGGGACGACCTCGCGGTCCAGGAACTGCTTCACCGAGGCGCGGAAGGCCTCGTGGTCCTCGTCGTAGATCTCACGCTTCATGCGGCTATGTTACCCGCGAGTCACCACAGGCCGAGACGTTGTGCGGAATCCGCACGCGGACCATCACATGCCACGTAACCTCGCCCGCGCCGGCTCGTTGCGGGGGACGGGAGCAGGAGTGACGACAAGCGGATCGACGTGGACGCGTCCACGAGGTGAGGCGTGGGGCAGCGAGGCCCAACGCGCGGTCCTGCACGCCGTCGCCGAGGAGGTCGCGCGCCGGTCTGGCTACCGGGTCGCGGCGATCGAGGCGTTGCGCTCGGACGGCAACCTCGAGTTCGTCGCGATCGCCGGGAGCCAGGCGGCCCGCGACCAGCTGCTCGGCAAGGCGGCCCCGCTGCGGCTGCGCAACATCGTCGCGTTCGGCATCCCGATCGACGGCTGGCTGCACATCCCCGAGGAGCGGGTCGACGACGACGCCCGGGAGTGGATGGCCCAGTACGGCCACACCCCCGACCTGCCCGAGACCGACCTCGAGGACGGCTGGCACGCCGAGGACCGGATGGTCCGGCTCCTAGAGAACGCCGACGGCGAGCTCCGCGCGACCCTCTACCTCGACGAGCCGCTGTCCGGGCGACGTCCGACGCTGGAGTCGGTCACGGCCATGAACGCCGAGATCGAGGTGATGTTCGACGCCGTGGTCAGCATCGTCGAGAGCGAGCTCTACGGCGAGCAGGTCCGGATGGTCGCCCAGGCCCGTACGGCACTGCAGAGCGTGCGTCCCGACCTGGGCGTCGGCGACTACCTGCGGGAGTTGTCCGACGCGATGGTCGCAGCGATGGAGGTCGACTCCGTCGACGTGCTGCTGGTCGGCACACCGGCCCCGGCCCTCGAGCCGTACCTGTCCTTCCTCGAGGAGCACATGCGTCGGGTGTGGCTGCGACGCGGGCACCTGATCGTCGAGCCGATGCTGACGTGGGGCGTGACCGAGACGTCGGTCCGCACGCCCGAGGTGATGGCGGCGATCATGGAGCGCCGCGGGCTGGGGTCGTGGCTCCTCGTGCCGATCGGCATGGGGGAGGAGTACCTCGGCACGATGGGCCTGGGCCGCAGGACCGGCGGCCCGCGCTGGATCGACTCCGAGATCAACGCCGCGGTGGCGGTCGCCTCCGACGTGGCCGGCGCCGTCTTCGACGCCCGCCTGATGGAGCGCGAGCGGCGCCTCAACGCCGAGCTGCGCGACATCGACGACTACCGCCGCGACATGGTCAACACGCTCGCCCACGAGCTGCGCAACCCGCTCAGCGTGCTGTGGACCAACCTCGACCTGGTCCGCGAGGAGGACCTGCCCGAGGCGGTGGTCGGTCCGCTCGAGGCGATGGACCGCGCGGCACGACGCATCGAGGACATGGTCGAGGACCTGATGGCCCTGGCCACGGCGAGCGACCCGGCCCGCGCGACCGCGTTCGCCCCGGTCGACCTGTCCTCCTGCGTGCGCGAGAGCGTGGAGTTCCTCGCCCCGCTGGCCGCCGCCGGCGAGGTCGACGTCCGGCTCCGCGTCACCGACGGGCTGGTCGTGCGCGGCGAGGGCTCCGGCATCCAGCGGATGGTGGTCAACCTGGTCGCCAACGCGATCAAGTACACCCCCGCAGGCGGCAGCGTCACCCTCACGCTCGAGCCGGACGCGCTGGACGGGCGCGAGGGCGCTCGGCTGGTCTGCGCCGACACCGGCATCGGGATCGACGAGGACGAGCTGGCCCACGTCTTCACCCCGTTCTTCCGCTCCGCCGACCCGGAGGCGCGGAGTCGGCCCGGCACCGGCCTGGGCCTGGCGATCGTCCACCAGGTGGCCCGGCTGCACCACGGCGAGGTCGAGGCCTCCTCGGTGCTCGGCGAGGGCACCACGTTCGTCGTCCGGCTCCCGCTCGACCCGCCTGCCGACGTACGTTGAGGGGGTGTCCGTCGACGGTCTGCTCGTCGCGCTGGTGCACCTGCTGCTGACGGTCAGCCTGGCGCCGGTGCCGCCCGTGCCTGCCGAGGCGCGGACCGTGGTCGCGAGCACCGACGGCACGCAGCCCGCGCCGGCCACCGGCCGGGGCAGCGTGCCCCCGCGCTGGCTCGGCACGCGCGAGCTCCCCGAGGACCCGACGACCGGCTACGGGCGGGTGCGGCCCACCCCGCCTGCGCTGCGGCACCGGCGCTGGACGCTGCCCGACACGGTCGCGATGCTGCCGGGCACGGGGTACGCCAGCCGGGTGGTGTCGCCGGCCCCGCGCCACGTCGTGCGCCGGTCGAGCTGGCGGCCCGGCTGCCCCGTCGCCGCCACCGACCTCGCGTGGGTGCGCCTGACCTTCTGGGGCTTCGACGCCCGGCGCCACACCGGGGAGCTGCTGGTCCACCGTGATGTGGCCCGCGACGTCGCCCGCGTCTTCGGGGTGCTCTACCGCGAGCGGTTCCCCCAGGAGCAGGTCGGCATCGTGCGGCGCTGGGACCCCGACGCGCCGGCCACCGGCGACGGCAACGGGACCGGTGCGTTCGTGTGCCGGGCCTCCACCGGGGCGACGTACTTCTCGCAGCACGCCTACGGCCTCGCGATCGACGTGAACACCTTCCAGAACCCGTACGCCAAGGGGCGCGTCGTGCTGCCCGAGCTCGCCTCCTCCTACCTCGACCGGCGCCGGGTGCGCGCCGGCATGGTGACCGCCGACGGCCCGGTCGTGGCTGCCTTCGCACGGATCGGCTGGGAGTGGGGCGGCGCCTGGAGCCGGTCGCGGGACTACATGCACTTCAGCCGCAACGGGCGGTAGGACCGAGGCGCCGTCGCGATGGCCCAACCGGGTGGTTCGGCCACGAAAGGCCGCGCCCGCCACCCACGGCTGCCTACGATCAAGAGGCGGATGGGGAGGCACGACGCCATGGGGCAGGCAGGGACAGATGATCGTCGCACCCGCGACCTGAGCTGGGGTGACGACGAGGCGCGCGACCTGATGCAGGCGCTCGCCCGTGATGCCGCGCGCCGCGCCGGCTTCGGCATCTGCGCCATCGAGGTCGTCCGACCCCAGGGCCTGCTCGAGTTCGTGGCGATCCACGGCGACCAGATGGCCGCCGAGGAACGACTCGGCACCGCGTCCCGGCTCGGCGACATGCTGCGCGCCTTCGCGGACGGCGAGACCCACGGCAGCTTCGTGTGGATCCCGGAGGAGCGGTTCTCCCCGCCCGCGCTCGAGCAGCTCCAGGGGTACGTCGTCGTCCCCGACGTCCCCGAGACCGACGACCCCGGCGCGTGGCACGCCCTCGACATGCTGGCGGCGCAGATCACCGACGAGCGCGGCGACCTGCGCGCCCTGCTCTACCTCGACGTCCCCGACGACCTCCGCCGCCCCGACGCGGCCCGCCTGCAGCAGCTCGACGACGAGCTCTCGATGACGCGGCGCTCGGTCGTCGCCGTCGTCGAGCGCGAGGAGTACGTCGAGCACATGCGGGTCATCCGGGTGACCCGCCGGCTGGCCCGCTCCGACGCGGCGCGCCACGACGTCGCCCACCTGCTGCGCGAGGCGCGCAGCACCCTGCTCGGCGCGCTGTCGGTCGACGAGCTGGAGATCCACGTCTTCGGCGCGGACCCGGCCGACGACCCGGCCGACGACCCTGTCGACCGCCCTGTCGACGACCCGGCCGACGACACGGCAGACGAGCTCGACGCCCCGGACAACCTCGGCCTGGGCATGGCACCGGAGGTCCGCACGGCGCTCGACCAGGCGGCCGCCCGCGCGTGGGGCCGACAGCGCGTGCTGGTCATCGAGCCGGAGGCCGTGTGGGGCGATGCCGAGCTCGCAGCGGCGTACGCCGACTGGTTCGCCGTCGCGCTGGCCAAGGCCGACCTCGAGACGGTCGTCGTCGCGCCGGTCGGCGTCGACGACGACGTCCTCGGGATGATGCTGTTCGCCCGCCGGACCGGCTCGCGGCGCTGGACCGACGGTGAGGGCGTCGCCGCGCTCGAGCTCGGCCACGACCTCGGCCGCGCCATCGCGAACGCGCACGCCACCCAGCGCGAGCGGCAGCTGCTCGGCGAGCTGCGGCAGCTGGAGGAGGCGCGCCACAAGTTCCTGCAGGTGCTCACCCACGAGATCAACAACCCGATGACGGTCATCGCCGCCAACGCCGAGCTGCTCGCGACCAACGACGAGGTCGACGAGCGCGACCGCCGACGGGCGGAGGCGATCCTGCGGGGCGCCGACCGCCTCGGCGGCCTCCTCGAGGGACTCTCGCTGCTGTCGCGGATCAGCGACCCGCAGCACGCGCTGACCACGACGCGGGTGGACCTGGTACCGGTCGTCACGGGCACCGTCGGCTCGATGGCGGCGGTCGCCGACCGGGCGGGCGTGAGGCTCCACCTCACCGGCGAGCTGGTCGACGCCGGCGAGGCCTGGGTGCTGGGCGACCCGCGCGAGATCGCCGGAGCAGTGACCAACCTGGTCGACAACGCGGTGAAGTACTCCGACGCCGGCGACCAGGTCTGGCTCAGCGTGGCGCGCTCGGCCGACGGCGGTGTCACCTTCACCTGCCGCGACGAGGGCATCGGGATCTCGGCGGAGGACCAGGCCGAGCTGTTCTCACCGCTGTTCCGCTCGACCAACGAGGATGCCCTGCGCAGGCCCGGCACCGGGCTCGGCCTGGGCATCGTCCGGGAGATCATGCAGCGGCACGGCGGCACGGTGGAGCTGGACTCCCGGCTCGGCGCCGGCACCCGCGTACGCCTCGACTTCCCGCCGCTGCCGTCCGACTGACGGCTGGCTGGCTGACGGCCGTCCTACGGGCGGAAGACGTCCTTGCGGTCCGGCACCTCGACGCGGACCTCGCGGTTGAACTCCGACAGCGTGAGCGCGCCTCCGTCGCTGAAGACCGCGGACTCCACGCGTACGACGTAGTGCGGGGCGTCGCTGAGCACCCAGACCACCTCGCCCGTGTCCGCGCTGAGCCGCACGGCGCGCTCGCCGTCGAGGGACTCCTCCGCCTCGACGACCACGTCGCTGGCGTCGCTGGCGTCGCTGGCGTCGCTGGCGTCGTCGCGGTCCTGCCCGGCCCGCCGCCCCGGCTGCTTGCCGCCCGGCCCGTCGCCGTTGCTGCGCTCGGCCATGCGGACCACCCGGAACGACGCGAGGTACTCGTCCAGCTCGCACATGGCGAGGATCCGCCGGTCGTTCGCCGGAATCCACGAGGTGCTCAGCCGGGTGAGGGCCGCCGCCGGCAGCACGGTGTCGGAGACGCTGGCGTAGAGGCCCTCGTCGCCCTTGATCCACGCGCGGTCCCCGACCCGCCGGACCGCCATGTGGCTGCCTCCGGTGCGGAGGGTGCCGGTGCAGCGTCCGCGCGGGCCCATGCTCAGGTCGACCAGGATCTGGGTGCCCTTGGCGACGACCTGACCGGTCAGGCGCATGCTGGTGACGTCGCTCATCGCCTCCGCGGCGGCGGAGGCGATCGCCTTGCCGTCCTCCTGGGCGAAGTCGCTCATCCGGAAGCTCTCCCAGGCGCCGCACCCGCTGAGCAGCGTCGTGAGGGCCACGAGTGCCGCGGCGGTACGGGTCGTGCGCATGACGAGGTTCCTCCCTGGGGTCGGCCCTGTCGATCCCACCACTGTTGCGCGCCCCGCGCGGGCGAACGGGCGAACTGGCGCACGCCGCGGGGCTGCTCCCTTGCCGGGCGAGTGGTCCGAACGGGCCATGGGGATGGCCCGTCGTGACCAGGCGGGACCCGGTGCCGGGGCCAGTTCGGTGCGATCGGCGCGCGATCGCTCAGGTGTCCGGTCCAGGAGCCGATCGGGGATCCATCAGGACGCGAAGAGACGGAGACGCGCGTGGATGCCATGGACGGCTTGGACGAGATCATCGGTGAGTTCCTGGTCGAGAGTCACGAGAACCTCGACCAGCTCGACAGCGACCTCGTCGCACTGGAGCAGGACCCCGGGTCCACGGCGCTGCTGGCCAGCGTCTTCCGCACGATCCACACCATCAAGGGCACGAGCGGCTTCCTCGCCTTCTCCGTCCTGGAGTCGGTCACCCACGTCGGCGAGAGCCTCCTGGCCCGCCTGCGCGACGGTGACCTCACCTTGACGCCCGACCTCACCAGCCTCCTGCTGGAGGTCGTCGACGCAGTCCGCGCGCTGCTCACCGACATCGAGGCCACCGGCGCCGAGGGCGACCGCTCGTACGACGACCTCGTCGCCCGGCTCACCGCCGCGCTCGAGGGCGAGCAGCCGGTCGCGGCCGCCACGACGGCCGGCGCCCCGGTCGAGGCCGAGACCCCTGCCGAGACTCCTGCCGAGCTCCCTGCCGCAGTCGAGGCCGCCATCGAGGTCGGCCCCGACGGTCCCGCCGAGCTGCCGGCCGAGGACGACGACCTCGCCCCGACCCTCGAGGTCGTGACCGAGGAGGCCGCCGCCGCTCCTGTCGTCACGCTGGCCGTGGCAGCGCCCGAGCCGGCGGCTGCGCCGGCCGCCGAGGAGCGCGCCGACGTCGCCGAGCCGACCGAGGCACGCCGCTCGGTGGCCGACAGCACCATCCGCGTGGACGTCACGCTGCTCGACTCGCTGATGAACCTCGTCGGCGAGCTGGTGCTGACCCGCAACCAGATGCTGCAGAACGCCGCGGCGCGCGAGGACGTCGACCTGGCCCGCACCACCCACCGGCTCAACCTCGTCGCGGGCGAGCTGCAGGAGGGCGTCATGCGCACGCGCCTGCAGCAGATCGACACGCTGTGGAGCAAGCTGCCGCGCGTCGTGCGCGACCTGTCCATGCAGCTCGGCAAGAACGTGCAGCTGGAGATGGTGGGCCGGGAGACCGAGCTCGACAAGACCATCCTCGAGGCGGTGCGCGACCCGCTGACCCACCTGGTGCGCAACAGCATCGACCACGGCATCGAGTCGGCGGCCGACCGCGTCGCCGCCGGCAAGCCCGCGGAGGGCACGCTCACGCTGCGCGCGTTCCACGAGGGTGGCCAGGTCACCATCGAGATCACCGACGACGGCGCTGGCATCCACCCGGCCCGCCTCCGCGAGAAGGTGGTCTCCAAGGGGCTGATGACCCGCGAGGCCGCGGACCGCCTCACCGACCACGAGGCCACCTCGCTCATCTTCATGCCGGGCTTCTCGACCGCCTCGGCCCTGACCAACGTCTCCGGGCGCGGCGTCGGGATGGACGTGGTCAAGACCAACATCGAGCGCATCGGCGGGTCCATCGACCTGTCCAGCGACCCGGGCCGCGGCACCACCGTCCGGATCCGGATCCCGCTGACCCTCGCCATCATCCCCGCGCTGGTCGTGACCGCCGCGCAGAACCGCTTCGCCATCCCGCAGGTCAACCTGCTGGAGCTGGTGCGGCTCGACGCCGCCCAGGCGGCCGCCGCCATCGAGAACGTGCACGGCGCCCCGGTCTACCGGCTGCGCGGGCGGCTGCTGCCGCTCGTCGACCTGCGCGAGCAGCTCGACCTCGACGCCGTGGAGCGCGAGACGACGTACGTCGTGGTGCTGCAGGCCGACAACCAGCAGTACGGCCTCGTGGTCGACGACATCCTCGACACCGAGGAGATCGTGGTGAAGCCGCTGGGCAACCAGCTGCGCCACCTGCCCCTCTACGCCGGGGCCACGATCATGGGCGACGGCGCCGTGGCGCTCATCCTCGACGCGACGGCGATCGCCCGGAAGGTCGGCATGGCGCTGGAGTCGG